>DASVQE010000093.1:0-93968 GCA_036389275.1 Thermoanaerobaculia bacterium
TCATCGTCGGCATCCTGACGACGCTCATCCTCACCACCGCCTGCTCGACCACGACCACCACCACACCCGCCGCCACTCCTGTCGACACGACCGCATCCGCGGCCACCGCGGAGACGACCGCCGCTCCCGCGACACCGGCCACACCGCCCGCGCCGGCCGGACCGACCGCCGAAGAGGCGGAGCGTTTCGTCGCCGACGCGGAAGCGCGGCTCGCGCAGCTGAACATCGATCAGCAGCGCGCCTCGTGGGTGCAGTCCACCTACATCACCTACGACACGCAGATCATCTC
Source organism: Thermoanaerobaculia bacterium (assembly GCA_036389275.1). Lineage (GTDB taxonomy): Bacteria > Acidobacteriota > Thermoanaerobaculia > Gp7-AA8 > Gp7-AA8 > QHVT01. Next base: position 290 of record DASVQE010000093.1, read on the forward strand.
CGCGCGTGAGAACGAGCGGCTGATCAACGCCGGCGTCGAGCTGGCGAAGCAGGCCGCGCGCTTCGATGACCTGCAGTTGCCGTACGACACGCGGCGGAAGCTGAACCTGATCAAGCTCTCGCTCACCTCGCCCGGCCCGTCCGATCCGGCGCTCACCGCCGAGCTGGCGCGCATCGGGTCGGAGCTCGAAGGGATGTACGGCTCCGGCAAGTACTGCCCGCCGGGAAAAACGGGCGACGACTGTCTCGACATCAACGAGATCTCGAACATCCTCCGCACCAGCCGCGATCCGCAGAAGCAACTCGAGGCGTGGCGCGGCTGGCACACGGTGTCGCCGCCCATGCGCGAGCGCTACACGCGCTACGTGGCGCTGATGAACCAGGGCGCGCGCGAGCTCGGCTACTCCGACGTCGGCGCGCTCTGGCGCTCGAACTACGACATGCCGCCCGATGCCTTCGCCGCGGAGATGGATCGTCTCTGGGGACAGGTCAAGCCGCTGTACGACTCGCTGCACTGCTACGTGCGCTGGAATCTCACGAAGAAATACGGCCCTCAAGTGGTGCCGCCGAATCAGCCCATTCCCGCGCATCTCCTCGGGAACATCTGGGCGCAGGAATGGGGCAACATTTACGACGTGGTCGCGCCGCCGAAGACGAGCGCCGGCTACGACCTCACCAAGATCCTCGAGAAGCGGAAAGACATCGACGCGCTGGCGATGGTGCGTACCGGCGAAGGGTTCTTCACTTCGCTGGGATTCGCCAAGCTGCCGCAGACGTTCTGGGAGCGCTCGATGTTCGTGCAGCCGCGCGACCGCGACGTGGTCTGCCACGCGAGCGCCTGGGACATCGACAACGTCGAAGACCTGCGCCTCAAGATGTGCATCGAGAAGAACGCCGAGGACTTCACGACCATCCATCATGAGCTCGGCCACAACTTCTATCAGCGCGCGTACGACCAGCAGCCGTACCTCTATCGCAACAGCGCGAACGACGGCTTCCACGAGGCGATCGGCGACACGATCGCGCTGTCCGTGACGCCGGGATATCTGGTGAAGATCGGGCTGCTCGACAAGGAGCCGCCGGCGTCGGCGGACATTCCGCTGCTGCTGCGCGACGCGCTCGACAAGATCGCCTTCCTTCCCTTCGGACTGCTGATGGACAAGTGGCGCTGGGGCGTCTTCTCCGGCGCGACGCCGCCGTCGGATTACAACAAGTCGTGGTGGGCGCTGCGGCGGCAGTATCAGGGCATCGCCCCGGCCGACGCGCGCGGCGAGGAGCTGTTCGATCCGGGCGCGAAGTACCACATCGCCGCGAACGTGCCGTACGCGCGCTACTTCCTCGCCCGGATTCTCCAGTTCCAGTTCCACCGCGCGCTCTGCCAGATCGCCGGCTATCAGGGTCCGCTCAACCGCTGCTCGATCTACGGCAATCAGGAAGCGGGCGCGCGGCTGAACAAGATGCTGGAGATGGGCGCGAGCCGGCCGTGGCCGGAGGCGCTCGAGGCGCTCACCGGACAGCGGCAGATGGACGCCACTGCCATCATCGATTACTTCCGCCCGCTGCTGACGTGGCTCGATCAGCAGAATCAGGGAAAGCAGTGCGGCTGGCAGTAGCCGCGTAGGAGGACGGCGGTGCGCTCGGTCGCCGTCGTCCTCGACCCCGACTTCGGGGATCGCCTCGACAAGCTCGCCTTCCGCCTTCCGGTCTGGGTGGTCGACTCGCCACCCAACCGGATCGCCGCGGAGAATGCCTGGCGTGCCTCGCTCGAGTGGCCGCACATCACCGTCACGATTTTCCGCGCGCTGCCCGATCACCCGACGCGCGAGCATTGGGCCGAGCTGCTGGAGATGATCGCCCTGCACGAGCCGTACGACGCGGTGGAAGTGGTCGGCGCGGAGCTCACCCTGCCGGCGCGATCCGCGCTGCTGGAGTCGGGCTTCACGCGTTTCGAAAGCAGCGCACGCGGGTTTCGCGCGCGCAAACCGTGAGGTGTCGATCGGCGCATTTTTGTAATCATCTGCGCGCATGAAACGTCTCGTGCCTGCGCTTCTTCTCGCCGCGTGCGCGGCGTGCTCGCATGTCTCTCCGGCCGAGGTAGCGGACATCAAGGAGGCGGATGCGAACATGGTCGCGCAGTGCCAGTTCCTCGGCACGGTCGACAGCATCGCCACGGTTCAGACGGAGCTCACGCAGGCGAAGCTGTTCGCGCGCGTGCGGAACGAGGCGAAGCTGAAAGTGAAACAGCTCGGCGGCGACACGATCGTCTTCAACGACAGCGTCACCGTCAAACCGCTGCACATCTCCGGCAAGGCGTACCGCTGCGGCCCGGCGTCGTGACGCGCGCGCAAAACCCTGAGCTTCGCCACACCATCGCCACATTCGCGCGTTCCAATGAACGTGCGATGGAAACGAACTATCGACTCGAACGCTGGATCGCGCTGCTGCTCGGGCTTCTCTTCCTGCTGCCGTTCGTCGCCCGCGGCGACGAGCTGCTGGTGACGGCGCCGTTTCACGCCGACGAAGTCCGCGCGACATCCGGCGCGCACTTTCTCGCGCTCGTCTGCGGCGACGACGCTTCGCGCTGCATGTTGCAGCCGGTAGCGATCTCGGCGACGCGGTTTCACGACGACGATCGCGACTCCGACGGGATCGACATCAGGGCCGCCGGCGTCGAGCGGAACGTCTTCCTGCTGCGCGGCGCGCGCCTGCATCCGGGCATGGTCTTCACCGCCGCGCCCTCGCCCTCGCACGTCGCCGCCGGCGCGCCGCTGAAGATCGCCTTCGACGGAATCGAGTCGACGCTGCGGCTCGACTGCGCGAACAAGCCCGATCGCGACGGCGTGGTCGACTGCACGCTGATAATGCAAACCGGCGGGACCTCGCAGCAACTCTCCGCGGTACGCGCGCTGTCGGAGGCTCCAGAGATCGTCCCCGGCATCGAAGTGCACTTTGCCGGCGATCTCGATCACGACGGCCGCCTCGATCTCATCGTGGATCTCAGCGGCGTATCGTGGGAGTGGCACCCGACTCTCTTCCTCTCCTCCGCCGCGCGCCCCGGCGCGCTCGCCGCAAAGAGCGCGGAGCTGGTCGCCGCCGTCGACGACGACTGCTAGTGGCGCGCGACGGATCTGAGGACGACGAGGGGCCTCCGGCGGCCGGGGCCACGGGCCCCGGACCCCGTCTGTTGGCCTAGCCTCCGCGACACTGCCTTCCGAGCTCACGACACTGTGTCGCGGAGGCTAGGCCAACCAATGGGGTCTGGGGCCCTCGGCCCCAGCCGCCGGAGGCCTCCGGTCGGTCCCCGATGTCAGCCCACCCACTCGTCGCGCAGGATTCCGTAGAACGCCATGTCGAGGTACTCGTCCCACTTTTTTACGTGGTGGCGGAGCGTGCCTTCGTACGTCATTCCGTTCTTCTGCATCACCCGGCCTGAAGCCGGATTGCGGGTGTAGTGGCAGGCGAAGATGCGGTGGAGGTTGCACTCTTCGAAGCCGTAGCGGATCAGCGCGCCCGCCGCTTCGGAGGCGTAGCCGCGGCCCCAGTACGGCTTGCCGACCCAGTATCCGAGCTCGCCGATGGCGTCGCCTTTCATCATCAATGACATCACGCCGGCGAACTGGCCGTCGTCGATGGCGAAGTGGTGCGTGCGATCCTCCTCGTACTGCTGCGCATGTCCGGCGATCCACTCCTCGGCCATGCCCGCGGGATAGGGATGCGGGATGACCAGCGTGTTGAGGGCGATGTCGTAGTCGTCGACCAGCTCGTGCAGGCGCGGCGCGTCGGCGAGCGTCATCGGGCGGAGCGTCAGTCGTTCGGTCCGGAGAGTCGGCTGCGGCTTCATCGCGACAGGATAAGCAACTCGCGCAGCCGCCGCTCGATCTCCTCTTCCGCATCGACGGCGATGTCGCGGTCGCGCTCCGCCGCCTCGAGCAGCGAGCGCACCGCGCGATAGGCGTCGCCGCGCTCGCTCGGCTCGCGCAGCAGCGCCGCGCCGTCGACGCGCGCCTCGACGCTCGCCCGAATCTCCGACGCGCTCCGCTCGCGCACCATCGACTCCACCTCGCGCCGCAGCGCGAGAGTGCGCCGCAGCGGCGGCACCGCCAGGGCGAGGAAGAGCGCGAGCAACATCGCCCCGGCGAGCCACGGCACCCACCGCGTGCGCAGGCCCGGCTCCGGCGGCGCGTCCTCGACCCGGTGCTGCGCAGCGACCGCGCCGCTGGTGCGCGCCGTCAGCGTCGAGCCCTCGCACCGCAGCTCCTTCCGCTGCCCGAGCGCCGGCGCGAACGAAGTCATCACCAGCGGCGGGATGTCGAGCATGCCGGCGCTGCGCGGAAAGATCAGATACCGCCAGCGTCGCGTCAGTGAGAGCACGCCTTCTTCGCGCGCGACCGTCACCTCACCTCCTTCCATCTGCACTTCCCCATCGACGGACGTACTGAAGTGCGGAGGTGTAGCGGCACGGACATGCCCTCTTCCGGAAAGGATGACGTTGAGCACCACCGGCCCGCCGTTGCGCTGCAGCGGCGGCTGGCAGTCGAGGGCGAGATCGCCCACCACATCCACCGGCGGGCCGGGCGGCAGCGGCTTCGCCGTGACGTCAACGCCGGCCGAGGTGAAACTGGTCTCGGTCAGCTCACCCTCGAACATCGAGAACGGACCGCTGCGCGTCCGCCGCATCACCGACGCCTCGAGCGTCATCCCTTCGACGCGCAGCGTGCCGGAGCGCAGCGGCACCAGCGCCGCGCGGCGGATCGGGATGCGCTGCATCATCACGTCGCCGACATAGACGCGCTCCGGCAGGTCGTTCTTCAGCGACAGCTCCTCGGTCCAGAAGTCGGCCAGCTTCGGCACGTTCGCGATCTGCCACTGCTGCACCGTGGCCGCGTTGTAGAGCATCCAGGTGATCACCACCGGCTCGCCGACGTAGACGCTGCTCTTGTCGACTTCCGCCACGACGAACAACGGATCGCGTCCCGTGGCGATCAGCTCGCGCAGCACCGTCTCGGCATCGTTCGACCCGGAGACGCGGCCGGCCGTCACCTGCACGCCGAGTGCGTTCAGCGTCTCCTGCTGGCCATCCTCGGACGTCAGCACCAGCGGCCCGACGCGCGCCGGCCCCGGCGCGAGTGGCCGCGCGCGAAAGCGGAAGATCTTCCGCCGCACCACGTCGCCGTTGATCCAGGCGAACTCCGACGAGACCCACGGCTCGCCGACGAAGGCGAGATTCGCCAGCGGCACGCTCACGCTGTCGACGGTGGCGAAGGTGCCTTCGAGCGAGACGGTGATGGTGAGCAGGTCGTTCATCTCGATCGAGCGCGAGTCGACCATCAGATCGTTCGCGCGCGACGACGCGGCGACGGCGAGCAGCACGACGACGGCGAGCGCGGCGCGCCTCACCACCCGACTCGTGCCTCCCCGGCCCTCGCTTTCATCCGCCGCAGCTCTTCCTGCTCCTGCTGCTGCACGCTGCGCAGAAGCGCGTCGAGATCGGGACGGCCGGCCTGCGGCTGCTGCTTGCCGCCCTGCGACGGCGCCTGCTGCGGCTGATTCTTGTTGCTCCCCGGCTGGTTGCGCTGGCCGCCCGACGAGGCGCGCTGCTGCTGGTCGCGGCGCATCAGCGCGATCTCGAGATTGCGCTTGGCCGCGGCGTGGTGCGGGTTCGCTTTCAGCGCGTCGACGTAGTCGCGCACGGCGTGATCGAACGCCTTCGCCGCCAGCGCGCTGTTGCCGCGGTTGAAGAGCGCGTCGGCGCGCAGCGAGCGATCCTTGATCGCCGCCGCGAGCGTGGCCGAGCCTTGCTCGCGCTCGCCCGCGGCGATCTGCGCCGTGCCGAGGTTGAAGGCGTTGCGCGGCGAGGGCGCGAGCTGTTGCGCCTGCGCGAAGGCCTGCACCGCCGCCGCGTACTGCTGCTTCGCGTACGCATTCGCGCCGCGCGCCGACGCGGCGTGCGAGTTGGTGTCGCGCAGAAAATTCGTCACGAGAATGATGACGAAAATCATTCCGCACCTCGGTTCACGAACGAGGCGGCGAAGATCGCCATCACTGCCAGGCCGAGCGGCCACTGGAAGCGTTCCACCGGCACGCGCGCGTGGGTCTGCCGCGCCGTCGCGCGGGCCGTGCCGAGGAGCGGATCGAGGGCGTGCTCGGCGAACGGATTCTCGAGCATCGTGCCGCCGGTGCCGGAGGCGATCTCGCGCAGCGTGCCGGCGCGCGCGTACGTGGTGACGACGTCGCCCGAGGCGTCGCGCAGCGGCCCGCGTCCGGTCGGAATGGTCGCGCCTTGCGAGGTGCCGAGAAGGATCGTCGAGACCGGAATGGCGCGCGACTTCGCCCGCTGCACTGCCTCGGTCACGCGTGCGCCCTGTTCCTCGCCGTCGCTGATCAGCACGAGGTCGGCCTTCTGCGACGGATCGCTTTCGACGAGCTGCATCGCGCCGAGAATCGCGCTGCCGAGATCGGAGCCCGGCTGCCCGACCTCGCCCGGCTGCAGCGTGTCGATCAGCGCGGCCACCGCGTCAGTGTCGCTGGTCAGCGGCGAGACGACGTCGGGCGCGCCTTCGAAGACCACCAGCGCCACGCGGCCCTGCTGCGCGTCGGCCAATCGTTTGGCGATCGCTTTCGCCGCGGAGAGGCGCGACGTTCCCACATCCTCGGCGGCCATGCTGTTGCTGACGTCGATGAGGATCACGCGGTTCGCTTCGCGCGCGACGATCGGCACCAGCGTGTAGCCGGCGTACGGGCCGGCCAGGGCCAGCGTCGCGCCGAGCAGAGCGATGCCGAGAAGCCACGGCCGCAGCGCGCGTGCCGGCAGGCTCACGCCGCGCAAACGCTCGCTGACGAGGCGCCGCGCCAGGCGCGTGCGCGTCCGCTCGCGCATCACCAGAAACGCGCAGGCGAACGGCACGAGCGCTACCAGCCAGAGCAGCGTGACGTCGCGGAAGCTCACGCCGCCACCTTCATCCAGAACGTCTCGCCGCCGAGGAGCGCGAGGCCGAGGAGCGCGAGCCCGGCGGCGAGCGGCATCACGTACAGCTCGTCCACCTGCTCGCGCTTCGGCGCGGTGAGGCGCGTCTTCTCCAGCCGGTCGATGCGCCCCAGCACCGCGCTCAGCGCGCGCGCATCGGTGGCGCGGAAAAACTCGCCGCCGGTGGTGTCGGCGATCGCGCCGAGGGTCTTCTCATCGAGCTCGCCGCGGATGTGCGTGTAGATCGTCTCCGTCTCGCCGGTGAATGGATTCACGCGCTTGACCGGCAGCGGCACCGGACCTTCACTCCCGACGCCGATGGTGTACACCTTGATGCCCGCCGCCGCCGCGAGCTGCGCCGCCACGAGCGGATCGATCGACCCGGAGTTGTTCACGCCGTCGGTGACCAGAATGATCACGCGGCTGCGCGTCTTCGAGGTGCGCAAGCGATTGACGGCGGTGGCCAGTGCGTGACCGATGGCCGTGCCGTTGCCGTGCTCGCCGATTTCCGCCTTGTCGAGAATGGCCTCGGTGATGCGGCGGTCGTAGGTGACCGGCACGCGCGTGGCCGCGCGGCTGCCGAACGTCACTACGCCGATGCGGTCGTCGGTGCGGCGGCGGATGAAGTCGAGGATGAGCTCTTTCGCCACGCCGAAGCGGTTGCGCGGACGGAAGTCTTCCGCGGCCATGCTGCCGGAAGCGTCGAGGGCGACGACGATGTCGATGCCGTAGCGATCGCTCGAGGCCAGCCGCACCACGCGCTGCGGCCGCGCCAGGGCGACGATCAGCAGCAGCAGCGCGAGCGTCTCGAGGAAGAACGGGATGCCGGCCGTGGCCGCGCGCAGACCGCGCGCCGGCGCGACGAGCGAGAGCGACGAGTAGCCGAAGGCGCCGGTGCGCGCGCGGCGATCGCGAATCAGAAGAATGATGCGCGCGACGACGAGCGTCGCGAGCGCGAGCCACAGCGGATGGGCGAAGCGCGTCATGCGGCGCGCTCCTCTTCGAGCGGCTTCGGGATGAGCTCGAGCGCGCGAGCGGCGAGCGCGTCGAAGTCGCGCGGCGCGGCGCCGGCCGGCGAGAATTTCTCGAGATCGCCCTGCCGCAGGATCGCTTCGACCAGCTCACGCTCATCACCGGCGACGCGCGGCAGCAGCTCGCTGGTGGTGAGATCGCTGCCGAGGTGCGGCCGCGTCGCGGCGAGCAACGCGCGCGTCTCGTCGGCCAGCAGCGCCCAACGCTTCGGACGCGACGGATTCGCGCGCAACGCGGCAATCGCTCGACGGAAGCGTTCATCCGCGGGAAGCGCCGGCTCCTCGGGCGCAGCAACCGCGCGGCGCGAGCGCCGCCACACCAGCAGCCAGACCGCCAGCGCGCAAAGCGCGGCGAGGGCGATGTAGAGAAAGGGTGCGCGCGGATAGGCGGCCGCGCGCGGCGCGACCAGCGGCGCCGGCTTGCGGTCGTCGTTCGGCTTGATCACGGAAACGACCGGCACGATCAGATTGCGAAAGCGCGTCGTGCCGATCGTTCCGCTGAGCGCGAATGGCCGCGGCGCGAAGGTCCGCACCACCACCCGCCTCCCCTGTTGCGAAACGACCTCGTAGTCCCGCGAGGCGTCGAGCACCACCGGCGCCGGGAAGTCGATGGCGATCGGATCGCCGACGGTCGGCGCGGCGGGACGGTAGGTCGCGGTGACGAGAGCCAGAATCGCCAGGATCATGATGTGCGGCGCCGCGCGGAGCGGTCGCGGAAAAAGCGCAGCAGCTCGCGATCGTACGGCACGGCGGTCGAGACGGCGAGGTGATCGATTGCGGCGCCGCGGAAACGGCGCTCGAGCTGCTCGCGCCGCGCCGCGCTCCGCCGCCCGACGTCGGCGCGTGCGAGATCGACCCAGCGCGACTCGCGCGACTCCAGATCGACCAGCCGCACCAGCCCGCGCTCGGGCGTGCGCTCCTCGCGCGGATCGTGCACCGACACGGCGATCACGTCGTGCTTCCGATTGAGGCGGCTGAGCGTCCGCTCGAAACGGAGATCGAGAAAGTCGGAGACCACCAGCACCACCGCCCGCTTCACGGCGATCCGCTCGAGGTAGCGCGCGGCGTGCTCGAGATCGGCCTGCCCCGAAGGTCCGCGCATGGCGGCTTCCACCGCCGCGCGCACCACGACCTGCGCGTGCGCGCGGCCGCGCCGCGGCGGCAGGAAGGTGCGCACGGAGTCGGAGAAGAGCAGCAGCCCGACACGGTCGGAGTTCTCGACGGCGGAGAAGGCGAAGACCGCCGCCAGCTCCGCGGCGAGGTCGCACTTGCGCCAGTCCACCGAGCCGAAGCCCATCGACCCGGAGACGTCGACGGCCACGATCACGGTGAGGTCGCGCTCCTCGATGAACTCCTTCACGTGCGGCACGCCGCTGCGCGCGGTGACGTTCCAGTCGATGGTGCGGATGTCGTCGCCCGGCATGTATTCGCGCACCTGCGAGAACTCGATGCCGCGGCCGTGAAACGCGGAGTGATAGTCGCCGGCGAAGCCCGCGCGGATCATGCGCGCGGAGACGAGCTCGAGATCGCGCACGCGCCGCACCAGCGGCGCCCGCAGATCGGGAGCTTTGCGGCGGAACAGCACGTCAGGGCACCGCCACGGCGCCCAACACCTGGTCGATGATGCGGTCGGCGGACATCCCTTCGGCGGCGGCCTCGTAGCTGAGCACGAGGCGGTGACGCAATACATCATGCGCGATGGCCTTCACGTCTTCCGGAATGACGTAGGTCCGTCCATCCAGAAAGGCGTGAGCCTTGGCCACGTGCGCCAGCGCCAGGGTCGCGCGCGGCGAGGCGCCGAAGGCGATGTGATTGCCGAGGGACGGCAGGCGGTAGTCGGCCGGCCTCCGCGTCGCGCTGACGAGCTGCACGATGTAGCGGCCGATGCGCTCGTCGGTGTGCACCGCCGCCGCGAGCCGCGCCACTTCGTGAATGGCGTCGACGCCGATCACCCGCTGCACCGGCGGCGTTTCCTTGGTCGGATCGAGATAGACCCCGAGCATGCGCAGCTCCTGCTCCGCGGTCGGATAGTCGACCTGCAGCTTCATCACGAAGCGGTCGACCTGCGCTTCCGGCAACGCGTACGTGCCCTCGTGCTCGATCGGGTTCTGCGTGGCGATGACGACGAAGGGATCGGGCAGCGCGTGCGAGCGGTCGCCGATCGTGACCTGCCGCTCCTGCATCGCCTCGAGCAGCGCGCTCTGCACCTTCGCCGGTGCGCGGTTGATCTCGTCGGCGAGGACGAGGTTGGCGAAGATCGGCCCGAGCCGCGCGTGAAACGTGCCGCCGGCGGGATCGAAGATCTGCGTGCCGGTGATGTCGGCGGGCAGCAGGTCGGGCGTGAACTGGATGCGCTTGAAGGTGGCGTCGATGGCGGCGGCGAGCGTCTTCACCAGCAGCGTCTTGGCCAGGCCGGGGAGGCCTTCGACGAGCACGTGTCCGCGCACGAGCAGCGCGATCAGCAGCCGGTTGATGACCAGCTCCTGCCCGATGACGACCCTGCCGACTTCCTGGCGCAGCCGCGCCAGCGCCTCATGTGCCTGTTCGGTGGTTTCGGTCATGTCCGCCGCGCAGTGTATCTAGAATCACGCGCGCGCCAGCAGCCGCGAGGCGTAGAGCACGACCGCGCAGCCGACCGGAAAGATCATCTCGTTGACCGCGAGCGGCAGGAGCTTCACGCCGTCGGCCGCGCTGGCGGCGACGATCAGGCCGCCGAAGTAGAGACCGGTCAGCGCGCCGGCGGTCAGGTACGCCGGCGCATGCTCCACCGACTCGTCGCTTAGCCAGCCGGTGACGAGGCCGAAGCCGGCGTACTCGGCGGCCTTGATCAGCGCGAGCAGCACCACGACTCCGGCGCCCGCCGACGCGGCGTTGCTGCCGGCGAACGAGAGCGATTTCTGCAACACGCGCGCGGTGGCGAAGGCGGCCGGCGCGGAGAAGAAGCCGGCGATGCTCATCGCCGCGGCGCGCTTCTTCGCCGCGGCGGCGCCGAGGGCCACGCCGAAGCAGACGATCGACGACCAGGCGATCTTCGGCACGGCGTCGCGGACGACGCTCCGCACGGTGCCGCCGGCGGCGAGCACCAGCACTTCCATCACCGCGCCGAGGAGGATCGCCATCCACGCGACGCGAATCAGTTTTCGCGAGAGCGGCACGCCGCGTGAGTGTAGCCTGTGGCGTCATGCGGCCGAAGAAGAAATGGGGCCAGAACTTCCTCCGCAATCGCGGCGCGGTGACGAAGATCGTCGAGGCCATCGCACCGCAGCCGGACGAGATCGTGCTGGAGATCGGGCCGGGCGAAGGCGTGCTCACCGAGCAGCTCGTGGCGCTGCCGAATCGCGTGGTGGCCATCGAGATCGATCCCGATCTCTTCCGCCGCCTGCGCGCGCGCTTCGGCGAGCGGCTCGAGCTGCGCAACGAAGACGCCGTCGACGCCGCGCTGCCGGACGCGCCGTATCGCGCCGTCGGCAATCTGCCCTACAACGTCGGCACGCCCATCCTCCGCCGCGTCATCGCCGACCCGCACTGCCGCCGCGCCGTCTTCATGCTGCAGAAGGAAGTGGCCGACCGGGTCGTGGCCCAACCCGGCAGCGAGCCGTACGGCTTTCTCACTCTCTACGTCGCCGCCTACGCCTCGGCCAAAACGGTGATGACGCTCGATCCGCGCTCCTTCCATCCGCCGCCGAAGGTGCGCAGCGCGGTGGTGGTGCTCGATCCGCGCGATCCCGGCCTCTCCGCGCCGCGGCAGGCGGTGATCGATCTGGCCAGTACCTCCTTCCGGATGCGCCGCAAGAAACTGGTCAACAACTTGACTGGTTGGCGCGAGCTGACGCGCGAGATGGTGCTGGAGGCGATGCGCGCCGCCGCCATCGACGAAGACGCGCGCGCCGAGACCCTGAGCCTGGCCGACTTCGACCGTCTGGCCGTTCAGTTGGCCGAGGCGTCTCCCGGCTCGTAGCGCCACTCGGTCTGCGTCTTCGCGCCCTCGGCGAAGCGCGGGTCGACGTACTCCTCGAAGGCGATGTCGCGCTCGAGCACGCCGGTCTCGCGCATCAGCCGCACGATCAGCTCGAAGTCTTTCCGCAGCGGCGTGAGCGGCTGGTACTGCACCCGGTCGAGCGGATGCGTCAGCGCCCACCGCAGCAGCCGCGGGTCCTGCCGGTAGTAGAAGCGTCCCACGAAGTCGGCGGCGTGCTCGCGCCGCGCCCGCCGCTTCGGCGGATTGTCCAGCCAGAGCCCGGAGCGGGCGATGCCGTCGACCAGCACCTGCACCGCTTCCGGCTTGTTGTCGATCACGTCCTGCCGCGCCACCAGCACGCAGGAGATGAAGTCGGGCCAGTACTCGCGCGCGTGAAAGAGCACGCGGCCGAAGCCGGCGATCTCCGCCTGCGACGGATACGGCTCGCCCATCGAGAACGCGTCGATGGCGCCGGCGGCGAGCGCGCCGGCGACGTCGGGCGGCGCCATCTCCACCAGGCGGATGTCTTTTGCCGACATCCCGTTCGCGGCCATGGCCCGGAAGAGGATGAGCCGCTCGTCGGAGAAGCGGCTCGGCACGGCCACAGTTCTTCCCTTCAGATCGGCGAAGGTTTTCACCGGTCCGTTCTTCTGCACGACCACCGCGCTGCCGTAGCGGTGGCCGAGGTAGACGATCTTGATCGGAACGCCCTGAGCACGCAGAGCAATCGCCATCGGCGCGACCATGAACGCCGCCTGCATCTGGTTCGAGATCAGCGCTTCCTTGATCTCAGGAAAGCCCTGAAACATCCGCGGAATGAACAGATGTCCCGACTTCGAGTAGGCGGAGATGTAGTCGGTGACCGGGCACGCGAGATGTCACGTGACCGGGATGTAGGCGACGTTCAGCTTGCGCTCGCGCTCCGGCAGGCGCTCGTTGAGCAGCACCTTCCAGTCGACGTTCATGGCCACGTGCGCGGCGGTGATCATCACCAGCCACGCCGCGGCGCCGAACGCCAGTTTGCGCGTCGTTGTCATTCGCTTACCTCCTCTCGAAAGGCCCATCGCACCGCCCGCAGCCGTTCGGCGCGGCGGATCAGCGCGTCGAGCACCAGGCCGATCGCGCCGATGGTCAGCATGCCGCCGACCACCAGGTCGTAGCGCTTGCCGGCGTTGCGCGCGTCGATGATCAGATATCCGAGTCCCGAGTCGACGGCGATCATCTCCGCCGCCACCAGCACCAGCCACGCCACGCCGAAGGCGATGCGCAGGCCGACCAGGATGCGCGGCAAGACCGCGGGAAACACCACGCGCGTCAGCAGCGCCGTCGTCGACAGTCCGAAGTTGCGGCCGGCCTGCACGTACATCGGCGGCACGTTGCGCACGCCGTTGGTGGTGGCCACCACGATCGGAAAAAACGATGCGAGAAAGATGAGGAAAATCGGTGCGAGATTGCTCACGCCGAACCAGATCACCGCCAGCGGCATCCAGGCCAGCGGCGAGATCGGCCGCAGCATCTGGATGAGCGGATTGGCCGCGCGCGCCGCGCCGCTCCACCAACCGAGAGCCAGGCCGGCCGGCACGCCGAGAAGCACCGCGGCGAGGTAGCCGCAGGCCACGCGGAAGAGCGAGTCGGCGATGTAGGCGCCGAGGTGCGGCAGGTCGCGCAGACCGCGCACGACGGCCACTGGCGACGGGAAGATTTTCGTCCCCGTGGCGACGACGGCGAGCTGCCACGCCGCGACGAGGGCGAGGCTCACCAGCAGCGGCGCGACGATCTTCTCTCTCATATCTGATGCGCCAGTCCGATCTCTCCGAAGATCTCGTCGCGCAAGGCGAGGTAGCGCGGATCGGAGAGGTCTCGCGGATGCGGGATGTCGATGTCGACGATGCGCCGCACCCGTCCCGGCCGCGCCGAGAGCACGACCACGCGGTCGGCCAACTGCACCGATTCCTCGATGTCGTGCGTGACGAAGAGGATGGTCTTCCGCTCCGCATGCCAGATGCGCAGCAGCTCGCGCCGCATCTGCAGCCGGGTGATGGAGTCGAGCGCGCCGAAGGGCTCGTCGAGGTAGAGGACGTCGGGATTCACGGCGAGCGCGCGCGCCACTTCGAGGCGCTGCTTCATGCCGCCGGAAAGCTCGCGCGGATACGACCGCTCGAAGCCTTGCAATCCGACCAGTTGCACGTAGTGGTCGATGCGCTGCTGTTTCTCGTTTTGCGTTTCGCGAAAAAGTCCGAAGCCGATGTTTTCCTCGACGGTGAGCCACGGAAAGACGCCGCGCTCCTGGAAGACGAAGATGCGCCGCGGATCGGGTCCGGTCACCGGCTCGCCGTCGATGCTTACGCGGCCTTCGGTCGGCGCCAGGAATCCGCCGCAGATGTTGAGCAGCGTCGACTTGCCGCAGCCGGACGGTCCGAGGAGGCAGACGAACTCACCCGATTGCACGGCGAAGTCGATCTCCTCGAGGACGCGCACGCCGCCGAAGCGCATGCCGATGTTCTCGAATCGCACTTTGGCGGTCATTCGGCGACGTATCCCCAGCGGACGTTCGGCAGGCGCTCGAGGCGGCGCATCAGGATGTCGAGAGCGACGCCGATGATGCCGATCAGGATCATGCCGGCGACGACCAGGTCGTAGCGGTTGCCGGCGTTGCGCGCGTCGACGATTAAAAAGCCGAGGCCGGAGCTGACGGCGATCATCTCCGCTGCCACCACGACCAGCCAGGCGATGCCGAGGGTGATGCGCATGCCGACGATGAGCTGCGGCAGGATGGCCGGGACGACCACGCTGCGCACGAGCTCCGCGCCACCCAATCCGAAGTTGCGTCCGGCCGCGAGATGGATGCCCTCGATGTTGTGCACCGCGTTGATGGTGGTGAGCGTGAGCGGCAGGAACGAGGCGAGGAAGATCAGGAAGATGGCCGCCAGGTCGCCGACGCCGAACCAGAGGATGGCGATCGGGATCCACGCGAGCGGCGAGATCGGGCGAAGGAGTTGGAGGATCGGGTGCAGCGCGCGCTCGCCGCGTCGCGAGAGTCCCAAGGCGATGCCGGCCGGCACCGCCAGCACGAGCGCGGCGAGGTAGCCCCACGTGACCCGGAAGAGCGAGGCGACGACGTAGCGCACGAGGAGGCCTTTGCGCGCGAGCTCGCCGATGGCGCGGACGGCCTGCCACGGCGTCGGCACGAGCGTTCCCGGATGGGACGCGACAGCGAGTTGCCACGCGGCCACCGCGACGGCGATCCCGCTGACCGGAAGGAAGATACGGCGAATCAAGACCGCTCCAGAGCCTAACACGCAAATTTCTCTTCCACCTTTGTGACCCGGGTCACGCCACCCATCGATCACGGCACTTCGTTTGCTGCCGAACGCGCCACAATGGCATCCCTCGGACTGGCACACGGACGGCGGCGCGAAGACTTCGAGGCCGAGGCGGAGGCGCCCGTGCGCGTCCTCGCCGTCGACGACGATGCCTCGTACCTGCGCCGCCTGCGACTCGTCCTCACCCGCGCCGGCTTCGATGTGGTGGTCGCGCACGACGGCAGCGCCGCCGTCGACGAGATCCGCCGCGACCGCGACATCAGCATCCTGATCTGCGATTTGTCGATGCCCGGCATGGACGGCATCGAGACCGTGCGCGAGGCGCGCCGCGCCTGCGCCTTCCCCGGCCTCTACACCATCCTCCTCACCGCCAGCGACGGCACCGACGTGAAGCTGCGCGCGCTCGATAGCGGCCTCGATGACTTCCTGACCAAGAGCTCCACCGACTCCGAGATCCTGGCCAAGCTCCGCAGCGCCGCGCGCCGGCTGCAGATGGAGCGCCGCCTCCACGTCGAGAATGAGGAGCTGCAGACCCTCGCCCTCACCGACGAGCTCACCGGCATCGCCAACCGCCGCGCCCTCTTCCGCGCCGCCGCCTCGATCCTCGAGGAAGGCCGCACCCTCAGCGTCGTCCTCTTCGACATCGACCGCTTCAAGCAGATCAACGACACCTACGGCCACCTCATGGGCGACCGCATCCTCGCCGACGTGGCAGCATGCCTGAAGGAGCACACCCGCACCAACGACATCATCGCCCGCTACGGCGGCGACGAATTCGTCCTCCTCCTCCCCGACACCCCCGCCCCCGACGCCCGCGCCATCACCCAACGAATCCGCACCCGCATCTCCACCCTCCGCTGGAACACCCCCTCCGGCCCCGTGGCCGTCGCCGTAGGCACCGGCCTCTCCACCGCCGGCACCGCCAGCAGCATCGAAACCCTGCTGGCGGAATCAGACGCCAAGCTGTACGAGGAGAAGGTGGGACGGGTGGGGGTTTAGGGGTGTTTCTCCCACCAAAGTGCTTGCGCTGCTTTGGCGGTACGTGCGGCCTCGACGGCTTCGAGGGAGTCGAGGAATCGGCCGCACGGTCGGCCTGTCTCCGTTTCTATCCGGCCATCGGGTAGTGAGCTGAAGATCGAGATCGCTTGGGCGGGTGTGAGTCGCGGGTTGACCTGCAGCATCAACGCGGCGGTCGCTGCAACTTTTGCGGTCGCTCCAGACGTGCGGCCGAAGAAGGGCGTGTGACTACCATTGACCGCACACGTCAGATCCTGCCGCGGATCGCCGGGCGCGGAGACGCTGATCCGCTCCCCCCAGTTGCTGTCGCGCAGCCTGAGGTTCCGCGGGTCCGCGCTGTATGCCGTAGCGCCAACGATCACGCAAGTTTCTGCCTTTGCTCCTTTGAGGTTGTCGATGGATCGTTCACCATTTCCAGCAGGCAGACAAACGATCGCGCCTTGTCCCGCAGCAACCTCTATGGCGGCGCTGATTGCGGGCGACTGATCAACCGGAGTACCGTCCGCCGCCTGAGCCTCGACGAGAATAACGACACGACGATCGGCCTGAGCACCCGCCGCCCAAGCAATCGCCGAGGCCCACGGGTCGTAATCAGGCTCAGGCGCGACACTACCTTGATTGATGAGACCGGCGCGGAGCAGCCATAGCAAGGAATCAGGCGCGCCACCGACGATGCCACGACCATTCAGCGCCGCGCCGGCGATACCGGCCGAACCGGTACCGTGGCTCAGATCTCCGCCGCCATTCGCTGACCCGAAGTTCATGAAGTTTTTCACTCGGTCTATCCGGCCGTTGAAATCATCGTGTCCCGTGAAGAATCCCCAATCGATCACGGCGATGATCACATCCTGTCCGGTTGTGTCGTGCCACAATCGACGCGTGTTGCATCGAGAGTGATACCACTGGCGCGGCGCGGCGTCGCTCGTCTCACCTGTGCCCAGCAGCGGGTCCGTTGCGGGAACGAGCAGCGGCCGCGGCCGCGCGTCCGCGACGACATCAGTGAGTCGCCTCGCATCGACGCCTTCAGGCGGGATGA
The DNA here is from genome assembly GCA_036389275.1 of Thermoanaerobaculia bacterium. Taxonomy (GTDB): domain Bacteria; phylum Acidobacteriota; class Thermoanaerobaculia; order Gp7-AA8; family Gp7-AA8; genus QHVT01. The sequence continues at coordinate 17,618 of DASVQE010000093.1, forward strand.
TACGAACCACCCGATGAACCAGAGATTCGCGGTCTTGCGCGTATAGAGCGCGCGTCTCTTCATTGAACGCGTACGTAGCGACAACATTCATCGGCGCGCCACCGTCCAATCCTGCAATTACGATCTGCGGCGCAGCCATGAACAGCCGTGCCTCAGTAGCAGTCGGAAATACGGCTTCCGCAACATTCTGGTAGACGACCGCTTCCGAGAAGCGCGTGAGTGACATAGCGTCTCCTTAACCATTGATTAGCGGCGGGCAGCGATCCGAACCGGCGATCGGCGGAGTCTTACCGACTGGATGAGGAATGGGAAAGCGACTCGGCCTTTTCTTCGCAATGTCGTAATAAAGCTCGAAATCCACATCCTTCTTGTGTACCCGTGGCTGCTCACCGTCCGGGAGGTCCTGAATCGATCCCGTCGGAGCACTGCCCAGATAGAGGTTCATCGTCCGGTCCTGGCCAAAAGTGAAATACAGCGAGCTGAGAGAATCGCTGTTCGCCAACGAGTGCGATTTCAATGTGAAGTACGGCTGCGGCAACACGATTTCAACGACTAACACGTCGGTAATCGCCGCAGTGATGGAGCCGGCGGAATCATCGCACAGCGGTCTAAACTCTACGATCTTAGGTTCCTGGGCACCCGGATAAAGCTCGCCGCTCTCCAGAAATACGTGCCCCCCCACGCGGTCGAGCGCCGTGCCGGACAGTTGAGGCTGCGTATAGCTGGAGTCGAGCAGCCCATCCGGACAGATGCGTCGCATATCAGCGACGCCGCTCACGGAGCGGATGCTGCAACCACGCTTTGGATCGTCTGCGAGTGCGAGTCGCTCCTTATCGAGAAGCCATCCCGCGAAACCCTTCTTGTTCGGTGGCAAGTCGAAGGGCCGCGAATTCCTGTCGACGTACTTCTCGTCACACACGACAAACGCGGTGTGCTTTTCGATGTACACGGCGGTGTCGTTCGCGGACTTGCGGCGGGTCGGCAGGACCACCATCACGAACACGAAATTAGGCTGAGTCTGAACTCGTCGCGGATCGAGAATCGGCACCGTGACCATGCCAGTGAAGTTCAACAGGAGCTTGTATTCCGCCATGTTTTCTCCTACGCCGTTGCAAGACAAACGTACCCCGACCACGTCTCATCGGGGAATCGGTTGCGGATCATGTATAACTGCGCCGCTCGCAGCGCCTGCGGCGGGTCTGAGCCACCGGCGAGCGCACCGTAGAACTGCTCGAAGAAAACGTCCGAGGCAGCGTCGGGGACGCGGGCCGTCGTGGCGATGATCACTGCAGCTCCAGCTTCGTCGAACGCTTCGGCAAGACTTGCGGATCCATCGAGGTGCAGCGGCCGCTTCACGGCGGTCTCGCACGCAGCGAGGACGACGAGAGGATGCCTGCGAAAGCGTAATCGTCGAATCGACCCGGCGTCCAAAACCTTTAGACCGCCGGACGTGATTGCCGTCGCGAGGTAAGAATCAGTGGGGTTGCGGCGGTCAACGATCGCATGGGCGGCGAAATGAAGAACGTCCGCCGACTCCGCCACGTCGCGCGTCAGGCTACCGCTCCGCTCGTGGATCCGGGCGCCCGTCCTTCTCAGGATCGCTGCTACTCGTGCTGCTTCGCCGCGCGCGTTCTTCAACGAAGGCAACTCCGGCGAGTCGGGATTTGCAGCAATGATTACGTTCAGCGCGCCGTCTCGCGGTACGTGAAAGTCACAAGCTGTCGTGTCCGCCGACGACGCGAAGATGACCGCATGCGTCGAAACCAGCGGGCGGTGATCACGCGCTTCGAGCGCCGCGACCGGCACTTCCCAAATGAGTTCGTCGGGGACGACGTACAGGACGGATGCGACGCGGACCGCCTGTTCGTGCGGTTCGACGAGCAGCGCGTACAGGCGGCGCAATGCACCCGCCCGAGCACGAGGATTGCGCAATTCCGCTGCGGCTCGATGAAGCTTCTCGACGCCACCGGCATCGACGCGACAGACGGTCGCGCCGCCGTGAACACTCCATGAAATCAGAGCTTCGGGCAAAACATAGTACGCGAGGACCGTCGCGCTCGAACTGGTAAGGTGTGCAGCGCTATGAGCGTCGGCTGCTGCGCCGTTCAGCCGGCGCATGGTCGCACGCGCGCGCTGCGCCAATGCGAGCGAACGAACGGCGTCACCCTGGTTCGCAAGCTGCAGAACGACCTCGTCATATAGCGTCGTCAAAGGCCGCGTATATAGCGGCGACTTGAACGCCAAAGCCGTCGCATCCGTTCCAAGGCGCGCTTCCAGAACGTCGAGCGCGTGAATCACGGGCGCTGTTGCACCGGAACCTGACGCCGCCATCGCGCGAGTCCGGAAGAGCGTCGCCCGTGCCGTTTCCTCGAACGTACCCGACGGTTCGGCGCGCGCAAGAAGCGCGAGCGCCTCCTTCGGCCGATCATGTGCCAGTCGGATGGCGTCGGCGACGTCGATGTTCGCAACGGCCGAGCGGCGCAGAGCTTCGTCGTCGATTCGGCCGGCATGATGTCGCGCATGGGCGATCGCGCGGCCTGCTGCGTCGAGATCGCCTCGTGCAAGCGAGACCATGCTGCGCCACCGGTAGACCGCAGCAGAGCCCACTTCATCGTTGGCCGCGGCGTCGGTACGCGTCGCCGTATCGAGCATTAGCTCGGCCACCTGAAGATGCCCGTCACGAACGGCCGCCATGACCGCTTCGATCGCCACTCCGTGGCGCCACCGCGCGCTGACAATGTTCGGATAGACCGAAAACGCACGGAATCGTTGGCCCCAGCTAAGCTCGGGCAGCCCCAGTTCGTCGAGAGTTTGGGCGAGCTGTACCGAGGATGCGGCCCAGTATTCATCCTCACGCGTACGAACAAACATGCCCACGGCACGACGATAATGGTCACTTGCGAGCCGCGGGTCGCCGGTTTCACTCTCCACCAACGCGGCGAGCCAATGGGCGCGTCCTGCAGCCGACGGATAACGCGTCACAAGGTCGTCTCTCGAAAACACGCGGGCAAGATCCGCGCTTGTCTGCGCGAAATCTCTCAAGAGGAAATCGCAGCTCGCATTCGCGAGTGCTGTTGCGACGGCGAATGGCAGGTCGTAACGGCGAAATGTCGACTCGGCCCTGCGGAAAAGCACCTTGGCTTCAGACGCCTTCGCCTCCTTATATAGTTCGCGGCCGACGGCGAAGTCGTGATGTGCAGCCGCGATCGCAAGGAGCGTTGCGGCGGCATGGCTCCGAGTGTGGATTGCCGCTAGCTCGTCCTGAGCAAGCGCGTCGGCCGCCACCTTCGCTGTTGCAGCAGCGCTTCGCGACAGGAGAATCCATCGACGCTGCGCGAGTAAGTCGTCTCGAGCTTGAATCGCTTCTGCCCACGCCGCGAATGCCGATTCCTCGACCCATTCACGCGTCTGCAATGGGAAAAGGCGCGCGATCTCGTCCACCTGAATCTGGTCATCGCTGTGGAGCGCCGCGTTCAATGCACGTTGCGCGGCGGGCCACTTCGATGCGCTCCCGCTAACGTGATGTTCACGGCGGCGCGCGGTCGCTTCCTTTGCCCACGACGAAGTGGAATCGAACCGCAAGTAATCAGACCACGCCTGTGCAGCCCGGTCGTCCAGATGTAGCAATGACACAGCGACGGCGCGGTTCCACGCCGTCTCCGCCTCAGGCCGCAACTCGTAAGCACGGACTGCTGCATCGACCGCGAACAAAACGTCCGTCGCCGTCGTCCCGCCTCGCGACCGCGCAATGAACGCGGCCGCAAGGTCATTGAGAAGAGCAGCGTCGTTACACGCGCGGATCGCTTCCGACAGGCCGTCCCTATGCGCCGACAGTCGTACGGCGTCCGATAATGACGCAACGGCTTCGTCGAACTTGCCGAGCAATAGCTGGGCGGCACCGGCGGCGTGAAGTGTATCCGGCGTCTTTTCCGAGCGCGCGCGAAGTACGAGCGGTCCGGCCGCGGCCGCTAACGGAAGCTCATCAGCGGATAGGCCGGGAACGACTTCGGCCTTACCGCGGGTGATGATCTCCGGCGGTTTCATCGGTTTGTACGCAAACCCTCCGCTCAACCGCCCTTCAATCGGACGATATTCAAGCGACTGGGTGGCCTCGACCAACGCCGGAATGCCGCTTTTAGGCGGCGGCGCAAAGCGTTTGCGGAGTGGTGTTAAAAAAAGCAACGCCGAAATCATCGCTGCAGTCGCTAATGCAGACAGACCGGCGACCGTGGCGGCGCGCTGACGACTCCGGGACCCGGTGCGGATTCCCGGCACATTGCGCGGTTCTTCCGCTGCCGCCATTTCATTGGCGAGCAGGAAGCCGCTCCTGCAATCCGCGCAAACCGTCATGTGCTCGATCACCGTTCGTCGGGCGGCGGGGTCGAGGCGGTTTTCCGTGAAGGCCGCCAGGGTCTCGTCGCTTGGGTGTGGGGTGGTGTGGATGGGACTGCTCATTGGTGTCCGCCCTCGCCGCCTCGCACTTCCTTCCCACCTGGTTCTGTAGAGGGACGGAAGGGGCGGATTTCTCCTGCGGACGTGAATAAATCGAGGTGGATTTCCTGGTCGCCTTTGGCCAAGAAGGCGCCGACCTCGGCTTTGCTGACGCCCATGGTTTCCAGTGCGCGCCTCAGGGAGCCGAAGAGGCGGTCGAGGCGTTTGTAGACTTTTTTCTGGTCGAGGTGGAGGCGGCGGGCGATGTCGGGGACTCGCAGGGCGTCCCAGAAGCGCATCTGCAGGATGAGGCGGTCCTCCGCGTCGAGGGTGAGCAGGAGCTCGTCGAGGGCCGTCGCGGCTTTGCGGGCGGAGCGCTCGCGCTCGTGGGTCTCGACGCGCTCGTCGGCCTGCTCGTCGACCGCGGCGGCGTCGGGGGTCTCGCCGTCGGAGACAAGGACGGGGCGGGGGTTGCGCGGCGGGAGGCGGACGTAGAGCACCTCCAGCTCGCTCACGGTGTATTGCGCGCCGGCGGGCGTGGTCAGCACTTTCACGGCCTCGTCGAAGGTATAGCCGTCGCGGGTGAGCATGCGCTCGAGGACGATGGCTTTGTCGCCGAGGCGACGGGCTTCGGCGGTCGGGCGCCACTTGCCCCATTGTTTGACACGCCACTCGTGGAAGAGGCGGGCGATGACGGTGGTGAGGTAGGTACTGAAGTTCGCGCGGCCTTCGAACTTGCGGATGATGGAGTAATCGTCGTCGAGCAGGCGCACCCGCACTTCCTGCATGAATTCGAGGGTCTCGTCGCGCGAGAGATGGTTACGGCGCGCCACGAAGGCCGCAAGGCGCTCGATCGTTCCGAGGTAGTGAAGGTAAGTCTCTTCCGGGCTCATTCGGACCAGCGACACATATGCGTCTTTGCGCCAAAGCGGAATGGCGCATCGATGGATTTCGGGAACGCCAGCAGTCTAGCAGGAAGTCGAAAAGCAGGCGCTTGACCGGTATACCCCCTGGGGGTATGGTATGCGGCGATGAAACGGAAGGTCGGGAAAGCGGAACATGCCGCCGCGGTCGACACGCAGCTCAAGAAGTCGGCGCTGGTACGGCTGCGGCGGATCGAAGGACAAGTGCGCGGCGTGCAGACGATGGTCGAGGAGGAGCGCTACTGCGCGGACGTCCTCGTGCAGATCTCGGCCATTCACGAGTCGCTGCGCTCGGTCGCGCAACTGCTGCTCCGGAATCATCTGGAGCATTGCGCGTCGGACGCGATCCGCTCGAGCGACGGCACGCGCCGCGCGCGCATGTACGACGAGCTCGCGGAGCTTTTCTCGAAATACGGGCGGTGATGATGAAGGATCCGGTTTGTGGAATGACGGTCGATCCCGCGCGGGCGGCCGGCCAGTCGACGTATGGCGGCACGACGTATTTTTTCTGCAGTGCAGGCTGTAAGGCGAAGTTCGATGCGGCGCCGGAACAATACCTGGCGAAGGACCCGGTCTGCGGGATGACGATCAATCCGGCGCGCGCGGCCGGACAGTCGACGCACGACGGAACCACCTACTACTTCTGCAGCGCGGGCTGTAAGGCAAAGTTCGACGCCGCGCCCGATCAGTTCGTGAAAAAGCAGGAGCCGCCGCGCGAAGCAGTGCATGCGCGCGAATGGACCTGCCCGATGCACCCGGAGATCGTGCGCGACCAGCCGGGCGCCTGCCCGATCTGCGGGATGGCCCTCGAGCCGCGCACGGTCTCGCTCGAGGACGCGCCGAACGAAGAGCTGCGCGACATGCAGCGGCGGCTGGCGATCAGCGCCGTACTCACCGCTCCCCTGTTGGTCATCGCCATGTCCATGCGCCATCTGCCGTGGGTCGAGCTGGCGCTGGCGACGCCGGTGGTGCTTTGGGGCGGCTGGCCATTTTTCGTGCGCGGCTGGTCGTCGCTGGTGACGCGGCGGCTGAACATGTTCACGCTGATCGCCCTCGGCACCGGGGTCGCCTTCGTCTACAGCGTCGCGGCGATTTTCCTCGGCCGGCACGATCTCTACTTCGAGCCGGCAGCGGTGATCACGACGTTGGTGCTGGTCGGACAGGTACTCGAGCTGCGGGCGCGCGAGCGCACTTCCGGCGCGATCAAAGCGCTGCTGCAGCTCACGCCGAAAACCGCACGCGTGATCCACGACGACGGACACGAACACGACATGCCCGTCGAGCAGATCGCCAGCGGGATGCGCATCCGCCTGCGCCCCGGCGAGCGCGTGCCGGTCGACGGAGTGGTCATCGAAGGCTTCGCCTCGGTCGACGAATCGATGATCACCGGCGAGCCGATGCCGGTGGAGAAAACGGAAGGCAGCAAAGTCACCGCGGGCACGGTCAGCACGAACGGCGCGCTGGTCATGCGCGCGGAACGCGTCGGCGCCGACACGCTGCTCGCGCAGATCGTGCGCATGGTGGCGGAGGCGCAGCGCAGCCGCGCGCCGATCCAGCGTCTCGCGGACGTCGTCTCGGCGTGGTTCGTGCCGGCCGTCATCGCCGTCGCGATCATCACCTTCGCCGCCTGGACTCTCGCCGGACAGCCCGCCTTCGCGCTGCTGAACGCAGTGGCGGTGCTGATCATCGCCTGCCCTTGCGCGCTTGGGCTGGCCACGCCGATGTCGGTGATGGTGGCAACGGGACGGGGCGCAACGGCCGGCATTCTGATCCGCAATGCGGAGGAGTTGGAGAAGCTCGCGCGGGTCGACACGCTGGTGGTCGACAAGACCGGCACGCTCACCGAGGGACGGCCGGCGGTGGTGAAGATCGAATCGGAAGATGTGGATGAACTGCTGACACTGGCCGCGTCGCTAGAGCGCTCGAGCGAGCATCCGCTGGCCGGCGCGATCGTGAAAGCGGCGCAGGAACGCGGGCTGACACTGCGCGCGGCGAGCAACGTCGAGACCATCCCCGGCATCGGCGTCCGCGGCTCGGTCGAGGGCAGGCAGGTGGAAGTGGGACGTCCCGGCGTCACTGTGCACGTCGACGGGCGGGAGCTCGGACGGATCATCGTCGCCGATCGCATCAAGGAGACGACACCGGCGGCCGTGGCGGCGCTGCGCGCGAAACAGATCGAAGTGATCATGCTGACCGGCGACGCGCGCGCGACCGCCGAGGAGGTCGCGAAAACCCTCGGCATCACGAGGGTCGAGGCGGAAGTGATGCCAGCGCAAAAAGAAGAGCTCGTGCGGCGGCTGCAGAGCGAAGGTCGGGTCGTGGCGATGGCCGGCGACGGCGTGAACGACGCGCCCGCTCTTTCGCGCGCGGACGTCGGCATCGCCATGGGCACCGGCACGGACGTGGCCATCGAGAGCGCGGGCGTGACGCTGGTGAAAGGCGATCTGCGCGGCATCGAGCGCGCGCACAATCTCAGCGAAGCGATGATGCGCAACGTCCGGCAGAATCTCTTCTTCGCCTTCCTCTACAACGTCCTCGGCGTGCCGGTCGCGGCGGGCGTGCTCTATCCCTTTTTCGGAGTGCTGCTCAGCCCGATGATCGCCAGCGCGGCCATGACGTTCTCGAGCGTGACGGTGATCGCGAACGCGCTGCGGCTGCGCAACGTGAAGCTCTGAGCGGCGTGCCGTTTGCTCTTCATCGAGAGCGGAGGACACCATGAACGACGATCAACGCGGACCGAGCCAGAAGGCAGGATCGCAGGACCGGAAGACGCGCGTGAAAGGCGACCGCGTCATTCACACCGTGAACGGCACACCGTACGCCGGCGAGCGTTACGAAGGGCCGCGCGGGCTCACGAACGAGCAGCAGGAAGCGCAGCGCACCGGCCACAAGCTGGCGGACCGGCAGACGCGCGAAGCGGCGCACGACGGCCTCGGCGGCAAGCAGCAGGTCGAGCGTCTCGACGGCACGGATGACGTGACCAGCGTACGCAAGGGACGCGGCTGAGCAGTGGTGCAGCGGGACATCGAGCGCGGTGACTGGGAGTCGTTCTTCGAGTCGTTCACGATGCAGCACGACCACTGGCGCGTGCACGTCGACGGCGAGAAGCAGACCCTTCCTCTCGAGGGCATCACCGCGCGCGAGAGCCGCATCGTCATCACGCTCGGCGGCGACATCAGCCATCACCGCAGGATCATCATCGACGCCGCGCGCGTGACGGTCGAGCAGGACGACGGAGTCGATCGCGGAGTGGAGATCGAGTCGTCCGATCGTCACGTGACGCGGCTGACGTTCGAGGAGCCTGTCGGGAGGTAGTTGTCGTGGAGTTCCTCGGAGTTCCTCGGGTTCCTCGGAGTTCCTCGGAGTGATGACGTCGAGGCGTCGATCTGTCGGTGCCGAGTTGTTTGCGGGCGGCGTTTCGTTTCGGGTTTGGGCGCCGGAGCATGAGCGCGTCGCGGTGGTCATCGATGGGCGCGAGTATCCGCTTGCGCGTGAGGATGGCGGTTACTTCTGCGGCGTCGTCGCGAACGCGAAAGTCGGGACGCGGTATCGGTTGCGCGTCGATGATGAGCGCGAGACGTATCCCGATCCGGCCTCGCGCTTTCAGCCTGATGGGCCGGATGGCGACTCCGTGGTCGTCGATCCGTCCGCATACGAATGGCGCGACGCGGAGTGGCGCGGATTGCAGCGCAAGGGGCTGGTGCTGTACGAGCTGCACATCGGGACGTTCACGCGCGAAGGTAGCTACTCCGCCGCGGCGCAACGCCTCGGCGCGCTCGCGGAGATCGGCATCAACGCCATCGAGCTGATGCCGGTCAATGAATTCGCCGGCACGTTCGGCTGGGGTTACGACGGCGTCGATCTCTGGGCGCCGACGCGGCTCTACGGCACGCCCGACGAGCTGCGGCGCTTCGTCGACGAGGCGCACGCGCACGGCATCGGAGTGCTGCTCGACGTGGTCTACAACCACCTCGGGCCGGACGGCTGTTACCTGACGAAGTTCGCGAAGGAGTACTTCACCGATCGCTACGACAACGAATGGGGCGATGCGGTGAACTTCGAGAGCGAGGCGCGCACGTTCTTCATCGAGAACGCCGCCTACTGGATCGACGAGTTCCACTTCGATGGCCTGCGCATCGACGCCACGCAGTCGATGTTCGACGCCAGCGAGACGCATGTGGTGCGCGAGATCTGCGACGCGGCGCGCGCGGCCGCGGGCGGTCGCAGCGTGGTGATCGTCGGCGAGAACGAGCCGCAGCAACGGCGGCTGCTGACGCGCGATGGAGTCGACGCGCTCTGGAACGACGACTGGCACCACGCGGCGCACGTGGCACTCACCGGACGGGCCGAGGCGTATTACAGCGATTATCGGGGCACGGCGCGTGAGTTCGCGGCGATGGCGCGATTGGGGTTTCTGTATCAGGGACAGCGGTATCGCTGGCAGAAGAAGCGGCGCGGCACGCCGTCGCGCGACATCGCGCCGGAGCGGCTGGTCTGCTATCTCGAGAATCACGATCAGGTCGCGAACTCGGCGCGCGGCGAGCGGCTGCAGCGCCTCACCTCGCCCGCCCGTTTCCGCGCGATGACGGCGCTGCTGCTCCTGCAGCCGCAGACGCCGCTGCTGTTTCAGGGTCAGGAGCGCGGCTCCGAACGGCCGTTCCTCTACTTCGCCGATCACTCCGGCGAGCTCGCGGAAAAAGTACGCAGCGGACGCCGCGACTTTCTCAAGCAGTTCCCGTCGATCGACGGAGCGACCCTCACCTCACCCGACGATCGGGCGACGTTCGAGTCGTGCAAGCTCGACGACCACGGCGACCCGCGCGTCGTGCAACTGCATCGCGATCTGCTGCGGCTGCGACGCGAAGAGCCGTTCGTGCAGCAGCGGAGCGACTGGCTCGAGGCGTCGACGCTTTCCGATGACTGTCTGCTTCTGCGTTGGTTCACGGACGACGATCGTCTGCTGATCGTGAATCTCGGCCGCGATCTCGTGCTCGATCCCGTGCCCGAGCCGCTGCTCGCGCCGCCCGCGGGCGCGCGCGACTGGACGACGCTCTGGTCGAGCGAGCATCCCGACTACGGCGGCGCGGGCATGCAGGAGGTCGAGACGGAGTCGGGGTGGCACATCACCGGCGAGTCAGCGGTGGTGCTGCGTGCGAGAATGTGACGATGTGCCGCTGGTGCAAAGGGGTGGTGAGCGGACGACGACGCACGTTCTGTTCGGATGCGTGCGTGCACGAGTGGCGCTTGCGCTCGAGCACTTCGTATCTGCGCGAATGTGTCTTCGAGCGCGACCGGGGCGTCTGCGCGCTCTGCGGCATCGACACGCATCGCGAGCGGCGGCGGATCATGCGCCTCCCCTTTTCGAAACGGATGGCGGAGCTGCGCGCGCTGCAGGAAAGCGGCGTGATCCATCGCGGGCGAAAGTCGTGGTGGGAAGCGGATCACATCCTGCCGGTGGTCGAGGGCGGCGACTCGAATCTCGAAAACATGAGGACGCTCTGCATCCCATGTCACCGCGGCGTGACGACAGAGCTGCGACTGCGCAGGCGAGTCTAGGCAGAATGCTCTGGCTTCGCCGACGGAACGGGGGACGACGAGAGGCCTCCGGCGGCTGGGGCCACGGGCCCCGGACCCCGTTGGTTCGCCTAGCCTCCGCGACACTGCCGTCCAAGCTCACCACACTGTGTCGCGGAGGCTAGGCCAACCAGTGGGGTCTGGGGCCTGTGGCCCCAGCCGCCGGAGGCCCCTCGTCGTTCCCCATTTCGTTGGCGACGTCAGAGCATTCTGCCTGGTTCTTGCACATACGCGGTGTCGGAGAAACGACATGCGCAAGCTCGCACTCGCCTTCACGCTCACCATCCTCACCGTTGCCTGCAGCACGAATCCGGCGACCGGCAAGAAAGAATTCAACATCGTCTCCGAGGGGCAGGAGATCGCCATCGGACGCGAATCGCACGAACAGATCCTCCAGCAGTTCCACGTCTATCAGGAGAAGCCGGAGCTGAACCGGCTGGTGGAACAGGTCGGGATGCGGATCGCCTCGAGCTCGCAGCGGCCGAATCTGCCGTGGCACTTCACGGTGCTCGACACGCCGATGGTCAACGCGATGGCGCTGCCGGGCGGCTACGTCTACATCACGCGCGGCATGCTCGAGCGGATCAATTCGGAAGACGAGCTGGCCGGTGTGCTCGGCCACGAGATCGCGCACGTCACCGCGCGCCACTCGGCGCAACAGATCTCACGCGCGCAGCTCGCCCAGTTCGGCATGCTCCTCGGCGCCGTGGTCGCCGGGCCGCAGGCGGCGCAGCAGTACGGGCAGCTCGCCCAGCTCGGCGTGCAGTTGCTCTTCCAGCGTTACTCGCGCGGCCAAGAGTCGCAGGCGGACATCCTCGGCACGGGTTACATCGCCGGCGCGCATTACAACCCGGTGGCGATGGAGCGGATGCTGATGACGCTGGTGCGGCTCGACAAGCATCCGGCGTCCGGCGTCGACCGCTATTTCATGTCGCATCCCGATCCGTCGAAGCGCGTGCACGACGTACACGCGAAGGTGGCGGAGCTGACGGGCATGACCTCGGCCGGCACGTTCGCGCCGCCCGACCGCGACGCGTACGTGCGGCTGCTCGACGGCGTGGTGACGGCGAACAGCACGGAGCATCTGGTGATCCGCGGGAACGAGATTTACGACCGCGATCACAACATCGTGTTGCGCGCGCCGCGCGGCTGGGTGCCGAGCGCGGAGCCGGGCGTGCTGTTCGCGATGGCGCCGCGCGGCGAGCAGTCGTCGACGTACTTTGTCGCGCAGGAGATGGATGCGCGCGAACTGCAAGGGCGCAACGTGCAGGACGCGGTGCGGCTGCGGCTGCAGCAGATGGGGCTCGGGTATCTCGGCGCGCGTGAAGCGATGACGGGCACGGGCGAGCGGTTCGCGGTCGATGTGTGGCAAGGGCAGACGCAGAACGGCGTGGTCGGAGTCGAGACGACGCAGTTCGTGCACGGCGATCATGTGGCGGTGATGATGTTCGTCTCGCCGTCGCTGAGCCGCACGAATAGTCCGATGGCGGAGTTGCTGCGGCAGATGGTGATCAGCCCGTCGCGCGCACGCTCGGCCGAGCCGCCGCGCATGCACATCGGGACGGTGCGCAACGGTGAGTCGTGGGCGGATATCGCCCGCCGCGCCACCGGAAACTCCGGCGACGCCGAGGCGGTGGCGAATCTCAATGGCTACGACCTCGACACCGCCCCACCGAGTGGGCTGACGGTGAAGTTGCCCGAGGCCGTCGCGCCGTCTTCGTAGGGCGGCAACAGGGAACGACCGGGGGCCTCCGGCGGGCCGGCACGGCCGGCGGCGTCGGTCATGCAGCGAACACGCTCGTTCCGGTATGGGACAGTTCTGGCTGCGGCATGACTTGCGCGGCCGGCCGTGCCGGTCCGACGGAGGCCTCGTCGTGACACTGTTGTCGACCGCGAACGCGCTACAACGATCGGGCGATGGCTTGGGCGATTTTCAGGCCGCCGGGGCCGGAGGGCTCGATGGGGTTCGCGTAGTCGGACGGTTCGGTGCAGACGAGGCGGAGGTCGATCAGCGGCAGGTCGTGCGCGAGCGCGGTGCGAACGATGACGTCGTTGAAGATGCAGAGGGCGATGCGCGCGACCGTGGCCTGCTCGCCGAGGTTGCCGTTGTAGATCGTGCAGAGCGTCAGCTTGCGATCGAGTGAGAGCGCCGCGGCGATCGCTTCGCGGTAATCCGCTTCGAACGGTTCGACCCGTTCGGCGAAGAGCAGCAGCGTCTCCGTGGTCGAGCGCACGGGACGCGCGAGCAGGTCCGTGCTGCGCAGCGCATCGTTGCCGCCGACGGAGATCACGAGATGCGTGGCGTCGTCCGGAACGCGGCGGAGCTGCGTGTGGAGGTTGCGGATCACCGCGCCGTCGACCGCTGCGAGCGTCGCGCGCCACGGCTTCGGCAGGACGCTCCGCAGATGCGTGACCACATCCGGCTCGCCGCGCGTGTAGGCGGCGTTGTCGAAGATCGAGTCGCCGAGGAGAACGACGTGCACGATTTGCGTCTAGTGCAAATCGTTGGCCGCGAATTTTGCGACTGCGTCAAAGGCCTGGCCGAAGTAGAGCTCGTAACTGTCGCGCTCCACGTAGCCGAGGTGCGGCGTGCAGAGCGCGTTGTCGAGGGAGAGCAGCGGATCGGTGGAAGTCGGCTCCGACTCGTACACATCCACGGCGGCGAAGCCGGGACGGCCGGCGCGGAGTGCGGCGGCGAGCGCGTGCGGCTCGATCAATTCCGCGCGGCTGGTGTTGACCAGCAGCGAGTCCGGCTTCATGCGCGCGAGATCGGCGGCGGTGACGATGCCGCGGGTCTCTTTCGTCAGACGCAAATGCAAGGACAGGACGTCGGACGCGGCGAAGAGATCGCGCTCGATGCGGAACCCGTCCGCCTGCGCGCGCGACTGCGACCCTTCGCGGCCCCACACGATCACATTCATTCCGAACGCGCCGCCGTAGCCGGCGACGAGGCTGCCGATCTTGCCGTAGCCGAAGATGCCGAGCGTGCGGCCGCGCAGCGCCGTGCCGACGCTCCCTTGCCACTCGCCGCGCTTGAGGCGCGACCACTCCTGCGGGATGCGGCGCATCGACGCCATGATCAGCGCCCAGGTCAGCTCCGCCGGCGCCACCGGCGAGCCGGTGCCGAGCGCGATTTCGACGCCGCGACGCGCGCAGGCGTCGGTGTCGATGTGCGCCGCGCCCTTGCCCGTCTGCGCGATCAGTTTCAGCTTCGGCAGTCGCGAGAGCAGCGTCTCGTCGATCTTCGTCCGCTCGCGGATCAGCACGAGCGCGTCGGCATCGGCGAAGCGTTGCGCGAGCTGCTCCACGTCCGTCACGCTGTCGTTGTAGATCGTCACCTCGTGACCGGCGAGCTTCGCGAAGCATTCGAGGTGACGGACCGCGTCCTGATAGTCGTCGGGAATGACGATCTTCATTGCGCGCGGCGGAAGTGCAGGACCTCCGTCTCTTCCTTCCCGTCGTTCGCGTAGGTCTCGCTCTTGTCGAACGCATTCGCGCCCTCGAAATGCACGACGGCGCGGACGAGGTGCGAAGCGCCGGCCGAGGCGAGATTCGTGGCGTCGACGAACGTGAACGTCAGCTCGTCGCCGGCCGACTTCGTCAGCGCGAGGCGCGGCTGATTTCCTTGCGCGCAGTAATGCGTGAGCAGCAGCCGCGCGCCGTCGGGATGGTAGATGGTGAGCGTCTCCCGTCCCGAGGGCGTGCGCCACGTCTCGACGAGCGCGCTGTCGTTCGCGACCAGGCGGTAATTCACGCGCACGACGGAACCGCGGGCGTTCTTCGCTTCCCAATCGCCGGCGAGCGATTGCAGCCGGGTGAAAGCATCGGGCGGAGGCGCGAGCAGCAGCGTCAGGACGAATGCGAGCGGCATCGGAGGATCATACGATCCTCACCGGCCGAAGGTATCGCAGTCGGAGATCCGTCCCGACTCGAAGCCGCGACGGAACCACTGCGCGCGCTGCTCGGCCGAGCCGTGCGTCCACGACTCCGGATTGACGGCGCGTCCCGACATTTTCTGGATGCGGTCATCGCCGACCGATGAGGCGGCGGCGAGACCCTCGTCGACGTCGTCGGGATCGAGCAGGTTGCGCTGCGCGGTGGAGTGGCCCCATACGCCGGCCAGGCAGTCGGCCTGCAGCTCGAGCCGCACCGAGTATTCGTTGGCGTTGCGGCGGTCTTCTTCCATCGCCTGATGGGCCTTGTCGGAGATGCCGAGGATGTGCTGCACGTGATGGCCGATCTCGTGCGCGAGCACGTACGCCTGGGCGAAGTCGCCGGGCGCGCCGAAGCGCCGCTGCAGCTCGTCGTAGAACGCGAGATCGATGTAGACCTTCTCGTCCGACGGGCAGTAGAACGGGCCGGTGGCCGCCTGCGCGTAGCCGCAGCCGGAGGACGTGGCGTCGCGGAAGAGGACCAGTTTGGAGTGGCGGTACGGGACGTTCTGCTGCTGCAGGATCTCGGTCCAGGTCTTCTGCGCGTCGTCGAGGACGAACGAGATGAACTCGACGGTCTTCGCCTCCTCCGGCGTCTGCTGCACCGGCGCGGTCGAGTCGACCGGCGCCTGCTGCTGCTGCACCGCGCCGCCGCCTCCGCCGCCGCTGAAGAGCGCGAAAAAATTCTTGCCGGTGAGAAGACTCAGCACGAGCAGGATGATGGCGCCGCCGCAGCCGATGGTCGGTCCGCGGCCGAAGCCGAATCCGCCGAAGCCTCCGCCTCCGCCGCGACGATCTTCAATGTCCGAGCTGACTCCGCCTGGCGTCCAACGCATGCCGAGCGGAGTTAGCAGTAGTCATGCCTCCTCGGTTTCTCTTTCGCCGGCAACGGAGTCCAAGAGAAGCGAAAGGAGCACACAATGCGCAAAGTCCTCATCGTCGTGAGCGCGCTGCTCACGTTTCTCCCGTTCGGCTGCAAGATCAGCGACGGCCCGGGCGTGACATCCACCAACGAGGCCATGGTCTCGGAGCAGCCGGTGCCTCCGCCGCCCGCGCCGAAGCCGGAGCTGCAGGCCGGCGGCGTCGCGAACGGCATGGTCGCGGTGGCGCCGACGTCGGCGCCGGCTCTCTACGACGCGTACGACGCGGCGCACAACACCGAGGAGTACGGACGGATCGCCGAGAACACCTTCCTGCGCGCCACCGACAATCCGCTCTCGACCTTCTCCATCGACGTCGACCGCGCCTCGTACGCGAACGTGCGCCGCTTCCTCGCCGCCGGACAGCGGCCGCCGAAGGACGCCGTGCGGGTCGAGGAGATGGTCAACTACTTTACTTATGACTACCCGGCGCCGACGGGCGGCGCGCCGTTCTCGATCTCGACGGAGCTGGCGGCCTGCCCCTGGAACCCGCAGCACGAGCTGCTGCTGGTCGGGCTGCAGGGCCAGCGCGTCGACACGCGCGACCTGCCGCCGGCGAATCTGGTCTTCCTCATCGACAGCTCCGGCTCGATGCAGTCGGCCGACAAGCTGCCGCTGGTCAAGAGCGCCTTGCGCCTGCTCGTCGAGCAGCTCCGGCCGCAGGATCGCGTGGCCATCGTCGCCTACGCCGGCAGCGCGGGCCTGGTGCTGCCGTCGACGAAAGCGTCGAACAAGGCGGAGATCCTCGCCGCGATCGATCAGCTCGAAGCGGGCGGCTCGACGGCCGGCGGCGAAGGGATCGTGCTCGCCTACGACGTCGCGAAACAGAATCTCGAGCGCCACGGCAACAACCGGGTGATCCTCGCCACCGACGGCGACTTCAACATCGGCGTGACTTCCGACGGCGAGCTGGAGTCGCTGATCGAGCAGAAGCGGCGCGACGGCATCTTCCTCACGGTCCTCGGCTTCGGCACGGGCAACATCAAAGACTCGAAGATGGAGCTGCTGGCCGACAAGGGCAACGGCAACTACGCGTACATCGACACGATCGACGAGGCGCGCAAGACGCTCGTGCACGAGATCGGCGCAACGCTGCTGACGATCGCCAAGGACGTGAAGATCCAGGTGGAGTTCAATCCGGCGCGCGTCGGTGCGTATCGCCTGATCGGCTACGAGAATCGCCTGCTGCAGAAGGAAGACTTCAACAACGATGCGAAGGACGCGGGCGAGCTCGGCGCCGGCCATTCGGTGACGGCGCTCTACGAGATCATCCCGCCGGGAGCGGATGTGCCGAATGCGTCCGTCGATCCGCTGAAGTACCAGACCGCGTCGGCGCGCGACGGCGGCAACGAACTGGCCACGGTGAAGCTGCGCTACAAGGATCCCGACGGCGAGACGAGCAAGCTGCTCACGCAGACGGTGTCCGACACGCCGTCGCCGGTTCTCTCCGACAACCTCCGCCTCGCCGCCACGGTCGCGGAGCTCGGCATGCTCCTGCGCGACTCGGAATTCAAAGGCCACGCAACGTACGACTCCGCGCTGCAACTCGCGCAGTCGATCCGCGCCGCCGACGATGAAGGGTATCGCCGCGATCTGCTGTCGATGATCGCGCAAGCGAAAGGGATGTAGGGCGCTGACGCGCGGCTCCTCGGCTCCTCGGGTCCTCGGGTCCTCGCGGTTCTCGGTTCTCGGCTGTCTCCCGAGGAGCCGAGGAGCCGAGGACCCGAGGACCCTTTACACTCTCCCCGTGTCCGAGATCCAGCCTCGCACCAGTCTCGACAACCTGTTGCGCACGGTGCAGCAGCACCATGTGCAGTTGAGCGTGATGGCGGATACGAAGGCGAGCATCCTGATCACGATCTCTTCGATCGTGCTGACCATCGCCTTGAGCCGGTCGGGCGATCCGCAGTTGCGGCCGGCGCTATTGACGCTGGCGGTGGCGTGTCTCTTCTCGCTGGTGCTGGCGGTGATCGCGGTGCTGCCGACGTTCGCGCCGCGCTCCGTTCGCACGGGACGCGCGCCGGCGAATCTGCTCTTCTTCGGCTACTTCGGCGGCATCAGCGAAGAGGAGTTCCGGCGGCAGATGCTGCCGATCCTCTCCTCCGACGACGCGCTCTACGATGCCGCCTTGCGCGACATCTACAGCCTCGGCACGTATCTCTATCGCAAGAAATACCGCTTCCTGCGCATCGCGTACGTCGCGCTGCTGGCCGGCTTCATCTTCGCGACCACCGTCGAGGCGTGGGTGCTCTGGTCGACGTGAGGCGTCACTTCACCGAGAACCATTTGGCGATCTTCTTCACGTCGTCGACGATCGCCGGCACGACCACGCCGACCACCTCGAGATGGTCGCGCGTCTCCATCAGCATCTTCTGCAGCGTGGCCTCGTCCCAGGTGCGTGGTCGCGAGGCGGACTGCACGAAGTAATCGACCCAGTCGGCGAGATAGGCGCGGCGCGTGCGCGTGAGCACCTGCACGCAGCCGGCCTGTCCCGCTTTCGGCGAGTCGCCGAGCGGAGTGAGCGCGGTGACAAAGTACGGACCGCGGCGCGTCTCGCCGAGGCGGTCGAGGATGCGGCGGGCGCGCGCGTGGTTGTAGTGCGCGAGGATCCAGCGCGCCAGCTCTTTGCGGTCCTTCCCTACCGCCGGCGCGGCGGTGGTCGGGAAGAAGAAGACGTTCAGCTCCGAGCGCGGATTGTTCGCGAGCGCCGTCGGCAGATCGTCCGCGACGTGCAGCAGCCGCTCGATCACGTGCAGCGCGGTGTCGATCTCGTCGGCGTTCTGCGGCACGTCGCGAATGAGCACGTACGAGTAGAGCCCGAAGCCCGACGGCTCCGGCGCGCCGGTAGGCCAGACCGCCCACGCCGGCTCGAAGACGGCGGTCGCCGTCTCTATCGTCGTGGTTGTCGTCGCCGGCACGGTGGTCGTCGGCAGCGGCAACGGCGGCAACGCGGCGGTGGGCGGCGGCTCGGCGGAAGTCGGAGGTGGTGAGGTCGTCATGCCGCTGCTCGCGCAGCGCAGCGTCACGATGGTGATCAACACGAGCAGCCAGCGCGTTCTCACGCCTTCCTCCGGAAGAAGACCCGCCCGATCACCTCGATGATGGCGAAGACGACGATCACCACGCCGAGGGTGGCGCCGGTGCCGAGCGGCACATCGGCGGCGTAGAAGATGATGGCGATGGCGGCGGCGATGACCACGCCGAGGAGCACGCGCGTGCGGACGCGGGAAAAATCCATCTTCCATAGGAGAGACGCGGCGCGCGCGATTCCCTACCTCCCGTTGCTAGACTGCGCCCGTGCGACGACTCCTGCCTCTCCTTCTCCTTCTCTTCTCTGCCGCCGCGGTTGCGAAGCCGATTGTCATTCGCGCGCCGCGCGTCATCGACGGACGCGGACATCTGCTGCGCAACGCGGCGGTGGTCGTCGACGGGACGAAGATCGTGCGCGTCGAGGAGCATCCGCGGCACGTCGACGTCGAGCTGCGCGACGCGACGCTGATGCCCGGCGGCATCGACACGCACGTGCACATCGCCTGGCACTTCGACCGCGACGGCCGCTCGCACGACGACGAGACGGACCGCAACGAGTCGCCCGCGGAGAGCGCGCTGTACGCGGCGGAGAATGCGTACAAGACGCTGATGGGCGGCATCACCACCGTGCAGTCCCTCGGCGCGCCGATGGACAAGCCGCTGCGTGACGCCATCGCGCGCGGCGTGCTGCCCGGCCCGCGGATCCTCACCGCCATCGATCCGCTTTACGACGAAAAGCTCTCCGCGGCCGAGCTGCGCGCGCAGGTCGGCCACGCCGCGGACGAAGGAGCCGACGTCATCAAGGTCTTTGCGTCGCAGAGCATCCGCACCGGCGGCGCGCCGACGATGTCGCAGGAGCAGATGGACGCGATCTGCGGCGAGGCGAAGCAGCGGCATCTGCGCGTGGCGGTGCACGCGCACGGTCCGGAGAGCGTGGCCCGCGCGGTGCGCGCCGGCTGCACGTCCGTCGAGCATGGCGCGCTGATCGGCCAGCCGGAGCTCGACCTGATGGCCGCGCACGGGACGTACTTTGATCCGAACACGGACCTGATCTTCCGCAATTACTTCGAGAACAAGCAGCACTTCCTCGGCATCGGCAGCTACACCGAGGAAGGCTTCGCGGCGATGGCGAAAGCGGTGCCGCGGGTGCTGGACGTGTTCAAGAAAGGGCTGCAGACGAAGAACCTCAAGATCGTCTTCGGCACCGACGCCGTAGCCGGCTCGCACGGGCGCAACTTCCAGGAGCTGATCTACCGCGTCCGCACCGGCGGCCAGGCTCCGATGGCGGCCATCACCTCCGCCACTTCGCTGGCCGCCGAGTCCCTCGGCCTGGGGAGCGTCACCGGCACCATCGCGCCCGGCTACGAAGCGGATCTCATTGGAATTGCAGGAGATCCGCTGCAGGACATCGGCGCGCTGGAGCACGTGGTGTTCGTGATGAAAGCCGGGACGATCTTCAAACAGTAGCTGAGCCCGGCACGTGGCGGTAGTAGCGCCGCGACCACGGTACGCGGTGTGCATCCGGGCGCAGCCATGATGAATCTGCTCGCCGACCGCCGACTCGTCTCACTGCTGTCTGCATTCGCCTTCCTCGTCGCCTCCTGCTCCCACACCGATCCGAGCGCGCGCATCGCCCGAGTGCGAGAGGCGCGCGAAGCGCATGCGAATGCGTCGCTCGAACGGGACGAGGAGCGCGAGCTCGAGCCGGCGCAGGAGCTGATCCTGCGCGAGCAGGAGCTCGAGACCATCCGCAGCGCGCCGCAGGACCACGTACCGCCCGCCGCGCTCGCGAGCGCCGTCGCGCAACGCGACGCGATGACGAAGGACGCCAGCGTTCCCGGCACCGCCGGCAGCTGGTCGCCCATCGGCCAGGGACCGCTCATTCTCGACAGCGCGAACTACGGCGCGGTCGGCGGCTACGGCTGGGTGCACGTGGCCGGCCGCATCGACAGCTTGAAGTACGACCCGGTCGGCAAGCGGCTCTTCGCGTCGAAGGGCACCGGCGGCGTCTGGATGTCGACCGACTTCGGCGAGAACTGGACCTCGATCGGCGACTCGCTGCCGAGCCAGATCGTCGGCGCCGTCGGCTGGACTCCCGCGAACGGCGGCACGGTCCTGGCCATCGGCGGCGAGCCGCTCATCGGCGGCGGCTTCGCCTTCGCCGGCATCGGCGCGTTCTACAGCAACGATCTCGGACGCACCTGGAACAAGGCCATCGGCGTGCCGGAAGGCGCGCTCGGCATGGCCATCGAAGCCGATCCTTCCGATCCGTACAAGGTCTACGCTGCGACGTCGTTCGGCCTCTATCGCTCGACCGACGGCGGACGGACGTACACCAACGTGAATCTGCCGACCGGCGACTGCGCCGGCAAGCCGGGCACCGGCACCTGCTTCTTCGCCAACGTCGTCACCGACGTGGAGATCGTCGCGCCGGGCGGCGTGAACACCACCACGCCTCCGGGCACGGTCATCGCGGCAGTCGGTTGGATCCGCGGCGCGTACAAGAATCCCGACGGCACGATCCAGTCGCCGCGCAACGGTCTCTATCGCTCGACCACCGGCGAGCCGGGTTCCTTCGTGAAGGTCGAGCCGCTCGCCGGCACCTTCACGCAGCAGGAGCGCATCGGCCGCATGCAGTTCGGCAAAGTCAGCGGACCGGCGCAGGATCACGATTACCTCTACGCGATGGTGCAGGACGCGCAGGCGCTCAACGGGCAGCTCGACATCCTCGACATCCCCGTCCCCGATCCGCGCGAGTCGGTCACCGGCGGCACGGTGTTCAACGGGATCTACGTCTCGTCCGACTTCGGTCTGAGCTGGAAGCTGATGGCGGACGACAACGCCATCGCCAAGAATCCGGCGACCGGCTCAGCGCTGATCGGACTCAACTCCGCCACCGGCTACGAGCCGGGCGTGCAGGCCTGGTACAACATGTGGGTCGCCGCCGACCCGACGCGGCAGACCAGCGACGGCGTTCCGACGCGTCTCGCCTTCGGCCTCGAAGAGGTGTGGCAGAACGAAGTGACGAGCGTGCCGATGAACGGCCCCACGACGTTCAAGGTGATCGGCCGTTACGCGAACGCGTGCGCCGGCCTGCTCACCGGCGAGGTCTGCCCGACGTTCCGCGAGCCGAGCAGCAGCTCCGGCACGACGACGCATCCCGATCAGCACGACGGCCTCTGGATCCCGCGCGCCGACGGCGGCGTGTATCTCGCGATCGGCAACGACGGCGGCTTCTATCGCGCCGACGGCGCCGGCGAGCTCGATAACGGGAAGTGGGGCAACGGCAATCAGAACGGCTTCGTGTCGCTGCTGCCGTACGACGCGGCGATGGCGAACGACGGCACGGTGTGGGCCGGCCTGCAGGACAACGGGCAGATGAAGATCACGCCCGACGGAAAGAAGTACATGACGTACGGCGGCGACGGCGGCCTCACCGACGTCGATCCGTACGACAGCAACGTCGCGTACGAGGAGTATGTCTACGGCGCGATGAAGGCCACCACTGACGGCGGCAAGAGCTGGCGCTCGATGGATCCGGGCCTCACCGGCGCACGTTTCGTGGCGCCGTTCAAGATGGATTCGGCCAAGTCGACGCACCTCGTCGCCGGCGGCAACGAGATCGTCGAGACGATCTACGGTCCCGAGACGAACGGTCCCGACGCCACCGGCGCCTGCACGCTGAACTGCTGGCAGACGGTGTTCGACCTCGGCACGCGCAATCATCCCGGCGATCCGGCCGCGGCACCGCCGACGGTCGACGCGGCGAGCGATCCGCTGCTCACCACGTCTGCGATCGACACCTACGGCGACGCCACGTACGCCGCGTGGTGCGGGCCCTGCAACATCCGCAACGCCTACTGGGGCTTCAAGAGCGGCCTCGCCACGAACGTCGGCGGCACGCTTCCGCCGAAGAAGATGAGCGGCGACGGCTGGCACATCGCGTCCGCCAAAGGCCTGCCGAATCGCTTCATCACTTCGGTATTCGTCGATCCGCGCAACATCCACACGGTCTACGTCACCCTCGGCGGCTACAGCGCGCCGTGGTATCCGCCGGGATCGAACGGCGACTCGAACGCGAACATCGGCCAGGGACATCTCTTCAAGTCGACCGACGGCGGCGAGAACTTCACCGACATCTCCGGCAATCTGCCGGACGTGCCCGCGACGGCGTTCGTGCTGCGCGGCGGCCAGCTCATCGTCGGCACCGACATCGGCGTGTTTGCGTCCGACGCAAAAGGCGGCAAGAAGTTCTCGCCGCTGCAGGGACTGCCGGTCGTGCCGATCACCAACGTCACGCTCAAGCCGAACGATCCCGATCTGCTGGTCGTGGCCACTTTCGGGCGCGGCGTCTGGAGCTATCGCTTCACGGAGTCGCTGAAGAAGCCGCCGGTCGCAGCCGGACCGAGCACCTGCATCAACTCGACGGAAGCTCCGCCGTCGTCGTTCGGCACGGCCACCGTGGCCGGCCCGTACAACTTCGAGGCGGACGAAAACGGCTGGACCGCCGGCTCGACGAACGCGACGTTCGCGATGTGGCGGCGCCTCGCGCCGGGCAATCTCTCCACGTTCGGATTCGCCGCGTCGCCGTACAACAACTCCTATCCGCTCACCGACACGACCTCGACGATGCTGATGTCGCCGTCGATCGTGCAGTCCGGCGGCTGGCTCTTCGTCGAAGTCGCGAACAAGCGCGATCTCGAGGCGGGCTTCGACTGGATGATTCCCGAATGGTCGTGCGACGGCGGCGCGTCGTGGACGCCGATTCTCTACCGCTGGGACGCGGCCGCCGGCGCCTGGGGCTCCTCCGCGATGACCGGCCAGAACCCCAGCTATCCGCTGTACGACGTCGAGAAGCTGGCGTTCAAAGCGCCGGCAGGAGCGATCAAGATCCGCTTCCGCGTCACCGCCGATCAACTCGGCGGCTCGCCGGTCTACCTCGGCTCGTTCGTCGACGACATCGTGATCAAGAAGTAAATCGCACCGACGCGCAACTACACTCGGGCGGCCTGCAAGGGCCGCCCGTTTTCTTTTTGGAGCGAGGCGAAGGATTTTTCTCGCGGCGCCGGTCCAACGGGGCGAACGGAGAAAACGACATGCACACGCGCTTTGCCACACTCCTCCTCTGCTGCCTCGCACTCACCGCGCCGCTCTTCGCGCAGTCGAACGCGCTCACGCTCTGGCTCACCACCTCGCACAACGCCGACGGCGGGCCGGTCGGCGATCCGGCCGACAACCTGCGCGCGCAGTTCGACGACGGCAGCGGCTATGGCGCGAGCTACAGCCGCGCGCTGCCGCACCGCCTCTCGGCTGAGATCGCGGCCTTCCGCGTTTCTGCCGGCGCGTCGCTGCGCGATCCCGACGAGACGGTGTCGGCCGGCGACGTCGAGATCACGCCGATCACCGCGATGCTGCGCCTCGACGTGATCCGCGCCGGCGCATTCAGCGCGCATGTCGGAGCGGGCGCCGCGTACGTGATGGTCGACGATCTCTCCAGCCGCGAGCTGCAGTTCGCAGGCGCCGGCACGATCAACCTCGACGACGAGACCACCTACGTGGCCGGAGCCGGAGCGGAGTGGTCGTTCGGACGTTGGGCGATCGCGGCGGACGCGCGCTACCTGCCGCTGACGCTGCACGCGCCGAACGGCGAAGTCGATCTCGATCCGCTGCTCCTCTCCGCCGGCGTGCGCGTGCGGTTCTGAAGATGAGCGCCGACCACGCCGACCGCTTCCTCGTCGCCCGCCTGCTGCGCGGCGACGAGGAAGCATTCGCGCAGTTCTTCGAGGCGAGCTTCGCGCCGCTGTTCCGCTTCGCGCTCTCGCGCGTCGGCGGCGACGCGGATGCGGCCGAAGAGCTCGCGCAGACGACGCTCTGCCGCGCGGTGCGCAAGCTCGCCACCTATCGCGGCGAAGCGGCGCTGCTGACCTGGCTCACGACGATCTGCCGCCGCGAGATCGCCGACTACTACGAACGACGAAAGAAGGTGCCGCCGATGATCGATCTGGCCGAGGACGTTCCGGAGATCCGCGCAGCGCTCGAGTCGATGAGAGCGGGCGACGAGGCGGCGCGCCGCGATGCCGCGCGGCTCGTGCAGGTCGTGCTCGACCGGCTGCCGTCGCGCTACGGCGACGCGCTCGAATGGAAGTACATCGACGGCCTGTCCGTCGCCGAGATCGGCACGCGCCTCGGCGTGGCCACGAAGGCGGCGGAGTCGCTGCTGACGCGCGCACGCGCCGCGTTCCGCGACGCATTCACCGCCGCGTACGGAAGTGAGGTGACGCCGTGAACGACGACCCGATCGAGACCCTGGTGCGGCTGGCCGGACGCCGTCCGCGGCCGGATGCCGACGCCGAAGCGCGCGTGCGCGCGGCGGTGCAGGCGGAGTGGCAGCGCGGCGTGCGCGCGCGGCGACGGACGCGTTTCGGCGCGCTCGCGGCAGCCGCGGCGATCGCCGTCATCGTGGCCACGCTCACCCTGCGTACGCCGGCGCCGAAGGTCATAGCGCCGGCGGCGATCGTGGCGCGCGTCGAGAGCGTGCACGGCGCGAGCGCCCTCGCCGCCGGCATGAACCTGCGGGCCGGTGCGCGCGTCGCGCTGCCGGAGCACGCCACTGCCTCGCTGTCGTGGAACGGCGTGACACTACGGATCGATGGATTGACGGAGTTGCGGATCGACGGACCTGCGTCCGCGACGCTGACGCGCGGCGCGGTCTACGTCGCCACCGGCAACGTGCGCGGCGTAATCGTGCGCACGCCGTTCGGCGAAGTGCGCGACGTCGGCACGACCTTCGAGGTGCGCGTCCGCGGCGATGCCACGCGCGTGCGCGTTCGCGACGGCGCCGTGACGTTGCGCGGCGCGACGGCGCAGCGCGGCATCGAGCTCACCGCCACGCGGAGCGCGGTGGCGCGGCGCAGCATCGACGTCAGCGGCAATGAGTGGTCGTGGATCGAGCGCGCCGCGCCGCCGGTCGTGCTCGAAGGCACGACGCTCGACGACGTGGTCGCGCGGGTGGCCACCGAAAAAGGGCTGCGCGTGGAATGGCGCGGCGGCGCGCGCGACGTCGCCTTGCATGGCTCGACGCCGCTCACCCTCGACGAGGCGCTCGACGCCGCGACGGCGGCCAGCGGCGCGACCTACACCATCGAAGGTCAGCGCCTGATCGTGAGGACGCGATGAAACGCTTCATGCTGCTGCTGCTGTTCGCGCTGCCGCTGCAGGCCGCGCACTTTGCCGGACGTCCGCTCGGCGACGCATTGCGCGAGCTGGAGTCGCGCGGGCTGCGGCTGATCTACAGCGCCGACGTGGTCACGCCGGCCATGATCGTGCGCGCCGAGCCGCGCGCCAGCGAGCCGCGGCGCATCCTCGACGAGCTGCTGCGCGAGCATGCGCTGCACGCGCAGCGCGGACCGCGCGGCACGCTGGTGATCGTGCGCGACGCGCCGAAAGCGCCACCCAAAGAGACGGCCGCGCCGCCGCCGCAGATGCCGGTGGCGCTCGCCGAGATCGTCGTCACGCCGAGCCGCTTCACGCTGCTCGCGGATGCGCCGGAGAGCCGGCAGTTTCTCTCGCGTACGGACGTCCAGCGCGTGCCGCATCTCGCCGACGACCTCTATCGCGCCATCGCCCGCGTGCCCGGCACCACCAGCGCCGACGTCAGCGCGCGCTTCAACCTGCGCGGCGGCGTCGAGGACGAGGTGCTGGTGCTGGTCGACGGCGCGGAGATCCGCGACCCGTTCCACATGCGCGATCTCTATCGCGCCTTCAGCACGCTCGACGCCGAAGCGGTGGCGTCGGCGGACATCCTCAGCGGCGGCTATCCGGCGGAGTACGGCGGCCGGATGAGCGGCGTCGTGGACGTGCAGACGCTCGCGCCGGAACGGACGCATCACGAGCTCGGCATCAGCGTGCTGAACACGCGCCTCCTGTCCGAGGGTGCGTTCGGCGACGGCGGCGCCTGGCTGCTCTCAGTCCGCCGCGGCTACCTGCGCGAGGTGCTGGCGCTGCTGCAGGGCAACGCCGATGTCGATCCGCGCTACTACGATCTCCTCGGCAAGGTGCAGTGGGCGCTCGGCGACAAGGCCATGCTCTCCGCGCACGCGCTGGTCGCGCACGACCGCCTCACGCTGCGCGACACGCCCGACACCGCGGCGAAGGCGACGTACGACGACCGCTACGTCTGGCTGAACCTGCGCGGCGCGCCGTCGCCGCGGCTCTTCGCGCAGAGCGTGCTGTCGTACGGCACGTCCGACTCGCGGCGCGGCGGGCACTTTGACGAGACGATCGGCACCGAGCGCGGCGCGGCCGTCGACACGCACGACGCGCGCATCGTCACCTGGAAAAACGACGCGACGCTCACGCTCTCGCCATCGCAGGAGCTGAAGTTCGGCGTCAGCGCCGGCACGTCGCGCGCGCGTTACGACTACGCCGGCACGAATGCCATCGCCTTCTCGCTCTTCAACCTCGGCCAGCCGTCGCGCACCGTCGAGCGCGTCGTCCACGCGGAGCCGAGCGGCAGCCAGTTCGGCGCGTACGTGGCCGAGCGCGTGCGGCTCACCGACACGCTCGTGGCCGAGGGCGGCCTGCGGGCCGATGCGGAGAGCTACACGCCGGACGGCGTGAACGTTGCGCCGCGGCTCAACCTCGCCTGGATGCCGTCGCCGCGCACCAGCCTGCGCGCGGCGTGGGGCGTCTTCTTCCAGCCGCAGCGCATCGACGAGCTGCCGGTCAGCGACGGCGCGACGTCGTTCGAGCGCGCGCAGCGATCGACGCATCGCGTCGTCGGCGTCGAGCAGCTCCTCGGCCGCGGCTACGTCGCGCGGCTCGAGCTGTACGACAAGAGCATGTCGCGCCTGCGCACGCGCTACGAGAACCTCTACGACCCGCTGCTCCTCTTCGCCGAGCTGCGCGCCGACCGCGTGAGCATCACGCCGGAACGTGCGCGCGCGCGCGGCGCCGAACTGCTGCTGCGCAGCGATCCCGCCGCGCGCGTCAGCGGCTGGATCAGCTACACCTTCGCGCGCGCCACCGACACGATCAATGGCGCCGACGTGCCGCGCGCCTGGGACCAGCGCCACGCGTCGACCTTCAGCGTCAACTACCGCGCCGGCGCGCGCTGGAACGCGAACCTGGCCGGCACGTATCACAGCGGCTGGCCTACCACGCCGGTGAGCGCGCGCTTCGAGAACGGGCGCGTCTTCAGCGAGCCGGCCACGCTCCGCTCCGCGCGCCTCCCCGACTATCGCCGCCTCGACTTCCGCATCAGCCGCACCGGCCGCACGTTCGACGTCTTCGTCGAGCTGTTCAACGTGCTCTCCGTCTCCAACGTCACGCGCATCGAAGGCTTCGACTACGAGCGCAGCGGCGACGCCATCGTGGCCCGTCCGCTCACCGAGTCGATCCTCGGCATCCTGCCGTCGTTCGGCGTGACCTGGAAGTTTTAGGCGAGCAGCAGCTCGACGAGCGCCGCGCCGTCGACGTCGTCGCCGAGGAGCTCGCGCACGATGGCGCGCGTCTCGTCGTTCTCCTGCGCCTCGCCGATCAGCGAGGCGACGACGCGGCGCCAGCGGCCGCGCAGCAGGTCCGCCTCTTCGCGCACGACGTCTGCGGCCAGCGCGGCTTTCGACGGCCAGCGGCGATAGATCGTGGTCTTGGCGACGCCCGCGCGCGCGGCGATGTCGTTGAGCGTGATCTCGGAGTAGCGGCGCTCGCGCAGCAGCAGGCGCGCGGCCTCGAGGATGTTCGCTTCCGACTCCGGATTGCGCGGCCGGGCCACGTCAGATCTGGCCGCTCGCCGGCGGATAGTCGTCGGCGCGCACGAGGATCTCGCGCGGCTTCGACCCCTGCGACGGCCCGACCACGCCGTGCGCTTCCATGATCTCGATCAGCCGCGCGGCGCGCGAGTAGCCGAGCTTGAGGCGGCGCTGCAGGTACGACGCGCTGGCCTGGCCCGTGGTCAGCACCACGCGCACCGCCTCGTCGTACTTTGGATCGTCGAGATACTCGATGCCGTCGGCGCCGCTCTTCTCCTCGACCGGCTTGGTGATCTCCTCGATGAAGCGCGGCTCGCCCTGATTCTTCTTCACGAAGTCGACGATGTCGACGATCTCCTTCTCCGACACGTACGCGCCGTGGATGCGGCGCACGCGCGCGGTGCCGGGCGGCAGGAAGAGCATGTCGCCGTTGCCGAGGAGCTTCTCGGCGCCCTGTGCGTCGAGGATGGTGCGCGAGTCGATCTTCGAGGCCACCTGATAGCTGATGCGCGACGGGAAGTTTGCCTTGATGACGCCGGTGATGACGTCCACCGAGGGACGCTGCGTGGCGATGATCAGATGGATGCCGACCGCGCGCGCCTTCTGGGCGAGGCGCGTCACCGAGTCTTCCACGTCCTTCGAGGCCACCATCATCAGGTCGGCGAACTCGTCGATGATGATGACGATGTACTGCAGCGGATCGGGGATCGGCGAGCTGTCGTCGGGCGCGAGCTTCTTGGCGCGGCGCAGCGCCTCCGGATCCTTGAGCAGCGCGTTGTACTGATCGATGTTGCGCACGCCGCACTCGGCCAGCGTGCGATAGCGGTTCTCCATTTCGTTGACCGCCCAGATCAGCGCGTTCGAGGCGAGCTTCGGGTCGGTGACGATCGGATGCAGCAGGTGCGGGATGTCCTCGTAGATCTTCAGCTCGACCATCTTCGGGTCGATCATCAGCATGCGCAGTTGCGACGGCAGCGCCTTGTAGAGCAGCGAGACGATCATCGAGTTGAGACCGACCGACTTGCCGGCGCCGGTGGCGCCGGCGACGAGCAGGTGCGGCATCTTGGCGAGATCGGTCACGGTGGCTTCGCCGTGAATGTCCTTGCCGAGTGCGAGCGTGAGCAGCGACTGCGACTGCGTGAAGTTCTCGGTGTCGATGATGTCGCGCAGCGCGATCAGCTCGCGCTTGCGGTTCGGCACCTCGATGCCGACCGTCGACGAGCCGGAGATGCGCTCGATGCGGATCGACTCGGCTTTCAGCGCGAGCGCGAGATCGTCGCCGAGGTTGACCACCTTCGCGTACTTCACGCCGGCGGACGGCTTGAACTCGAACGTGGTCACCACCGGGCCGGGGTGATACGCCGTCACTTCCCCTTCGACGGCGAACTCGCGGCAGCGGTCTTCGATCAGGTGCCCGATCTCGAGGAACTTCTTGTGCACCTCGTCGTTGATCGTGTCCTGCTTCGGACCTTCCTTCAGCAGATGCGGCGGCGGGAGTTGGTCGTGGGTGAGCTTGATCTCGCGGCGGGCGGCTTCCTTGGGGCGGCGGGCGGCGGGACGCGGGATCTGCGGCTTGGGACGCGGCGGCGCCGGCGTCGCTTGCGCGAGCGGCTCGTCAAAAAGTGGATCTTCGAACGGCTCGTCTTCTTCAGGTGGTTCGAGCACCAGATTGTGGATCTGGGGGTCGGGCGTTCGAGTTACCGGCTTCCGATAGAGCTCGAACGGATCGGGCGTCTCCTGCTGCGCGAGCGCTTCGGCGGCTTTCCGTAAGTCCGCCTTGGTGACTTTCCGGATCTGAAAACTTCCGCGTCCCTCGACTTCCCGAACGATGGGACTCCGGACAGACGGCTCTGTGGAATTCGGGACGAGCCGCAACTGCGGCGTCTCCGCCTTCTCCAGATGCTTCCGCACCAGGGCGTCCTTCATCTTCTCTTTGCGGCGGCGCTCGGAGAAGCGCGCCCAATGGAACGTCACGGCGCGGCCGGTCAGGAGGAACTGCTGATGCAGCGCGAGGAAGACCGCGGCCAGACTGATGCGCGTGGCCAGCAGCAGCCCGACCAGCAGCGCCGTCACCAGCGCGATCACCGCGCCGCTCGTGTTCATGTTGCCGCTGACGGCGGCGTTGATCTCCTGGCCGAGGTAACCGCCGGAGGCGATCAGCGAGCCGCGCAGCCACACCTTGCCGATGGCGAGATCGAACAGCGGCGGCAGCGCCAGCGCCAGGATGGTGAAGCCGATCAGTTTGGTGTGCACATATTCGAGTGCACGTCCCCAGAAGCGGTTCCAGCCGATGGCCAGCAGCACCGCCGGAAAGAGAAGACTGGCGAAGCCGAAGAAACCGACGAAGACCGCGGCCAGCGTCGCGCCGTAATAACCGATGGCGTTGTGAATGACCGTATCGGTGGAGGTATAGAAAGGAGAGGAATCGCGCGGGTGATACGTGAGGAGAGCCGCGCTCAGGCTGATGCCGATCGCCACGGTGACGATCCCGACCAGCTCACCGCCGCGGCGGCTGCGAAAAAAATCGAGCAATTGCACCCGTCCCAACACTCCCAGCTCGTTCGTGAGTGAGTGTAGCAGAAAGCGTGCACATGAATGTGAGCCGCGCCGGCGCGCGGCTCACATCCGGATTCCGCGCGTCAGTAGCGAGGAGCGCCGCCGGGGTTGCTGCTGGCCCCGACCTGCAGTTCCTTGAACATCGAGTTGTGCCCGCTGCCGCAGGAGATGTGCGTGCAGAACATCGTGTACGTCCCTTCGGCCGGCAGCGTCACCAGCCGCTCGACGACCTGCGAGCCGAGCGGATCGATCTGCGGGATGACCGTCTCGCCGTTCGGGCCGGCGAGCTGGAAACCGTGGATGTTCTCGCGCGCGCTGATGCGGAAGAGCACCTTGTCGCCCGCGGCCAGCGGCGCGGAGCTCGTGACCGTGTAGTTGAAATCGAAGGCGGTGATGGTCACGGTCTTCTGCTGCGGAGGCGTGTCGGCCGGCGGATTGCCGCTGTCCTGCGAGGCCGGGATGAAGGTCGGGTCGTCCGAGCCGTTGTCGACGATGGAGCCGTAGAGGAAGATCGGCTGATCGGAGCTGTAGCTGATCCAGGAGTCCGACAGGTCGGCCGACGACTCGAAGAAGCCGTCGATGCGCTGCGGCGTGAGGACGCCGAAGGGCTCGAAGTCGAACTGCTTGGTGGCCACCACGGCGTTGTTCTTGTCGTAGAGCTTGAGCGTCACGTGCGCGACGCTGCCGTTCGGATTCACGCCGCCCATGTTCGTGCGGAAGGTGCCGACGGTGCCGCCGCTGCCGTTCTGCTTGAGCTGGATGAGCGCGCCCTTCTTGAGCGCGCTGCTGGCGTCGAGGCCCGGCACGAACTGGCCGAGGGTCTTCGAGGCGTTGTTGGCGTAGATGCGCTGCGTGGCGATGAAGTCGTCGTCGGAGGTCAGCCGCACCGCGCCGATGCCGCCGGCGTGAAAGACGGCGGAGACGACGTTGTCGAGGATGACCATCTCACGCTTGCGGACGGTGAGCGTCACCGGCACGGCGCCGCTGTTGTCCTGGTTGTTCTGCAGGTAGCGCGCGGTGACGGTGATGTCTTTGTCGAACGATGGATTGAGGATGCGGGCGTCGGTGAAGAAGTTGTTCACCTGGCCGCCGATGGAGAGGTAGACATCCTTCGCAAAGAGAGGCGTTGTAAAAACCAGCAGCAAAATGGGTAAGGTCAACCGCACGCGCATAGAAATCCTCCGTGGATGAGAGAAGGATGATACGCGTTCGGTGACGCGAGAACCTCCCTGTAACCAAATGTTGACGCGTCACGCATTCCAACTAGCCCGTCCTCGCTAACCCATTCGCGCTCTCCTCGAACGTGCGACTCGGCGGCGCCGCCTGCCGCGCTTACCTTCCTTGCATTGGCGAAAGGAGAACTGCCATGCAGGACATGGAACAACTTCTCGAAGGCGAATCGGACAGATATGGCGAGCCGTTTCTCGGTGGACTGATGAAAGGCGTCGGCAGCATGCTCGGCCTCGGCGAAGGAGAGGACGAGGGCTGGGGCGAGACGCCGCTGGGCGAAACGATGTTCGAGGGCGAGGGCTTCGGCGATCGGGAGCAGTTCCTCGACGGCGTGGTCAAAGGCGTCGGCGGCATGCTCGGCCTCGGCGAAGGTGAAGGTGAAGGCGAAGGCTCCTTCGAGTACGAAGGCTTCGGCGACCACGAAGGCGAGCAGTTCTTCCGCAAGGCGCTGAAGAAGGCACTGCCGATCCTGAAGGCGGTGGCGAAGAAAGCCGCGCCGCTCGTCGGCACCGCCGTGGCCGGCCCGCTCGGCGGCAAGATCGCGTCGCTCGCGACCGGCCTGCTCGGCGAAGGCGAGTACGAGCTCGAAGGCGAAGGCTTCGGCGATCACGAGAACGAGGCCTACTTCGAAGCGGAGACGGAGGCGGTGCTCGAGTCGCCGCTCACCGAGTCGCAGGCGATCGGCGAGATGATGGCGGCCGTGGCGTCACAGGCGGCTACCGACACCGAGGCGGAAGCGCAGATCGGAGCGGCCATCGCCATCAGCCTCACGCCGGAAGAGCGGCGCGCGCTGCGCGAACTGCTGCCGGCGGTCACGCGCGGCGCCGCGGTGCTCACGCGCATCCTCCGCCGCCACCCGGCCACGCGCAGCGCGGTGCCGGCGGTCGTGCCGATCGTACGGCGCACGGCTGTGGTGCTGAAGAACCGTGCCGCCAGCGGAGCGCCGATCACGAAGAAGACGGCCGCGAAGGCGATGGCGCGCCAGACGCGCAAGGTGCTCGCCTCGCCGGCGATCTGCTCGCGCGCGATCCAGCGCAATGCCCGCGCCACCACGGCGGTCATGCGCAACTCCCGCAACCGGCGCGTGAACGGCTACTGAGCGCGAAGGAGAGCGCCATGACCAGCTCCGTACTGCAATACGAAACGAACTTCGAGAGCGAGGCCTTCTTCGAGTCGCTGGCCGTGGCGGCGCGCAGCGGCCGGCGGCATCCGCAGCTCACCCAACTGGCCATGCGCGCCGCACGCGCGGCGCTGGTCGAAGGGATGAAAGGCTGCGGCGGCGAAAGCTTCGACCAGGAATGCGAGGGCGGCGCGCTCGAGGCGAACTGGGAAGCGGAGAACTACTTCCACCAGTCGTACCCGATGCACGAAGCCGCGCCGGCGCTCACTCTGATGGAACACCTCGGCCACGGTGCCGCGGAGGCGGAGTCGGACGGCGAAGCGTTCGCGTTCCTCGCGCCGCTGCTGCCGATGGCCATCAAGGCGTTGCCACTGATCACGAAGGGCATCGGCGTCGCCGCGAAGATGATCCCGAAGATCGCCGGCACGGTCGCGAAGGTCGCGCCGAAGGTGATGAAAGGCGTCGACGCCGCATCGAAAGTGCTGCGCGCGGATCCCGTCACCAAACCGCTGGTGCAGGCGATGCCGCGCGTGGTGCAGCAGACCACCGCCGATCTCGCGCGGCAGGTGGCGCAAGGGAAACCGATCTCGGCGCAGA
Organism: Thermoanaerobaculia bacterium; assembly: GCA_036389275.1. Classification (GTDB taxonomy): domain Bacteria; phylum Acidobacteriota; class Thermoanaerobaculia; order Gp7-AA8; family Gp7-AA8; genus QHVT01. The sequence continues at coordinate 51,680 of DASVQE010000093.1, forward strand.
CGGCCGTGCAGACGCTCGCGCGCAACACCGCGAACGTCCTCGGCAACCCGTCCGCGGCCGTGAACAGCGTCCGGCGTGCGCGCACGATCGACCAGCGCGTGCATCGTGCGCTCGCCGCCGCGCCGGCGCCGTGCAGTTGTCAGCAGTGATGCGTACGGGAGCGTGAGCCATGCTCGAGAACCTGGAGACGTTGGAGATCGCGCGCGACCGCATTCCATCCGCGGCACGGCCGCAGATCCACCGCACGCCGCGCGTGCAGCCGGCGCTGCCGGCCTGGCTGAAGTCGCAGCCGGTGAGCGTGGCGCGGCACGCCGCCGGACTCCGCCCGTTCACACGCGAGGAGTTCGGCACCGGCGCGGCCGCACCGACGGAAGGTCATGTGCAGGCGGCGAACGCCCTGATCACGAAGCTGCGCACCGGCCTGATTCGCATGGCCGATCAGGTCAGCGACGCGAGCCGCGCTGCGCAGCGCGAGCCGTCGACGGCGAAGCTGCAGCGCTTTCTCTCGATGAAGGACGCCGCGCACGGCTGGGTGCAGGCGATCGAGAAGATCTGGGACTTCTACTTCGAGCTGTTCGGCCAGCGGCAGTCGCCGTTCGGCGATTGGCTGCTCAGTTGCGACCGGATCGCCCTGGACTGCTACCAGCACAGTTTTCTCAACCTCGGTCTGGCCAAGTCGATCCCGGCGCCGCCGCCGTTCGCGTACATGCGCACGGGTCTCTCGCCGGCAACGTTCCGCCGCGCCATTCCGCTGCAGAAGCTCGGCGCGCAGCTCAACCCGTTTCCACTCGTGCAGCTCCCCTATCACCGGCTGATGAATCCCTGGACCCTCGGCGCGGTGCTGCATGAAGTGAGTCACAACCTGCAGAACGATCTCGGGCTCGAGCACGCCATTCCGAAGGCGATCGAGACGCGCCTCGTCGAAGAAGGCGTGCCGCAACGCATCGCGCGGATCTGGCACGGCTGGAACCGCGAGATCTACGCGGACTTGAGCGGCCTGCTCCTCGGCGGTCCGGCCATCGTGGCCTCGCTGATGGACGTGGTTGGGCGTTCGCCGGCGGCAACGACGGCGTTCGCGCACGGCGCGCCGCATCCGACGCCGTGGCTGCGCACGCTGATCAGTTGCGAGCTGCTGCGGCGCATGGGCTTTCCGAAGGAAGCGGCCGATTATCGGCACGCCTGGCTGAGGCTCTATCCGTCGCCGGGCGACTCGATTCCGCGCGCGATGCTCAAGACGTTCGAGACCGCAAACGCGATCGTGGTCGACACGATCTGCTATCGCCGGTATGCGCAGCTCGGCGACAAGGCGCTGGCCGAGGTGATCCGCTTCGCGCCGAAGGAACAAGCGACCGTGGAGGAAGCGGCGCGGCGGCTCGCGGCCGGTAACGATCCTGGCGTCGTACCGGAGCGGTTCCTGATCGGCGCGGCGCGTGTCGCCATCGACCGCGGTTACGCCCGCCCCCGCGTCGTCACGCGGAACTTCTACCGCGAGCTCGCCAGGAGATGACGACCATGACCAGCCGAAGAACCACGCGGACAACTAATCGAACGACCTCGCCAACGCCCATGCGAACGGCACTGGCTCATCTGCACGAGCGTCTCCACGCGCTGCAAGAAATGCTGCGCAACTTCGGCCTGGCGCTCGACGACGTCCCCGACGCGGAGCACGAGCCGGCGCTGGTCGACGCGATGCGCGGCGCCGCGACGGAGCTCGAGAGCGACGCGACGCTCGCTCTGCGTGCGGTCAGCGGCGAGGGCGGCGGTGCAGCCGAGGCTGTGCAGTGCCAGCAGGCCATGAATCGCATGCATCGCTCGATGCGCGAGCTCGCCTCGCACCAAAACCTGCTGGAGCTGTCGCGGCTGGCGGCGGAGCGCGGCGGAGCGTGGCGCCGCTGGGCCGCCGCCGTGCACGAAGCACTCGAGGCGTGCGAGGAAACGATTCACCACGCCGCGGAGGCGCTGCTCGGTTTCTGGAGCGAGCTCGCCGAGCGCATGCCGGCCGCGGCGGCCCGATAGCGAGGAAGAAGGAGACTGTCCATGACCGACCCGAATGCTTTCGATCTTCCTTACCCCGTCTGGACGGCAGTCGTGCCGGCGTCGGAGAGCGCGGCGACGTCCGTATCCGTTGCCGGCGCGCTCGCGCGCGGCGGCAGCACGGCCGCGGCGTTGTCGGCAGTTCTCGGCTGGCGAGTGCGCGAGGACGACGCCGCCGGCATCCGCCGCGCGCTCGCCGAGGCGTTCCCGATCACGCGCGACGTCACCGGCAAGACGGTCGTCAAGTGGCGGCCGCGCGGCTACCGCGCCCAGGCCGTCCAGGCCGGGATCGGCGCGATCACCGGCGCGCAGCTGAGCATCTACGAGCGCGCGCGCACGATCGTCGATCAGACGCGCACGCTCCTCGACGAGCTCACCGGGCTGCTGCCGGCGCCCGATGCCGAAGACGTCGCGGCCGTGCGCGCGCTCATCGCGCCGCAGCTCGCCGATCTGGTCGACCAGTTCGGCTCCGAAGGCGGTCCGATGCCGCAGCGCGTCGATACGATCTTCTCGCTGCTCTTCGGAGACGACGCGCAGAACAAGCGCTTCCAGGATCCCGACACCGTCCACGGGCTCTTCGGCCTGCTGCGCGACCGCCTCGGCCTCGTCGCCGCGCGCGTCAACACCATCGACGAGGAGAAGCTGCTGACCAAATTCCATCTCGTCGTGAATTACGTCGACATGCTGCTGCTCAGTTGGAACGCGCGGCGTGGCGCGATGGAGGCGGAAGGCGACGACGTCTTCTTCGGCACGCATGTGGTACGGCTGCAGCGCGTCTTCTCCGTCGTCGCCGAGTCGGTCGCGGCGATCTATCGAGCCATGGACTCGGTCTTTCTCGGCGCGGCGGAACGGCTCACGCTCCGCCTGCACACGCAGCCGACCATAACCGTCGCGGAGCTGCTGCAGTGGATCGAGGAGCTGGCGAGTTCCAGAGCGTTCGACATCCTTACGGAAGGCGGGAAGGACGGAGCGGAGCACGCGCTCGTCCCGATCCTTGAGCGCGTCAACCGGCTCTACATCGCCATGACCCGCGACGCCCCCGACTTCGCGCGCTATCCGGACGCATTCCGGACCGCACGCGTGCAGAGCGCCGTGTCGGAGCTGCGCACGCACCTCGACACCGCGCTGCGCCTGGCGCGGCAGATTCGGAGAACGCCGGCAGCGCCGCTGCCGGGCGGCGGAGGCGGTGGCGGCGGCGAGGCGCCCCACAAGACGCCGCGCATCCATCTGGTCGGACCGCTCGCGCCGCAGCAGGCGGGCGCGATGGTGACGTTCGAGGTCGTGACTCGGCACGTGCGCGACGACGCCAAGTTCCGGCTTGTGCATGAACATCACGCCGACGTCGCCGCCGAGGGCGTGCAGCGTCACGGCAAGCATGCATTCGTCAAGGTGCGTATCCCGCCGGTGGTGTCGACGGGGTGGCACATCGCCGCCGGCGAGGCCCGGTCGCCGGAGACGTTCAACATCGCGGCCGGCAGCGTCGCTCCGGTCTTGCCGCACATCACCGGTATCAAGCCAGACACCCTGGAAATGGGACGGGACGCGGAGCTGCGCATCAGCGGCGAGCACTTCGATGTCAAGCGCGTGCAGCTCGTCCGGGACGATCGCACCATCGCCGCCGACATTAAAAAGCATGACGACCGCCACATCGAGATCGCCGTGACGATGCCGCGCGTGAATCACTACGAGCGCTGGCACGTCGAGGTGATCAACCGCGACGGAGGCACCGCGACTCACCCGATCAAACTCGCACCGCCGGCGCAGTCGCAGTCGAAGCCCTGAAGGAGAAGATCATGGCAACCGAGAAGGAATATCAGGAACTGCTCGACCGGGTCGCGAAGCTGCGCGAAACGGTGGTTGCGCAGCGTGCCGGCGAGATCGCGGAGAACCCCCGAGTGGCGGAGGCGGTTTCGAATCAGATCGAAGCGATGCTCGAGACGATGCAGGAGGCCGACGCGAGCGCTCCGGCGCCGCCCGACAGCGGCCTGGCCCAACTGATCGGCCTCGGCGAGCATGGCGCGCGCGAGTTTGGCCAGACCCGCGTTCCGGCCGGCGTTCAGCCGTACGAGGAGACCGTCACGTCGGAGCGCATCGTCGCCCTGGGCGATCTCTACTACATCTATCAGCACGAGAAGATCGGCGTCTTCCGCGCCATCACGAAGCTGCGACAGCTCTTCGAAGCGGGCGCGGTCCGGCTCTCCTCGGGCGAAGGCGCGTACAAGCTCTATCAGTTCGACCGGCGTGGCGTGTTGCGCTACACGCAGCGCGACCGCCTGGCCGCCTACTGCCGGGCCTTCGGCTACTGCGCCGTGCCGCCGCCGGCCGGCTCCAAACCCAACCGAGACTTCCACCACCTCTTCACGCAGTTCATGCGCGAGGTGGCGCTCTTCTGGCGCGACAAGCGCGTCTCGGAAGTCATCCGCGAGCGCTCCACCGATCCGAGCTTCGGCGCGATCGCGGCCGTGCGGCGGGCCGGCCTCAATCTGCGCAACAACGCCAAGTTCACCTCGTACGGCCATCTCAACGTGCTGCGCGTCGAGGTCATGCAGCTCCTCGATGAAGCGTTCCGCATCCTCGGCGCCAGCGACATCCGCAGCCTCTTCGGCGCCGACACCGCGTGGGACGTCGTCGAAGAGATCCTCACCCGCTACTACAACGTCGAGCCGTCGACGTCGCCGCGTCAGCGAATGGCCATCGCCGGCCGCGAGATCCTTCGCTGGATCGCTCAGCCGCACATCCTGCAGACCGCCCGAGCGCAATTCGAGGCGCTGCTGGTCGAAGTCGCCGACTACGCCGAGGAATGGCTCACCAGCGCCGAGTCGCTGAACATCGCCGAGCCGCGCAATGGCAACGGCCGCGTCCTACAGTGGGAGCCGCGCGTCGTGGAAGGAAAAGGAGCGTAACGCCATGGCCGCGAGAAAACCGCCGCTGCCCGACAACCTGCGTATCGCCATCAACAACCTGCACGCCGTCTGGAACTCGGTCCTGAGCTCGCCGCAATTCGACAAGTGGCGCTTCATCAACGCCTATCAAAACGTGGAGCGGCTGCTCTTCAACGCCGGCCGCTCCGACGCGATGCCGGCGGTGCTGGCGCGCGCCTACTCGAACATCATGACCAAGAGCCGCGGCGGCAGCGCCGAGGCGGAAGCGGAGCTCGAGCAGGTCCTGGAAACGCTCTTCCCGCGCTTCTGAAACGCTTCGCGCCGTCACGTCACTACTCAGGTGCCAACCCATGCAACCGCGATCGATCGCCGACGCAGCAGCCGATGACGACGAGCTCACTCGCCTGGCGGAACGGCTGCTGCGTCACGCGCGAGACCGCGCCGACGCCTCGCGCGAGGTGCTGTTCGAGCTCGCGCGCGACGGCGTTCGCTGCGTGGTGGTGCGGGCGGAGCCGCGGCCCGCGCCCGGACAGGAGCTGCTCAGCCCGCGCGAACGGGAGATCGCGCGCATGGTCGCCGACGGACAGCCGAACAAGACCATCGCCGCGGTGCTCGACATCAGCGCCTGGACGGTGAACGCGCACCTGCGGCGCATCTTCGCCAAGCTCGGCGTGACCTCACGCGCGGCGATGGTCGCGAAGCTGCTCCGTCAGAAGAGCGCTGGCTCCTGATACGTGCCGAAGACGTCGCGGAACGCGTCGCTGATCTCGCCTACCGTGGCGTACACCTTCACGGCCTCGATGAGCAGCGGCATGGTGTTGGCGTTCGGGTCGGCGGCGGCGTTGCGGAGTGCCTGCAGCGCGTCCTGCACCTTCTGATTGTCGCGCGTCTCGCGGACGCGATTGAGGCTGGCGATCTGCTCGCCCGCCACCGAGTCGTCGATGTAGAGGATGTCGTACTTGTCGTCGTTGCCGGTCTGGTAGGAGTTCACGCCCACCACCAGCTTCTCGCCGGAGTCGACGGCGCGCTGGTACGCATACGACGCGTCCCAGATCTCCCGCTGCGGGAAGCCTGCCTCGATCGCTTCGACCATGCCGCCGAAGCGGTCGATCTTCTCGAAGTAGTCGAAGCAGCCCTGCTCCATCTTGTTCGTCAGCTCTTCCATGAAGTAGGAGCCGCCGAACGGATCGATCGTATTGATGACCCCCGACTCGTGGGCGATGATCTGCTGCGTCCGCAGAGCGATGCGCGCCGCCTTCTCGGTCGGCAGCGCCAGCGTCTCGTCGAGCGAGTTCGTATGCAGCGACTGCGTGCCGCCGAACACCGCCGCCAGCGCCTGGATGGTGACGCGCACGATGTTGTTGTACGGCTGCTGCGCGGTGAGCGAGCAGCCGGCGGTCTGGGTGTGGAAGCGCAGCATCCAGGAGCGCGGGTCCTTCGCGCCGTAGCGGTCGCGCATGACCTTGGCCCAGATGCGCCGCGCCGCGCGGAACTTGGCCACCTCTTCGAAGAGATCGTTGTGGGAGTTGAAGAAGAACGAGAGGCGCGGCGCGAACTCGTCGATGTCGAGGCCGGCGCGCACGCCGTACTCGACGTACTCCATGCCGTCGCGGAGCGTGAAGGCCAGCTCCTGCAGCGCCGTCGAGCCGGCCTCGCGGATGTGATAGCCGCTGATCGAGATGGTGTTGTACTTCGGCACGTTCTCGGTGCAGAAGCGGAAGATGTCGGTGATCAGCCGCATCGAGGGACGCGGCGGATAGATGTACTCCTTCTGGGCGATGTACTCCGTGAGGATGTCGTTCTGCAGCGTGCCGGAGATCTTCTTCCAGTCCGCGCCCTGCTTCTCCGCCACGGCCAGGTACATCGCCAGCGCGATCGGCGCGGTGGAGTTGATGGTCATCGAGACGGTGACGTCCTCGAGGTTGATGCCGTCGAAGAGCGTCTCCATGTCGGCCAGCGTGTCGATGGCGACGCCGCATTTGCCGACCTCGCCCGCGCTGAAGTGATGGTCGGAGTCGTAGCCGTAGAGGGTCGGCAGGTGGAACGCAGTGGAGAGGCCGGTCTGCCCTTGCGACAGGAGGTACTTGAAGCGCTCGTTGGTTTGTTTGGCGGTGCCGAAGCCGGCGAACTGGCGCATGGTCCAGAGGCGACCGCGATAGCCGGTCGGATGGACGCCGCGGGTGTACGGGAACTCGCCGGGATAGGCGATCTCGTGAAAGTCCTGCTCCGCGATCGAGAGCGGCGTGGCCAGCGGATCGATCTCCATGCCGCTGACGGTGGTGTAGTCCTTTTTCCAGTAGGGCTTTTTCTGCAGGACCGGATCGAGGACGTCACGCCGCCACTGCGTCTCTTCTTTTTGCACGCCGCCCAGCGCCTCGCGCGAAAAGAGCGGCAGTTGTTCTTCCCGCGCCCGCGGCGGCGTCGGCAGTACGGAAGCAGCGGCAGTGTTGATGTCGATTTCGTTCCGGCTCATGTGGTCCTCGTAACGTTGGGGAAGAGTATCGCAATCCAGGAGCTCACCACTCCGCCTTCCTCTTCTCCAGAAACGCGCCCAACCCTTCACCCGGCGTGCCGGTGGCGAAGAGGCGGGCGAATTCGGCTCGTTCCAGGCGGTCGCCGCCGCGGAGGCGGATGAGGGCGGCGGCGGAGTCGAGGGCTTGGTCGCTGCGGCCGGCCATCCAGCGCTCCCGCCACTCCTCCGCGTCCGCGTCGGTGACGTCGTCGCAGAGGCCGAGGCGGTGCGCTTCTTCCGGAGCGATTTGCGTCTCACGCAAAAAGAGTGTCAGCGTTTTTCGTCCGAGGCGCCAGGCGGCGCCGGCCCATGCCTCGGCGGTGTCGATGCGCAGCGACGCGTTCGCGCGCAGCACGGCGAAGTCGCAGAAGAGCAGCGCCGCGGCGGCGGTGCCGGAGACTTCCTCGTCGCCGAAGCCGATCAGCGCGCCGGAGTGCGCGAGCAGCTCGTCGAGACCGCGTCCGTCGAGGCCGCGGAGCTCCGCCGGCCCGACGAAGCGCATCAGCGAAAGTACGACAGGACGCGGTCGGCCAGGCCGCCGCTCTGATCGCCGGCGGTGAGCTGATCGAGCTCGCCCGAGTCGAGAAAGACGCCGCCGCAATGCGCGCACTGGTCGACCTTCACGCCGTGCAGCTCGATCTCCTTCAGATCCATGCCGCACTTCGGGCACTTCATCCAGTGCGCCTGCTTGAGCCGCTCCTTCTCGTCGCCGGCCATCTTCGCGGCCTGCTCGCGCGCCCACTGTTTCCTCCGCTCGATCTCCTGCCGCGCGAAGTACTCATCCTCGGAACGACTCGGTTTGTCGAAGCCTTCACTCATAGGCGCGCATTCTACTCGCGCCGCTTGCGCGCCACCATCAGCAGTCCCGGGCCGAACGGCAACCAGGCGAAGAGGCGGTCGATGGCGAAGACGGCGCGCGCGGCGTTGACCAGCGCGCGCTTGCGGCCGGCGCCGGCGATGCCGCGCAGCGCCGCGTCGTCGTCGACGCGTTTGCGCGCGCGGCGCTTGTTCATCGGCAGGAGGAACAGCGTGTCGTACGCGAGCACCACCGGGAAGCCCCAGTACGACGCGCGGGCGATGCGCAAACCGGCGCGCTCGAACATCGAGGTGAGCTGCGCGCGCGAGTAGCGGCGGCGATGCTCGTAGTAGTCGTCGGACGCGCTCCAGAGACTCTGCAGCGCCGGCACGGTGGCGATGCAGGTGCCGCCGTCATCGAGCACGCGCGAGATCTCGCGCGCCGCATCGGCGTCGCCGTCGAGATGCTCGAGCGTCTCACCCGTGGTCACGCCGCCGAACGCGCCGTCGCGAAACGGCATGCGGGTCATGTCGCCGACGACGACCGGAATGGTGGTCGTCTTCCGCACGTGCAGCGCGGCGTCGAAGGAGTAGTCGATGCCGATCACGCGCAGTCCGCGGCGCTGCATGCGCACGGCGAGCTGCCCCAGTCCGACCGCGCCGTCGAGCACGCGCGCGCCTTCCGGCAGCCGCGCCACCTCGGCCATGATCATGCCGAGGCGATGCTCGTGGCGCGGCCCGAACATCTCGGGCTGCGTGCCCCACGCGTGAGTCGAGGCCGTCGTCAACGCGGTGTCAGGAACGCCGTGGTGCTGTCGACCGATCCGCAGGGATTCGTCGCGCGCACCCACACCGGCGTGAACCCGGTCACCGGCGGCGACTGCAGCGTGGGACCGTTGGCGCCGGCGATCGGCGTGCGCGTCATCCCGGCCATGCCGATGAACCACTGATACGAGATCGGCCCGCTCCCCTGCACCTTCGTCGTGACGGTCGCGCGCGAGCCGGAGTTGACGCTCTGGCCGAGCGGCTGATCGACGCCGAGGATCTGCGGCGGCGCGCAGTTGACGATCACGGTGACGGTGGCGAACGACTCCGCGGAGCCGGCCGCGGAGCGGATGGTGGTGACGTACGTGCCCGCGGGCGTGTTCGGTCCGATGGCCACGTTCATGGTCGACGTGAGCTGCCCGTTCGCGTCGAGGAAGAAGGGCGTGAACGTCACCTTCGAGTCGGGCGGCAGACCGGAGGCGGAGAGATCGGCGGGCGTGGCCGTCGTCGCATAGAAGACGCGCAGCGGCACGTCGCGATTCTCGAGGTTGTTCAGCACGATCGTCTCCGCCTGCGGCACGATGAACGGCGCCAGCGCGACGCCGGAGATGCCGCCCTGCGCGATGAGCACGGCCGAGTCGTAGATCGGATCGGACGTATCGGCGATGGCGATGCGCACGTGATGGCTGATCGTCGGATCGACGACGGCGACGGCGGTGAGGACGTGGGTGAAGCCGTCGAACTGCGTGGCCGCGGTGCCGGCGCCGTTGTCGGTGTAGAGGCCGGCGTTGAGCAGGTGGTTGATGGTGTTCACGGTCACGGGGTTGTTCGTGCCGGGCGTGATGGCGATGTTCGAGCCGTCGACGAAGAAGGCGAAGACGTCGTTGAATTCGGTGCCGACGAACTCGCGATACTCCTCCGAGGCGAAGACGTAGCGGATCGAGAAGGTCGGCGAGACGGTGACGACGTCGAACTCGAGCACGGTGGCGTCGAAGGTGCGGAACGGATCGACGATGGCGTCGAGCGCGGGATGCCCCGGAGTGCCGAGGGCGGCGCCGAAATCGGGAGCGGTATTGTTGCCGCTCGCGCCGGCGACGTTGCCGGTGCTGAGGATCACGCCCGTTTGGACGCCGAGGTCGGCGGCGGCGGCGAAGGAGCCGACCGCGGTCGGCGCGCCGGTGATCTTCACGTTCGAGATCGTGGCGCCGGGACCGGCCAGCAGCCCGGCCACATCAGCAGCGGTGAGTCCCTGACTGAGGTTCTTGGTGGTGATGGCCTGCAGCGGCAGCGACAGGAACGCAGCGAAAATCCACACCCAGGCGCGACGAAACATGGACCACCTCCCGCGATTTTTGCGGAGTCAACAATAGCATGGGGAGGTTCGTCGGGTCCTCGGAACTCGCTAGACCAACAACTCGCGCAATGCTGCCGGCGCCGTCTGCAGCGCTTCATCGAGCCGATCCGCGTCTTTGCCACCGGCCTGCGCCAGGTCGGGTTTGCCGCCGCCTTTGCCGCCGACGATCGGCGCGAGGCGCGCGATGAGCGTGTTGGCTTGCACGCGATCGAGCAGATCCTTCGTCACGGCCGTGAGCAGCGTGACCTTGCCGTCGGTGGCGGTGCCGAGGACGACTACGCCGCTCTTGAGCTTCGTGCGGAACGTGTCGGCGAGATTGCGCAGATCGCCGCCGCTGACGTCGTCGACGCGGCGCGCGATCAGTTGCACGCCTTCGACCGTCGTTACGCCACTGTCGGCGCTCGTCACCTTGCCGACGCCGCCTGCTTCGACGCCGCGCGCATCGAGCATCGCGCCGCCGGTGGCGATCTTCAGCTTCAGTTGCTTGAGCTCTTTCTCGAGCTGCTTCTGCTTCTCCTGCAGCGAGCGCACGTACGCCGGCAGCTCTTCGACCGGCACGTTGGCCTGCGACGCGAGGACGTGCGCGGCGTCGTCGAGCTTGCGAAAGTACGCGAGCGCGCCGCGGCCGGTGACGGCTTCCATCCGCCGCACGCCGGCGGCGAGCGAACGGTCGCTGATGATCTTGAAGACGCCGATGTCGCCGGTGCGGTTCACGTGGCAGCCGCCGCAGAACTCGCGCGAGTAATCGCCTGCGGCGACGATGCGCACCATCTCGCCGTACTTTTCGCCGAACATCGCCACCGCGCCGCTCTTCTTCGCCTCATCGATCGGCAGCACGGTTTTCGTCACCTCGAGGTTCGCGCGCACGCGCTCGTTGACCGATTCCTCCACCTGCCGTAACTGCTCCTCGGTGAGCGGCTGGTGATGGGTGTAGTCGAAGCGGAGGCGGTCGGGCGCGACGAGCGAGCCGGCCTGCTGCACCGTCGGGCCGAGGAGATCCTTGAGCGCCTTGTGCAACAGGTGCGTGGCGGTGTGGTTGGCGGTGGTGTCGCGACGGATGGGTGCAGGGACGGATGCACGGATCTGCATCCCTACGGATAGAAATCCTTCCTCCAGGCGGACGCGCGAGACCGGCAGCTCGCCGGCCGGCTTCTGCGTGTCGAGCACGGTGGCGCGGCCGCCGTCCCATTCGAGCGTGCCGGTGTCGCCGATCTGGCCGCCCGACTCCGCGTAGAACGGCGTCGGCGAGAGGACCACTTCGCCTTCGCTGCCGTGGTGCAGCGACTCGCGCTCTTCGCCGGTGACGACGATCGCTTTGACGACGCTGTCGATGTTCTCGTACTGCTCGTAGCCGACGAACTCCACCGGCCCGACTTTCTCGGCGATGGCGGCGAAGGTCTCGGCGTCGGCGGAGAAGGCGAACTTCGACGACGCCTTCGCCTTGGCGCGCGCGTCGGACATCATCTGCTCGAATCCGGCGCGGTCGAGCGTGACGCCTTCATCCTCGGCCATCTCCTGGATCAAATCGACCGGGATGCCGTAGGTGTCGTAGAGGCGGAACACCTCGGCGCCGCCGAGGACCGTCTCGCCGCGGCGCCGGACATCGTCAAGAACTTGACCAACGCGCTCCATGCCGACGGTGAGGGTGCGCGAGAAGCGCTCCTCTTCCGCCTCGAGCGTCTTGACGATGGCCTCGCGGCGCGCGTGCAGCTCGGCGTAAGCCTCGCCCATCGCCGAGATCACCGCGTCGACGAGCTGCGTGAGCAGCACCGCCTTCGGCAGCTTGCGGCCGAAGCGGATGGCGCGGCGGATGATGCGGCGCAGCACGTAGCCGCGCCCTTCGTTCGACGGGATGACGCCGTCGCTGATGAGGAACGCCGAGGCGCGCGCGTGATCGCAGAGGACGCGGATGGCGGTGTCGAGATCGTCCTCCATGTCGCCGCGGTAGCGGTAGCCGCCGAGCTCCTCGACGCGGCGCATGATCGGCGTGAAGAGGTCGGTGTCGTAGTTCGTGCCGGCGTTCTGCAGGACGAGGGCGATGCGCTCGAGTCCCATGCCGGTGTCGACGGACGGCGCCGGCAGCGGATGCAGCACGCCGTTCTCGTCGCGGTCGTACTGCATGAAGACGAGGTTCCACACTTCCATCGTGTCGTCGCCGGGGCCGTTGACCAGCTCCGGCACGTTCTTCGACAGGTCGTCGCCGCGGAAGTAGTGGATCTCCGAGCAGGGTCCGCACGGGCCGGTGTCGCCCATCTGCCAGAAGTTGTCCTTCTTGCCGAAGCGCAGCACGCGCTCGGGCGCCGCGCCCGCTTTCACCCATAGCGATTCCGCCTCGGCGTCGGGCGGCACTTTGTCGTCGCCTTCGAAGACGGTGAACCAGAGGCGCTCGGTGTCGAGGCCGTAGACGTTGACGAGCAGGTCCCACGCGAAGCGGATCGCGTCTTCCTTGAAGTAGTCGCCGAACGAGAAGTTGCCGAGCATCTCGAAGAAGGTGTGATGGCGCGCGGTGCGGCCGACGTTCTCGAGGTCGTTGTGCTTGCCGCCGGCGCGGACGCATTTCTGCGAGGTGGTGGCGCGCGCGTAATCGCGCGGCTCGCGGCCGAGGAAAGTCTCCTTGAACTGATTCATCCCGGCGTTCGTGAACAGCAGCGTCGGATCGCCGGCGGGCACGAGCGAGGAACTGGCCACGCGGCGATGGCCGTTGCGTTCAAAGTAAGCGAGAAACGACTCGCGGATTTCAGCGGTGGTGAGGGTCTTCGACAAGCGGTGATTCTCCGTTCGGTGTGAACACGCATCGCGGCGGTTTGGTTCCGGCGGCGGTGAACGGCGGATGATACCGCGCCGCGGCGCGGTCAGAGTGCGCGTACGGCTGCGCGCGCGAGCTCGAGCTCGTAGCCGCGGCCGATCAGATACGCGATCAGTTTCTCGCGCCCTTCGTCGCTGGCGATGTAGTCGGCGCCGTGACGCCGCACCAGGGCGCGGGCGCGGCGGGCGCAGAGCTGTTGCGCGGCTTCGCGCTCGCGCTCTTCGTCGACGTTCTCGCGCACCGCTTTCGCGGCGTTGTCGTCGTCGACGCCCGCGGCCTGCAGCTCGCGCAGCAGACGCCGCCGGCCGATCTTGCGGAGTGCTCGCGTGCGGACGAATGCGCCGGCAAAGCGCGCGTCGTCGAGCCACCGCTCGCGCTTCAGCCGGGCGATGGTCTCGTCGATGGCCTCGGCGTCGAACTCCTTCCGCCGCAATTTCCGCCGCAGCTCCGCCTCGCTGTTGAAGCGGTATTGGAGGATGCGCATCGCCGCGGTGTAGCAGTCCGACATCGCATCCGAGGTTAGAGCATGCGTCGCGCTGCGGCAACGCGTTGACGATCGCGCGCGCGGCCCGTACGCTGCGGCCTCATGTACCGATCAGCCGTTTTTGCGCTCTCGCTTCTCGTCTCCGCCGCCGCATTTGCGCAGGGTGCGCGCTCGCCGGAGGCGCTCGCGAATCAGCTGCAGGCGATGATCGGCCGCAACGACGTCGCTCATCTGGAGAAACTCGTCTATCCGGGAGCCGATCCGCAGTCGCTGCAGCACCTGAAGACCTCCCTCGGCAGCTTCGCCGGCGCGCCGAAACTGCAGGTCTACTTCGTGCCGAAAGACGATGCCGCGGCGGTGAAGAAGGTGCAGGCGGCGACGAGCGGCGCGGCGTCGTTGATGCCGTTGAGTCAGCGCGTGAAGATGATGGCGGAGAAAGGGTGGTCCTTCCCGCTCGAGCCTCTCGGCGACCTCTTCGTCACCGGCAAAAAGAACGGCGGAGCGAGCGGCATCGTCTACGGCCGTCACAAGGGCGCGTACTTCTTGATGCTTGCGCGCAAGCGCTGAGCGTTCCGCGAACGGAACGCTCAGCTCAGATCGTATTGCTGAAATCGAAGGGCGACTCGTCGCCGAACGGGTCGTCGCTCTGGCCGGAGATGGTGAGCTTCTGCTCCATCTCTTCGCGCGACATGTCGGAAGTCGACTGGATGCCGCTGAGCTTGAGGCGGAACTCGTCGGGGTTCGACGCGCGGCGGAGCGCTTCGTCGAGCGTGATCAGGCCGTTCTTGTAGAGCGTGTAGAGCGACTGATCGAAGGTCTGCATGCCGTACTGCGAGGTGCCCTGGGCGATGGCGTCCTTGATCAGCTTCGTCTTTTCCTTGTTCTCGATGCAGTCGCGGATGTACGCGGTCGAGATCAGCACCTCGGCCGCCGGCACGCGCCCGAGGCCGTCGGCGCGCGGCAAAAGGCGCAGCGAGACGACCGCTTTGAGCACCGCCGCGAGCTGCAGGCGGATCTGCTTCTGCTGGTGCGGCGGAAAGACGGAGATGATGCGGTTGACCGTCTCGGTCGCATCCATCGTGTGCAGCGTCGAGAGCACGAGATGGCCCGTCTCCGCCGCCGTCAGCGCGGTCTCGATGGTCTCGTAATCGCGCATTTCGCCGACCAGGATCACGTCGGGATCCTGACGGAGCGCGCTGCGCAGCGCCTGCGAGAACGACTTCGTGTCGACTTCGACCTCGCGCTGGTTGACGATCGATTTCTTGTCGCGATGGAGGAACTCGATCGGGTCCTCGACCGTCATGATGTGCTCGGTGCGGTGAGCGTTGATGTAGTCGATCATCGCCGCGAGCGTGGTCGACTTGCCGGAGCCTGTGGTGCCGGTGCAGAGGATCAAACCGCGCCGCTCCTCGGCGATCTTCTCGAGCACGGTCGGCAGCATCAGCTCGCGAATGGAGAGGATCTTGACCGGGATGACGCGCAGCACCAGTCCGACCGTGCCGCGCTGTTGAAAGATGTTGCAGCGGAAGCGCCCCAGGCCGGGCACCGAGTAGGCGATGTCGATCTCGTAGTTGTTCT
Organism: Thermoanaerobaculia bacterium; assembly: GCA_036389275.1. Taxonomy (GTDB): domain Bacteria; phylum Acidobacteriota; class Thermoanaerobaculia; order Gp7-AA8; family Gp7-AA8; genus QHVT01. Next base: position 66,890 of record DASVQE010000093.1, read on the forward strand.
TGAACTTCTCTTTCTGACGCGACGACATGATCGAAAAGGCCATGGCGATCGTGTCTTCCTGCATCAGGCGCTTGAGCTCGACCAGCGGCACGAGCTCGCCGTCGACGCGGATCACGGGATGCGAGCCGACCTTGATGTGCAGGTCCGACGCGCGCCGCTCCGCCGCGATTTTCAAAAGGTCATTGATGTGCACGGGTCCTCCGGGGCAAGCGACGATTCTACCGGAAGTACGCGGTGTCGGCGGCTTTCGTCTCGTACACGCGCGTGACGACCGCGACATTGGCCTGCAGCATCAGATGCGCGAGCCCGTCGCCGTCGAGCAGCCACGGCACGATCGGCTCGATGGCGCCGCGCACTCCGACCGCGAGCGCTGACGGCGCAATGATGGCCAGCGCCGCCTGCTGCGCGCGAACGTCGTGCATGGCCTGCCGCAGACGATCGACGTCGAGCGCGTCGAAGACGCCGACGTGAATGCGCACGAGAAACGTCGGCAGCCCGTCGATCGGCGGACGCGCGAGCGCGTCGCCCCAATGCGAGCCGAGGCCGGCCGGCTCGCCGCGATAGCCGACCTGAAAGAGCGACGGCACCAGATCGGCCGCGATCTTCTGCAGCACGCGCGGCGGCGCTGCGGCGACGAGCTCGCGCAGCTCGCGCATCGCCTGCGCCCGCGCCTCGGCGACCAACGCTTCGAAATCAGCCATCGGACGGAGTATAGAGTGCAGCCCGTGCGAAACGACCTCTCACTCCGCTACGTGCTCCACGTGCCGTCGCGCCGCGCCGACGACGAGGAAATGCCGCTGGTGGTGATGATCCACGGACGCGGCGCCGACGCGAACGACCTGGCCGACCTCGCGCCGCTGCTCGACGTCCCCGGCGGCGCGCGCTTCGTCTTCCCGAACGCGCCGAAGCCGTTCGAGGCTTATCCCGGCATGACCTTCGGCTGGAGCTGGTTCGACGGCTGGCCGCCGGAGCGCGAGAGCGTGGCCGAGTCGCGCCGCGCGCTTCTTCAGTTCGTCAAGGAGTTGACTACTTCCTTCCCCACCTCGGGCCTGGTGATGGCCGGCTTCTCCCAAGGAGCGATGATGTCGCTCGATGTCGGATTGCGCACCGACGTCGCCGGCGTCGTGGCCATGAGCGGCGGACTATACGAAGACGACCTGCCCAATCTGCGCGCGCGCGCCGGGCTGCCGGTGCTGATCGCGCACGGCAGCGCCGACGACGTCGTGCCGATCAACTACGCCCGCCGCGCGCGACGCGTGCTCGAGGACGCCGGACTCGACGTCGAGTACCACGAGTACCCGATGGCGCATCAGGTCGTGCATGAGGAAGCGGAGGTCGTGCAGGCGTTTCTGGCGCGCGTCCTCACTCCCGGCGCAACGTGATGGTGGCCTTCGCGCCGCTCTCCTTCTTCTGTGCGGCGATCCAGTCGTTGATGTGCGCGTCGAGGACGGCCAGCGGCAGCGCGCCTTCGCCGAGGATCGCGTCGTGGAAGGCGCGGATATCGAATTTCTCGCCGAGCTCTTTCTGGGCGCGCTTGCGCAGCTCGAGGATTTTGAGCTGGCCGATTTTGTAGACCGTCGCGCCGCCCGGCTGGGCGATATAGCGGTCGATCTCCTGCTCGATGACGGTCTGGGTCCTGCCTGAATTCTGTTTGCAATAGTCGATGGCCTGCTGCCGCGTCCATCCTTTGGTATGCAGGCCGGTGTCGACCACCAGGCGGATCGCGCGCCACATTTCGTACGTCAATTGCCCGAATTTCGAATACGGATCGGTGTACATGCCGAGGTCGTAGCCGAGCGATTCGGCGTAAAGACCCCACCCTTCGTTATAAGCGGGAAAAATCCCGAATTGGCGGAATTTCGGCAGATTTTCGAGCTCGTCGGCGAGCGAGAGCTGCAGATGATGGCCGGGCACCGACTCGTGCATCGTCAATGCTTCCATCTCCCATTTCGGGCGCGACTCCGGCTGGTAGGTATTGACGAAGTAATACGCCGGACGGTGCGCCTCATAAGAGCCGCCGCCGTAATACGCGGTGGTGGCGGTCTTCTCCTGATATTCGGGAATGGGCATGACCCCGTACGGCATGCGCGGCAATTTTCCGAACAGCCGCACCAGCTCCGGGTCGATGCGCTTGGCGATATTGCGGTAGCCCTGCAGCAATTCCTCGCGGGTCTTGTAGAAGAATTGAGGATCGGTGCGGAGGAACTCGAAAAACTCCGGCAGCGTCCCTTTGTAGCCGGTCGACTCCTTGACCGTTTCCATCTCGCGGCGGATCCGCGCCACCTCCGAGAGTCCGAGCTCGTGAATCTGATCGGGCGTGAGATCGGTGGTCGTCGACGTCTTGACGATCATCGCGTACCACTCCCGGCCGCGCGGCAGCTCTGACATGGCCGTGCTCTCGCGGGTATGCGGGTAGTACTCGCCGACCCAGTAGTCGCGCAATTTCCGCATGGCCGGAAGGACGGAGGTCCGTACGGCGGTCAATGCCTCCTTCCGCAACCGCTCCTGCTCGGCCGGCGGAATGTTGTCGCCGAATTTGTCGAAGGCCATGAAGACGGGTGTCTTGGCCGGATCGTCGGAGATCTGATTGCCGATCAGCTCGCCGACGCGTCCGAGGATGGCCCGCGGCGGCGTGATGCCGGCGGCGACGCCGCGGCGCATCAGGGCGATGACCTGACCGACCTGCCGCGGAAACGCGCCCATCCGGGCGATGAAGTTCTCATAGTCTTTGACGTCGTCGCGCGGCATGGCCTCGGCCAGATACGCGAGGCTGCTGTAGACGCCGCCCATCTGCGTGATCGGCATCAGCTCGTCCGGAAACTGCACCGCCTCCACGGCGTAGCGCGCGCGCAGCAGGAGCAGGTCGTAATTGACGCGCTCGGCAGGATCGATCTTGCTGCGGTCCATCGCCTCGAGTCGGCGCAGCATGTCTCGTGCGTGCTCGCGCGAGCGCTCCATCGCCTCGGCGGACAGATCGCTGAGCTGCGCGTCGTAGCGTTTGTCGCCGTAATACGACGCCATTTCCGGCGAGGTCCGCAGCCGCGTCTGCCATTCCTCCTCGTACATCGCCCGCAGCTTCTCCGTGTCGGTGGCAGCGGCGGCGGAAGCGGCGAACGCAACAGCGAGCGCGACGGCGAGCAACTTGTTCGGCATTCGAGAATTGTGGAACAACCGTGGCAGCCCGATTGCTAAGGAGAGGTGACAGATGACCACCACCCCGGCCCGGCTCCTCTCGCTGTTTCTCGCGACGTTTGCCCTCGTTCCCGCGGCGCAGGCGACGCTCTCGCGCGCGGTGAGCTTCGACGAGAAGGTCGACAACGCGGCCTCGATCGTCCTCGGGCGCGTGGTCTCGCAGGAAGCGCGCTGGGACGATGCCCGCCGCTGGATCCTCACCTACTCGACCTTCGAGATCGAGAAAACGTTCAAGGGATTTCCGGCGCGGCAGATGACGGTGGTCACGCCGGGCGGTGAAGTCGACGGCATCCATCAGGAGACGGTCGGCGTGCCGCGGTTCGCGCGCGGCGACGAGCGCGTGCTCTTCATCCGCAACAGCCAGGCCGGTCCGACGGTGCTCTACTTCGACCAGGGCAACTACGAGGTCGTGCAGGAAGGCAGCGAGAAGTTCGTGCAGCCGGCGTCGTCGGGCGCGGTGTTGATCGACACGCAGCGCGGCATGGCCGCGGCCGCGGAGTCGGCGCGGCCGCTGCGCGCGTTCGAGGCGGAAGTGCGCGACTCGCTGCGCAAGCGCGAAGCGATCCGCATGGAGATGGTCGAGCGGCAGAAGCGCGAGCAGGCGTCGATCATGAACGTCATCGCGCGCAATCGCACGCTGGTGTTCCTCGCTCTGATCGGCGCGGCGCTGGCGACGTGGCAACTGGTCAAGCGGTGGTAGATCGGGAGACGGCGACCGGACGCGCCGCGCTCGATCGCGCCTTCGACGACACTGACCAACTGCTGCTCGTCTATCAGCCGATTCACGACGCGCGCGACGGCTCGATCTACGGCGCCGAGGCGCTGCTGCGGCAGCGGCGGCAGAACGGAGAGATTCGCGAGGCCTCGCAGATCGCGCGCGCCGCGGAGTCGAGCAGCGGGCCGGAGCTGTTCATGCTGGACTCGCTCGTGGTCACGCAGGCCTACAGCGACGCCGCGCACTGGCCGGGCCACGTGCACCTCAACGTCAACCTCTCGCCGCGCGAGTTTCAGGAAGGCAATGTCTTCGAGCGGCTGCAGGGACTGGTCACCTCGTGCGGCGTCGACACGAGCAAGGTCAATCTCGAGATCACCGAGACGAGCTACATCCAGCGCCCGAAAGAGACGATGAAGGTGCTCGACGAGATCAAGGAGCTCGGCGTCGGTCTCTGGCTCGATGATTTCGGCACCGGCCACTCGTCGCTCACGCACGTGCAGCACTTTCCGCTCGACGGCATCAAGCTGCCCGGCTCGTTCGTGCGCCCGCTGCCGGACGACGAGCGCTGCCGCGCGATCACGCGCGCGCTCCTGGGCATGGCCCGCGAGATCGGGCTGAAAGTGATCGCCGAGGAGATCGAGACGAAGGCGCAGCTCGAGTTCCTGCTCGAGCATGGCTGCGGCTACATCCAGGGATTCCTCTTCTCGAAGCCGATGAGCTCCGAGGAGTTCGCGACCCTACTCCGCGCGTAGCTGGTGTCATCCCGAGCGTAGCGAGGGACCTGGGCGGTGGCGCGGCACGTAACGAGCCATCGTCGCCGCGCGCCACCCACCCAGGTCCCTCGCTACGCTCGGGATGACAGCGATTAGTCGGCGCGTAAGCCGCGCTTTTCGAACTGCGCGGTCAGCCAGGCCACCGCTTCGTCGCGATTGGCGACGTCGCGCAGGCTGATGGCGTCGCGCGTGCCGTCCTCGCGCGCGAGCTCGACCCGCTCCGGCGTGATGCGATACGAGCGCATGCCGGACCACGGCACGCGCTTGGGCCAGAAGAGGCGCGTCTGCATCAGCACGCCGTCGTCGTTCACCTCGAGCCGGCGGCGCGAGCGAATGCGCTCGTCGAAGATCGCGAACGCGAGCAGCATGCAAGGCGGGATGAAACTGGCCACGTAGAACGAGAGGTGGTGCGGCTCGAACAGGCGCGCGACCGCCTCGGCGAAGAGCATGGCCGCGCCGGCCAGCTCGACCCAGCCGACGCGCGTGTGCACGTGGCGCACGCGGTCGACCAGCACGGCGATCAGCAGCGTCGCGCCGGCGAGCACTTCGAGCAGCGGCACGAGCTCGAGGCCGTGGCCGCGCGAGAGATGCTGCCAGCCGGTGGAGATCAGGATGATCGCGGCGACGCTGTGCTGCGCGGTCTGGATGCGCCGCGCGCGCTCGGCGCGCCGCGACACGATGGCGAAGGTCGCCGCCGCCATCAGGCTACTTTCGCCTGCTGATCCTCGGGTGCGTAGCGGTCGCGGCGCTCGTCGAGGTCGCGCATCACGTTCTTCTTGAACTCCGCCTCGCCGCCGCGGCGGAGGATGTCGGCGACATACTCCTCGATCGAGACGTTCTCGACCCGCAGCCGCACGGTCTTGAAGATGCGCGGGAACTGCCCCGGCACCTGCACGTGATGCAGCCCGCCGCTGTAGGCGATCAGCATCCGTCCTTCCTTCACCGCCAGCATGATGTCGGCGATGCCGCCGCGCACGTTCATCGGCTTGCCGTGCAGGTCGAGACCGTTGGCGCGCTTCATCCGTCCTTCCGGCGCGATCACGACCATCGACTCCGGATCGATCTTGCTCAGCACCTCGAACCAGGTGTCGTCGCGCTGCCGGGTGATGGCGATGACGTGATGCGCGACGAACTTGAAGATCAGGCCGACCAGCGGGCGGTCGGTGGTCTTGTCGGCGGCCGGCACGACGCCGTGCGCGGCCAGGCGCCAGATGAAGCGGTTCGGCACCGCGCCGAGGAAGATCGGCTCGAAGAGGCTGGTGTGATTGAGAAACGCCACCAGCCGCAGGTTCGCCCACGGATCTGCCGGCGTCGGTCCGATGAACTGGAAATCGTGCCGGTAGAAGATGCGGCTGACGAACTTCAGCGTGACGAGAAGCGTGAAGACGATCGCGCTCCGGAACATGCGGACGGGAGGATAAATCAATTCGCGAGCGCCGCGAGGAACCGCCGCGCGAACTGTGGTCCCTTTCCCTCGTCCTCATGCTTGAAGAAGACGTACGCGTCGTCCCACGATTGCGCGGTGACGCGGCGCGCCCAGTCGGCCAGCGTGTCGCCGGGGTACTCGGTGCGGCGCAGGCGGAGATAGCCCCAACGGGCGGTGGAGACGAGCAGCGCGTCGGGATCGGCGACGTCGTCGGTATCGGAGGCGCAGAGCGCGGCGTCGTGCTCGCGCAGCGCGGCGTAGACCTCCTCGTCGTTCCAGGAGTCGTGGCGGAACTCGAGCGCGACGCGGCGCTCGCGCGGGATCAGCTCGAGCAGGCCGCGCAGCACGGCGACGTCTTTCTTCAGGTAGGGCGGCGTCTGGAAGAGCAGCGGCCCGAGCTTGTCGCCGAGGACGCTGGCGACTTCGAGAAAGTAGCGGACGTCGTCGGGCGCGGCGAGCTTCTTCTGATGCGTGATGCGCTGCGGCGCCTTCAGCACGAAGGTGAAGCCGTCCGGCACCTCACTGCCCCACTTCTCCAGCGTCGCCGCGGCCGGCATCCGGTAGAAGGTGGCGTTGATCTCGACGCTGTGGAACTCCGCGGCGTAGAACGAGAGCATCTTCGCCGCCGGCAGATCGGCCGGGTAGAACGAGCCTTTCCACTCCTTGTAGCTGTAGCCGCTCGTGCCGACGATGACGCGCATGGGGCGCATGGTAGCGCGATGCAGTTCCTCGGTTCCTCGGGTTCCTCGGTTCCTCGGTTCCTCGGAGTGGCTGACTCGCCCGAGGAACCGAGGAACCCGAGGAACCGAGGAACCGCTCACACCGCGATCAACCCATTGCGCACGCCATACCGATACAACCCGAGGTTATCGTCCAACCCGAGCTTGCGCAGGAGGCGCGTGCGATGGGTGGTGACGGTCTTGACGCTGATGTCGAGCATGGCGGCGATCTCTTTGAGGCGCCGTCCTTCGAGCATCATCTTCATCACCTCGCGCTCGCGCGGTGAGAGGCGGTGGTGGTGGCCGTCGTCGCCGACGCCGATGGCAGCCGGGATCGACTCGAGGAGTTGCAGAAGCTGGCTGCGCTGGCTGTCGAGGTTCTCGGAGCGCAGATTTTCGATGGCGGATCTCAATTGGGTCAGCGGGTTCACGGTCTATCCTCCGCTGACCAGAGTACGGATGTCAGATTACGCCGCGATTACGCGCGCTCAACCAGCCATCTCGTCCGCTTCGCTCTCAATCAAGGCCATGGCCGCGAGCCTGGCGAACGCGAGCGCAACCCGCTGGTGCTCGGCCGTGTAGAAATCGACCTCGGTCTTGTCGAGCGCGAGCATGCCGACCAGCCGCCCGTCGTAGATCAGCGGCACGCCGAGCCACGAGCGGATGCCGGCGCCGACGTGCAGCCCGCGGCGGAAGGCGCGGTATTGCTCGGTGTCGCCGACCACGCGCGGCCGCCGGTTGTAGATCACCTCGCCGTTCGGGATCTCGAGGTTGTCGATCTCGAACGACTCGCCGACCACCACGTCGAGATCGGCGAAGCCGACGCCGCCGATGATCACCAGCCGCTCGCCGCGCAGCTCCTGCACCGAGCAACTGTCGTACGGCACTTCCTTCCGCAGCTCGCTCAGCACCACGCGCATGGCCCGGCCGGCCGGCGAGTCGTCGGCGCTGATGACGTTCGCGCCGTCGGCACGTGCCGCCACGGCGACGTCGCCGCGCAACAGATCGCGCACCTGGCGCTCGAGCTCTGCGAGCCGTTCGGTGGACATGGGTCGAGCGCGCGATTGTAGCGTGGCGCTGCCCGTCGCGCGAGCGCGGCCGTCACCTCTGATGCTTCGCGCAGAAATAGGTCGTGCGCCCGAACACCACCGCGCGCCGGATCGTGCCGCCGCAGCGCGGGCAGCGCGCGCCTTCTTCGCGGTGATGGATCAGCGCGCGCGGCGGGAGGTCGCCGCCGCGGGCGCGGCGCGTGATGGCTTCGCGCAGCACGCGGCGCATGGTGGTGTAGATCGCGCGCGCTTCGTCGGCGCGCAACGCGTCAACGGGACGCCGCGGATGAACGGAGGCCTGAAAGAGCGTCTCGTCGACGTAGAGATTGCCGAGTCCCGCGATCAGTTCCTGCGTCATCAGCAGCGACTTCGTCGCGCCTTTGCGGCCTTCGAGCAGTTTCGCGAAACGGGCGAAGGTGAAGCGCGGATCGAGCGGATCGGGTCCGAGGCGGCGCGCTTCGATGAAGGCATCGACGTCGCCCACGAGATCGGCGAGACCGAAGAGGCGCATGTCGTCGAAAGCCAGCTTCGCCTTCCCGAAGTCGAAGACGATCCGCGCGAACCGCGGCTCCTCCGCGGCGTCGCGGTAGTACGCGAGATCGCCGGTCATCCCGAAGTGCAGATGCAGCCAGGTGGTTCCGGCGTCGGCGAAGAGATGCTTGCCATGCCGCCGCACGCTGGCGAACTCGCGGCCTTTCAGCTTGCGGGCGAACGTCTCCGCGCGGATCTCGCCGAGGATCCGCTCGTCGCGCACCTCGACCCGCACGATCCGCTGCCGCAGCGCGTGCCGCGCAAAGTAGCGCGCATAGGTCTCGACTTCCGGCAGCTCCGGCATGGACGCGCGAGCTTACCGCGTTGGAAAGGCGCCTACCGCTGCATGCGCGCGATCCAGCGGTCGATGCGCTGCTCGAGCACGTCGAGCGGTAACGCGCCGGCGCCGAGCACCTCATCGTGAAACGCGCGGATGTCGAACTTCGCGCCGAGCGTCTTGTGCGCGCGCTCGCGCAGCTCGAGGATCTTGAGCTGCCCGATCTTGTAGCCGAGGGCCTGGCCCGGCCAGACGATGTAACGATCGGTCTCGGTCTGGATCTCCACTTCGTCCACAGCCGAATGCGCGCGGAAAAAATTCACCACGTCCTCGCGCGTCCACTTTTTGTAATGCAGCCCGGTGTCGACCACCAGGCGGATCGCGCGCAGCATCTCGTCGTTGAGGCGGCCGTAGTCGTTGTACGGATCCTGATAGAACCCCACCTCCTTGCCGAGCCGCTCCGAGTAGAGCGCCCAGCCCTCGACGAACGCCGTGTAGCCGCCCTGCTGCCGGAACGGCGGCAGATCGGTGAGCTCCTGCTGAATCGAGAGCTGCATGTGATGTCCCGGCACGCCCTCGTGATACGCCGTCGACTCCATGGAGATGGTCTTGCGCGACTCCGGCTGGTACGTGTTGACGTAGACCCGTCCCGGCCGCGAGCCGTCGGGCGAGCCGGTCGTGTACTCCGCGCCGCTCGCCTCCTTCTCGCGGAACGGCTGCGTCGGCTCGACCACCAGCTTCGCCTTCGGCAGCCGGCCGAAGAGCTCCGGCAGCTTCGCGTACATCTGGTCGATGTACTTGCGGTAGCGCTCCAGGATCTCCTCTCCCGACTTCGGATGCAGCGCCGGATTCGTCTCCAGCGAGGCGTTGAACGACTTGAGGTCGGAGAAGCCGAGCTTCTTCGCGATCTGCAGCATCTCGCCTTCGATCCGCGCCACCTCGCGCAGGCCGATCTGATGGATCTCCTCCGGCGTGAGGTTGGTGGTGGTCTGGTCCTTCACCACGAACGCGTAGAACTCGTCGCCATTCGGCAGCGCCCAGACCCCGACCTGGGTGCGCCCCTGCGGCGCGTACTCGTCGCGCACGAACTTCGCGAAACGGGCGTAGGCAGGAAGGACGTCCTGCCGGACGGACGTCAGGACGGCATTCCGGATCCGCTCCTTGTCGGCAGCGGAGAAGCTGTCCGGCATTTTCTCGAGCGGCTGGGCGAAGGAGGTCTTCTCCGGCGCCGTATCGGCGATGTCCTGCGCCTGCGCCGCCACTTTCTCGAGCAGGAACTTCGGCGGCATCCGCTTGGCCGCCATGCCCTTGCGCATGTTGCGCGTGGTCTCGTCGAGCGCGCCGGGGAACTGATGCAGGCGCGCGATGTAGTCGTCGTAGTCCTTGACCGTCTCCAGCGGGATGAACGATGGGAGCTGGGGGATGCTCAGATGAATGCCGCCCATCTGATTGACCGGCATCTGCCAGAGGCGCAGCTTCGACCAGCCGAGGCCCTGCCGCAGGTTCTGGATCGACAGATCGCGGTTGAGGCGCTCCTGCTCGGAGAAGGCCGTGGCGTCGATGGCTTCGAAGCGCGTCAGGAAGCGGCGCGCCGCGGCGGTGTCGGCCGCGTCGGCGCGCTCGGAGACGTCGCTGATCTTGTCGTTGAAGCGGCGGTCGCCGAGGGCGGAGGCGAACTCCGGCGAATGTGCGAGCACGTACTCCCACCGCTCGTGCAGCAGGTCGTTCAGCGCTTTCCTACGGCGATCGAGATCGGCCGCGGAGAGCTCCTGCGCGACCATGGGTGCGGCGTACGCGGCGGCGAGGACGAGAGCGACGAGGAACTTCTTCATGCCGAGAGTCTACGCGCGATCACGGCTGAACTTGTTAAACTGCCGCCACTCCACATGGCCAACGGATCGCAGCCGCCCTCGACCGACCGCTACCGAGCCCTGGTCGTCGAAGACGATCCGGCCATCCGAAAGCTGGTCCAGAAGCTGCTCACGCGGCACGAGATCGACATCGAAACGGCGATGGATGGTCGCGCGGCCGTGGAGAAGCTCCTCGCCTCGCGTTTCGACGTGATCGTGCTCGATCTGATGGTGCCGGAGATGAACGGCTTCGAGCTGATCGAATTCCTCAAGCGGGAGAACCTGAAAGTCCCGGTGGCGGTGGTCTCCGCGGTGTCGCAGCAGGCGCTCACGAAGCTCGATCTCGACGTGGTGAAACTGGTGATCTCGAAGCCGTTCGACGTAGATGAATTCACGAAAGCGATCGTGGCTCTTTGCGCTGAATCGGCGGCGAGCCAGGGATGAGGCGAAGATGACCATGGCAAACCGGCGTGAGATCGTACCTACGGGCGTACCGGGGCTCGACGACGTCCTGTCGGGCGGCCTGACCAAGAACCGCGTTTATCTGGTGATGGGCGATCCCGGCGTCGGCAAGACGACGCTCGGCCTCCATTTTCTCCTCGAGGGCAAGCGCCTCGGCGAGCGCGTGCTGTACATCGCGCTGTCGGAAACCGCCGATGAGATCCGGGCCGTGGCGGAGTCGCACGGCTGGGACCTCGACGGGATCGACGTCTTCGAATACTCGGCCGCGGCGCGCCTCAGCGACGGCGACGAGACGACGATCTTCCATCCCTCGGAAGTGGAGCTCGGCGAGGCCACGCGCACGATGCTCGCCGAAGTCGAGCGCGTGCAGCCGCAGCGCGTGGTGATCGACTCGCTGGCCGAGGTGCGGCTGCTGTCGCAGAACGCGCTGCGGTACCGGCGGCAGATCCTCGCGCTCAAGCAGTACTTCACCGGCCGCAACTCCACGGTGCTGCTGCTCGACGACAAGGACGTCGCCGCCGGCGACATGCAGCTCATGACGCTCGCCCACGGCGTGATCCTCCTCGAGCAGCTCGCGCCGCTCTACGGCGCGGAGCGGCGGCGGCTGCGGGTCTCGAAGCTGCGCGGCGTGAAGTACCGCGGCGGCTTTCACGACTTCACCATCCGCACCGGCGGCCTGGCGGTGTTCCCGCGGCTGGTCGCGTCCGAGCATCGTCACGACACGCGCCGCGAGCAGTTGCCGAGCGGTCTTCCCGCGGTCGACGCGCTCCTCGGCGGCGGCATCGACCGCGGCACGAGCACGCTGATCCTCGGCCCGGCCGGCGCGGGCAAGTCGGCGCTGGCGACGCAGTACGCGGTCGCGGCGGCCGAGCGCGGCGAAAACGCGGCGATCTTCATCTTCGACGAGGCGCGCGCGACGATGCTCGCGCGCTCGGCCGGCATCAGCCTGAAGCTGCAGGAGCAGATCGACGCGGGACGCGTGACGGTCCAGCAGATCGATCCCGCCGAGGTCCCGCCGGGCGAGTTCGTCCAGCTCGTGCGCGACGCGGTCGAAGGCCGCCGCGTCACGGTGCTGGTGATCGACAGTCTCAATGGCTATCTCAACGCCATGCCGGAGGAGCGCTTCCTCGTCATCCAGATGCACGAGCTCCTCACCTACCTCGGCCAGCAGGGCGTGGCCACGATCCTGGTGGTCGCGCAGCATGGGCTGCTCAGCTCTCAGATGTCCTCGGTGGTCGACGTCAGTTACCTCGCCGACTCGGTGGTGCTGCTGCGGTATTTCGAGCTCTCCGGCGAACTTCGAAAAGCGGTATCAGTTGTGAAAAAGCGCAGCGGCGCTCATGAGAAAGCGATCCGGCAACTGACCATCGGCTCGGATGGTCTGATGGTCGGGCCGCCGCTCACGGAGTTCCACGGCGTGCTCTCGGGCACGCCGCTGCTCGACCCCAACGTACCGAACGCATTCGGAGAGATCCTTGCCGCCGGACGCCCGAAGTGAACGAATCCTGATCCTCGCGCCGACGGGCCGCGACGCGCAGCTCACGCGCAACGCGCTGCGCGAAGCAGGTCTGCGGGCGGAGGCGATGCCGGACATCGACACGCTCTGCACGGAGATCGAGGGTGGTGCGGGCACGGCTCTCGTGACCGAGGAGGCGCTGAACAACGCGGCGATGCAGTGCCTGCGCGAGGTGCTCGAGCGGCAGCCGGCGTGGTCGGATCTGCCGCTGCTGGTGTTCACCTCGCAGCCGTCGGCGGAGCTGACGGTGCGCTCGTTCGAACAGCTCGGCGCGCGCGCGAACATCATCATGATCGAGCGGCCGATCCGGGTGAAGACGATGATCAGCGCGGCGCAGGCGGCGCTGCGCGCCCGCCGCCGGCAGTACGAGGTGCGCGAGCTGGTCGAGGAGCTGCAGCAGCGGCTCGAGGAGCGCGATCATTTCCTGGCCATGCTCAGCCACGAGCTGCGCAATCCGCTCGCGGCGATGACGCTGGCGGTCGACTCGGTCGACGGCGAGCATTCGAACGAGCGCGCCATCCTGCAGCGGCAGACGCGCCATCTGGCCAAGCTCGTCGACGATCTGCTCGACATCGCGCGTGTGACCACCGACAAGATCGCGCTGCACATGACGGCGGTCGATCTCGCGGACGTGGTCGAGCATTGTGTGGAGAGCTCGCGCGCACGCGCCGAGGCGCGTCAGCATCGTCTGACGATGCAGCTCGGCGCCGCTCACGCGGTGGTGCGCGGCGACGCGGTGCGGCTCGAGCAGGTGGTGAGCAATCTGCTCTCGAACGCGATCAAGTACACGCCGCCCGGCGGCGAGATCGCGGTGCTGCTCGAGATGGACGGCGACGACGCGGTGCTGCGCGTGCGCGACAACGGCAAAGGGATCGCGCCGGAGATGCTCACCCGCGTGTTTGACATGTTCATGCAGGGCGACGTGGCGCTCGACCGCACCGAAGGCGGAATGGGCATCGGGCTGACGCTGGTGAAGAAGCTGGTGCATCTGCATCACGGGACGGTGCGCGCGTACAGCCGCGGACGCGGCAGCGGGTCGGAGTTCGTGGTGCGCCTGCCGCTGTCGAAGGAGGCGCTGACGCGCGCGGTCACACCAAAGCCGGCCGCGGCGCCGGCTCCCGCACCAGCACGCCGCATCCTGGTGATCGAAGACAATCCCGAGATCCGCGATCTGCTCCGCATCAAGCTGCGCAAGCTCGGACACGAGGTGGACTCGGCGGAAGACGGGACGAAGGGTCTGGAAAAGCTCCTGGCCGCACCGCCCGAAATCGCCCTGGTCGACATCGGTCTCCCCGGGATCAATGGCTACGAGGTAGCACGCCGCGCCCGCGAAGCGGTGGGACCGAATGTGTACCTGATCGCGCTGACGGGCTACGGGCAGGCCGAGGATAAGAAGAAGGCGCTCGAAGCAGGGTTCGACGTGCACCTCACCAAACCCGCCGATTTCATCGACCTCCAGAACATGCTCGCCCAGATGCCGCAGCGGTAACCGGCTGCGTCGCGAGACGCCACGTTTTGCGTCTGATGCAAAGGCACACGAGAGGCCTCCGGCGGGCCGGCCCGGCCGGCAGCGCTGGCTTGCCATAGGCAGGGTTGGTCCGTCTCGGAACAAACGCGTTTGCTGCATGACCTACGCTGCCGGCCGTGCCGGCCCGCCGGAGGCCTCGCGGTGAGCCCGTGCACGAAACGCAAACGTCGCGTCTCGCGACGCAGCCGGCTACTCCTTCATCCGGGCGTACAACGTTGACGGGCTGATGTCGAGTTTGCGGGCGGCTTTGCGGATGTTTCCGCCCGTGGCTTCGACGGCGGCGGCGACGTACTTGCGGATCACCGTGTCGAGCGGCTGGATCTGCCACTCCTCGTTCGGGAGACCTCCGTCGGCGGCGTTCGCGAGCGACGGCGTGTTCCCGGTGTCGAGGATCAGGTCCGTGGCGCGGATCTCGTCTTCGGCCAGTGTGAGCATCGCCCGTTCGAGCACGTTGCGCAGCTCGCGCACGTTCCCCGGCCATGGATACGTCGCCAGTTTTTTCATCGCGTGCGGGCTCACCTTCGGCGGTGCGGAGCGGCCGATCTCCTTCGCCAATGGCCGGAGAATCTCCTGCACCAGCACCGGCAGATCCTCGAGGCGTTCGCGGAGCGGAGGCATGCGCAGCCGCACTACGTTCAGGCGGTAATACAGATCGCCGCGGAAACGCCCGGCCGTCACCTCGGCCGCCAGATCGCGATTCGTCGCCGCGATCAAGCGGAAATCGGCGCGCAGATCGCGGATCCCGCCGACGCGGCGGAAGCGCTTGTCCTCGAGCGCCTTCAGCAGTCGCGCCTGCACCGTCGGCTCCATCTCGCCGATCTCGTCGAGGAACAGCGTCCCTTCGCCGGCGATCTCGAACAGACCCGGCTTCGTGTTCGTCGCGTTCGTGAACGCGCCGCGCTCGTGTCCGAACAGCTCCGACTCCAGCAGCTCCTTCGACAGACCGGCGCAATTGAGATCGACGAACGGTGCGCGGGCGCGCGGCGAGCGGTTGTGAATGAGCCGCGCCATCACACCCTTCCCTGTCCCCGACTCTCCTTCGAGCAGCACCGGCGACGGCGCGCGCGCGATCTGCGGCAGGATGTCGTTGAGGTGCGAGACCGTCGGCGAGATGCCCGGCAGCCGCTCCGCCTTCACCGCGTCGGCGCGGCGCAGCGCGAACAGCTCGCGGCGCGTGGCCAGCATCCGCTGCACCGTCTCCAGCGTCGCCAGAAGCGTATCGAAATCGAACGGCTTCTGGAGAAACGTCTCCGCGCCGAGCTTCATCGACTCGATCACGCGGTCCACCGTGCCGGCGCCCGACATCATGATCACCGCCGTCGTCTCCGAGTACGTCTTGAACTGATGCAGAAGATCGATCCCGGTCGTGTCGGGCAGCGAGACGTCGAGCAGCACCACGTCGGGTGAAAACTCGCCGAACGCCACCACCGCCGCCCGCCCCGTCTCCGCCACCCGCACTTCCCAGTCGTCGCTGAGCAGCGCGGCGAGGCCGGCGGAGATCTGCGGATCGTCGTCGACGATGAGGATGCGGTTCAGGAGCTCGGCCATCTGTTCGGAAATCATACACCCGTTCGCCCGGCGAACAGCGGCTACTGACCCTGAAAAGCGCTTAACACCAGCCGTGTGAGCGAGTTAGCTCCGGCTGGCACCGTGGTCCAACCCTTGGACTAAGGCTGCGCGACGGAAACGTCCGGAAAGGAAACACCAAACCATGCTCGCCGCCGCCGCTTTGACGCTCGCCATTCAACTCGACCTCGACCTGACGGGCTTCCTCAAGAAAGCCGAACAGGCACCCTCCGTCACCTGCGGCATCACCACCGTCGGATACCGCTTCTCCGGCGTGCCGGGGCAGGAGTTCCGTTATGCCGGAGATACGTACGTCATCCCCGGCGAAGGCTCGATCGAACTGATCGCCGAACGCCGCAAGACCACCTACCACATCGCCGACAAGTCGCTGCCACTCGATGTGTGGCCGCTCGATCAATTCGGATTCCGCACTGTTCCACTTCCCTCGCCCGAGACGCTGAAAGGAGCCGTGAAATGACCGCATTCGTGAACGAAACCCTCACCGACATCCGCCGTGGCCGCCAGAGCTGGCGCGTCCTGGTGACCTTCTGCCTGCCGTCGTTCGTGGTCTCGGTGGCCACGAGCCTCCTGCTGCACGTGAGGTGAGCCGATGTCGACGGCAATCATGCAGGCAGACACGCGCATCACCCTCGTGGCCAGCGAGCGCGGGAAAAGCTCGTTCGGCTGGAGCGATCCGTCGCGGCTCGCGCTCGGATTCGTCCGCAGCGTTTCCGCGCTGAAAGAAGCCGTCGCCTCGGCGCTCACGACCGCGCTCGACGTCGAGCGCGTGGTGGTCGACCGCACCGGCAAGCCGGACGAGTTCCTCGACCTGCTCGCCTCGCTGCCGACGGAGTTCGCGGGCGACGCGATCCTCATCCGCGAGGACGGCAGCGGCTATCTGAGCGCGACCGGCCGCGGCGGCGATCGCGTGCTCTACGCACTCAAGCCGAACGACGTCCGCTTCTACCTCGAAACCCACGCCCTCGTGCCCGGCAGTTGAAGGAGATCCCGATGAACGAACGAATCCTCCTGGTCGACGACGACCCGTACATCACCGAGGCGCTGGCGCTGACGCTCGACCGCCGCGGACGTACCACCGTGGTGTGCTCCGACGTGGAGTCGGCCGAGCTCGCGCTGACGCGGTTCGGCGCCACGCACCTCGTCACCGACGTGCAGTTCTCCGGGGGCTTCGGCTTCGAAGGGCTGCACTTCCTCGGACGCGTCCACGAGCAACTGCCCGACTGCCGCATCGTGTTGATCAGCGGCATGGTCACCGAGCCGCTGCGCGCGAAGGCGCTCGAGAGCGGCGCGTCGGCGCTGCTGTCGAAGCCCTTCGACCTCGAAGAGCTCGAGACCGCGCTGGCCACCGGCGACGAAGGCGGCGACGACTACCAGCTCGTGCGCGTCACGCCGCTCGACGAGCTGCTGCGCAGCGATCTGCTCTTCTCCGCCTATCAACCCATCGTGCGGCTCGAGAACGGCCGCGCCGTGCCGTTCGCGTACGAAGCGCTGGCGCGCGTGCACGGCGACTGGGCGCTGGGCGGACCGGCCGAGCTGTTCGACTACGCCGCGCGCCGCGCCCGTCTCGCGGAGCTGAACCTCGCCGCGATCGAGCGCGCCTTCGCCGGCGCCGCCGAGCTGCCGCCCGAGTCGCTGGTCTTCATGAACGTCGATCCGCTCACCTTCGGCGACGGCCTGGTGCAGTTGCTCCAGCGCGTCTCCGCGCGCAGCTCGCTGCCGCTCACGCGCGTCGTGCTCGAGGTGACGGAGCGCTCCGCGTTCACCTCGCACGCGATCGTTGACCGCACCTTCGGCGCGCTGCGCGACCTCGGCATCCGCTTCGCCCTCGACGATCACGGCTCCGCCTACTCGCACCTCTCCGAGATCGGACGCATCCAGCCGTCGTTCATCAAGATCAGCCATGAGTTCGGAACGGGGTTCGAGCACGACGAGACGAAGCTGCGGATCATCCGCCACGTGGTCGGACTGGCCACGGACTTCGGCTGCGAGATCGTCCTCGAAGGCGTCGAGACCTCCGACACCGCGCGCGCCGCGGCGGGTCTGGGGATCGGTCTCGCGCAGGGCTTCCACTTCGGCCGCGCGCGCGCCGCCGCGCACTGGTCGCACTTCGCACCGGCGAGCTGCGCCGCGTGAAAGGCAGAAACGTCATGAAAGCAAAAGTAACGATCGTCGCCGTCCTGATGGTGGCCGTCCTCGTGCTCGTGCTGGCCATGCAGAATGCGCAGGTCGCGCTGGCCGGCCTGCTGGTCCTCGGCGTGACGGCCTTCGCCGCCACCGGCTTCGACTTCGAGCAGAGCGCGCAACTGCAGGGCCGCGTCGAGGCGCTGCAACTGCTGCAGGATCTCAGCGGCCTGCTGCAGATCAGCACGAGCATCGACGAAGCGTGCGAGCTGCTGCCGGTCTTCGGCGCGCGGCTCTTTCCCGGCAGCAGCGGCTCGATCTACCTGATCGGCGACGAGCAGACGCGCCTGGCCGCGTCGTGGGGCGTGCCCACCGCCGGCTCGCGCTGCGTGCCGCTCTACGCGCACGGCCACACCTTCGGCGTCCTCGCGCTCGACCGCGTGCGCGACGAGCAGAACGTCGTTCCGTTCGCCGAGCAGGTCGCCCTGGCGCTGGCGAACCTGCGCCGGCAGGAGACGCTGCAACTGCGCGCGCTGCGCGATCCGCTCACCGGCCTCTTCAACCGCCGCTACGTCGCCGAGTTCCTGCAGCGCGAGCTGCGCCATGACGAGCCGGTCGCCGTGGCCATGATCGACGTCGATCACTTCAAGCGCTACAACGACACCTTCGGCCACGCCGGCGGCGACCTGCTGCTCCAGCACGTCGCGCGGGCCATGCAGCGCGTCTTCCGCGAGGCCGACGTGGTCTGCCGCTATGGCGGCGAAGAGTTCCTCGTGGTGATGCCGGGCGCCACGCTCGACGACGTCCGCGCGTACGCCGAGATCCTCACTTCCGAAGTGCGGCGCATGCACGTGCAGCACGACGGCGAGATCCTCGGCGGCGCCACGCTGTCGATCGGCATCGCCGTCTCGCCGCACCACGGCACCGCCCCCGAAACCCTGATCGCCTCCGCCGACCGCGCCATGTACGCCGCCAAGAGCGCCGGACGCGATCGCATCGCCTCTCCACAGCCGCAGGCCGTCGGCCGCGACGCCGCCTGATTCGATAAAGGACATTCCCATGAGCGCACTCGAGCAATACACACCCGCACCCGCCGAACGCCGCATCGAGCCGCGCATCCGCGTGGCCTTCCGCATCGCCGCCCACATCGGGCGCGGCGACGGGACGCTCGTCGACCTGAGCCTCCACGGCGCGCGCGTGCGCCACACCTGCGTGGCCGTGCGCGGCTCGCGCCTCCGCCTCGCCTTCGAATGGGAAGCCGATCGCTTCGCCGCGACGGCCGAGGTGCTGGCCTCGCGCGTGGTGAGCATCGGCGGCGGCGCGACGACGTTCGAGTCGCGGCTGCGCTTCCTCGCCTTCGAAGGGCGCTCGTCGGAACTGCTCTCGCGCGTGCTCGACGCCATCGAGAACTACGACCTCCGCCGCTGGGTCGACAACCTGCACGGCTGGCGCAACGACGCGCGCGGCGACGAGCAGACCCGGAGCTCGGAGCTCGTGCGCTACCGTCTCATCGGCGCGAGGTGGGAAAAGCGCGTCACGCATGATGCGCAACAGCCGCCGACCGGATTCGTGCTGCCGGCCAGCGTGAGCGAGTTCGAAGCGGCGAAATTGTGCGACACCTACGCGCGCAGCGACGACGCGGGACGCGAATTGCTCAGGAAAATGGCCGCGGCGGTCGTTGGGTCTCCGGATGGAATACCATAAAGGAGGTAGTGCGTAGTTACGGATAAGTGACGTACGACGCCATCGCCGCGTTCGCGCGGCGCGCCATCCGCGAGCGGAATCTGCCGACTCTGACGCGGGTGCTGATCGAGTGCGCGGTGGAGCTCACCGGCGCGCTCGCGGGAGAAGTGTATGTCGTGCATGCCGTCGACGCGGAGCCGCGGCTGGTGCACGGCAGCGGTCCGGCGTCGACGGCGACGGCGCGCGCGATCGTGCGCGAGGCAGCGGCGGCGCCGCACGGCATCGCCCGCACGCTCGACGGCGATGCGTACTTTACCTACGCAGCCGCGGCGGCGGCGCGCTGCAGCACCGAGCTCTGGATCGGCGTCCTCTACGCGACTCGCACGCTCGGCGCCGAGGAAGCGGCGGCGCTCGAAACGCTCATGGCCATCTTCGCCGCCAGCGTCGCGCACGGCACGATGGAAGAGCGGCTGCAGCAGGACGAGGCGCTGCTGCGGCTCGCCTTCGAGCAGATCCCGGCCGTGCTCTGGACCGCCGACCGCAATCTCGTCGTCACCTCGGCGCAAGGCGCGGCGAAGCTCGACCTGCCGAAGATCGAGCGCGTCGGCAAGCGTCTGACCGAGCTCGCTCTCGACGAGGACTCGCTGCCGGTCCGCGCGTCGCTGGCCGCGCTCGAAGGAAAGTCGACGACGTACGAGTACACCTACTACGACCGCCGCTTCGAGAACCGCATCGAGCCGCTGCGCGACGCCAGCGGCGCCATCGCCGGCGTGATCGGCATCGCCTTCGACGTCACGGCCCGTTCGCGTGCCGAGGAAGAGCTGCGCGCGTCGCGCGAAGAGCTGCGCAGCCTCGGCGTGCACATGCAGCGCGTGCAGGAGAACGAGCGCCGCCGCATCGCCCACGAGCTGCACGACGACCTCGGCCAGCGCCTCACCGCCATCCACTTCGAGCTCGAGAACGCCGCCGCCGCCCTCGGCGAGCGCGCCGCGATCCTCGAGACCGTGCGCGCGCTCGCCAAGTCGAGCATCGGCGAAGTGCGCCGGGTGGCCATGGCCTTGCGTCCCGGCATCCTCGACGAGCTCGGGCTGCGCGCCGCCGTCGAGCAGGAGCTCTCCGCCTTCCGCACCCGCACCGGCATCGAGTGCCGCCTCCGCTTCGAATGGGACGAAGCGCTCGATGACGATCTCGCCACCGCCATCTACCGCATCGTCCAGGAAGCGCTGACCAACATCGCCCGTCACGCCGGCGCCACGCGCGTCTCCGTCACGCTCGACGTGCGCGATGAGCGCGTCTGCCTCAGCGTGCAGGACGACGGCCGCGGCATCGAGCCCGGCGACCTGCTCCGCGCCACGTCCATCGGACTGCTCGGCTTGCGCGAGCGCGCCTCCGCGTTCGGCGGCGAAGTGGAGATCACCGGCACGCCCGGCGAAGGAACGACCGTGCTGGTGCGGCTGCCGCTTCCGGCAGAGGTTGCGGTGTGAACATCCTCGTTGCCGACGATCACTCGATCGTCCGCAAAGGTCTGCACGGCATCATCAGCAGGCGTCCGGCGTGGAAGATCGGCGCGGAAGCGGCGACCGCCGACGAGCTCTTCGCCGCGCTCGCGCGCGACCGCTTCGACGTGCTCGTGCTCGACCTCGTGCTGCGCGACCGCAGCGGCATCGATCTCCTGGCCGAGCTGCGGCGCGCCTATCCGTCGCTGCCGGTGCTCATGCTCAGCATGCATCCGGAGGAGCAGTACGCCATCCGCTGCCTGCGCGCCGGCGCAAAGGCGTATGTATCGAAGGACGCCAGTGCGGATGAAATCCTGGAAGCCATCGAGCGCGTGGCCTCGGGACGGCCGTGGGTCAGCAGCGCCGTCGCCGAACAGCTCGCCGCGCAGGTCGGCGCGACTGCGGAGGCGGTGCCGGCGCACGAGCTGCTCTCGCCGCGCGAGTTCGAAGTCTTCCGCCTGCTCGCCGCCGGCCGCACCATGACCGAGATCGCCGCCACGCTGCGCATCAGCATCAAGACCGCCAGCACCTATCGCGCACGCATCCTGGAGAAGACCGGCTTCCACTCGAACGCGGACATCGTCGCTTATGCCGTGCGCGCCAATCTCATCTGACGGTGTAGGAGCCGTCCTACCCTCAAACTTCCGCTCCGTCTGATTTTCGGCCTAGCGCCCGACCTCTATGCTCGGCATCGGTCCGAGGTATCCAACATGATTGCAGCAGGAAGAGACAATGCCGGCGCGAGCTTCGCGCTGACCGAACGTGACGAAACCCGCGGGCTGGCCGTCTACGACGCGCTGTTCGCATCCGACCTGGCCGGCATCTGCGTGTTCGGCCCCGGCGGCGCGATCATTCACGCGAACGACTACTTCCTGCGGCTGCACGGCCTCGACAATTGGACGTCGAAGTCGTGGGGCGAGCTGACCGCGCCCGAACATCGCTGCATGGACGTGCGCGCGCTCGCCGAAGTGCGTGCTTCCGGCAGGAGCGCGGCGTACGAGAAGGAGTGTCTCCGTCCCGACGGCAGCCGCATCCTCGTGCAGAGCACGCTCACCGAAAGCATCGACGGCGAGATCGTCTGCCTGAGCGTGGACCGCACGCCGAAGCTGGAAGCGCAGGCGGCGCTGCTCGAGCTGGAGAGCTTCGCCTACTCCGTCGCCCACGACCTGCGCGCGCCGCTGCGGGTGATGTCGGGTTTCGCGCGCGAGCTCGAAACGGATCACGCCTCGTCGCTGAACGCGCGCGGACTGCACTGCCTCGACCGCATCCGCAACGGCGCCCGCCGCATGGGCGTGCTCATCGAAGACGTGCTGCATCTGTCGCGCCTCGCGCCGCTGCGCACGCAACGCGCCGACGTCAGCGCGATGGCGCGCGAGATCGTCGCCGAGCAGGAAGAGAACGGCGTGACGTTCGTCATCGAGGACGGGCTGTACGAAGCAGCCGATCCGAAACTGCTGCGCATCGCGCTGACGAACCTGATCGGCAACGCCGTCAAGTACACGGCCGCGCGCGAAGACCCGCGCGTCGAGATCGGCCGCGTCGGCGAGGAGCTCTACGTGCGCGACAACGGCGCCGGCTTCGACAGCGCCACCGCCTCCGCATCGCTCTTTGCGCCGTTCCAGCGCTTCCACCTCGCCACCGAGTTCGAAGGGCACGGCATCGGTTTGTCCATCGTCGAGCGCATCGTGCGCCGCCATCGCGGCTCGATCCGCGCCGAGTCGCGTCCGGGCGAAGGAGCTACGTTCTTCTTCAGCCTCGGAGGAGGTCGTTGAGGCTTCTCTTCATCGAGGACCAGCCGGATGACGCCGACCTGATCGAGTCCGAGCTGCGGCGCTCCGGCTTCGCCTTCGAAGCGGTGCGCGTCGATACCCTCGCGGGCGTGCGCGACGCGCTCGCGGCCGGCGGCTGGTCGGCGATTCTGTGCGATGCGAACCTCCCCGGCTTTCACGGCCACGATGCGCTGCGCCTGGTGCGCGCGCACGACCGCGAGATCCCGTTCCTGATCGTCTCCGGCGTCATCGGCGAAGAGCGCGCGGTCGACATGATCCGCGACGGCGCGAACGACTACATCAACAAAGACCACCTCGGCCGCCTCGCGCCGGCGCTCGAGCGCGAGCTGCGCGACGTGCAGTTGCGCCGCGAGCGCAACGACCTGTTCGACGCGCTCCGCCGCTCTGAGGAGCGCTATCGCCGCATCTTCGAGCACGCGCCCATCGGCGTCGCCGTCAGCACGCCCGATGGCCGCCTCGTCACCGCGAACGACCTGGTCGTGCGCACCATCGGCTATCCGCGCTCCGAGCTGCTCGGCCACCGGCTCTCCGAGTTTGCGGTAGACGCAAACGACGGCGACGGACCCGAGCGCGCCTATCGCCGCAAGGACGGCTCGGTCGTGTGGGCCTCGGTCACGCGCGCGCCGATCGAGCTGCAGGGCGAAGTCACACAGATCGTCTGGCTGATCGAGGACATCACCGCGCGGCGCTACACGCAGGACCGCCTCTCGCTCCAGCAGCGGCTCCTCGACTCGGTCGAGCAGGCCGTGGTCGCCACCGATCTCGCCGGCTCGGTCATCTACTGGAACCGTTTCGCCGAGGTGCTCTACGGCTGGACCGCGGAGAACATCCTCGGCCGCAGCCTCATCGACCTCGTGCCGACGCTCTCCGCGGAATCAGCCGCGCCGGTGCTGCAGCGGCTGCTGCGCGGCGAGAGCTGGTCGGGCGAAGTGACGCTGCGCAAGTACGACGGGACGCAGTTCCCGGCCTGGGTGATCGGCGGTCCGTTCTTCGATGCGAACGGCCGCGTCATCGGCGTGGTCGGCGTGTCGTACGACATGTCCGAGCGCAAGCGCGCCGAGGACGAGCTCCGCTCGAGCCGCGAGCAGCTCGCCGACGCGCAGCGCATCGCGCGCCTCGGCTCGTGGGAGTACGACCTCGCCACCGGCCGCCGCGTCTGGTCCGACGAGCTCTATCGCATCTTCGGCTACGAGCCGGAGGAAGAGCCGAGCGTGGCGCTCTTCGACGCGCGCATCCATCCGCACGACTTGCCGTACGTGCAGGCGCGCCGCGTCCAGATCATGGAGGAACAAGGTCCGTTCGACGACCTGCAGCGGCTGATCATGCCGGACGGCGAGATCCGCTGGGCGCAGGGACGCGGGCGCTTCATCCACGACGAGCAGGGCCGCCCGATCAAGATCATGGGCGTGGTGCAGGACGTCACCGAGTCGCGCAATGCGTCGCACGAGCTGCAGCGCCGCGCGATCCTGCAGGCGGCGGTGGCGAACCTCGGACACGTCGCGCTCAGCGGCGCGCCGATGGACGCGCTCATCGCGCAGACCGCCGCCGTCGTCTCCATGCATCTCGACGTCGATCTCTGCAGCATCGCCGAGCAGACCGACGACGGCTTCCGCTTCGCCGGCGGCGACGGCTGGGACGACCTCGAGATCGGCGCGCTCATCGACGGCTCGCATCCGGAGTACACGCTCTCGACGCGCGCGCCGGTGGTGTTCGAGGATCTGGCCGCCGAGACGCGCTTCACCTCGCCGCGGCTGCTGCAGCAAGGTGTCGTCAGCGGCGCGCTCGTGCCGATCATCGGCGGCCACGACGAGTGGTGGGGCGTGCTCGGCGCGTTCATGCGCACGCCGCGGCAGTTCGCCACGACCGACATCGATTTTCTCCGCAGCGTGGCCACGATCCTCGGCCAGGCCGCCGAGCGCCATCACGCCGAGGCGCAGGCGCGGCGGCGCGAGCGCCAGCAGAACGCCATCGCGGAGCTGAGCAGACTGGCGCTCCGCTCCGCCGGCGACGAAACGCTGGCGCGCACCTGCGAGCTCCTCACCGAATGCGTCGACGCCGACTTCGCGCTCGTCTACGAGCTCGAGGCCGACCAGCTCCGCTACCGCGCCGGCCGCACCTGGCTCGACGCGCCGATCGGCCTCGTGCCGCTCACCGCCGCGCCGCAGGCCGCGAACGCGCTGCTGCTCAACGAGCCGAACGTCATCGGCGACTACTGGGCCAATCCCGATTTCCGCCGCCCGGTGCTCACCGACCACGGCATCCGCTCCGGCATCGCCGTTCCGATCTCCAGCGCGACCTACACGTTCGGCGTGCTCGCCGCCTACTCGCGCCGCGTCGACGCGATCAACGACGCCGACGTGCACTTCATCGAGGCGCTGGCGAACATCATCGCGGAGGCGGTGGCGCGCGAGCGCGCCGGCCTCGCGCTCGCCGCGTCCGAGCAGCGCTACCGCGAAGTCGTCGAAGGAGCGACGGAAGTCATCTTCACCATCTCGATGGACGGCACGTTCACCTCCGTGAACGCCGCGTTCGAGAAGGTCACCGGCTGGAACGCGGACGAGTGGATCGGCCGCAAGTATATCGAGCTGGTCGACCCGAACGCGCGCATGCACTCCGGCTCCGTCTTCAAGCGCGTGGTCGCGAATCAGGAGTCGGTCTCCGACGTGCTGCCGATCATCGGACGCCACGGCCCGGTGCTGATCGAGCTGACGTCATTCCCGAAAGTCGAGAACGGACGCACCGCCGCGATCTACGGCTTCGCCCGCGACGTCACCGCGGCGCGCCGCGCCGAGCAGGAGCGGCAGCGCCTCACGCGCAACCTGCAACTGCTGCTCGAGTCGACGGTCGAAGGGATCGTCACCGCCGATCTCGACGGGCGCTGCACGCTCAGCAACGCCGCCGCCGCGTCGCTCATCGGCCGCAAGCCGGAAGAGGTGCACGGCGCCAACCTGCACGAGCTGCTGCACGGCGCGCATGACGACGCCGAGACCTGCCCCGTCTTCGCCATCGCCCGCACCGGCGGCGTCTGCACGTCGGTGGTCGACACGTTCCGCACGGCCGGCGGCAGCACGATCCCGGTCGAGTACTCCGCCGCGCCGATCGTCGACGACGGCAAGCCGGTCGGCATCGTCATCAGCTTCACCGACATCACCGACCGCCGCAAGCTGGAGTCGAAGCTCGAGCAGGCCAACCGTCTCTCCAGCCTCGGGCGTCTCGCGGCGACGGTCGCGCACGAGTTCAACAACGTGCTGATGGGCATCTCGCCGTTCGTCGAGCTGCTGCGCCGCGGCAAGAATCCGGAGACCGCGCTCGACTACATCGGCCGCGCCGTCAAGCGCGGGCGGCGCATCACCGAGGACATCCTTCGCTTCACCCAGCCGGCCGTGCCGGTGCGCGTGGCGATGGAAGTCGCACCGTGGCTGCAGAACGTCTGCGTCGAAGCGCGCTCGCTGCTGCCGCAGACCTGCGCCATCGACGTGCAGGTCCGCGAGACCGATCTCTGCATCGACGGCGATCCGAATCAGTTGCAGCAGATCTTCACGAACCTGATCCTCAACGCGCGCGACGCCATGCCGCAGGGCGGCACGCTCACCATCGCCGCGCAGCGCGAGCCGGCCGGCGCGAAGCTGCCGTTCGCCGTCGAGCATCCGGAGTCGTTCGCGCATTTCGTCGTGCGCGACACCGGCAGCGGCATGCCGCCCGAGACGCTGCGCCACATCTTCGAGCCGCTCTTCACCACGAAGAAAAACGGCACCGGCCTCGGGCTGCCGGTCGCGCATCAGGTCGTGCAGCGACACGGCGGCGAGATGTTCGTCGAGAGCACCGTCGGCAGCGGCACGGCGTTCCACATCTTCCTGCCGCTCACCGCCGCGGCCGCGGCCGCGCAGCCGGCGGAGGTCGCGCCGGAGGCGCCGCGCGCCGAGCTCACCCATCACGTGCTGCTCGTCGAAGACGATCGCAACGTCTCCTCCGGACTGACCGCGCTGCTCGAGCTCGAAGGCATGACCGTGCAGCTCGCCGAAAGCGGCGCCGACGCCATCGTCGCCGTGCAGCGCTCCGTCCCCGACCTGGTCGTGCTCGACGTCGGCCTTCCCGACATGGAAGGCATCGCCGTCTACGAGCGCATCGCCACCGACTATCCGAACCTGCCGGTGATCTTCTCCACCGGCCACGGCGACCGCTCGAAAGTCGAGCAGCTCCTCTCCCGGCCGAACGTCGAGTACCTGCTCAAACCGTACGAGGCCGCGACGCTGATCGAGGCGATCCGCCACGTCGTGGCGGCGTGAAGGCTCGAAGCAGTTCCTCGGAGTTCCTCGGCAGTTCCTCGGAGTTCCTCGGAGTGGACGCGCTGAACCACTCCGAGG
>DASVQE010000094.1:0-77467 GCA_036389275.1 Thermoanaerobaculia bacterium
CTCCGCGACACAGTGTCGCAAGGTTGCCATGAAGTGTCGCGGAGGCTAGGCCAACCAGATGGGGTCTGGGGCCCGTGGCCCCAGCCGCCGGAGGCCTCTCGTCGTTCCCTGTCGCCTACGCCGCCGCCAGCTCCTGCAGCACGGACTCGATGGCGTCGATCACCTCGGGCCCGTGTTCGCGGAGTGGGAACGACAGCACGCCGGTCGGTGAGAACTTCGCTTCCGGCTTCTCGCCGAGGAACAGCAGCAACTTGTTCGGGTCGATCTTCGCGTGCGGGCTGAGCTTCATCACGCCGCGAGCGCCTTCGCGCACGATCGACAGCACGCCGAGCGATTTCGCGAGCCACTTCACCCGCACGAAGTGCAGCAGGCTTTCGACGTTCGGCGGCACGGCGCCGAAGCGGTCGCGCATCTCGTTGCGGATATCGTCGAGCCGTTCCGGCGTCGAGGCGGACGCGATCTTCTTGTAGAACGTCATGCGCAGATTCTCGTCGCCGATGTACTCGCGCGGGATGTAGATGTCGACTCCGAGATTCATCGACGTCTCCACCTCCTCCTCGATCCGCTCGCCCTTCATCTCGCGGATCGTCTCCTCGAGCAGCTTCGTGTACATCTCGAAGCCGACCGCGGCGATCTGGCCCGACTGCTCGCCGCCGAGGAGATTGCCGGCGCCGCGGATCTCGAGATCGCGCGCGGCGATGCGGAAGCCGGCGCCGAGGTCGGAGAACTCCTGGATGGCCGCGAGCCGCTTGCGCGCGTCGCCGGTGAGCACACGGTCGCTCGGCACCAGCAGATAGCAGAAGGCGAGGCGGTCACTCCGTCCGACGCGGCCGCGCAACTGATAGAGCTGCGAGAGCCCGAACCGCTCCGCATGATTAATCAGGATGGTATTGCATGCTGGTATGTCAATACCATTTTCGATGATGGTCGTAGCCAGCAGCACGTCGAACTCGCGATTGATGAACGCCAGCATGGCCCGTTCGAGCTCGCGCTCGTCCATCTGCCCATGCCCGACGATCACCCGGAGTCCCGGCACCAGCTTCTCCAGGTACTCCTTGATCGTGTAGATCGACTCGACGCGGTTATGGACGAAGAACACCTGTCCGCCGCGGCCGGTCTCGAACTCGATGGCCTCGCGAATGAACTCGTCGCTGAAGGGCACCACCGCCGTCTGGATGGCCAGGCGGTCCTTCGGCGGCGTCTCGATCACCGAGATGTCGCGGATGCCGACCAGCGACATGTGCAGCGTGCGCGGGATCGGCGTCGCCGACATCGCCAGCACGTCCACCGACTTCTTGAGCGTCTTCATCCGCTCTTTCTGCGCGACGCCGAAACGCTGCTCCTCGTCGATGATCAGCAGGCCCAGGTCTTTCCAGGCGACATCCTTCGACAGCAATCGGTGCGTGCCGACCAGCACGTCGATCTCGCCCGTCTCCACCTTCTTGAGGATCTCCTTCTGCTCCTTCGCCGAGTAGTAGCGCGTGAGCAGCTCGATCGTCACCGGGAACGACGCGAAGCGGCGCAGGAACGTGCGGTAGTGCTGGAACGCGAGCACCGTCGTCGGCGCGAGCATGGCCACCTGCTTGCCGTCCATCACCGCCTTGAACGCCGCGCGCATCGCCACCTCGGTCTTGCCGTAGCCGACGTCGCCGCACAGCAGCCGGTCCATTGGCTTCCGCGATTCCATGTCGCTCTTGAGGTCCTCAATGGCCGCCATCTGATCCTCGGTCTCGTCGAACTCGAAGGCGTCCTCGAAGTCGAACTGCCACGGCGAGTCCTTGCCGAAGGCGTGGCCCTGCACCATCTGCCGCGTGGCGTAGAGCTTGAGCAGCTCGTCGGCCATGTCGCGCATCGCTTTCTTGACCGAGGCCTTCGTGCGCGCCCACGACGTGCCACCGAGCTTGTCGAGCCGCGGCTGCGCTTCCTCACCGGCGGTGTAGCGCTGGATGAGGTTGAGGTTCTCCATCGGCATGAGCAGCTTGCCGCCGCCGGAGTACTCGATCTCCATCACCTCGCGCTCGTTGTCGCCGAACGGGATGCGCTGCAGTCCGCGGAAGCGGCCCACGCCGTGATCGACGTGCACGATGTAGTCGCCGGCCTTGAGATCGCGCAGGTCGGAGATGAACGCTTCCGACTTGCGCCGCTTGCCGCCGACGCGCGTCGAGGTGGGCGGCTCGAAAAGGT
Organism: Thermoanaerobaculia bacterium; assembly: GCA_036389275.1. Classification (GTDB taxonomy): domain Bacteria; phylum Acidobacteriota; class Thermoanaerobaculia; order Gp7-AA8; family Gp7-AA8; genus QHVT01. The sequence continues at coordinate 2,185 of DASVQE010000094.1, forward strand.
CCCACTCGCTGTACGCGGTGATGCGCAGGTCGTCGAGCACGAAGCCGCGGGCGAGATTGCCGTAGGTGATGGTGAGCGCGCCGGCGAGCTCGAATTCCTTCAGCAGCCGCTCGATCTTCTCGACGCCGCCTTTGGTCGCGGCGAAGAAGAACTGCTCGTGCTCGTCCTCCCGGACGTGCTGCGCGAACTCGCTCAGCCGGTTGTTGTAGCGGTCGGTGGGATGCGCGTTCAAGCGCAGCTCGGCGTAGTCGCGCGAGGCGATGTGCACGTCGCTCATGGCCAGCCGCGCGCGGCCGAGGAACTGCAGGATGTCGGGCGCGGGCGCGACGAGTTTTTCCGGCGCGTACACCGCTTTCCCTTTTTCCGCCGCCGCCTCGTACTCGTTGCGCAGCAGCGACTCGTAGCGGGAGATGGTGGTGGTGATCTGGTCGGGCTCGATGACGACGAGATCCCAGTCCGCGATGTAGTCGGCGAACGTGGCGCTCGGCATCGCCACCGGCACGTAGTGCTCGATCCCGGGAAACGTGGCCGCCTCGTCGAGCCGCTCGATTTTCTCCGCGACGTCGTACTTGAAGTGCGGGTCCATGAAGTCGAGCGAGAGCCTTCGCGCGATGGCCTTGCGCACGTCCTTCGTCAGCGGGAAGTGGGTGATCGGCTGGATCGTGAGCGCGCCGGCGGGATCGGCGGAGCGCTGCGTCTCGACGTCGAACCAGCGCAGCGACTCGATGGTGTCGCCGAACAGCTCGACGCGCACCGGCTGCTCGGTGTTCGGCGGAAAGACGTCGAGGATGCCGCCGCGAAACGCGAACTCGCCGCCTTCGCCGACGAGGTCCGTCCGCACGAAGCCGTTCTCGACGAGCTTCTCCATGAGCGCCCGCAGATCGAGCTCGTCACCCTCGGCGATGCGGATGATGCGCTGCCCGAAATCCTCTGCGCGCGGCAGGCGCTGGAAGAGAGCGCGCGCCGGCACGATCAGCACGTCGACCGCGCGGTCGATGAGCATGCCGAGGGCGCGAATCTCCTCGCGGACGACGCCGAGCGATGGCGCGACGTCCTGGTAGGGAGAGAGAGAAGGTGAGGGATAGACGGAGACGCACTGCGGATCGCGATGAAAAAGCCGCAGCGCCGTCTCGAAATCGCCGATCGACGCATCGCCCGGCGTGATCACCGCCAGCGGCCGCCGGTGATGATCCTGCAGCGCCGCGATGAAGAGCGCCCGCGCCTCGACCGTCGCGCCGGTGATGTCGAGCCGCGTTTCCGGATCGACCGCCTTCCGGAAGAAAGGAGCTGCGGCGACGCGCGCACGCAGACTGGAGATGAGGCGTTCGGAGCGGTCCACCTAAGGCGTGAAATATCCTTTGATCGTGCGCGCCGTCAACTTCGGCGAGTCGAGCACCACCCGCACCCGCCGCCACTCGTTCGTCTTGCCGACGTCGGTGATCTGGTAGGTGATGGCGAACTGCGCGCGCAGGTCCTTTTCGATCGCCTCGTAGCGCGCCATCAGGTTCTGCTGCGTGGCCGTGGCCACGAAGCCGCCGGTCTCGGTGGCGACGTAGCGCAGGCGGTCGAGGTCGCGCGTCTCTTCCGAGCCGCCCTCGTACGCGATGAAGTAAACCGGGATGGCCGCTTCGCCGGCCATCTTCTCCAGATCCTCGTACGCGTAGTTCGAGGCGGTGTCGCTGCCGTCGGTGAGGACGACGATGGCGCGGCGGTTCTTCTCGTCGCGCAGCTCGCGGATCGCGCTGATCACTCCGTCGTACAGCGCCGTCCGCCCGAGCGGCTGAATGCCTTCGAGCGCTTTCGCCACGAGATTGCGGTCGCCGGTGAGCGGCTGCCGCCGCCGCGGCACGTCCTGCACCGCCGTCACGCTGCAGCGGTCGCCGTCCTTGAGCGCGCGCTGCACGAACTCCGCAGCCGCCTTCGAGGCATGCTGCATCGAGTACGTCATGCTGCTCGAGGCATCGATCAGCAGCGCGATCGAGATCGGCTGATCGAACGCCTTGCCGAACTCGATGATCTTCGCCTCGGATTCGTTGTCGATGATGCGAAAGTGCGAGCGATCGATATCGTCGCGCGTCTGCCCGTTGCGGTCGACCACCGACACGAAGATCGGCACCGTCCGCACCTGCAGCTCCTCGACGTGCACCGCGCCGGCCGACGACCAGAAGTCCGCCGCCTCTTCGCCCGATTTCGTCTTCGCCGTCACCTGCACGAAACCGGCGGCGAGCATCGACTCCGGCACCGTGAAGCGATACGGCTCTTCGCTGACGGTCGTCACGAGCTTGCCCTCGTCCCACAACTCGACTGCAGCGACCGGATCGTCTTTCGGCGAGGTCGTCTCCGCCTCGAACAGCCGGCTGGCGAGATCGACCGCTTTCAGTTTCACCGACAGCGGCAGGTAGCCGCGGTTGATCGTCTCGTGCCACTGCACGCGCTTCCCGGCCGGCGACGTTGCGGTGACGGTGATGCGGTGCTGCACCGCGGTCTGCCCGAAGTCGACGGTGACGTGATACGGCGCGCGCAGCCCCTCGGCCACTTTCTGGCCGTCGACGGCGATGGTGACCTTCGCGTTGTCGATGCCGGGATCGACCGCGAGATCGATCACGCCCGTGTACTCGCCGGTGCGCTCCGAGCCCGTGCCGCGCGCGAGCAGAAGCTGCGTCGCGGCATTGAGTCTCGTCGTCAGAATCAGAAGAAGGAGAGAGGAGAGGAGGAGCGTCGTCGCGTTACGGCGTCTTCCGGGGCTGCTCGTCGGGTACTGCTGTGCGCTCATAAATCCGCCGATACTCGAATCGGTTGCGCGTCACCGTCTTCACATAGAGCCGGGTCTCTCCGTACGGGATCGCCTCTACGAACAAATCAACGTCATCGAAAGGCGTCTTCTCAAGCCATGTGCCAACGGGGTTCTCGCCCGCGTTGTAGGCCGCGATGGCCAGGATCTGGTTGTTGCGCATCGCCGCGAGTTTCTGTGCGAACTCGGCCGCGCCGACGGCGATGTTCTTCGCCGGATCGAAGAGATCGTCGCGCGTGACGGTTGCCTCGATTCCGCCCGCCGCCGCGATGCGCGACGCTTCCTCCGGCATGATCTGCATCAGCCCGACCGCGCCCGCATTCGAGACCGTGCTCGGCTCGAAGCCGCTCTCCTGCCGGATGATCGACGCGACGAGATAGGGATCGAGTCCGCGCTTCGCCGCTTCGCTCTGAATCGCGTCCCAGTAGGCGAGTGGAAAGAGGATCTGCCAGAAGCGGCGCGGGATGTTCGCGCCGCCGTGACGCACGAAGTCGCGGAAGCGGCGCTGCAGCACGCCGTTCGCCTTGAACGGCTCGCCGCCGCGCACGTAGACGTCGGCGAACAGGAACTGCACGCCGGGATTGTCCGCGTACTGCGCCGCGACGAGCTTCATCTCGCGCGCAGCCGCGCGCGGCAGGTCGATCTCGAGCAGCTCGTTGACCGTCACGATGCGCGGATCGGTCACGCCCGCGAGCTGCGCGTCGAGATCGGGAAAGGCATTGCGCGAGAGCGGCTGCTGATCGGCGATCGACGGCCAGAGCTCCTTCGCGCGATAGGCGTAGTAGCTGCACGGAAACTCCGCGGCGATGCGCCGCGCCGCGGCGTCGCGCTCGGCCACGCGCCCGTGACGATCGTGGATCTTCGCCGACCAGAAGAGCGAGTTCGTCTTCCAGTCGCCGTCGGGATACTGCTTGATGTAGCGGTCGAAGACGCGCAGCGCCTCGTCGTCCTGTTTGGCCAGCGTGTACGTCCAGCCGAGGTTCCAGATGTTCTCGCCGTCGGTGCCGGTGGCGCCGGCCGCGATGGCCGCTTCGAGATCGGCCACCGCATGCGCGTAGTTGATCTCATCGGTGATGTAGTACTTCGCGCGCTGCACTTTCGCGTCGATGGCCTCGGCGCTGGCCGGGTAGCTCTTCTCGACGCGCGCCAGTCCGGCGAGAAACTCCTGCGGCATGCCGCTGCGCCACGCTGCGCGCGCGCGCAGCAGGATCAGCGACGGATCGGCGAGGTCGACGTCCTGCGTCTCGCCGAGGAGCTGCGCGTAGTGGCGCGAGTTGAAGAGCGCGCGCAGCCGCGCCGCGCGCGCTTCCGTCGTCGCGGTCGGAATCCGCGCGAAGAGCTCGAGCGCCTGATCGTAGCGGTCGTTCTTCGCCAGCTTCTGCGCGAGCGCGAGCGTCGCCTCCGGCGTCAGCGCCGCGATGGCGCTCTTCGCGAGCGCGTACGTCTGTTCGGTGTAGCGCCCTTGCGGATAATCATTGAGCAAGCGCAGCCGCAGCATCGCCGCGAGATCGCCGCGTCCCGCGGTGTCGAGGGTTTTCGCCAGCGTCACGAAGTCGCCCTCGGTGAGCTCGTCGATCGGCACCGTCATCGCCTGCGCGAACGCTTCGTCCGCCGCGGCGCGGTCGGATGTCTGCGCGTAGAGGCCCGGCAGTCGAAGCCGCGCCACCGTCGTCGCCGACGTGTTGCCGAGCGCGACGATCTCCGAGGCGACGGCGATGGCCGTGCTCACGTCGTTGCGCGCCATCGCCGCGTCGACGATGCGCAAGCGGAGAAACGGCGCGACGGCGGGATTCGCCTGCGCCGCCTGCTGCAGCATCGGGATGGCCTGTTCGTAGCGCTTCTCCTCGAACAGCTCGAGCGCGTCGAGCGCCAGCGCGCGGCGGCGCGTGGTCTCGTCGGGCGACTGCGTCAGCGCGCGCAGCGCCGGCTCGTACTCGTCCTTGCCGCGCAGCGCGCGCGCTTCCTCGAGCGTCTGCACTTTCGGCGTGACCACCGGCTCCGCTTCCGGCACCGGCGCCGCCGGCCGCGACGTGCACGCCGCAACCGCGAATGACATGAGCAACGCTGCTACGACCGCACGACCCTGACCCATCGCTCCCCCTGGAAATCGAATCCGACCTTCTGCAGAAACTCCTGTGCGCCGCGCGCGTTCTCGACGACGACGCGCCCGCGGTCGAGCTTCGCTGCGAGCTGCTCGACCTCCGACATCATCACGCGTCCGATGCGCTTGCGCCGCAGCTCGGCGGCGACTACGAGGTCGTCCACGCGCAATGCGTCGCCGGTCAGCTCCAGCGACGCGACCGCCACGACGTCGCCGAGGAGCTTCCCGAGCAGGCCGCATGCCGGAGTGCCGGCGGCGCTCGCGTTGCGCGCCAGAAAGGCGCGTACGGTGGCGTCGTCGTGGTGATCGATGGGGCGGACGAAGAGGCGTAAGCCGCGCATCACAAATTTCCTAACTCGCGGAGTCGAATGCTTTTACAGCATATTCCCACGCGCAAATAATTTCTTGACAAAAAGGGCGAACCGCCTAGACTTCGACTCGGCCCGTCCCCAGCAAATCAGCGCCAGAGTGACACTGACATGAACGTTCAGCAGGCGATTGCCCAATTCCTCGAACATGGGCAGCAGGTGCGCAATCTGTCCGACCGGACACTGCGCGCGTACCAGTCCGATCTGGCGCAGTTCCACGTCCACATGAGTGAGACGCCGACCGTCGAGATCACTCCGGCAGATCTGGAGACGTACCTCGACAAGCTCGGCGGCGGCCCGTACCGCGACACGTCCATCCGCCGCAAAGTGGCGGCGCTCAAAGTGTTCTTCCGCTTCCTCGAGGAACAGGGCATCGTCGGCGAGTCGCCGGCGCGCAAGCTGAAGATCAAGAAGCCGGTCGAGACCCGCGTGCCGACCGTGCTCTCGCAGCGCGAAGTGCGCGCGCTCCTGGCCGCTCCGAAAGAGCAGGTGGCGGAGCTGGCTGCCTCGCGCGATCATTCCGCCGGCGCGCGCAACCGCTACTTCTGCGCGGTGCGCGACAACGTGATTCTCGAGCTGCTCTTCTCGACCGGCATCCGCATCGGCGAGCTGGTCGCGCTGAACGTCGGCGACGTCGATCTCGATCGCAAACAGATCCACATCACCGGCCGCGCCACCCGCGGCCGCGTGGTGACGCTCGCGCCCGAGGCCATCATCGAGGCGATGCGCCCGTACATCGAGCTGCGCGCCGAGCGCAGCCTGTCGACGCCGGCGCTCTTCGTCGGCCGCTCCGGCACGCGCCTGACCATCTACTCGATCGAGAACATCTTCAAGAAGCACGTCCGCCTGGCCGAGATCAAGCGGCACGTCACGCCGCACTCGCTGCGCCACACCATGGCCGCGCTGCTGGTCTCTTCCGGCACCGACATCAAGGAAGTGCAGGAGATCCTCGGCCACGCGTCGATCCTGTCGACGCAGGTCTACACGCGCCTGCCGATCCAGAAGCGCACCCGCAACGCCGGCCCGACGCAGATCACGCGCATCGTCGCCGAGAGCGCCGGTACGCGCCTGCCGATCAAGAAGTAGTGGCGCGCACGAACAGCGTGTAGTCGGTGCCGGGCGGCGTCGCGCCGACCTGCCGCAGCATCGTCACGAGCTGGCCGCGGTGATACGTCGAGTGGTTCGCGCAGTGGACCAGCGTGTCGCGCAACGGCATCGCGAAAGGGTCGCCCTTCAGACTCCGGTAGTGCAGCACGACGTCGAGCGCATGATCGCTCAGCGCACCGAGCCACTGCTCGCGCTCGCGCGCATTCGCGCGCAGCTCCGCCGCCAGCGCATCGAGTGACGGCGCGTCGAGCCACGGCGGCGGCTCGGTCGGGCTTTCGCCTTTCCACCGCTGCAGCCAGAGCCACTCGCTGCCGGCGACGTGCGCGATGGTCTCGCGCACGGACGGATAGCTCGAGACGATCGCGCGCGTGAACTGTTCCTCGCTCAGCGCCGCCATCGCGCCGAGGAAGCGCTCGTTCGCCCAGTCGGTATACGCGTAGAGCCTGCGGATGTCGGACGGATTCATGCGCGGAGAATATCGCGCAGCTCGTCATAAGATCGTGCGCATGAAGTCCACCGCTCTCGCCGCGACGCTCACCACCCAGTTCCGCATGAACGAGTACATCGCCAACGCGAACCTCGACGGCATCACCCACGAAGACTCGCTCGTGCGCGCGATCGCCGGCGGCAACACGCTCAACTGGGTGGCCGGCCACATCGTCTCGACGCGCTGCCACGTCCTGCCGGCGCTGCGCCGCGAGCCGGTCTGGAAGGACGAGCAGATGCGCCTCTACTCGCGCGCCATGGCCGTCGCCGGCGACACCGAGCTGCTCCCGTTCGATGAAGTCGTCCGCGCACTCCGCCTCTCGCTCGAGCGCCTGCTCGACGGCATCGCCGCGCTGAGCGACGAAGAGCTGGCCGCGCCCGCGCCGTTCAATCCCGGCCCCGATCCCGAAACGATCGGCAGTCTGCTCACGAAGATGGCCATCCACGAGGCCTATCACCTCGGCCAAACCGGCATCCTGCGGCGCGTCGCCGGCAAGGCGGGCGCGATCCGCTAGCAACTTCGCACGGCACGCGGCGTATAACGCGGGCATGCTGCGCGTCGACTCCGTCTCCAAACGCTTCCGCTCCGGCAACTACGGCGTGCGCGACGTTTCGCTCGAGTTGCGCGGCGGCGTCCTCGGACTGCTCGGGCCGAACGGGGCCGGCAAGAGCACGCTCATGCAGATGCTCGCCACCGTCACGAAGCCGACCGCCGGCCGCATCTTCTTTCGCGACGTCGACATCGTCGCCAAACCGGACGAGCTGCGCCGCCGTCTCGGCTATCTGCCGCAGGACTTCGGCGTCTACGACAACCTCACCGCGCTCGAGTTCCTCTCCTACTTTGCCGCGCTCAAAGGCGTGACGAGCCGCGCCAAAGTGCAGGAGCTGCTCGAGCTCGTGAACCTTCACCACGTCGCCGGCCGCGCCGTCGGCGGTTTCTCCGGCGGCATGAAGCAGCGCCTCGGCATCGCCCAGGCGCTCGTCAACGATCCCGATCTGGTCATCGTCGACGAGCCGACCGCCGGCCTCGATCCCGAGGAGCGAGTTCGCTTCCGCAACGTCCTCTCCGACCTCGGCATGGCCAGGCTGGTGATCCTCTCCACGCACATCGTCAGCGACGTCGAGTCGATCGCCACCGAGATCGCCATCATGCGCGAAGGCAAACTCATCACCTTGGCCACGCCGGAGGAGCTGATGCGCCGCGCGCGCGGCAGCGTGTGGGAAGTGGTGATGCCGTCCGAGACCTTCGGCGAGCTGCGGCGCACGCTGCACGTCTCGAGCGCCGTGCGCAAATCGGATGGCGTGCACGCGCGCGTCGTGGCGCGCTTCCCGCCGCTGGCGCACGCCGCCGCCGCCGAGCCGACGCTCGAGGATGCGTTCCTCTTCACGATGAACGACGCCCGCGCCGCGGAGCCGGCCGCGTGAGACTGCTCGCGATCATGCGGGCGGACTTTTTCATCCGCCTGCGACGGCCGTCGACGGTCGTGGTGTTTCTCCTCCTTTCCGCAGTTCCATATTTGTGGATACCCGATCCATCCACCGGCCGCACGCTCTTCCAGATCTCCGGCCATCGCGCCATCTACAACTCCGCCGCGATCGGCATGGCCACCGCCGTCCTCGGCACATTGTTCATCGGCCTGGTCGGTTTCTACGTCGTCTCGAATGCGCTCAAGCGCGACGTGGTCTCGCGCTGCGGCTACGTCATCGGCTCGACCACCATGCGCGGCAGCGAGTACATCGCCGGCAAGTTCGCCGGCAATGTCGCCTTCCTGACCATCTTCACCCTCGGCTACATGACCACGGCCATGGTGATGGTGCTCGTGCGCGGCGAGGCGCCGCTCCAGCCGCTGCTGTTCGCCAAGCAGTACGCGCTGCTGCTGCCGCCGGCGATTGTCTTCGTCTCCGCAGCGGCGATCTTCTTCGAGTGCACGCCGCTGCTGCGCACGAAGTTCGGCGACGTCCTCTATTTCTTCGTCTGGCTCTCGCTGATGGGCTTCGCCGCGACGATGATCGAGCAAGGCGTGGCGGTGCGCTGGGCGCGCTACTTCGACGTCTCCGGCCTCGGCTTTCTGCTCGAGCATATGAAGTCGCGCTATCACACCGAGTCGATGTCGATCGGCGCCTCCGCATTCGACCGCGCGAAAGCGCCCGTCGTATTCACCGGCCTCGACGTCGATTACACCTGGCTGCTGCCGCGCATCGTGACCATGCTCTGGCCGCTCGCGCTCCTCGCCGCCGCACGCCTCTTCTTCCACCGCTTCGATCCCGCCCGCGTCCGCGCGGTTGCGTCAGCGTCGTCGCGAACGTGGGCCGGCCGCTTCAACGCCATGGCCAAACCGCTCGCGCGCCTGCTGACATCGCTCCTGCCGCGCGGCGGCTCGTCGTCACTCCTCGGCGCCGCACGCGCCGACGCCATCGCCACCATCGACGCCTTCCCGCTGGTCGTCGTCGGCGTCATCGCCTTCGCCATCGCTGCACTCGCCTCCGACGCCCACGCCCTCTTCACCGGCGTCCTTCCCGTCGCATTCGCCGCCTGCGCCATCTCCATCGCCGACATCTCCTGCCGCGAGAAACGCGCCGGCACCACCGCCCTCGTCTACGCCGCCCCCTCCCTGCGCACCCACTTCGTCTGGTGGAAATTCGCCAGCGCCCTCCTCGTCGCCTCCGCCTTCCTCGCCGTCCCGCTAGCCCGCGCCATCACCCTCCGCCCACCCGCCGCCCCCGCGCTCCTGTCAGCCGTCATCTTCACCTGCGCCGCCGCCACCACCCTCGGCACCGTCAGCGCCAACGCCAAAACCTTCATCGTCAGCTTCCTCACCTTCTGGTACATCGCCACGCAAGACAAAGGCGCCACCCCCTCCCTCGACTTCGCCAACTTCTTCGGCCACACCACCCCCACCGTCACCGCCGCCTACCTAGCCACCTCCGCCGCCGCCCTAACCACCGCCCACCTCCTCCACACCCGCACCCTCGCCGCCAAGTGGTAAGTGATACCATCCCCACCCACCCCTGAGCGGGCGTAGCTCAGCTGGTAGAGTAGGAGCTTCCCAAGCTCTTGGTCGCGGGTTCGAATCCCGTCGCCCGCTCCAATAGATACAGGCAGTTAGAGACATCCGGATGTGCCTTGACTTGCGGAGTCTCTATCGCGAGCCACCGGCGGTCTGGCCCTTCGAGCCGTAGTCGTCGCGCCCGCGACGACCAGCCCAAACTGTGTCGTCCACGAACGGTCTCGTGTTCGGAGCCACGGTGCGACTGCACGGGCGAGGGAAAGGATGAACGAGATCGCCACACTCGACGTTGCGGCGCAGGATCAAGCCGTCGGTCGGTGCCACGCGACATCGCACAGCGCCAGACCTCTTCGCCGGCGGCGGCGTGGCAGCCTTTCGAGGCGGGATCTGATTGACGTCGACGTTGGTGCGTCACGGCAGTCGCCGAGAACAACGCCTCGGTACGCGACCTCGCTCTTCGCCAGCGCCAGCGGCCGTCCGCGTCTCGGCATGGGAGGTCGTGGCCTGGCCGAGCTTCTGTTCGTAGTCGGCAGTGCGGATGCGCGACAGCATGGTCCATCTCGGCAACGCCGTGGCTTCTTCGAATTCCCATTGTCACGGCGTCGAACTCGCGCGAGGCGCAAAGAATCGCGCCGCAACGCCACCTGCCACTCCGCCACCGTGACGCCCGCCGCGCAACGGCGATGGTGTCGCAATAGCCGCTCACGCGGAAACCGACGGGCGCGCGCGGCGCCAGTCTCCAGCCGGCGCACGCTGATGCGGGCGCTCGGTGACCTCCGCCGCAGCATCACGATCTCGATGCCCGCCGCGGCCGCGGTTCAAGTAGCTGGAGACAAGTCACGGATGCGCGGTACACCGCACACGGGGCGCCAGTTTAACGGCACTTTGAGAGCTATCGTCGCGGAGAAAGGTTGTGAGGGACGCAACTCTTGCACAAACCCACAACCTTACAGATCCCTTACTCGTCGTCGACTGCCACTGCGGATGGAAATTTTTGCAATACGACGGGTAGGGATTTCTCGGCGGTCGTCACTCCTGCATCGGAGGTATTTGTGTCGGACGAACCTGGCCAGACCACAGCGTCGCCAGACAGTGCGCGTGTCTTCGACCCGAAAATACTCGAGCGCCTGCTCGAGTGGGCTCGGACCGCCGACGACAAAGTCGCGCGATATACGTTGATCGCGGTAGGGCTGGCGCTCTTTTGGTTCTACTATGCCGTCCTCGTTCCCATTTCGGCGTCGTCGCGGAAGGCGGCATTGTCGACAGATCTTGGTGTACTGGAGCTTGTGGCAGCACGCTTCACGGATATCCACTTACGCTTGCGCGAAGTATCCCGGCCCACTTCGATCCGTCGGTCCACGTCGCAACAGACTCCGCCCTTTTTCAGGGACGTTTTCTTTCCGAGGTTACTCATGGATCAGCGCATCCAACTCACTTCGAACGCACGTGCAGAAGCGGTGTCGCTCAACGCCCAGCTTGTGCGACTCGCCGCGATAGTTGAGCGATGTCGTTCATTTTATGAGGAGCACGCGCGGGCCGCGCCGGCGTTAAACACTAGTGGATGGCCGAACGACGGCAAAGACCCTAGCATCGTGCTCGAGAACCTAGAGGAGGTAGAGAGCGTGATGCTCCGCCTTCAGCGCCTCAACATGACGTCATCGAACACCGAATGGCTAGATCAAGTGGAGCACACACTCGCCCTCGACAACGAGCCTGTGCGGCTCGGGACGACCGTCACTGGCTCGTTCTCTCTTTACGAGCCGTTGGTCGGCACCTGGGCGCCCGGCGACCGATCTGATGCCACGGATGTCTACAAGATTATCGCGGCGCGTCACGCCGAGGCACGGCCCCATACGCTGCAACAACTGAACTCGCTGCGCGAGCGGCTCGCCGTCGCTGCTTCAGCCGCTGACGCCGAGCTGCGTGTGCGTCAATTGCGCGTGCCCTTCACGTCCGTCGACGTCGACCGCGAGGTTCTGCTCGCGGCCGGCCCGTTGGTTCTCATCCTACTCCAACATTTCATGATTACCTATCTACTGCTCACCCGAAAAATCGACGAAACGATCTTTGCTCTCTGGGGAACACTAGCGGCCCACACCGTTGCTACATTGAGACCCGCCGACGCCGTCTTCCACCGCGCCGGAAAATTCGGCAAAAAGTCTCTTGCGGCTCAGGCAGCGACCGAGATGCTTCATAGCGGCATTCACGTCCTCTTACCAGCCGCACCAGCTGCGTTGGCCGCCATCGCGTTTGTAGCATCGCTTACGAGTGACGCCGTCAACCTGCATCCGGTCACTACAATCGCCACGTTTGCATGTGCGATCCACGGTGCGCTAGTTGTGTATTGGATGAACAGACTAACGACCCATACAGGTACGAACGAGCAGGAGGAGCCATGAGCCAATCACGCGTGCTCATTTTCATCGGACTTCTGAGCGGCCTCGCCGCACTCGGCTGTTCCGGCGATAAAGAGGTGCCGGCGGTACAAGCCCCGGCACCGTCGAAAGCCGTACTTCGTGTATGGCAGACCGAGACGGATAAGGATGCGTTGAGGATCCTCGATGAGGTCGAGAAAAAGTTTGAAGCGACGCATCCTGGCGTAGACGTGCAGATCGAATCGGTGGCATGGAGCTCGCTGTCCTCAAAACTGACGGCTGCCATCGCATCAAATAATCCGCCCGATATTGCGCATCTCGAGCCTTTCATGGTCGCGGCGGTGTATCACCGGGATCTCCTTCTTCCGCTCAAAGATGTCATCACGCAAATTGAAGCAGACAATCATGACCGAGTATTTGCCACAGTGCGCGAGCTTCAACACTTCAGCGGAGAATACTACGGAGTAGCCTACGCGGTCGGTACCACCGGTTGGGCGTATCGACGTGACATCGCTCAGCGACTAGGCCTCGCGACGCCTACTACGTGGCGTGAATATGTGCAGTTCGCACGGGCGATGGCCAGTCGCGGCGGCGATAATGCGCGCGTGCTACTGCCCGGCGGCGATCCGTTCTTTATCGACCAGCTCGTCGCAGAGTTGTTAGCCAATAACGGCGGCCGACTCTTCAACCCGGAGACGAATCGGCCGGAGCTGAATAGCCGGAACTTCATAGAGGTGTTGGAGTTCTTTCGCGATCTTAGACCAGCCATCGAGCCCGGGTGGATGACCCAGAGGTATCTCGACCAGTTCAATCGGCTCGCGCATGGCGAAGCAGCCAACGTTCCTGTGACGTACGCCCGTGCGACGCGCGCGATCAAAGCCGGCGCTGCGAACGGGCTAGCCGCGTCGCCGGCAGTGTTCGGATGGATGGCGCAGCCTCGGGGCCCGCATTACGCCGGACCGCCCATCGCCACGATCGATTGCGAGCCATTCGTGATTTTTAGGGCGGCTGCGAGTCGCGCAGCGCCGGATAATAAGACAAACGCCGACCTCGCGCGATCATTTCTGCGTCTGTTTTTCCAACGCGAATATTACCTGCGCTTCGTGAAGAGCGTCCCGATTCACCTCACCCCAATATTCGAGGGAATGGCGCAAAGCCCGGAGTATCTCTCGGCTCCGCTGGTGACGGAATGGAAACCGTGGCATGACCAAACTGTGGCGTTTTTGGCGAACCCTGCGCAGACTCGCCCAATACTAATGCCAGACGTTTCGCCCGCAGCTAAAAGTGCGCCGTACCTGCTCGAATTTCAAGCGCGGCGAATCCTGACGCAGGCGGTGGTTGATGTGCTTGAATCTGATGCGTCGCCGCAGGACGCTGCTGCTCGCGCACAAGCAGCAGCCGAGCAGCTCGTCGAGAGTACGAGGCGCTGATGCGTCGATACCAACCACGATGTGCGCAGGTAATCGCGGCCGCGTTCGCCGGCTGCGTCGTGCTCGTGGTGGGAACGCTGCTGGCCGTTCCCGCTGTTGACGCGTTACTCATGAGTATCGACCGCGCGAGGCCGCTCGCGGGATATGCTGAAGCGCTGCATGATCCACAGCTCGCAGCGGCTGTTTGGGCGACGGTGGCCTACGTCGCCATCACATTGCCGCTGCAACTGATCCTCGGCGTAGCGGCTGCGTTGCATGTCTATCTGGCGCGTCACCCCTTGCTGTGGTTCTCGGTGTACTTTATGCCGTACGCGATCCCAGTCTATGCCGGTGTCATAGCCTGGCGATGGATGCTCGATCGGCACGGCTTCGCTGCTGGCGCGCTAGCGGCACTCGGCATCGCACCCGAAGCATGGTTCGGACGTTATGCTTTGGTCACGCTGTGCGTGGTGAGCATTTGGCAATTTTACCCGTTCGTGTTTGCCGCGGTGCTCGCCCGTCTCCACAAGATCTCGCCAGGGTTGCACGCAACTGCGGCGGTCGACCGACTAGGTATTCATAACTGGCTTGGCACTGTGGTGTGGCCGCAGATACGCGGTGCAGTTGTCGCCTCGGCTGTGCTGCGTCTAGCGTTCATGGCAGCGAAATTCGACGTTCCGTGGTTGCTCATCGGAAGTAACGCGATAAGTCACGGACGGGTTTATACGGTGTTTGTTGCGGAGCGCGTTGGCACCGACCCGCGTGGCGGCGTAGGTCTAGCTGCATCCATTCTTCTGGCGCTGACGCTAGTCATGGTGTTCGCCGCCGCGTCGCCGCTGCTTCGCGCGTACACACAAGAGGTCAGTCGAGATGCGTAGGCTTGCTTTACTCGCCTGTCGAATAGTGGTGGCGACGTGCGTGGCCGGCCTGCTGCTACCGGCTGCTACATTCATTGTCGCGTCGTTCGTAGAGAACGATGAGACTGGTGGCGGGCTTTCGTTAGACGCGTTAAACGATCTCACGATTGCCAACTACTCCGATGTAGCGTCGACACTCGCGAACGGCGACGCTCATGATCCGGTCCGTAAGTTGTTCCGTTACTTCGGAAATACCGCGATCGTCGCGGTGTGCACAGTCGCGGTAGCGGTGGTTATTGGTCTCATGGGTGCCTACGTGGCGACGCGGTCTAACTTTAGATGGGCAAATGTCATCCGGCATGTCGGGTTATGGGCATACGTAATACCGCCGATCGTTCTTGTGTTCCCATACGGGCACCTTTTGTCAAAGGTGCGGCTTCAGGGATCGCTCATCGGGCTGCTGCTAGCTCACATCGCTTTCTGCACGCCGCTCGCGCTGTGGCTGATGATGCAGTATATGGAGTCGATTCCTCGGCACTGGGATCGTGCCGCCGAAGCGGACGGGCTCAGTTGCCTCGCCGCGCTATGGTACGTTTTGCTACCGCGCGTACGAACCGGAGTTGCGGCCGTGGCCACTTTTGTGGCGACGCTCTCTTGGAACGACGTTGTTCTCGCTTATGTGCTCGCGGACGACCGGTCGAAAACGTTGGGGATAGGAATTCAGGAGGCGTTTCCCAACGAAACGCTTAGCTCCAACAGTACGGCGGCGGCTGCAATCCTGGTCGCGTCCGTTCCGCTTGTCGGGGCGGTCGTGGCAACTTACGCGTATGTTATTGCCCATACGCGACGTGAATGGG
Source organism: Thermoanaerobaculia bacterium (assembly GCA_036389275.1). GTDB lineage: Bacteria > Acidobacteriota > Thermoanaerobaculia > Gp7-AA8 > Gp7-AA8 > QHVT01. The sequence goes on from DASVQE010000094.1 coordinate 17,544, forward strand.
GGCTGTCGTCGTGACGTCACTTGTTAGTGTGGAGTCTCTATCACTCACATTCCCGAAGAAGAACGTTGAGCTGTTCCGTGAGGTCTCATTTAGCGTCGAACCTGGAGAGGCGGCTGTTATTGTTGGTGACTCCGGTTCCGGCAAGACAACACTGCTTCATATCATCGCGGGCTTTCTGCGCCCAGTTGCCCCCATTCGCACGATCCGCGATTACTTCTGGCGCGCGGTTTTCCCACCAGCGGGTGGGCCGCTGGTTAGCGGGCGTGTGCTGATAGGAGGCGTAGATGTCACGCTGCAATCACCCAGTGAGCGCGACATTGGATTAGTCATGCAGCGCTTTAGCCTCTATCCAAATCTTACGGCACGCCAGAATGTCGCCCTACCGCTGGCGGCACGCGGCCTATCGACGGCTGAGATCAGCTCTAGGCTGAAAGAGATCGTTGACAGCGTGCGAATCGACTTTCCGTTAACTCATCTGCCGAGCGAACTGTCAGGCGGTCAGGCGCAACGTGTAGCGATCGGTAAGCTCCTGGCGCGCGACCCCCTTGTCGCGTTGTGTGATGAGGCTTTCTCAAATCTAGACTGGAAGCTGAGGCAGCAATTTCGACTGGCGGTGATCAGCCATCTGAAGCGGCGGTTTAAGAATGACCTTCGATGCGGTGTCTTATTTGTGTCGCACGACCTCGAGGATGCGAAGGTGGCTGACAAGATCATTTATCTGGAGCGCACGGAAAAAATGGTACGGCGAGGAGAGCCGACTCGCCTTTCCGTATTTGGTGGGGGCTCCGGGGTAGCATGGAATGACTTCCGCGCTGCGACGCGCTACCATATAGTCGAGCTGGTTGGGTTTGATGCCGAGAGTTGAGCAACGCGCAAACCGTTTTGGAGTGCTGCTTCGACCCCTTGCCGACGCATTCGAGGATGAAGTAGTACGCGCGGAGGTACTTCACCTGCTCCGCGGAATCGGAGAGTCACTCGGCCTGCGCGGTGACGATCTCGAGCAGTTGCCGTGCGCTGTGCGGCGCGTAGTCACTAGCGACAATCCATGCAGTGAGAGCGTGCTGCGCCGGTGGATATTCGATCGGACTAGCCAATCTAGCATCGAGGTGCAGTTAGAAGAGCGCGCCAAGCTAATCCGGTCCCAGGTCGCGCCTTACGTTTGTGGTCCCCGGCTCGCGGATGTAGGCTGTGGCGACGGTCTCGTCGCACAAGGATTTAAACATCTTGGAGACGTGACCCTGTTGGATGTGGTTAACTACGTCGCGCCGACGGTGGATCTGCCATTTGTCAGCTACTCCGGGCAAGGACCGCTCCCGCTGGAGCAGGCAGTCGACTGTTCACTTCTGCTCACAGTATTGCACCACTCCGAGGATCCTATTGCGCTGCTTCATGGGGTATTTGAAGCCACGCGTCGCCGGGTCATAGTCATAGAATCGGTAGTGCCAGATGAGGACAGTGACACGTTCGAGCGGCAGTTTCTAGTCGCCGCCTTATTCGACTGGTTCTACAACCGGATTCTTCATGAAGACGTACCCGTCCCATTTAATTATAATTCTGTGCACGGCTGGACGCAGCAGGTCGAGCGTTGTGGGTGGACCGTATCTGTCACAAAGGATTTTGGGCGCGACCAGCCCCTTGTTCCCGAACGTCACGTGCTGTTCGTTCTCGACAGGCCCTCGAGTTTCGCGTAAGTGCGACCGTCGATCGAAGTGACAGCGGCGGCTGAGAGTGTTTAAAGTCCGTCAGCCTGGACTCAGTGCTCGTGACATCGCCCTGCCGGGCCACAGCGTTCAGCCACACGCCTTCCCCGGGCCAGGGCTTTTCGTTATCGGAAGAGCCGCTTGAGTCATTGTTGAACGTACTGAATACCAAACACATGCGGCCTTTGTCATGACAGTTGACTCGCGCGCATTGCTTCAGGCGCATCGGGAGAAGGTCGTAGAAGTCCATAAATAGCGGGAACACGCGCCTGGCGCGCATCGGTGCGGTGGCGACACATTTCCGCCGCTCAACAGTTATCCATTCGAGACGTCGCTCGAGGCGGAGTTCCGTCCGCTTCGAAAGAGGCGTTCTTGAGGACTATGGGAGACGTGGCAAGTGGGCTGGTTCGGCACCGAGGAGAATTACCGGGGCCCCTCACCACACCCTCTCCTCCGCGAGCAACGCCTCGATCGCGGCGGCGTCGACGGGTTTGGAGAAGAGGTAGCCTTGGCCGTAGTCGCAGGCTAGTTCGCGGAGGCGGGTTAGGTGGGCGGGGGTTTCGATGCCTTCGGCGATTACGCGGAGGCCTAGGGTGGCGCTGAGGTTGATTACGGCGCGGACGATTTCTTCGTCTTTGGGGTTTTCGAACATGCGGCGGACGAAGGATTGGTCGATTTTTACGATGTCGATGGGGAAGCTGTGGAGGTAGCTTAGCGACGAGTAGCCGGTGCCGAAGTCGTCGACGAGCAGGGTGATGTTGAGGCGCTTGAGCTCTGTCAGGATGGACAGGACTTCTTCGGGGTGCTGCATCATTTCGCCTTCGGTGATCTCGAGGCGGAGTGAGCGGGTGTCGATGCCGGTTTCGCGCAGGGTGGTGGTGACGTCGTCGATCAGTTCGCGCTGGCCGAGGCGGCGGCCGGAGACGTTGACGCTGATGGTGAGCGGCGGGTCGAGTTGGAGTTTCGTGTTCCACTCGTGAACCTGCCGCGCGGCTTCGCGCATCATCCATTGGTCGAGTGGGACGATCAGACCGCTGGAGACGGCGACGGGGATGAAGGCGGCGGGCGAGACGAAGCCGCGCTTCGGACTGATCCAACGCACGAGCGCTTCGAAGCCGGTGATGCGGCCGGTCTTCAGCGAGACGATGGGCTGGAAGTAGGTGCGCAGCTCGTTGCCGGCGAGCGCGGCGCGCAGCTCGGTCTCGATCTGCTGCGCGGCGGCGGCCTGCTCGTGCATCTTCGGATCGAACAGCACGTGGGACGCGCCGCCCTGCTGCCGGGCGCGATGCACGGCGAGGTAGGCATCGCGCAGCAGCTCGTCGGCGGCGGTGTAGCCGCTCGCGCTCAGGGCGATGCCGATGCTGCCGGAGGTCTGCACGCGATGGCCGCCGACGTCGAACGGCACTTCGAGCGCCTCGTGCGCGCGGCGGGCGACGCCGGTGATCTCGGCGGGATCGATGGCGAGCGAGAGGATCGCGAACTCGTCGCCGCCGACGCGCGCGAGCACGTCGCCGGAGCGGATGCAGCTCTGCAGGCGGCGTCCGGCCAGGGTGAGCAGCTCGTCGCCGACGTCGTGTCCCAAGGCATCGTTGACGTCGGTGAAGCGATCGATGTCGATCACCAGCACGCCGAAGCCGACAGCGTTGCCGGAACGTGCGCGCGAGAGCGCGCGCGTGATGCGGTCGCGCAGGTAGACGCGGTTCGGCAGGGCGGTGAGGCGGTCGTGGGTGGCTTCGTGCTCGACCTGTTCCTCGGCGCGCTCGCGCTGCTCGATCTCCGCGGTCAGCCGGCGATTGGTCTCGACGATCTTCCGCGTGCGCGCCTCGACCTCGCGCTCGAGCACGTACGGCCGCCGCAGCAGGTCGTAGACGAAGAGCGCGGCGAGCAGGCTGCCGATCAGCACGAGGCCGATCTCGCGCGTGCGCTCGCCGCGCATGCGCCAGCCGGAGCGGCGCACGACCTCGAGCGTCCAGCGTCCCTGCGGCACGGCGAACGACGCGCGCACCGGATCGTCGAGATCGAGCGGCGAGGAGCGGGCGATGACGACGGAGCGTCCGGACGCGGTGTCGGCGGCGACGAGGCGATAGTCGTAGTCGTTGCCGAGCTCCGTGATGCCGCCGCGGCCGAGGAGCTCCTGCACCTCGAGCATGGCGGCGGCGAAGCGCGGATCGGATGCGGCCACGCGGACGCAGGCGCGCAACTGTTGCGGCGTGGCGAGGAACAGCACTTCGCTGACCTCGCGCGGCGCGGGCAGGTCGGTGACGAGCTCGATGCTGGTGACGCCGTCGCGCCGTGCGGCGTCGGCGATGTCGCGCAGATGCTCTTCGCCGCCGGCGCGCACGAGCGCGGCGCCGGTAGCGGCGGCGGCGAGTGCGGCGTCGATCTGACGCTCGATGCGCAGCGACGCCGCGGCGGCGGCATCGGAGGCGGACTGCCGCCGCTGTTCGATGCGGCGGCGGTCGGTGAGGCGGATGAAGGCGCTGCCGACGCCGGCGGCGAGGACGAAGGCGACGAGCGCGATGACGAGCACGCGGCGCGGCGTGCGGACCGCCGGCTCGCTCATCGATCACCCATCGGCATGCGCCAACTGATCGACAGCCGCTGCCGGTCGTCGCCGGCGGTGGCGATGATGGTGAAGCCGGAAATCGTCACGCCGCCGAAGACCTCGCGCACGCGCGTCTCGTCGCTGTCGACGCGCTGCAGCAGCACGGGCGCGGCGTGACCGGCGGAGAAGCCGGCGATGGCGATCATGCGCCCGAGGTCGTAATCGCCGCGCATGGTGACGAGGGTCGTGTCGTCGTCGCCGGCGACCGACTGATACGCGGAGGTGCGCAGCGTGAGCGGCGCGATCGGCAGGAACGTCGCGCCGATGCGGGCGATGCCGTTCTGCCGCCGGGCGACGTCGGCCTGCAGCCACTCCGCTTCGCCGTAGAGCCGTTTGGCGAGCAGTTCCTGGGTGACGCCGCCGCGCAGGAGCAGGTAGCCGAAGCCGCCGCGCGCGTCGTCGCCGCGGCCGAGGTTCGCCTCGGCGCTGACGATCGTCCGCGGACGCACGCGTAGCGAGCCGCCGAGCGTGGCGTACGCCCAGCCGGTGCTCGGCAACGAAAAAAACGCGCCGCCGGCGGTGAGCGTGGTGGTGTCGCGCGAGCGGATCCAGAGCACCGAGGCGCCGCCGCCTTCGCCGTCGCGCAGATGATCGGCGTTCGCGCCGACGACCACCGCGTCCTGCGCGCGCGCGGAGAGCGCGAGCAGCAGCAGCAGCGCGAGCCGCTTCACGCCGGCTGCTCCTCATCATCGATGACGACGCTGGCGTAGGTGATGCCGTCGTGCTCGAACGGCTCTGCCATCAGTACGCACATCCGTGCTTCCGCATCGATGGAATAGCGGCAGTCCGGAAGTGTGCCTCCGGCCGCCAGCAGCGTGCGCACCGCAGCGGCGTCGTCGAATGCGATCACGTCGAACAGCTCCCGTCCGACCACCGTCTCGTTGTGCAGCAGCATCTGCTGCACGAAGCGCTTCGAGGCTTGCACGATCTGGCCCGTGGCGGCGATCACCAGCACCTCGGCCGCGGGCATGCGCTCCGCCGCGAGCGCGCGCAGCGTATCGGGGTGCGCAGCGGCGAGCCGCTCGTTCGAGTCGTCGCGGCGGCGAACGAAGGCCACCACGCGCGTCGACACCGCCGCCGCGGCGAGCTGCATGACCGCGAACGTAGCCACGAACAGAAACGCCGCGGCAGGCGTGGTCGTGGCGCCGGGGAACGGATCGCGCAGCGCGAGCTCGTCGCCGGCCAGTCGGCCGATCACCGGTACGCCGAGCTGCGTCACGTACCAGCCGAAATCGGGCGAGGAGATGAGCGCGGTGGCGACGACCACGACGATCGAATAGATCGCCACGTCGTACGCGAAGCGGCCGTGCGGCATCGCGCCGGCGGCGAGCACCGGCAGCACCAGCGGCAGGACCAGTGCGGGATGTGCGAGGCCTCCGCCGTAGTACCAGAGCAGGGCCATCAGCGCGACGCCGAGGAGCGGCACGGCGTAGAGCAGGCGGAGCATGGACTCGTGCGAGCGCACGCGCTCGGCCGCAATCATCAGCACCGCGTGCGCGACGGCGTAGGCGGTCATGGTCCAGGCCAGCGGCGCCAGCTCGACCTCGATCATCCGCAGCAGCCACGGCAACGTCACCGCGGCGAACATCAGGATCATCGTCGCGGCCATGACCTGCGCGAGCCAGCGCGTCTGCGCGCGCAGCGTCTCGACGCCGATGGCCGCGTTCACCGGCTCTCCTGCTCGCGCCTCGGGCGGTACTCGCCGCGCACGGCCGCATTCGGATCGTTGCCGGTGAGCGTGTTCGCGTCGAATCGCGGATCGGAGGCGATGCGCGGGCCGCTCCACGGCACGAAGTCGAGCACGCGCGCGGCGGCGCCGCGGTTCTGCAGCAGGCGGTTCGCGCGCAGCAGCGGCGAGCTGCCGACGATGAAGACGCCGTCGACGCGATGATTCATCACCAGATTCTCGGCGATGACGTTCGGCGCGCCGCGGTCGCCGAAGATGCTGGCGATGCCGTAGGCGTTGGCGTAGACGACGTTGCGCTGCACGCCGGCGTTGCGCGAGGAGCGGACCATGATGCCGACCGAGGCGTTGTGATCGATCTCGTTCTGCTCGACGCGCACGTTGTCGGAGCGGTCGGCTAGCAGGCCGCCGGAAGCGCCGCCGAGGATGCGGTTGGAGCGGACTGCGGAGCGGCTCTGCATCAGATAGATGCCGTTCTCGACGGCGCCGCGGATGTCGTTTCTCACGATCGTCGCGCCGAGGTTCACCACCACGACGGAGATGCGATCGTCGCGAAAGGCGTTGTTCTCGATGCGCACGAGCGCGGCGTCGTTGCGCGTGCCGCTGACCGCCCAGATGGCGGCGCCGTCGTGATTGCGAAACGTGCAGCCGCGGATGACCGCGCGCGGCGAGCCGGCGTCGATGCGCACGCCGTTGCTGTTGCGCTCGAACGTGGAGCGCTCGACCACGCTGTCGGGCGCGCCGGCGAGCACGACGCCGTCGGCGGAGTCGCGCACGGCCACGTCGCGGATGGTGGCGCGCGCGGCGCGCACGAAGATGGCCGCGTCGCGCGCGTTGCGGATGCGCAGCCCGGCCACGGTGGTGTTGGGTGAGGTGATCTGCAGAGCCGGAATGTCGCCGACGTTCGCCGCGTCGAGCTCGCAGCGCGACTGCGAGGCGTCGAGGACGATGCCGTTCGCGTTGACCAGCGGCGGCAGCGGCGAGAGCAGGGTGATGCGGGCCGGGCGGATGACGATGCGCACGCGGCCGGAGTAGCGTGCGGCGCTGGTGATGGCCTCGCGCAATGTGCCGCCGCCGGTATCGCGGCCGCTGATGACTTCAAGTGAAGCGTCGGCGCGGAGCTCGGGCGGATCGGGCCGGAGCGACTCCGACCGGCTGGCCGTCAGCGCGATCAGCAGCGGCGCCGCGATGAATGCGGCGAGCGCCCCGTACTGCCTCCTATCCATCGTGCTCCAGCAGAAAGACCTTGTGCCACGACGCATCGGCGAGACGACGGCCGAGCAATGCGTCGAATGGCAACGACAGCGCGGTGGCGGCGAAGATGGCCGCGCGCGCCGCGAACCGCGGCATCGTGCGATACCGCGGCAGGACTCTCTGCTTGAAAGGCGCCGGATCGACGCCGGTGACGCGCACCGCGCGCAGGCCGGCGGCGCGGAATGCGCCCACGTACTCGGCCGCGGTGCGCGCGCGAAAGACGTGCGTGTCGCACGTGGCGTTCGGACGCGAAGGCGCCGCTTCGAGCAGCACCGCCCGTCCGCCGCGGCGGAGATGGCGCGCGACGTTCGCGGCGGCGCGCGCGAACTCGCCGTCGTCGAGGATGTGCTGCAGCACGGTGACGGCGAGGACGAGATCGAAGGTGCGGCCGAGGTCGAGGGTGCGCAGGTCGCCGGTGCGATAGTCGATCTGCAGCGACGCGCGCGCGGTGCGCTTGCGCGCCTCCTCAATCATCGACGGCGCCAGGTCGACTCCGACCACGTTCGCGCCGCGCCGCGCCAGCCGCCGCGACCAGCGCCCGATGCCGCAGCCGAGATCGAGCACCGCGGTGCCGGGCGCCACGCGCAGATGCGGCGCGAGCGCGAGCTGCTGCGTGAGATGGATGTAGCCGTTGTAGAACGACGGCATCGCGTACGAGCAGACGGCGCGCAGTCCTGCGCCGCGACCGCCGAAGTCGCGTCCGCGCTGATCCCAGTAGTCGACGAGCGATGTCACGATGCCAGCTCTAGCGGAGTTCCTCGGAGTTGGTGCAGGCGCGCTTCGACCGCCTCCTGCTCCGGCGCGTCGAAGCCGATCGCGCGCAGGACGGGCGAGGCGGACCAGATCCAGAGCAGCGAGCGGACGCGCGACGGGAGATGGGCCTGCGTCGATTCGAGGCGCGACAGGGCCGCGGCGAACAGCTCTTCGATCGTGGCCATCACCGCGCGCAGCTCCGCGTCGAACGGCAGGATCATCGACGGCTGCTGCCAACGGATGGCGGTGCCGGCGATCGACTGCATCACGTAGCGCGTCTGCGGCCGTAGCGCCGGATCGGAGGCCATGGCCGCGCCGCTGAACGGAATCACGTACGGATACATGCCGACTTCGCAGCCGGCTTCGATCCAGCGGTACGCCTCGCGAATCGTGGTGGCGAGATCGGAGACCGTCGCGCGCGGCGAGGTCATGATGATGTCGAGGAACGGCGTGATGCCGTGCGCGAGCGCGGTGGTGAGCGCGGGCTCGATGGCCGGCGCGATGCGGCTCTTGTTGAACTCCGCCAGCACGGCCGGCGAGAAGTTCTCGATGCCGAAGCCGAGGACGCGGAAGCCGGCTTCGCGCATCGCGGCGATCCGCTCGGGCGTCATGGCGTCGATGCGGTTCGTGCTGATGAACTGCAGCGATCGCGGAATCTCGCCGCGGCGCTTGGCCTCGATGATGGCGCGCGTGAGCGGCAGGATTCGTTTGTCGTTCGGGAAGACGAAGATGTCGTCCTGGAAGATGATCGTCCGCACGGATGGATGTGCGGCGACGATGCGACGGATCATCGTCACGCAATCGTGGGCCTCGAGCCGGGCGATGCGCGCGGTGCTGTCCTGCGCGGCGTTGAGAAAATTCGTCGACGAGCAGAAGGTGCAGCGCATCGGGCAGTAGTTGAGCGTGATCAGTCGCACCGAGCGGATCTCGGCGAGCCGCGCCTCGCGATCCGCTTTCATCGGCAGGCTGCCGACGGCGTACGCCTCTTCGAGCCGCCGCCAGTAGGCCTCGTACGGCATCTCCTCGTACGGCGTGCTGAAGATCGCGTCTCGCAGCTCCGCGGCGTCGAGCGCTTTCTGCGGAATGCGCGCGAGCGTTCCGTCGGGCGCGAGCGCGGCGGTGCCGGCGATGCCGTCGAGCGGCTCGCCGGCGCGCATGCGGCGCACCAGCTCGAGCAGCGGACGCTCTCCTTCGCCGAGGATCACCAGATCGAACGGCGCGAGCGCGAACATCGTCTCCGGCGCGAACGTCGCTTCCATGCCGCCGGCCACGAGCAGCGCACGCGGTGCGGCGGCGCGTGCCTGATGCGCGAGCGCGAGGTCGAAGCGGAGCGTCATGCCGGTGGTCGAGAAGCCGATCACCGACCAGTGGCGCGAGGTCAGTTTGCGCGCGAACGCCTCTTCCGGCGCCAAGCCGGAGACGCAGTTCGGATCGAATACCTCGGCGTCGATGCCGCGGCTTTTCAGCACGCCGGCCAGGCGCCAGACGCCGAGCGGCGGCGCGAGAAACGTGTACTCGCCGCAATGCGGATCGTACGGCCCGACGAGCAGTACGGCGCCGCCGGCGGTCATCTCTCTCTCAGCCTCTCGCCGCATTCAGGGTCTCCCGGGATCTTGCGCGACCGGTTTCTTTGCAAACTACGTGGCAGAAGGCGGGCTGGCCCGGAACTGTTCGCGGAACTCGCGCGCCAGCGACTGCTCGTCCTGGAAGTGATCGCGGTAGACGCGGCGGCCGAAGTACCGCAGGCTCAGCCAGTTCGCGAAGCCGACGGTCACCGGCACGATGTGCAGGAGCTGGTAGAGATAGAAGAGCGGAACCGAGGCGATCAGGTGCTTCCGCTCGCCCTTGACGATGGTCGCCAGCAGCGCCGCCGTGAGCAGCGTGTACTTGATGTAGGCGAGGACGAAGTAGGCGGGATCGGTCCAGGGATTGTTCGGAATGATGCCGAGGCCGAGCAGGTCGTCGAGGCCGTTGGCGACGCCGGCAATCGACAACGCCAGCGCCACGAGCTTGAGCGGATGCAGCGCCAGCGCGCAGATGCCCATGTAGAAGACGTAGTGGTAGACGAAGAACGGATGGCGGCCGGAGATGCGGCGGATGTCGTCGAAGCTGTCCTGATAGACGCGAATCAATCCGAAGAACCAGCCCACGCGTTGCGAGAACCAGGAGTGCAGCGTCCGCTTGCCGATGGTGTCGACGCAGAGCCGCTCGTCGTAGTAGATCTGCTCTCCATGTCCGAGGAGCAGCAGCGCGTTGCGCAAGTCCTCGGCGTAGACCGATAGCTTGTGGCGCTCGAAGACATGCTCGAGCGCGTCGCGGCGATAGAAGGCCACGCCCGAGGTGATGCTGCGGTCGGCGAGGCTCTTGCGGCCGACCGCGAAGGTGATGGCGTACTCGAGCCCTTGCAAACGAGCGAGCCAGCCGTCCTGACGCACTTCGATGCGCGGGCACATCGCCGCGCAGCCGCTGCGCTGGAAGACGAAGAGCGCGCGCTCGAGGTCCGATAGTTCGCCGCTCGACGTGTTGCGGATGTGCACGTCGGGATCGAGGATGCCGATCGTGGCCACGTCGTCCGGAAGATGGCGCAGCAGCTCTTTCAGCGCGCCCGGCTTCTTGCGGTTGATCGTGCCGCGGATGCACTGAATGCCGGCCTGCCGCAGCCGGAGGAAGGTGCGGTCGGTCGAGGCGTCGTCGATCACCCAGAGGTGCTCGCGATACGGCTGCATCGATTCGAGGAACGGATCGAGCTCGTCTTCGAGGTTGTGCACGGAGACGATGAGCGCCCACGGTTTGAGATGCAGTTTCATCTGCCGCGGCGTGAAGGCGCCGATGTCGAGCGGAATGGAGGTGCCGTCGACGGAGGCGGTGAGCCGCGACACCTGCAGCCGCACCACGACGTCGATGAGGTCGAGAAAGACGAGCAGGCTGACGGCGATCCAGACGATGACTTCGAATCCGGTCGACGGTGCGGCAGGCGCGGCGCGCGCGGCGCGGTCGAGCAGGAAGAGCACGGCCGCAATCAGCAGGGCGACGGCGAGGATGGTGCGTTTCATTGCGCCGGTACCCACCGCTCGAAAAACTCGCGCATCAGTTGCTCGCGTCGCGTCGCATCAACGATGCCGATCAGGATTGCGCCGGAAGGAATGGTGAGCTCCGGCAGCACGATGGTGCCGGGCGAGAGGACGGCGGTGCTGCCGATGCGCACGCCGTCGCCGAGGAGCGCGCCGAGGTAGGTGCGGCCGGTGGGAATGCTGCCGGACGAGGTGCGGACGGCGATCTCTTTTCCCGGGGTGAGGTGCGTGTTCGCCGCGCCGATGAACGCCGACAGCAGCGAGCGCGCGCCGGCGATGCTGTCGTTGAAGACGATCGAGTGTCCGAGGGCGGCGCCGTCGAGCAGCACGCTGCGGGCGACGTCGCAGTGCGAGCCGATCAGGCAGTTCGCGCCGGCCACCACTTCGTCGCGCAGCAGGCTTCCGGCGCGCACGCGGCTGTTCGCGCCGAGGATCAGGCGGCAGCTTTCGTGGATGACCGCGCCCGCTTCGATGACGCTGCCCGGACCCATCGACACGATCTCGCCGCGCACGATGGCGGCGGGATCGATGGTTCCTTCGAGGCGCCGCGGCGCGTTGGCGACGAACTGCTGCAGTCGCGGATAAAAGTCGCGCAACGAATCGAGATCGCGCGGCAGCAGCGCGCGCAGCGTTTCGTCCGCCGACGGCCAGAGCTGGCGCAGCGCCGACTCGAGAGCGTTCATCGCGGGCGCGCCTCATGTTCGAGGACCGCGGCGTGACAGGCGATCTGCGCGAGCAGCTCGTCGCGCGCGGCGGCGGTGGCGTGCAGCAGTTCCTCGTGCACCTCGCGGAAGATCGTCTCCCGGTCGCGATCGCGCTCGCCCCAGTTGATCGGATGCAGCGCGAGCTGCAGGCGCGGCGCAAAGGTGCCGGCGGTCAGCATCGACCAGGCGTGATCGCGCCAGGCGCGGCAGGAGTCGGAGACGTAGGTCGTCGCGCGCGTGAAGCGCTCGTCGTACGCGTTGAGGAATCCGTCGAGGTTGCGAAACGGATCGTCGCCGTGCAACGCCGGCTGGTGCATGGCCAGCGACGTCACCGGCCGGCCGGCCAGCTCGCCGAGGAGCGCAGCCTGCGCGCGCAGGAGCCGCGGCCACTCCTCGGCCGGAAACGGGGTGAAGGAGCGGACGTCGTAGTGCAGGCCCACTTCATGCCCGAGGCCGGTTAGCGCGCGCGCCACGTGCGCATGCTCCGGCGCGAGCAGGTTGTAGTAGCTCGTCGCGGGCAGCAAAAAGTACGTCGCCCGGATGCCGCGCGACGACTCCTGCTCGGCCAGGCGCAGGGCCGCCTTCGGCGAGTAGTCGACGTCGTGACGGAGGATGCAGAAGGGTGCGTCGGGGTCTCCGTCGCGAAGGTCGGCGAAGCGGACGATGCGATGTGTCTCGGTGATGCGCGTCAGCAGCGACCAGTAGGTCGCGTAGTCGAACGTGTCGCGCATCCTCGCAGGATACTCGCCGCCGCGCTTCAGCGCGCGGCGCAGCCGCGCACCAGGTCAACCAGCTCCGTCACGTCGAACGGTTTCGAGATGATCGCGCAGAGATGGTGCAGCCGCTCCTTCGCCGCGGCTTTCGGAAAGGCGGTCATGACCACGGTCTTCTCGATCATGCGCGGCTGGCTCTCGATGAGGTGCTCCATCACGCCGAAGCCGTCGACGCGCGGCATCATCAGGTCGAGCAGGAGCGCGTCGAACGGCTCGCCGTCGAGCGCCTCGATGGCGAATTGACCGTCGGCCGCCTCGACGATGTCGAAGCCGGCGCGGCGCAGCATGCGTCCCACCAGCATGCGGATGGCGTCTTCATCATCCGCGATCAACACGCGGTACGGAACTCCAACAGTCATTGCATCAGCTCGTCTCTCGTGCTCTCTGCGGCAGCACTCTTGCTGCGGCTCATGCACATGGAACGCCGATCCTCTTACCGCGCGCTCATCGTCGAGGACGACGGGGCCATTCTCAACCTCGTCAAGATCGTGCTGGAGCGGGAGAAGTTCACCGTCGAGGGCGTGAAGAATGGAGCCGCAGCCATCGATCTGCTGCGCACGGTCGCCTACGATCTGCTGATCGTCGATCTGATGCTGCCGGAGATCGGCGGCGAGGAGCTCCTCGGATTTCTCGAGCTGACGCAGCCGCAGTACCTCCGCCGCGTGGTCGTCACCACCGCCTCGCCGGGCCGCATGAGCTGCGAGTTCCTGCAGCGCATCTGCCGCCTGCTGGCCAAGCCGTTCGACATCGACGAGCTGATCCTGATCGCGAAAGAGTGCGCGCAACCGGACGCGGCGTGATGTCGGACTACGCCTTGCACCGTCGCCCCTAGAACCGCGCGCGCGCGGATCCTCTTGCGCGCCGCCCGCCGCTCACAGCCGCCTACCGAGACCATCAGGAGCAAACGTCCAACATGACCGATTCGGCCATCGTGTTTACGAAGGAAACCAACAGCACCGCCGCGGGGAACGAGCTCGGCACGAGACTGCGCGAAGGCTTGATGGATCAGCGGCCCGACGCGGTGATCCTCTTCGCCTCGTCACAACATGATTACGTTCCGCTGCTGCAGGCGATCGAGAAGAGTTGCCAGCCGGGCGTGCTCATCGGCTGTTCGTCCGCCGGCGAGTTCGTCAGCGGCGATCGCGGCGAAGGCTCGGCCTCGGTGGTCGGCATCCGCTCCAACGTGATGCGCTTCACCACCGGCCTCGGCCACAATCTGCGCGCGGATCGCAAGGCCGCGGCCGCGGAGATCGCCAGCACGTTTCAGGGGCTGACCACGCATCACTATCCGCATCGCGCCGCGCTGCTGCTCGCCGACGCGCTGGCCGGCTACACCGACGACTTCATCGAGCAGCTCAGCCTGGCCACGCTCGGCAACTATCGCTTCTTCGGCGGCGGCGCCGGCGACGATGCGCGCTTCACGAAGACGCACGTGTTCTGCGGCACCGCGGCGTACACCGATGCGGCGGTGGCGCTGGAGATCCTGTCGATGAAGCCGATCGGCGTCGGCGTGAGTCACGGTTGGGAACCGGCCAGCGAGCCGATGCGCGTGACGGAAGCGGAAGGCTCGACGGTGATCAGTCTCAACGCGACGTCGGCGGTGGAAGTGTTCGAGGAGCATGCGCAGAGCAGCGGCCAGCCGTTCGATCGCGCCGCGCCGATCCCGTTTTTCCTGCACAACGTCCTCGGCATCGACACCGGCTCCGGCTACAAGCTGCGCGTGCCGCTGGCGGTGCTGGAGAACGGCTCGATCGCCTGCGCGTCCGACATCCCGACCGGCGCGACGGTGTACATCATGAAGACGACCGCGCGCTCGGCGGCCGAGGCGGCGATGCGCGCGGTGAACTCGGCGCTCGGCGACATGCGCGGCACGCCTCCCGAGGTGGCGCTCTTTTTCGATTGCGTCGCCACGCGGCTGCGCATGGGCGGCGAGTTCGGCATGGAGATGGACGCGCTGCAGCAGGCGCTCGGCAAGACGCCGTACGTCGGCTGCAACACGTACGGACAGATCGCGCGATCCGAGGGGCAGTTCAGCGGCTTTCATAACTGCACGGCGACGGTGGCGCTGCTGCCGGATTAGCCGTGAGCTCCTTCGATGAAGTCACCGCAGCGCTCGGCGCGGCAGTGCAGATCGCCGACCGCGAGCGGCGGTCGGAGTCGGCGCGCGCACTCGCCGCGCGTTGGGGCGCCGATGAGCTGATCATCTTCATCCGCGATCCGGCCATCGGGCGCTCGCTTCCCGCGCCCGGTTTCGCGCAGACGCTGCGCGGCGCGCGTGCGTGGCGCGAGCTGGTCGAGCGTGCGGTCGCGGAAGGATCGGCCGAGGGCTCGGTGCTGGATGCGCAGGGAAGGCCGCGCGCCGCCTGCGCCTTCGGCTTGCCCGACGGCACGGCGGCAGTGCTGGTCGGAGAAGCGATCGCTGCGCCGGCGCGACCGATCCTGGCGGCGCTGCTGCCGCTGTTCGGCGCACTCTTTCGCGCCGAGGATTCGTCGGCGCGCGCGAGCGTCGAGACGAACATGGCCCGGCAAGCGGCGAGACAGGCGTCGCAACTGGCGTCGAAACTCGACGCGACGCGCGCCGAGCTGCAGCACGCGCTGGCCGCGGCGGAGACGGCATCGCGCGCGCGCGACGAGTTTCTGGCTACGGTGTCGCACGAGCTGCGCACGCCGCTCACGAGCATCATCGGATGGATTCAGTTGCTGCGCGTCGAGCGCGACGAGGCGTCGCTCACCGAAGGGCTGGAGACGATCGACCGCAACGCGCGCGCGCAGAGCCGCCTGATCGAGGACATTCTCGATTTCTCACGCATCAACGCCGGCAAGCTGCGGCTCGAAGTGCGGCCGCTCGATCTCGCCGATGTGGTCGATGCGGCGATCGATGTGGTCCGTCCGGCCGCGGACGCGAAAGGCGTGCACATCGAGCGCGCGCTCGATGCGGAAGCGGGCCACGTCTCCGGCGACGTCGACCGCCTGCAGCAGGTCGTCTGGAATCTGCTCGCGAACGCGGTGAAGTTCACGCCGCGCGACGGCAGCGTGACGGTGCGCCTGGAACGCGTCGAGGCGCATTGCGAGCTGACGGTGACGGATACGGGTGAAGGGATTTCGCCGACGTTTCTGCCGTACGTGTTCGATCGCTTCAGCCAGGCCGACAGCAGCTCGACGCGCGCGCACGGCGGTCTCGGCCTCGGCCTCGGCATCGTGCGACACCTGGTCGAGCTGCACGGCGGCACGGTGCAGGCGTTCAGCAACGGCGAAGGAGAAGGCGCGACGTTCGCGGTGCGCCTGCCGCTGCTCGTCGCGGAGGCGGCGCCCGCCGGCGAAGTGCGCCGGCCGATGCAGCCGCCGGCGGTGCACGCGGTCGAGACGAGCTTCGCCGATCTCACCGGCTTGTCGGTGCTGGTGGTCGAAGACAACGACGACTCGCGCCGCCTGCTGCAAGCCATCCTGGCGCGCTCCGGTGCAACGGTGGAGGTGGCGGAAAGCGTCGCTACGGCGCTGCGCATCGTCGCCGGCGAATGGCCGGACATCATCATCAGCGACATCGAAATGCCGGGCGAAGACGGCTACTCGTTCATGCGCAAGATCCGCCTGCAGGAGCTCCCATCCCGCCACATCCCAGCCATCGCCCTGACCGCCTACACCCGCACCATCGACCGCGCCCGCGCCCTCGCCGCCGGCTTCCAAACGCACATGAGCAAACCGGTGGAGCCGGCGGAGCTGGTGGCGGCGGTGAAGAGTCTGGCGACGAGGCGGCGGGCGGCGCGGGCGTAAGGATGCGCACGATGGAGACGTTGGCGACGTGAGCGGCATCGGTCACCGCGCCAAAAGGCAGCGCGCAGGTTCGGCCTAGCGCCTAGGTCTTCTTTTTGGGAAGGCAATGAGCGCAGTCGTCGTATCCGTCGTTGTGTGCTGTCGTCAGCGATGTGTACGGCTTGTCGTTCTTCGCGTTGATGATTTCATCGATCTGACATTGGTTCTTGGCCGTCTTCTCGTTGTCGAGGTCATGCACCTCCTTGTTGGACTTGTTTCCGAGATACCGCTCACCGTTCATGTTTCCTGTCCACCGTCGTGCCATTCTGGTTCTCCCGCCGAACTCGCGCATCGCGCCGCACGCGTACGCTGAGCCGCTCACGCCGCCGCCGTGTCTAGACGCGGTTCGGCTGAACTTGTGGCGCGCAAGCTCGCCGTCCGCGATTTAGCGTTGTCCCGGGTTCGCGGGAGACGCGGCGAGGAACTCGTCCAGTTGCGCAAACGTCTCGTCCATGCCGCTCTTTTCGCCGGAGGTCATGGCCGCGTCGAGGGCTTCCTTCGACGGATAGAGCTCGTGCATGACGAGCAGGGTTTTGTCGCCCTGGTCTTCGAAGGTGACGGTGGTGACGGGGCCGCCTGCTTCGTTTTCGTCGTTGGTCCAGACGAGTTTCGAGGGTGGGGTGACTTCGAGGTATTTGCCGAAGAAGGCCATTGGGGCGGAGTCGCCGTGGGAGATGCGCAGGCGGTATTGGCCGCCGGTGCGGATGTCGGCTTCGAAGGAATGCAGGGTGAGGCCGAAGGACTTCGGGATCCACCATTGGGGGAAGAGCTCGGGGTTGGTCCAGGCCTCGAAGACGAGGCGCGCCGGGCCGTTTACGGTGCGGGTGACGACGAGCTCGCGCTCGGACGTCCGTTCGATGGTCGTGTTGTTTTTCATCGTTTCTCCTTCCGCTTCAGTTTCTCGACAACGTTCTCCAGCTCGTCGAACCGTTCGTCCCAGAGCCGGCGGTAGCTCTCGAGCCACGCCGTCTCTTCCTCCAGACGGCGCGGGCCGAGCCTGCAGGTTCGTACGCGCCCGACCTTCTCCGTCGTCACCAGCCCGGCCTGCTCGAGGACGCCCACGTGTTTCTTCATGCCCGTGAGCGTCATCCGGAACTTCTCGGCCAGGGTGGTGATCGACGCGTCGGAACGTCCGAGCTGCTCGAGCACGCCACGCCGCGTGGCGTCGGAGAGCGCGGCGAACGACGCATCGAGTTGGGCACGCGCATACTGAACCATCGAGTTCAGTATTTAACATAGACATCGATGGCAGTGCAAGAGTGCGGATGTCGGCAAGAACTTTGTATAGTAAAGTATCGCTATGAATTCAAGCAGCGGCATCCACGCCGCGATCATCATGGACGGCAACGGGCGGTGGGCGGAGGCGCGCGGGCTGGCGCGGACGGAAGGACATCGGGCCGGTGCGGCGGCGGTGCGGCGGGTGGTGGAGGCGGCGCCGCGGCTCGGGATCGCCGTGCTGACGCTGTACGCGTTTTCATCGGACAACTGGAAGCGGCCGCGCGTCGAAGTGGGTGCGCTGATGCGGCTGCTGGAGAGCTTTCTCCGCACCGAGGCGGCGTCGTGCGTGGAACAAGGCGTGCGCGTCGAGGTCCTCGGAAGGCGCGACCGGCTGCCGCCGCGCGTACAGGACGCGATCGCGGCGGCCGAGCGCGCCACGGCCGGCGGCACGCTGCTGCGGCTGCGGCTGGCGGTCGACTACTCGTCGCGCGACGCGATCGTGCGCGCCGCCGCGCAGGCGCCGCGCAACCGGGAGGAGCTCGCGCGCGCGCTGCACGCGCATCCGGCGCCCGACGTCGACCTGCTGATCCGCACCGGCGGCGAGCAGCGGCTCAGCGACTTTCTGTTGTGGGAGAGCGCGTACGCGGAGCTCTACTTCACCGACCGCGCCTGGCCGGACTTCGACGGCGCCGACCTCGCCGCGGCGGTGGCCGAGCTTCGCCGCCGCGAGCGCCGCTTCGGCGGACTCGAAAACGTGGCGGTGGCGTCGTGAGCGGCGCCGCGATCCGGCGCGCCGAAAAGTACGGCTTCTGCTCCGGCGTCCGCATCGCCGACCTGAAGGTGAAGCGTTTCGCTGCCGCCGGCGGCCGCGCCGCGGTCCTCGGCCAGCTCGTGCACAACGAGCGCGTAGTCGAGGAGATGGAAGCGCGCGGCGTGCGCACCGTCGACGACCTCGCAGACGTCGCCGAGCCGGCCGTCGTCTTCTCCGCGCACGGCGTGCCGCCGTCGTTTCACGAGCGCGCGCGCACGGCCGGCCTGCAGATCGTCGACACCACCTGCAAGTTCGTCTACGACCTGCATCGCGAGTCGCACGACGCGCTCGCCGCCGGCTACCACCTCGTCTTCATCGGCGACCCGCAGCATCGCGAGGTGATCGGCTACACGCACGATCTCGATCCGCACGCGTACCACATCGTGATGCGCGTCGAGGAAGCTGACGCGGTCGACTGGTCGCGCTACGCGAAGATCAAAATTTTCTACCAGACCACGCTGAACGCCGACGACTTCGAGGACGTGGTGCGCACGATCGAACGGCGCGCGAAATCCATCGAGCGCGCCGACACCATCTGCTACGCCACAAAACAGAATCAGGAGGCGGCGCGATCGCTCGCGCGCGATCCCGACGTCGACCTGATCGTCGTCATCGGCGGCACGCGGAGCGCGAACACGAAGCATTTGTGGGAAATCTGCCGCGAGTCGAAGCCGTCGTACCTCGTGCAGGGCGCGCGCGATCTCGATGCTGCATGGTTCCGCGATGCGCGCGTGGTCGGGCTCACCGCCGGCGCGTCGACGCCCGACTACGTCATCGACGAAGTGGAGGCGCGCATCGCCGAGCTGACGCGCTGAATCAATCGAGCTCCATGGTCAGCTCGAGCATCGTGTCGCGGAAGCCGAGGCGGCGGAAGAGCGACTGCGCGGCAACGTTGGGAGCGGCGGTCCAGAGGATGACGCGCGGCGCGCCGCGCTCGCGCAGCCAGGCGAGGGCCGCATCCATCAGCAGCGTGGCGGCGCCGGAGCGGCGCGCGTCTTCGCGCACGGCCACGTCGTGGATGAAGCCGGCCGGTCCGCGCAGCTCCTTCCACGAGAGCGGCTCGAGCGCGGCGTAGATGTAGCCGACCACTTCGCCGTCCTCGCGCTCGGCGACGAGGAAGCAGGCATCGGGCGAGCCGAGCATGCGGCCGAGGAAGGATGCGTAGCCGCGCGCGGCACCGTCGTCCGCGGCGAGGAAACGCTGCGGATCGAACGCGTAGTGCGTCTGCATCAGCATCGCGCCGAGCCTGCCGGCGGCCGGCAGATCCCGCCGTTCCGCGGGACGGATGTTCATGCGCGCAGTCTATGGCAACAGATCTTCCGGCGGCGCGAGCGGATCGAGCTTGCGCGGCCGCGACGGGCCGAGCATCACCAAACAGAGCACGATCATGGCGATGGCGAGCACGCCGGGCACCATCGAGCCGATCATGAACGCCACCACGCCGAGCGTCGCCATCAGCGGCAGGCCGACGATCGCGGCGATGAAATTCGCCATCGACCCGGCCTGATAGCGGATGTTCGGAATCGGCGCGAGCTGCGCGAGCAGCGCGCGGATGAACGGCGTGTAGGCGAGGCGGCGATCCTCGAACCTGCCGAAGCTCTGCCAGTGCACGTGGCGCAGCACGAGCCGTTGCGTGCCGAAGTAGAGATGGCACTGGTAGTACGCGCGCTGCTTGGTGTGCTCGTACTTGAGGCGCACGCGGCGCACGGCGACCAGCGGCGTCGACAGCAGCGTGGTCGCGCCTTCGGTGACGACCAGCCGGTCGGGAAACAGCGTGTAGGTGCGCTCCTGCTCCAGCGCCGACCGGCGGAAGGCGTACTGCGCGATGGCACCGTCCACGCGCGCGCATTCTAACCGGCGCGCTCGTTGCTCTTGATGGAGTCATGGACGATCAACAACAACCAATGTCACTGCGCGACACGGCCAAAGGCGTGGCCGTGCGCGCGAGCGTGCTCGGCGTAGTCGGGCTCATCGTCGGCGCGTGGCTGTTCGGCCTGGCGGCGAAAGCGGCCAGCGGCATCGTGAAGCTGCTGGTCGGCCTGCTGCTGCTGACCGTCGGCGGCGGCGTGGCCGCGTGGAAAGTGCGCCAGGCGCGGCGCCGCTACAACCTCTGACGCGCGGCGCGGCGTACGCGAGATAATCATCCGCCTCACGGATGATCGATCCCGTCACGCTCGCGAACGGACGGTTCACGATCCAGCGGCGCATTGGCGCCGGCGGAATGGGAGTGGTGTACGAAGCGCACGACCGCGAGCGCGAGCAATCGGTCGCGCTCAAGAAGCTCCTCGGCACCGACGCGAACGCGATCTACCGTCTCAAGCACGAATTCCGCGCGCTGGCCGACGTCGTCCATCCGAACCTGGTCCGTCTCTACGAGCTCATCGCCGAGGGTGAGGACTGGTTCTTCACGATGGAGCTGATCGACGGAGTCGATTTCCTCCACTACGTGCGCGGTCGCGGCACCTCGCCGCTCGACGACGCCACGACCGAGAAGTCGACCATCATCGATGACGGCCGCGGCGAATTCGTCGCGCCGCCGCCGCGTCCGCCGCGCGAGGAAACGCAGGAGCCGGTGGCGCGGCCGGAGCTGGCCACCAGCGACTACGACGCGCTGCGCCGCACGCTCGCACAGCTCGGCGACGGCGTGGCCGCGCTGCACGCCGCCGGCAAACTGCATCGCGACCTGAAGCCGTCGAACGTGCTCGTCAACGCGCAAGGGCGCGTGGTCGTGCTCGACTTCGGCCTCGCCACCGACGTCACCTCAATGCAGCGCCGCATCACCTTCGGCGGCACGCCGGCGTACATGGCGCCGGAGCAGATCGCGGAGCAGCCGGCCAACGAGGCGAGCGACTGCTACGCCATCGGCGTGATGCTCTACGAGGCGCTCACCGGCACGCTGCCGTTCAGCGGCAACTTCTATTCGATGCTGATGCAGAAGCGCACCACCGATCCGAAGGCACCGATCGAACTGGTGAGCGCGATCCCGGAAGACCTCAGCCGCATGTGCGTCGAGCTGCTGCGGCGCGATGCGGAGAAACGTCCCGCCGCGCGCGAGCTGGCCGAGCGGATGTCGGCGGCGCCGGAGCGGCGCAGGGTCTCCGCGGCGACGCTGGTGCGCCCGCGCGAGATGCCGTTCGTCGGCCGCGCCGAGCCGCTGCGCGCGCTCGAGGAAGCGCTCGAGGCCACGCGCCGCGGCACACCGGTCACCGTGCTGCTGCGCGGACGCTCCGGCATCGGCAAGACCGCGCTGGTGCGGCAGTTTCTCGCCGACGTGCAGCGGCGCGACGCCTCCTGCATCGTGTTCAACGGCCGCTGCTACGAGCAGGAGTCGGTGCCGTACAAAGCGGTCGACAGTCTGATCGACGACCTGGCGCGGCATCTCAAGCGCGTCTCGCCGCTCGAGGCGAAGGCGCTGCTGCCGACCGATGTGGCCGCGCTGTCGCGGCTCTTTCCGGTCTTGCAGGAGCTCGAGTCGGTGGCGCGCGCGCGGCGCCGCGTGGCCGACGTGCCGGACGCGCAGGAGCTGCGGCGCCGCGCCTTCGCCGCATTGCGCGAGCTGATGGCGCGCATGTCGGACGACCGCCGGGTGATCCTCTTTCTTGACGACGTGCAATGGGGCGACCGCGACAGCGCGTCGCTGCTGGCCGATCTGCTGCGGCCGCCCGACGCGCCGCCGCTGCTGGTGATCGCGTCGCATCGCACCGAGGAGGCGGAGAGCAGTCCGCTGCTGGCCGAGCTCGCGCGCATTCGCGCGGAGACGCCGGGAGCGTTGGGCGAAGTGCGCGAGCTGGAGCTCGACCAGCTCTCGCCGTCGGAGTCGCGCGATCTCGCGCACGCGCTGATGCACGGCGAGCAGGCGGAGACGATCGCGCGCGAGGCCGGCGGCAGTCCGTTCTTCATCGTCGAGCTGTCGCGCTTCGCCGAGTCGACCGGCATCAGCGCCGAGTCGTACGGCGGCGAGATGATGCTCGACGACGTGATCCGCGCGCGCATCGCGCTGCTGCCGTCGGTGGGACGCGATCTGCTGGAAGTGGTCGCTGTGGCCGGCCGTCCGATCCAGGCCACGGCCGCGAACGCCGCGGCGGGATTGCGCAGCGAGGATGAGGCGATGCTGGCGCGATTGCGCGCCGATCATCTGCTGCGCACGCGCGTACGCGGCGGCCGCGATGAAGTCGACACGTATCACGACCGAATCCGCGAGGCCATCGTCTCGGCGCTCGCGCCGGAGCGGAAGCGCGAGCGGCATCTCACCATCGCGCGCACGCTCGAGTCGCAGGGCGGGCGCGATCCGGAACTGCTGGCGGTGCACTTCCGCGGCGCCGGCGAGCCGGCGAAGGCGGCGGCGTACGCGCGCGATGCCGGCGACCGCGCCGCGGCCGCGCTGGCGTTCGAGAACGCCGCCGATTTCTACGCGATGGCGCTCGAGCTGCACCCCGACGCGCCGCCGCGCGAGCTGCTTACGCGCCTCGGCGACGCGCTCGCGAACGCCGGCCGCGGCGCCGACGCCGCGCCGCACTACCTGCGCGCCGCGGAGCTGGCCGCCGACGCCGACGAGGCGCTCGAGCTGCGCCGCCGCGCGTCGGAGAGTCTGCTGCGCGGCGGGCACGTCGATCAGGGATTGCGCGTGATCCGCAGCGTGCTCGCATCGGCGGGCCTCAAGCTGCCGCGCACGCCGCGCGGCGCGGTGCTCGGCATCCTCGCCGGGCGTCTGCGCCTGCTGCTGCGCGGCCTCCGTTCGCGCGAGCGCAATCCGGCGGAGATCGCGCCGGCAGAGCTGCAGCGCATCGACGTCTGCTGGGCGGTGACGACCGGCCTGGCTCGCATCGACAACATCCGCTCCGCCTACTTTCAGCCGATCCATCTGCGGCTGGCGTTGCGCGCCGGCGAGCCGTATCGCACGGCGCGCGCGCTGGCGGCGGAGGCGTGTTTCGCGGCGACGAAAGGCGACGAGGGAAAGCGCCGCACCGAGCGCATCGTCACGCGCGCCGAGCGGAGCGCGCGCAGCGTCGGCGTGCCGCACGCCCTCGGCATGGCCATGATGGCGCGCGCGCTCGAGAGCTTCTACCTCGGCATGTTCCGCGACGCGCACGAGAAAGCGGAAGAGGCGGAGAAGATCTTTCGCGAGCGCTGCGCCGGTGTGTCGTGGGAGATCAACACGACCGTGAATTACTCGCTCTGTTCACTCGCGTATCTCGGCGAGCTCGCACAGCTCGCGCAGCGCGTGCCGCAGCGTCTGCGCGAGGCGCAGGAGCACGGCGATCTCTACGCGGGCATCGATCCGGTCTGCCGTCCCGGCATCGTCTGGCTCGCGCACGATCAGCCGCTCGTCGGCAAGCGCGCGGTGCGGCAGGTGATGGACCGCTGGTCGCTGCAGGGCTTTCACTTCCAGCATTACCTCGAGATGTATGCGGAGAATCAGGTCGATCTCTACCTCGGCAACTGGGCTTCGGCGCAGCGGCGCGTCGACGAGCGCTGGCCGCTGATGAAGGCCTCGCTGCTGCTGCGCATCCCGTTCGTGCGCGTCGAAGGGCAGCATCTGAAGGGACGCTGCGCGCTCGCGGCGGCGATCGGCGGCGGCGACCGCGCGCTGCTCGAGGCGGCCGAGGCGGACGCGCGCGCGATCGAGAAAAACGAAGGCGCGTGGTCGAAGCCGTTCGCCTGGTCGCTGCGCGCGGGCGTCGCGGCGATGCGCGGGCAGAAGAGCGCGGCGATGGAGCTGCTCGAGCGCGCCGAGGTCGCGTTCGAGAAGTGGGAAATGCACCTTTACGCGAAGACTGCCGCGTACCGCCGGGCCATCCTCGGCGGCGCGCCGGCGACCGCGGCGAGCGAGTGGCTGCGCGCGCGCGGAGTGAAGAATGTGCCGCGACTGGCGGACGTGCTGATGCCGGGGTTCGAGTCATGAAGAAATGCGATCTGGTCATGAAGGGCGGCATCACCAGCGGCGTGGTCTATCCGCGCGCGGTGGCGGAGCTCGCGAAGGAATATCGCTTCGTGAACATCGGCGGCACTTCCGCCGGCGCGATCGCCGCGGCGGTGACGGCGGCGGCGGAGTACGCGCGGCAGAACGGCGATGCGAACGCATTCGACCAGGTGGATGCGCTGGCGAAAGAGCTGGCCGGGACGCCGCAGGGCGACACGCGCTCGCGCATGCTGCAGCTCTTCCAGCCGTCCGCGGAGACGAGGCCGCTGTACGAGGTGGCGGTGCGCTGGCTGGAGACGAAGAGCATCGTGGCGGTGCTGCGCGCATTGGTCGCGCGCTTCGAGACCTACGCCGGTCCCGCCTTCGCCCTCGGCACGTTGTGCGCGGTTCTCATCGGGATCGCCGCGTATCAATCGCGGCCGATGCTCGGCGTCCCGCTGGCGATCGTGGCGGTGGTGATGTTCGTGATCGGCGGTGTCGCGGCCGTGATCGCCGCCGCCATCGAGGCGCTGCTCTACGCGAATCGCGTCCTCGGCACGCAGCAGTTCGGCCTCTGCAACGGCGCGACGCACGAGCGGTGGTCGACGCCGGGACTCACGGACTGGCTGCACGAGACGATTCAGCGGATCTCCGGCGCGAAGGAGGTGCTGACCTTCGGCGATCTCGAGAGCGTGGATGTGCATCTCGAGGTGATGACCACCAATCTCACCATCGGCCGTCCGCATCGCATCCCGTTCAACAGCGCGGAGTTCTTCTTCGACAAGGAAGAGATGTGCGCGCTCTTCCCGTGCGAGGTAGTCGAGCGGATGATCGGCAGCGCAACACCGAACCGCGAAGGCTTCTATCCGTTTCCGAACGTCCCGAATCTGCCGGTCGTCGTGGCGGCGCGCATGAGCCTGAGCTTTCCGCTGCTGCTGACCGCGGTGCCGCTGCGCGGCTACGACCGCGGCCGCAGGCGTGAAAAAGACGAAGCTCTGCCGCCGGAGATCTGCTGGTTTTCGGACGGTGGGATCACCAGCAACTTCCCGCTCCACTTCTTCGACTCACCGATCCCGCGCTGGCCGACCTTCGCCATCAACCTCGATGGATGGACCGAGCGGTACGACAAGGAAGGGCAGCGCGTGCAGTTGCCGGAAGACAACAGCGGCGGCGTGTTGCAGCGGTGGCGCGCGATCGACGGCCTCGTGGCATTCGTGACCTCGATCGTCGTGACGATGCAGGACTGGCGCGACAACATGCTCCTGCACGTGCCGGGACAGCGCGACCGCATCGCGCACATCCTGCTCGAGGATCGCGAGGGCGGTCTGAATCTGACGATGGATGAGCAGCAACTGCTGCAGATTGCCGGCTACGGCGTCGACGCGGCGAAGCTCCTCGCCTCGCACTTTGGCGATCAGCCGCCGGCCGGCGTGACGACGACGTGGACGAACCACAAGTGGGTGCGCTTCCTCTCCTACATGGCCGCGTTGCAGCGGTCGCTGGCGCGCTTCAGCGGCGCGTATGCGGGCTCGGTCGATGACATCGTCGCCGGCAAAGTGCCGCCGCCGTCGTACAAGAGGGTGCGTCTCAGCGCGATCCGTGCGGCCATGCAGGACTTCGTCCCTCACGCGGCCGCTGACTTCGCGCACGACCCGTTCGGCGGCGACGAGATGCCGAAGCCGCCGCTCAACCTGCGGCCCATGCCTCCGGAGTGATCCCGCGCTACAGCGCCGCGAATCCCGGCTCGTCCACGCGCTCGGCGCGGCGGTCGAGCCGGGTCACGATCCACTGCTCGCCGCGGCGCTCGATCTCCACGATCACCGAGGCCCACATGCCGGCGTCGAGATTCTCCGACCAGCGGAAGCGGAGGCCGGGCCAGCGCGTTTCCGGAACTCCGTCCTTCCGCAAGTACGCCTCTGCCATCTCGATCAGCTCCGGACCGCCCTTGTGATCACAAGCCATTTGCATATGCTACGCGCGCCATGCACGACATTCATTCCTTTGCGCGGCCCGAGGAGGCGGTGGTGCGCCATCTCGCCCTCGAGCTCGACGTCGACTTCGACGCGCGCCGGCTCTCCGGCTCCGCCACGCTGCACATCGAGACGGGGAACGACGCGCGCGAGCTCGTGCTCGACAACCACGGCCTCACCATCGACCGGGTCACGCTCGACGACGGCTCGGAGACGACCTTCAGCCACGGCGACGAGAAGCCGTACCTCGGCCGCGCGCTGACGATCGCCATCAAGCCGGGCACGCGCACGGTGAAGATCGACTACGCGACCTCGCCCGACGCCGCGGCCGTGCAGTGGCTCACGCCGGAGCAGACCGCCGGCGGCAAGCATCCGTTCCTCTTCACGCAGTCGCAGGCCATCCTGGCGCGCACCTGGGTGCCGTGTCAGGACACGCCCGGCGTGCGGATGACGTACGAGGCGACGGTGCGCGTGCCGCGCGGGCTGATGGCGGTGATGAGCGCGGAGAATCCGACCGAGGCGAGCGCGGACGGCGTGTATCGCTTCCGGATGCCGCAGCCGATCCCGTCGTATCTGCTCGCGCTGGCCGTGGGCGACCTGGCGTTCCGCGCCTTCAGCGACAACAGCGGCGTCTACGCGGAGAAGCCGATGATCGAGGCGTGCGCGTACGAGCTCGCCGATACGCCGAAGATGATCGCCGCCGCGGAGAAGATTTACGGACCGTATCGCTGGGGACAGTACGACGTGCTGGTGCTGCCGCCGAGCTTCCCGTTCGGCGGCATGGAGAACCCGCGGCTGACCTTCGCCACGCCGACCATCCTCGCCGGCGACCGCTCGCTGGTGAGCCTCGTCGCGCACGAGCTCGCGCATTCGTGGTCCGGCAACCTCGTCACCAACGCCACCTGGAACGACTTCTGGCTCAACGAAGGCTTCACCGTCTACTTCGAGCGCCGCATCATGGAAGAAGTGGCCGGCCGCGATTACTCCGAGATGCTGGCGCTCCTCGGCTATCAGGATCTCGAAGCGACGGTCGCGGAGCTGCCGGCGCGCGACACGCACCTCTTTCTCGATCTCGAGGATCGCGACCCCGACGACGCGGCCACGAAGCTGCCGTACGAGAAAGGCTACTCGCTGCTGCGGCTGATCGAGGAGACGGTCGGGCGCGAGGCGTTCGACACGTTCCTGCGCGACTACTTCGACCGCCATGCGTTCCAGTCGATGACCACGGCCGCATTCATCGAAGAGCTGCGCGCGAATCTGCTGGCGAAGTTTCCCGGCAGCGAGGATCGCATCGGCCTCGAGCAGTGGATCCACACGCCCGGCATTCCGGACAACGCTCCGCAGATCCGCTCCGATGCGTTCGTGAAGGTGGAAGAGCAGGTGCGCGCGTTCGCATCGGGCGCGCCGGCGGCGCAGCTCGCGACGAAGTCGTGGTCGACGCACGAATGGATTCACTTCCTGCGTCACCTGCCGAAGGAGCTCACGCGTGAGCAGCTCGCGCAGCTCGACGGCGCGTTTCACTTCAGCGAGAGCGGCAACTCGGAGATCCTGCACGAGTGGCTGCTGCGCGCCATCGAGCAGCGCTACGAGCCGGCGTACTACGCGCTCGAGCGCTTCCTGCTGCGCCAGGGCCGCCGCAAGTTCCTCAAGCCGCTCTACCAGAAACTGGCCGAGTCGCCGGAAGGCCTCGAGCGCGCCCGCCGCATCTACGCGAAGGCGCGCCCGACGTATCACTCGGTGTCGTACCGGACGATCGATCAGCTGCTCAAGTGGGGGTCGTGATGGAAACAACCGAGACCAAGTCTCTTCCTGAAAACGCCTACGTGCCGCTGCCGGCCGGTGAGGAGTATCTGCCGATGGTGCCGGCGGAGCAGGCGCCGCCGGAGGCGACGTGGCGCGCGATTTTGTGGGGCGTGTTTCTCTGCGCGATCTTCACCGTCGCCTCCGCCTACTCGGGACTCAAAGTCGGGCAGGTGATGGAGGCGGCCATTCCGATCGCCATCCTGGCCATCGGTCTGGCGCGCGTCTACGCGCGCCGCTCGACCGTGCTCGAGAACGTGATCATCACCAGCATCGGCGGCGCGGCCGGCGCGGTGGTTGCCGGCGCGATCTTCACGCTCCCGGCGCTCTACTCGCTCAAGCTCAATCCGCATCCGGTGCAGACGATCTTCATCTGCGTCGCCGGCGGCTGTCTCGGCGTGATGTTCCTGATTCCGCTGCGGCGCTACTTCGTCCGCGAGATGCACGGCCTGCTGCCGTATCCGGAAGCGACGGCGATCACCGAGGTGCTGGTGACGGGCGAGAAAGGCGGCTCGCAGGCGAAGCTGCTGCTGCAGGCCACGGCCATCGCCGGCATCTACGACTTCTTCCTCACCACCTTTCACGTCTGGGAGGAGTACGTCGACTTTCAGTTCATCCCGCAGATGCGCACGCTCGCCGAACGGGCGAAGATCGTGCTGCGCTTCGACGCCCAGGCCTTCATCCTCGGCCTCGGCTACGTGATGGGGTTGCGCTCGTCGATGATCCTCGTCGCCGGCGGCGTCGTCTCCAACTTCGTTCTCGTCCCGCTGATCTACTACATGGGCAGCCATATGACCGCGCCGGTCTATCCGGCCACGGTGCCGATCTCCACGATGGACGCGACGCAGATCTTCCGCGGCTACGTGCGCTACATCGGCGTCGGCGCGATCGCCACCGCGGGCATCTTCGGCATCTTCAAATCGCTGCGCGTCATCGCCGGCTCGTTCGGCGTGGCCGCGCGCGCGTTCCGCGGCGGCGAAGCGCACGGCGAGCGCACCGACCGCGACATCAGCGTGATGACCATCCTGGTCGGCGTGATCGTCGGCGCGATCCTGGTGGCGGTCTTCTTCGGCTCGCTGCGGCCGACGGCGACGGTGCTGATCGTCGGCCTCGTCCTGACGCTCCTCTTCTCCTTCTTCTTCACCTCGGTGGCGGCGAACGCCATCGCCACGACCGCGCGCAATCCGGTCAGCGGCATGACCATGCTGACGATCATCATCTCGTCGGTGGTGCTGCTGCAGTTCGGTCTTTCCGGAACGACGGGGATGTTCTTCGTGATGGCCATCGCCGGCATGGTCTGCACGGCGCTGTCGGTGTCGGGCCAGACCATCACCGATCTGAAGACCGGCTACTGGCTCGGCTCGACGCCGGCCACGCAGGAGAAGGTGAAGTTTCTCGGCGTGATCACCGCCTCGATCGCCGCCGGGTTGACCATCGTCATGCTGGCGCAGTCGTATCAGTTCGGCGAAGCGGCGCCGGGCGACGTGCGCGCGGTGCTGGTCGCGCCGCAAGCGTCGATCATGCAGGCGCTGGTGAAGGGCTTCATGAGCCGCGAGCCGATCGCGTACGCGCTCTTCGGCGCCGGCGCGTTCATCGCCGTGTCGATGGAGATGCTCGGCGCGCCCGCGCTGATCTTCGCCCTCGGCATGTACCTGCCGCTCGAGCTCAACACGCCGGCGCTGGTCGGCGGCATCCTCTCGCACTTCATCACGCGCAAGTCGGAGCGGCGCGGCGGCGCGGCCGGCCGCAGCATGCGCGAGCGCGGCGTCATCATCGCCTCCGGTCTGATGGCCGGCGGCGCATTGGGCGGCGTTCTCGGCGCCTCGCTGCGCACGCTCTCGGAAAAGCGCGTGCTCGGCCTCTTCCAGTTCCCCAAGTTCAGCGAAGACTGGCTGCGGAGCCCGTTCTACGCCGACGCGACCACCTCGCAACTCGTGTCGCTGGCCCTCTTCGTGGCGCTGTGCATCTACCTCTGGTGGGACTCGACGCGCAACGTGGCGCTCGAAGATTAGTGCCGCACCGCCCGCACGCGTCCGACCGGCGGGCAGCAGAGCGACAGGTCATCGTAGTAGCGGAAGACGACGGTGCCGGAGCCGTTGTACGGCGAGTCTTCGCGGACGCGCGTGTAGACGAGCAGCGCGCGCGTGCCGTTCGAGGCGACGCTCGGATCGGTCTCCGAGTCGGGTGAGGCGATCGGCGGCAGCGTCCACTCGGTGCGCAGGTCGCGCGTGAGGAAGACGCCGCCGATGTCTTCGTAGGTGACCGGCGAGCCGAATTGCCGTGCGCCCGACACGACGTGCCATGACCCTTCGAAGAACGCGGCATCGCCGACCAGCCGCAGCGGGACGCGCGCGACGCGCTCGAGCGTGCCGCCGGGTGTGATGAGCGCGGAGAACGCAGCGGAGTAGGCGGTCCAGGCGGCGAAGAAGTCGGTGCCGTTCCACGCGACGCGCGGAGCGGAGGCGCCGGCGACTTCCAGCGGCTGCAGCGCGAGCGGCTCGGTCACCGTGCCGCCGGCGGTCACGACCGCCACCGAGCTCGCGGTGTAAGACGGCGTGTGCGCGCCGTACCAGAGATTCGTCTGCCACCCGACGAGGAACGCGCCATCGCCGGCGGCGACGTCGGGCGAGTCGTGATTGGCTACGTCGCGCGAGATGAGCAGCGGCACGGAGTCGAGGACGTTGCGCGCGGCCGTGAGCCGCGCGCCGAAGATCTCGCGCGCCGGTCCGAGCGGCGTGATGCGCGTGCCGATCGCTTCCCACACCACGAGCGTCGTGTCGCCCGATCGGGCAACGACCGGCTCGTCCGCCCAGTCGGGCGAGACCACGCGCGGCACGTCGTCGGCGAACGAGCCGTCTTCGCGCACGCCGCGCAGCACGAGCCGCCCGTCGCGCCGCTCGCGGTCGATCACCTCCGACCACACCACCACGAACGCGTCGCCATTGAAGACGGCCGCCGGCTCCTTGCTGAAGACGCCCGGCGTCGAGAGACGCAGCGGAACGGGGTCGAGCACGACTCCGTCGGCGCGCACGCGCACGGCCACGATCGCGTTCGTCGCCGACGCGGCGTCCGGCTCTTCCCAGACGATGAGATCGACGGCGTTGCCGATGGCGGCGCGCGCGTGCGACTGATCGGGCGTGCCGATCGACGCGACGAACGGATCGCTGACCGGCACGCCGGTGCGCGCATCGATCCACCGCGCGTCGATGTCGGTCGAGGTGAAGTCGAAGCGCCGCCAGACCACGAGCACCGCGTCGCCGTTGCCGGCCGCGGCGAGCGCCGGCTCCGGAGCGACGTTCACCGCCGCGCCGATGGCGCGCGTGGCGTGATCGACGGGAATGGCGACGGCGCCCGAGGCAGCGTCGAAGAGCAACAGCGAGCCGCCCGGACGTCCGGTTGCGAATGCGAGGCGCAGCTCGGGCGGCGCGATCGGAAAGCTCTCGCCGCGCGGCGTGCCGTCGGGCGCGATCAGCAGTCCGCGCGTGCCGAGCAGCGCATCGCTGAAGAACTCGTTCGCCAGCGCCACGAGATAATCGCTGCCGTCGTACGCCGCGCGGATTTTCGTCACGCGCTGCGCATTCGTATCGATCGAAAACTCGCTCCGTCCGCCGCCGTTCGTGATGCGCCAACCCTGCACCACCTGTCCCTCGGCGCGCTCCTGAATCAGCAGGATCAGAAAGCCGCCGGGATCGGCGGCGACGGTGATCGCGCCGGTGCCGTAGAACTGCACGATCGGGCCGAGGTCGATCCAGTCGCCGGCCGGTGCAGCGGAAGCGTCGAGCAGGCGCACGCGCATCCGCGGGCGAGCCTGATCGACCGCGACGAGCAGCGCGCGCGAATCGTTGCCGGCCATGCCGGCGATGAACTCCGCGTCGGCGAACGTGCCGAGGCTCGTGCGCGAGGTGAGCTCGCCGCGGTCGTTCGTCGAGCCGCTGAAGACCTCCGCTCCTTCTTCCCACGTGGCGACGAAGTGCTCGTCGACCGTGGCGAGCTTCACGTAGCCGCTGATGGTGAGGCGCGCCGGAATCGAGCGGACGCCGTCGCGCGCGCCGATCGGTGCGGCGTACGTCGAGCTGCGGCTGCTCCAGATGGTGAGTGCGCCGGCGCGCGTCGCCGCGGCGTCCACGCTGTCTTTGTAGGCGCCGGCGGGCGCCGCAGCCGGCGTCGTCGCCGCGCGCTCCGCGCTCCAGATGTGCTGCGCCGCCGCTGCCGGAAAGGAGAGGAGGAGAACCAGGAAGGAGAGGATCGATCGGGACATACCGCGTCTTGAAACGGACGCGGACGGGCGAGCGTCTACACCGCGTCGGTGAGATTCACGCCGAGCCGCGACTTGAGGAACACGCGCATCGGGCGGGTGTTGTCGCGGAACCAGTCCCACGAATTCTTCAGCTTCGGATGTTCCTGGATGTAGAGCTCGATGGCGCGCTTGCGCGCTTTGTTCGAGCCGAAGACGAAGCGGATTTCCTTCTTGCGCACCGCTTCCATCTTCTCGTCCAGCTCCGCGTAGAACTCCTCGTCGGCGCGGAAATACATGTTCTTGAGCCAGCAGAGGCCGTCGGTGACGCACGGCTGCTTGAGGATCTCGAAGCGGCCTTCCGAGTACGGGATGCGATTCTTCATCAGCATCACTTCGCGCATCTCGTCGCGCATCTTCGCGAACTCGGGACCGTTCCAGTGATCGGCGAACTTGCCGTCGTGCACGTTGCCGAGCGGCTTGACGGTCGGGTTCAGCAGCAGGCAGCAGGGACGGATGTCGCCGTTGCCGGTGATGGCCGCGGTGTACCAGGCGAAGAAGCAGCCGCCGTTCTCCTGCTTGAACGACTTGGCGATCGGATACATGTTGTGCGCGGGCGTATCGACTCGCTGGCGCACGCCCTGGAGCATCTCGTTCCAGCCGGCGATGGCGAAGTCGATCTGCAGGATGCCGGCGTCGCGGTCGCGGCGAAGGATCTCCTCGACCAGCGGCTCGGCGGCGTAGCGATCGTTCGGCGTGAGCAGCACCTGCCGGTCGATGCGGTCCATCGGGATCTCGAGCACGGCGTTGATGGCGACGCGGTCGACGCCGAGGGAACGGCCGAGATCGTACATGTCGACGATCCGGGAGAGATTCTTCTGATCGATGAGGAACTGGATGACGATCGACGGATAGATCGAGTCGCCGCGCACGGCAACGAGGTTGCGGATGTTGTCGAGCACCTTGTCGAACAGCGCCGGCTTGACCTTCATCATGCGGGCGTAGTCGGCGGCGTCGGCGGCGTTGAGCGAGAAGATGACCTCGCGGGCGTGGTTCTGCACGAGGCGCGTCGCGACCTCGTTGGTGAGCGCGACGCCGTTGGTGGTGAGGTTGTCGACGATCACGCCGCGCGTGGCGAGGTGATCCATGACGTTGAGCACGTCGCGGTGGAAGAGCGGATCGCCGCCGCCGGAGAGACGCACCGACTTGAGGCCGCCTTCGACCAGTTCGTCGATGAGGTCGGTCAGACGCGGCAGCGGAATCGACTCCTTCGTCCGCAGATCCTGCTGGTTGCAGAAGTAGCAGGCGACGTTGCAGCGGTCGGTGAGGTCGAGCTCGGCGTGCACGGGGCCGCGCGTCGGCTTGTTGGCGACAATGGCATCGATGATCTCGCGCTTGCGCTCCCGCGAGACCTCGGCCCATCCATGGGTTCCACGCATTCGGGCAGTTTAATCGGTTGAGACGCAACGGTATTCCGGCGAATAGATGCGCGAGCGCGAATGTATACTCGAAGCGTGACCGACCTCGTTCCGCTCCTGGCCGCGCTGGCCGATCGGACCCGTCTGCGGCTGCTGAACCTGATGCGCCACGGCGAGGTCTGCGTCTGCTTTTTCGTGGAGGTGCTGGATGAGACGCAGCCGAAGATCTCGCGGCACCTCGCGTATCTGCGCCGCGCCGGCGTCGTGGCCGCGCGCCGCGACGGCAAGTGGATGCACTACAGCCTGACCCGTCCGGCCGACGCGCGCGCGGCAGCGGTGCTCGAGGCGACGCTCGATGCCATCGCCGGCGAGCGGCAGATGCATCGCGACCTGCTCGCGCTGCAACGCGCCTGCTGCGCGACGAAGCTGCCGGGCACGCTCTCGTACGCGCCGCGGCCGGAGCTGGTCGCGCCGGAAAACAACAGCCGCCGCGCGCCGTAGAAGAGAAGCGTGCTCGACACGCTGCGCCGCCATCCTCTCGCGCTCTTCTTGGCGCTGGCGTTTCCGCTGTCGTGGTATCCGTGGCTCCTCGCACTGAGCCGCGGCAGCAGCAGCGGACCGAATCCGCTCGGGCCGTTCGTGGCGGCGCTGATCGCTTCCGCGATCGTCTACGGACGCGGCGGAGTGAAAGAGCTGTTGGCGAAGATCGTCCGCTGGCGCGCCGGCGTCGATGCTTACCTCTTCGCGATCGTCACGCCGCTGCTGTTGTGCGCGTTCGCGGTGCTGGTGACGTACGGATTCGGCCGCGGCGCGATGCGCGTGCAGCCGCTGGTCTGGACCGATGTCATCGAGCGATTCGTTTTCATCTTTCTCTTCATCGGACTCGGCGAAGAACCGGGATGGCGCGGCTTCGCGCTGCCGGAGCTGCAGAAGGGCCACTCGCCGATGCATGCGACGCTCATCCTCGCCGCGGTCTGGGCGGTGTGGCATCTGCCGCTGCTCGGCAGCGAGTTTCCGCTGCAGGTCGTCCCGCCGTTTCTCGTCTCGCTCCTCGGCGCCGCGCTCTTTCAGACGTGGCTCTTCAACCGCAGCCGCCACAGCGTGCTCGTGCAGATGATCCTGCACGCGACGGTGAACACCGTCGGCAGCGGCATCGTCTTCCGCTGGTTCACCGGCGGCGATCTGCTGATCCTCTGGTGGGCCTACGCGCTGCTGTGGCTCGCGGCCGGCGCGGCGCTGCTGCGCGCCTCGCAACGCACGACGCTTGCGCAGCAGCCGCTCATCGCGTGAGCGACCACGCGCTCCAGTGCGCGTGCGCTTTGCGCGGACGCTCGCAGCGCCAACCGTCCGCGATGAGCCGCTGTGCGACGAGCAGGCGCAGCGACCCGTGGGTCACGGCGACGACGCTCTCGTGCGACGCGGCCAGCTCGGCGAGCCAGCGCGCGGCGTCGTGCGCGCGCTGCGACTCGTGCGGCGCGACCGTGGGCTGGCCCGGGAGCGCGCGCATGCCCCAGCGAACGCCGATCAGCAGCGTCCAGGCGGCGAGCGGCAGGCGCAGGCGTCCCAGCAGCGGCGGCGCGAGCTCGAGCTCGCGGAGCAGCGGCGTGGTGATGACGCGCGCCGACAGGCGCGACGCCGAAGCCACCGCGCGCGCGGCATCGCTCGCGACGACGATGTCCGCCTGCGAGGCCGCGTCGCGCAGCGCGATCGGCGGCGGATCGTCGTCCGCGATGCCGGCCGCCTCGTACGCGTCGCGCCAGCGCGCGAAGCCGGCGGCGTCGATCCAGCCGGCGTGCACGTGACTCGAGCGCCCGTGCCTCACCAGCAGGATGCGAGGCATCTACTCGTAGCGCAGCGCGTCGATCGGATCGAGGCGCGACGCTTTTCGCGCCGGATAGAAGCCGAAGAAGATGCCGACCGTCGCGGCGACTCCGAACGACACGGCGATGGCCGTCGGGCTGACCACGATCGGCCAGTGAGCGACGCGCGCGAAGAGCCGCGCCACGCCGAGGCCGAGCAGGATGCCGATCAAGCCTCCGAACACCGACAGCACGATCGCTTCGAACAGAAACTGCAGCAGCACGTGGCGGCCACGCGCGCCGATGGCCATGCGGATGCCGATCTCGCGCGTGCGCTCGGTGACGCTCACCAGCATGATGTTCATGATGCCGATGCCGCCGACGAAGAGCGAGACGATGGCGATGCCGAGGAGCAGGTTGCCCATGAGCTGCGCCTGCTGCGCGCTGGCCTGGGCCATCTCTTCCTGCGAGCGCATCATGAAGTCGGCGTCGGCGCCGGGGCCGATGCGGTGGCGCTGGCGCAGCAGCGCGTCGATCTGGTCCATCGCCTCGCTGACCTGATCGGCCGACGCGGCGGAGACGAGGATCATGCCGAAGCGCTGCTGTCCCATCAGCCGCTTCTGCACGGTGGTGTAGGGCGCGACGATCATGTCGTCCTGATCGCTGCCCATCATGCTGCCGCCTTTTTTCTCGAGCACGCCGGTGATGCGGAACGGGACGTTCTTCACGCGGATGATGGCGCCGACGGCGTCGCCGTTCGGGAAGAGGTTGTCGGCGACGGTCGCGCCGAGGACGGCCACTTTCGCTCCCGAGCGCACGTCGCCCTCGGTGAAGAACGAGCCGTCCTTGACGTTCCACGAGCGGATGTTCGGCCAGTCGATGCCGACTCCAAAGACCTGCGTCGACCAGTTCAACTCACCGGCCACGATCTGGCCCGCGGTGCGGAGATTCGGCGACACGTACGCGACGGCGCTGCACTCGCGCTTGATCGCGTCCGCATCCTCCTCGGTGAGCGTCGACTGGCCGGTGAAGATGCGCGCGCCGCTCTGCGTCGCCGCGCCCGGCATCACCATGATGAAGTTCGAGCCGAGCGAGTTGATCATCTCCGACACCGAGGCCGCGACGCCGGCGCCGATGGCGACGGAGACGATGACGCAGGCCACGCCGATGACCACGCCGAGGGCGGTCAGCAGCGAGCGGAGCTTGTTGCGGGCGATCGACTTGAGGCCGACCAGGGTGATGTTGCCGAGACGGACCACGGAGTTTTTCATCGGCTCACCGGCGCCACCGGCGCCTCGATTCCTTTCCGCTCCACGCGGTGCTGCTGGACGTACTCGTCCTGCTGAATGCGGCCGTCGCGCACGTGCACGACCCGTTTCGCGTATTGGGCGATGTCGGGTTCGTGCGTAATTAACACGATGGTTTTTCCTTCATCATTCAGCTCTTGAAAAATGCCCATGATTTCCACCGACGTGCGCGAGTCGAGGTTGCCGGTCGGCTCGTCGGCCAGCAGGATGGCCGGGTCGGTGACGAGGGCGCGGGCGATGGCCACGCGCTGCTGCTGGCCGCCGGAGAGCTGCGACGGATAGTTGCCCTCGCGTCCGGCCAGGCCGACGCGGTGCAGCGCCTCGACGGCCGAGCGGTGGCGGTCGCCGCGCGAGCGGCCG
This sequence comes from Thermoanaerobaculia bacterium, assembly GCA_036389275.1. Taxonomy (GTDB): domain Bacteria; phylum Acidobacteriota; class Thermoanaerobaculia; order Gp7-AA8; family Gp7-AA8; genus QHVT01. The sequence continues at coordinate 54,714 of DASVQE010000094.1, forward strand.
CTGTCGCTGTAGAGCATCGGCAGCTCGACGTTCTCGATGGCCGAGGTGCGCGCGAGCAGGTTGAAGCTTTGGAAGACGAAGCCGATCTTGGCGTTGCGGATGATGGCCCGCTGATCGCGGCTGAGCTGCGAGACGTCGGCGTCGTCGAGGATGTAGGTGCCGGAGGTGGGGCGGTCGAGGCAGCCGATGATGTTCATCAGCGTCGACTTGCCGGAGCCCGACGGACCCATGATGGCGATGAACTCTCCTTCGTCGACGAGGAGATCGACGCCGTCGAGGGCGCGCACTTCGACCTCGCCGAGGTGGTAGACCTTGACGAGGTTGCGAATCTCGATGACGCGACGGCTCACATGCCTCTCCGGCCGCCTCCGCCGCGCTGGCCGCCGCCGCCGCCGCCCGGACCGCCCATCGGCGGCGGACCTTCGACCTTCGAGGTGGCCAGTCCGACCACGACGCTGTCGCCTTCCTTGAGCGCGCCGTCGACGACGGCGGTGAAGCGGCCGTCGCTGATGCCGGTGCGGATCTGCACGGGCTGCAGTTTCTTCTCCGCGTTGAGCGTGTAGACGGTCTGCGCTTTCGACGCGGCCGCGCCGCCGCGGCGTCCGCCCGGCAGATTGCGCGCGGCGCCGGCCGGTCCGGGACCACCGCCGCCCTGGGCCATGCGGCGCATCGGATCGCCGCCGCCGCCGCCGTTGCTCGCGTTGTCGCCTTCGCCGCGCTCCATCGGCGGCTTGAAGCGCAGCGCGGCGTTCGGCACGCGCAGCACGTTCTGTACGCTGGAGACGTCGATGTTCACGTTCGCGGTCATCTTCGGCAGCAGCCGCTCTTCCGGATTGGGGACTTCGATGATGACCGGGTAGGTGACGACGTTCTGGTTGACCTGGGCGTTGTAGCGAATCTGGCCGATGCGTCCGCGGAACTCGTCCTCGGGATACGCATCGACGGTGAAGCGCGCCACCTGCCCGACTTTCACGCGGCCGATGTCCGACTGATCGACGTCGGCCTGCAGCTCCATCTTGGTGAGGTCCTGGGCGATCTCGAAGAGGGTCGGCGCCTGGAACGACGCGGCCACGGTCTGGCCGACGTCGTACTGCCGGTCGACGACGACGCCGTCGATGGGCGAGACGATTTTCGTGTAGTGCAAATTGGTTTCCGCCTGACGCAAAGCAGCGGCGGCCTGCGTCACCTGCGCGCGCGCTCCGTCGTACGCCGCCTTCGCTCCGTCGACCTCGGCCTGCGAGGTGAGGCCGCCCTCGAGGAGGCGCCGCTGGCGCTCGTACTTGATGCGCATGTCATCGGTCTGCACCTGCGCGCGCGTGACGTCGGCGCGGCGCTGCTCGACCTGCGCCTGGAACGGCGTCGGGTCGAGCTCGGCCAGGAGCTGCCCTTTGGTGACGCGGCTCTTGAAGTCGGCGTGCAGCGCGGCGATGACGCCGGAGACCTGGCTGCCGACCTGGACGTTGGTGACGGCGGCCAGCGTGCCGGTGGCGGTGACGGTCATGGTCACGTTGCCGCGGTCGACTTTTTCGGTTTTGTACTGCGGGTTCTTTCCGCTGCGTCCCTTGCACGCCAGGAGCGCGGCGAGGACGAGAAACGTCGTCGTCTTGCGAAGCACTTGTCGAACACCTCTCGCGCTCGGATACGCCCGAGCCGCGCAAACGTTGAAGGCGCGGAGCATAAATCAGGCCTTGGAGGTGGGGTGTGACGGTTCGTGGACGAGTTGGGGTTTCGGCGGAACTCCGAGGAACTCCGCCAGTGTTATGCTTCCCGGCCCAATTCGAGAGGTCTGAAACATGGCTCTTTTCTCCTCCAAGGATCCCGTCCCGCAGGCGCGTGGTGCTGAGGCGCCGAGTGCGCCGGGTGCGACGTTGATCGGCGCGAACATCACCATCGAAGGCACTGTCACCGGCTCGGAGCCGATGGTGGTCGAAGGGATCGTGCGCGGAAACATCAACCTGTCGAGCGACCTGCGCGTCGGCGCGAAGGCGCGGCTCGAGGCGACGGTGCACGCGCGCAACGTCATCATCGAAGGAAAGCTCACCGGCGACGTCTCGGCCGACGAGCGCGTCGAGCTGGTGGCCAGCGCCACCGTCGACGGGAACATCAAGGCACCGAAGATCGTCGTGGCCGAGGGCGCGAAGTTCCGCGGCTCGGTGGACATGGGCTCGCGCGCGCCGAAAGACGACGCCGCGCCGGCGAAAGCGAAGTGAGGCTCCAATGACTGCAATCGATACGAAATCCTTCAGCGCGCAGTACTCGCTCCGCGAGCCGCGCGAGTACCGCAACTACATCGACGGCGAGTGGGTGGCCTCGAAGACCGGCAAGGCCTTCGAGAACCGCAACCCGGCCAACGAAGACGACCTGGTGGGCACGTTCCAGGACTCCGACGCGGCCGACGTCGACGCGGCCGTCGCGGCGGCGCAGCGCGCGTACGAGTCGTGGCGTCTGACGCCGGCGCCGAAGCGCGCCGAGTTCCTCTTCCGCGTCGGCGACATCCTCAAGCGCGACAAGGAAAAGATCGCGCGGGAGATGACGCGCGAAATGGGCAAAGTGCTCGACGAGACCAAGGGCGACGTGCAGGAAGCGATCGACATGGCTTTCCTGGCCGCCGGCGAAGGACGCCGCCTGTTCGGCGTGACCACGCCGTCGGAGCTGCACAACAAATTCAACATGGCCGTCCGCATGCCGCTCGGCGTGGCCGGATTGATCACGCCGTGGAACTTTCCGATCGCCATTCCGGCGTGGAAAGGAATGGCCGCGCTCGTGTGCGGCAACACCGTGGTCATCAAGCCCGCCTCGCAGACGCCGCTGTCGGTGATCATGCTGGCCGAGGCCTTCGAGGAAGCGGGACTGCCGAAAGGCGTCTGGAACGTCGTCACCGGCGGCGGGCGTGAAGTGGGCGAGCCGATGCTCACCGACGCGCGCATCCGCGTGATCTCCTTCACCGGCTCGACGGAAGTGGGACGGCGGATCTCCGTCGCCTGCGCGCCGCAGTTCAAGCACGTCCATCTGGAGATGGGCGGCAAGAACGTGATCATGGTGATGGACGATGCCGACGTGGACCTGGCCGTCGACGGCGCTCTCTGGGGCGCGTTCGGCACGACGGGCCAGCGCTGCACCGCGGCCTCGCGCATCGTCGTACACGAAAAGGTGTACGACCAGTTCGTGGAGAAACTTGCGGGCCGTGCGAAGAAGCTGCGCGTCGGCAACGGCCTTGACGCGAACGTCGACATGGGTCCGAGCATCTCCGCCTCGCAGCTCGAGACGGTCGAGACGTACGTGAAGATCGGCAAGGACGAAGGAGCGACGCTGGTGGCCGGCGGCAACACGCTGCGCGACGGCGACTACGCGAAGGGCTTCTTCCATCAGCCGACCGTGTTCGCCGACGTGAAGCCGGAGATGCGCATCGCGCAGGAAGAGATCTTCGGGCCGGTGACGGCGGTGATCCGCTGCAGCTCTCTCGAAGACGCCATCCGCATCGGCAACGGCGTGCGCTACGGCCTCTCGTCGTCGATCTACACGCGCGACGTGAACAAGGCCTTCGTGGCCATGCGCGACATGTACACCGGCATCTTCTACGTGAATGCGCCGACCATCGGCGCCGAGGTGCATCTGCCGTTCGGCGGCGTGAAGGAAACCGGCAACGGACACCGCGAGGCGGGCGTGGCCGGCATCGACGTGTTCACGGAGTGGAAGTCGATCTACGTCGATTACTCGGGCGCCTTGCAGCGCGCGCAGATCGATACGGAACTGTGATGCGGCACGCGGCGCTCCTCACGCTCGCGCTGGCCGCGCCGGCGCTGGCGCAGTCGCCGGGCGACGCCGCGCGCGTCATCGACGAGGAGCTGGCGCACTCGCACGCGTACGCGACGCTGCAGCATCTCACCGATCACATCGGACCGCGGCTTTCCGGCTCGCGCGGCGCCGCGCTGGCGGTGCAGTGGACGGCCTCGCAATTCCGCGCCTGGGGCATCGACGTGCGCACCGAGCCGGTAATGGTGCCGCACTGGGTGCGCGGCGAAGAGCGCGGCACGCTGGTGTCGCACAACAATCAGAAGCTCGTGCTGACCGCCCTCGGCGGCAGCGTGGCCACGCCGCAGAGCGGCATCACCGCGGACGTGATCGAGGTGTCGTCGTTCGACGAGCTCGAGAAGCTCGGCCGCGCGAAGATCGCCGGGAAGATCGTCTACTACAACAATCCGATGGACCTGGCGAAGGTCGAGCGCGGCCAGGCTTTCGACGCGTACAGCGAGGCGGTGGCGTTCCGCGGCACCGGCGCCGCGCGCGCCGCGGAGTACGGCGCGGTGGCGTCGCTGATCCGTTCGGTGGCCTCGGCGTCGTTGCGCTCGCCGCACACCGGCGCGATGCGCTACGACCCGAAGCAGCCGAAGATCCCGTCGGCGGCGCTGGCCACCGAGGATGCGGAGCTGGTGCACCGCCTCCTCGGCGAAGGCGAGCGCGTGCGCGTGCATCTCGTGCTCACGCCGCGCACGCTGCCGGACGTCGAGTCGGCGAACGTCGTCGCGGAGATCCGCGGCAGCGAACGCCCGAACGAGATCGTGCTGATCGGCGGACATCTCGACTCGTGGGACCTCGGCACCGGCGCGATCGACAACGGCTCCGGCGTGGCGATGGTCATGGAGACGATGCGGCTGATCAAGACGATGGGCATCCGTCCGCGCCGCACGATTCGCGCGGTGCTGTTCATGAACGAAGAGAACGGGCTGCGCGGCGCGCACGCGTACTTTGACGCGGCCGCGAAACGGGAAGAGCTCGCGCATCACATCGCCGCGATCGAGAGCGACGCCGGCACCGGCGCGCCGTCGGCGATCTCGACGACGCTCGAGGGTGAGGCGCTGGCGCGGCTGGCCGCACGTGCGCGCGTGCTCGACCGCATCGGGCCGATCCGCTTCGAGAGCTCGCGCCACACCGGCGCCGACACGTCACCGCTCACCGACGCAGGCGTGCCGGGCTTCGGCCTCACGCCCGACGCGCGCCGCTACTTCCACTACCACCACAGCCCGGCGGACACGCTCGACAAGATCGATCCGAAAGAGCTCGCGCAGAACAGCGCCTCGCTGGCCGCGCTGGCGATCCTGCTCGCCGCCGAAGGGCTCTGAGCGCATGCGCATCACCATCGAAAGCGTCGACGGAGAGCGCGTGACTTTCGCGTCGGCGCTCGTGCGCGGCATGGCGCGCTTTCACGCGGCGAGCGATGGCGAAATCGTGGGACGCACGTTCGACGTCGAGCTCGATCACGAGCGCGTGAGCGAGCTCGCGCGCTGCGAGGACGCGCCGTCGGTGGTCGCGTTGCCGGAGACGGGAGCGTTTCGCGTGTGCGGCGAGGTCGTGTCGATCGTGCCGCTCAGCGACGAAGAAGACGACGCGGTGATCGCGGTCGCCGCCGGCAACGCGACGTTCGATCTGGTGCCGGAAGATCTGCGCGGCATGCGCCTCGCGCTCGGCGATCGCGTCACGTTCGTGGTCCACGGCCTCTCGCTCTGGGACGAGAACCTGTAGCAAATCGTGCAAACGAAAAAAGCCCCGGCCTTGCGGCCGGGGCTTTTCGTTTTGTTGCGTTGCGGACTAGAAGCGGAGACCGATCGCGAAGCGATAGGTGCGCGGCGTCTGGTAGGCATCCTTGGAGATGGCCTGACCGAACGTCGGGCTGAGCTGGAAGTTCGCGCCGAGGGCCGTGCACTGGGCCGGCGTGTTCCCCTGCGGGCACTCGACCGGCGTGTCGGTGTACGGGTTGAACGCGACCAGGCCCGAGGCGGTGCCGTTCGAACGGCGCGTCAGGACGGTCTGGTCGATGCGGCTGAGGTAGATGTCGTTGACGCCGGTCTCGTTGAAGACGTTGAGCACCTGCGCCTGCGAGAAGATCTCGACGCCGTGGATCGGCAGCGAGAAGTTCAGCGCGAAGTCGGTCGCGGTGACCGCTTCCGTGCGGAACTGGCCGCGCTTGCCGAAGTAGTAGTTGGCGGTGGTGCCGAGCTGCGTACGGGTGTACGGCTGCACGCCCGCGGCGGCCTCGCGGTCGCGCGGCGAATTGGCGAACGGCGTGGTGGCGCCGTACGGATCGATCGAACCGACCGCCGAGAACGCGCGGCCCGAGTCATACGACTGCAGCACCGACGGCGTGAGGGTGATGCCCATCGGCAGCAGGAAGTCGTAGCCGGCCCACGCGCGGAGGCGGTGGCGCTGATCGCCGGTGAGGTAGCCGACCGGAGCGCGGTTCGTGTAGTTGAGGTACTCCGGATAGAACTGGCCGAAGGTGTTCGTCACGGCCGCGGTGCCGTCGCCTTCCGGCACGTCGTTGCCGGTCAGCTTCGACCACGTGTAGCCGCCGCCGACGTTGAAGCGGCCCGGGCGCCAGTTGATCTGCGTCTGAATGCCGCGGTAGCGGCGCTCGAGGTTCTCGTCGTCGTTGACGAGGATGGCGCGGTCGCCGGTGACCGGCTTGTTGTTGACCGGGTTGTTGGCGGTGAAGCGGCCGGTGCCCTGGTCGAGGCGCGTGGCGTAGAAGTCGTGCCAGTCGCGGTTGATCAGGTCGATGCGGGCGAAGCTGTTCGAGCCGATCTGGCCGCCGAAGCCGAGGACCATCTCACGCACGTACGGCGAAGAGATCGGGTCTTCGATCTGCGTCGAGAAGCCGGGGATCGACGACGAGGTCAGCGCCGCGGCCTTCTGGTCGGGGGTCAGGCTGTTGAACCAGTTGAAGAGGACCTGCAGAGCGGCCGGGGTGTTAAGGAGCGCCGCATCCGGAGTGCCGGCGGCGTTCACCACCGGGCCGCCGTAGCGGAAGCTGAACGAGGCCGGGTTGCCGGCGCCGGCAGTGCTGCCGCCGACGTTGCCGTCGACGATCTTCGTGACGTAGTGGCTGTAGCTCGCATTCGCGCGGAAGCGGCCGTTGCCGAGGATGTCGTAGATTACGCCGAGGCGCGGGCTGAAGGCGCTGTCGTCGGAGACGGTGTGGCCGCTCGCGTCGACCGCGTCGTTCTTGTCGAAGCGGACGCCGACGTTGAAGCTGAAGTGGCGGTTGAAATCCCACTTGTCGTTGATGAACGCCGAGTTCGTGTTCAGATCGCTGCCGTTGGAGAGCTCGAGCACCGGGCGCCAGGTGACGGTCGTGCCGGTGTCGAAGCGCGGGAAGATCTGCTCGGTCGAGGTGCCGCGCATGATGGCGGTGCCGGTGCTGGCGATCTGGAACTGGCTGGCCGACTGGAAGTTGTTGACCAGTCGCGTCTCGTGATAGCGCTCGCCGCCGACGACGATGCTGTGCGTGCCGAGAGCGCGCGTGTTCAGGAAGTAGGTGCCCTTGGCGAGCAGCGAGTCGTTGTCACGGCGCTCCGGCGTGCAGACGCCGCAGAAGACCGGAGCGTTCCAGCGCGCGTTGGCGTCGGAGACCCAGGTGCCCTTGATCTGGTCGGTGAAGCGTCCGCCGCTGTGGATAAAGGCGAACTCCTTCTTCGACCACTGCGCTTCGAGCAGGAGGTTGCTGGTGATGACGCCGTTGTAGTTGAGGGCCTTGAGGCTGTTCGGCAGCTCGCGCGACTCGACGATCGACTCGACGTCGTAGATCGGCGCGAAGTAGTTGTTGCTCTCGGTCTTGTCGATGTCGAGGTAGGAGGCGACGATGGAGTGCTTCGGCAGCACCTGCGCCGTCAGCTTTCCTTCGAAGCGCGTCTCGTCGATCGTGTTCTGGAACGTGATCGGCGTGACGGAAGTCGCGGCGGTGACGCCCGAGCCGGTCGGGTCGAAGCCGACGGCGGGAGCGCCGGAGGTCTTGCGGCCGCTGCCGAAGAACCAGATGCGGTCCTTGATGGCGTAGCCGCCGAGGGTGCCTTCGTAGATGCTGATGTTCTTGTCCGGATGGTCGGCCGTTTCGATCGGCGTCTTGGCGATCCAGCTGGCGTTGCTCAGCGAGTCGCGGAGCGAGCCGGTGAACTCGTTGCCGCCCGACTTGGTGATCGTGCTGACCACGCCGCCGGTGAAGCGGCCGTACTCGGCCGAGATCGCGCCGGTGAGGATGGTCGTCTCCTGGATCGCGTCTTCGATGAAGAGATCGTGCGGTTGTCCGCGCAGGTTCTCGTTGACCGTGACGCCGTTGACCAGGAAGAGGTTGTCGTAGGAGGCGCCGCCCGAGATGCTGATGTTGTTGCGCGCGCCGCCGGCGTTGACGCCGGGCGCGAGCAGCACGGTGTCGCGGATGTTGCGCGAGACCGGCAGCTCGGCGATCTGCTCGCCGGTGAAGTTGCGCTGCACGTCGGTGGTCTCGAGGACCGCCGGCGCAGCCGCCGTCACCGTGATGGCCTCACTCACGCCGCTGACCTTCAGGTCGGCGTCGGCGTTGGCCGTGCTGGCCAGCGAGACCGTGACGTGATTCGTCACCTTCTGCATGCCTTCCAGCTCGTAGGTGACGGTGTAGTTTCCCGGCGGGATGCTCGGGAAGGTGAAGCCGCCGCCTTCGCCCGTGACCGCTGTGCGCGTGCCCTGAAGCGAAGGAGAGTTGATCGTGACCAGCACGCCCGGGAGCGGAGCTCCGCCCGATGTGACCGCGCCCGTCATCGAGCCGGTTGTCTGCCCGAACGCCGCTACCGCGACGAACAGGAGCACGCCGACAAATGCATAAATCTGCCGCATGAAGCCTCCTTAGATTTGTTGCCGAATTGGGATTGAGTTGTGCGAAAAGACTAGGCGCACTCGGAGCAGGAAGCAAGCCGAATGTTTCTGAAGTGTAAATTGATGACCACAAAGCAGTTGACGGACGCGGCCGCTACGAGCCCGTTCAACGATTTGATTTTTTCGTGACCGAAACCCGAACTAGCGGGCGACCCGCAGCCAGAAACGGAACGTCCGCGGCAGCGCCAGCGGCAAGGCGTGCGCGTCGTTGAAGACGTTCACCACATCGGCGGCGGCGGTCAGCGCGAGGCCGCGCAGCGGCAGCCGGTAACGCACGCCGACGTCGGTCGTGTAGACGTTCGGATCGCTCCCGTAGTCGTAGCGGAGGTAGCGCTCGAGCAGCGTGATGCCGAGCGCCTGCTGGCCGAGCGGAAACTCCGCGCCGACCCATCCGTTCGCGGCCTGCTGCGCGCCGTAGACGCGCTCGTCCGGCTGCCGCGCATACTCGTAGTTCGCGCCCGCCTCGAACCGCTCGAAGAGGCGATAGCTGCTCTCGAGGTGCAGCAGCGTGACGCTGCGTGCGTCCTCCGACAGGCGGTAGTAGCGGCGATGCTGCAGGTCGGCGCGCGCGGTGCCGCTCGCGCCGATGGCGAACGCGTAGCCGGCGGCGAGCTCGCGGATCGAGTAGTCTGGAAAACGGGGATCGGCGTAGTCGCCGTACGAGGTGATCAATGCGCGCCGTCCGTCGCCGCGCAGGTCCCACGCGCCATGCAGTCGCGGCCGGACGCGCAACTTCCGCGCGCCGCGCTCGACGCGCAGGCCGGCGTTCGCGACGAGGCGCGGTGTCGAGAAGCGGCCGCTCCCGAAGAGCGTCGTGCTGTCGCCGAGCGAGCTCCGCTCGAAGTTCGTGCCGGCGGTGAAGAGACAGTCGATCGTGCCGCACGCCGACAGGTGGGACGCTTTCAGCGTGACGTCGTCTTCGACGGCGAGAGCGGTCGGGCCGTTGCCGAAGATCGACGGCGTGTACGTGACCGTCCCGCGCGAGACGATGCCCTCAACGGTGGTGCGCGCGCGCGTGACGTCGTAGCGCAGCGAGCCGCCGCTGCCGGCGCGCGTGTCGCCGAAGCGGACCTCGTGCCTGGAGTCGTTGTACGCGCCGACGAGCGTCTGCGAGGCGGTCGGCTGCGCGGTCAACTTCACGCCGTAGCCGCGCACGTCGTGCAGCAGCCGGTCGTCCTCGTCGCCGCGCCAGCCGGAGGCGAAGAACCAGAGCCGCTCCGGCACGATCCGTCCGCCGGCTGCGGCTTCGAAAAAATGATCGACGCCGTGGCCGAAGGCGTTGCGGTCGCGCGGAATGCCGGTGCCGAGGCGCGGCCCTTCGATCCAGGAAGTGCTGGTGAGCGTGTCGCGCAGCGAGAACGAGAATGCTTCGCCGCCGTCGCGCGTGCGCACCACGATCACGTTCGGCTCCGGCGACTCGACCGGCGCCGCGCCGCGCACGACGGTCATCTCCTCGAGACCTTCCTGCCCGAGGAAGTACGGCGTGACGAAGAAGACCTCGTCGAGCTCCGTCGCGGAGAAGCGCGAGAAGCCGCCGCCGATCACGCCCGCGACGTCGTACGGCAGCCGCCAGAGCGGCAGCGCGTCCATCTGCGCGTCGCCGGCGTGCGCGGTCGGCGGCTGCGTGTCGGCGACGCTGATCGTCGTCGCAGTCGACGTCGTCGACTCCTCTTCGTCGCCCGGCTCGAGCGCCGCGTCGCAGCGCGCCACGCGCGCCAGCTCGACGACGGCGCGGCGCGTGAGCGTCTGCATCCCTTTCGCCGCGAAGGTGACGTCGTACGTGCCGGACGGCAGCGCCTCCAGCCAGTACGTGCCGTGTTCGTTCGTGACGGTGCTGCGCGGCCGCGGCAGCGACGGCGACGCCACTGTGATCGTCGCCGTCACCGCCTTGCCGTTCGAAGTCACGCGCCCGGTGAGTGCGGTCGGCGCCACCGTTGCGCGTAACGGCAGCGCGAACAGCAGCAGCGCCAGCAGTCGTCCGCGCATCACCGGCTCAGTTGTCGGTAGCGAATGCGATGCGGCTGCGTGGCCTCGGCGCCGAGGCGTTTGCGCTTGTCCTCTTCGTAGTCGCTGAAGTTGCCGTCGAAAAAGTAGACGCGGCTGTCACCCTCGAAGGCGAGGATGTGCGTGGCCACGCGATCGAGGAACCAGCGGTCGTGGCTGATCACGATCGCGCAGCCGGCGAAATTCTCGAGCGCCTCCTCGAGCGCGCGCATCGTGTTCACGTCGAGATCGTTGGTCGGCTCGTCGAGCAGCAGCACGTTCGCGCCTTCCTTCAGCATCTTCGCCAGGTGCACGCGATTGCGCTCGCCGCCGGAGAGCACGCCCACCTTCTTCTGCTGATCGGAGCCGGAGAAGTTGAAGCGCGCCACGTACGCGCGCGACTGCATCTCACGAGGCCCGAGCTGCACGATGTCGCCGCCGCCGGTGATCTCCTCGAAGATGCTCTTGTCGGGATCGAGCGTGCGGCTCTGGTCGATGTAGGCGAGCTTCACCGTCTCGCCGACGCGGATCGTGCCGGCGTCCGGCTTCTCCTGCCCGACGATCATCCGGAAGAGCGTGGTCTTGCCGGCGCCGTTCGGGCCGATCACGCCGACGATGCCGCCCGGCGGCAGCTTGAACGACATCTCGTCGATGAGCAGATGATCGCCGTAGCCTTTGGCGACGTCGTCCGCGTCGACGACGATCGTGCCGAGGCGCGGGCCGGGCGGAATGAAGATCTCCAGCTCCTGCACCTTCTCCTTCGTCTCCTGGCTGAGCAGGTTCTCGTAGGCGTTGATGCGCGCTTTCCCTTTCGCGTGGCGCGCCTTCGGCGACATGCGGATCCATTCGAGCTCGCGCTCGAGCGTCTTCTGCCGGTTCGACTCCGACTTTTCCTCCTGCGCGAGACGGCCCTTCTTCTGCTCGAGCCACGACGAGTAGTTGCCTTTCCAGGGGATGCCTTCGCCGCGGTCGAGCTCGAGGATCCAGCCGGCCACGTTGTCGAGGAAGTAGCGGTCGTGCGTGACGGCGATGACGGTGCCGGCGTACTGCTGCAGGTGCTGTTCGAGCCACTGCACGCTCTCGGCGTCGAGATGGTTGGTCGGCTCGTCGAGCAGCAGGATGTCGGGCGCCTGTAGTAGTAAACGACATAGCGCCACGCGGCGCTTCTCGCCGCCGGAAAGCGTGGCCACCGGCGTGTCGCCCGGCGGGCAGCGCAGCGCGTCCATGGCCATCTCCAGTTTGGAGTCGAGGTCCCAGGCGCCGCTGGCGTCGAGCTTGTCCTGCACCTTCGCCTGCCGGTCCATCAGCTTGTCCATGTCGGCGTCGGGATCGCCGAAGGCGTTGTTGATGTCGTCGAATTCTTTGAGGAGGTCGAGGATCGGCTGCACGCCCTGCTGCACGATCTCGATCACCGTCTTCGTCTCGTCGAGCTTCGGCTCCTGTTCGAGCATGCCCACCGTGTAGCCGGGCGAGAGCACGGTCTCGCCGAGGTGGTCTTTGTCGACGCCGGCCAGAATGCGCAGCAGCGACGACTTGCCGGAGCCGTTCAATCCGATGACGCCGATCTTCGCGCCATAGAAATAGGAGAGGTAGATGTCCTTGAGGACCTGCTTCTTGCCGTGAAACTTCGAGACGCCGACCATCGAGTAGATGATCTTGTTGGGTTCGACTTGTGCCATGGGGCGGGATTCTATGACGGAGTTCCTCCGCCGGAACTCCTCCCTTCAGTGCACGGTCAGTTCCGCAAGTCCGTCCTGCCGTCCTTGCGGAAGGACCGCCATCGTGACTTCCTCGAACGCCACCACCACCAGGGTCTGGTCGTCTTCGGGCGGGCGGTTGCGGGTGAATTTCTTCACGGCGTTCAGCAGCGCCTTCTTCATCTCTTCGGCGCCGAGGTGCCCGGCGCCGGTGATGGTCTGCTCGAAGCGCTCGAAGCCGAACGGCTCGCCGTCGTCGTCGATCGCTTCGATCAGGCCGTCGCTGTAGAGCACGAGGCGGTCGCCGGCGGAGAATTCGACGCTGTGCTCGCGGAACGGATCGCGGCGGCGCACGCCGAGCGGAAAGCCCCACGACGAGAGCGACTCGAGCTTGCGCGTGGCCGCGCGATAGACGTACGGATCGAGATGGCCGGCCGAGGAGAAGCGCAGACTCTGCGCGCGCGGATCGAGCAGGCCGAAGAAGAAGGTCATCAGGATGCGCTTCGGTGCGGTGCGGATGACGATGTCGTTGAGCACGTCGAGCACCGCGCGCGGCGACGCGTCGTAGTCGACCTGCACCAGCAGCGCGGCTTTGGCCATGGCCATGACGATGCCGCTGGTCAGGCCGTGGCCGGAGACGTCGCCGAAAGCGATGCCGATCTGGCCGTCCGGCTGCGGCAGAAAGTCGAAGTAGTCGCCGCCGATCTCGGTGGCGGCGCGGTAGTGCGACGCGACCGACGCGCCCTGCATCAACGGCGCGTCGAACGGCAGCAGCGCCGCCTGGATGCGGTTGGCCGCGTCGATCTCCGCCTTCACGCGCTCGCGCTCGACGATGCGTTTGACGTGCGGCGCGAGGTCTTCGTACGTGTAGACGATCTCGCGCCGCGTGAGCAGCGCAGCCACGGCGAACGCGACCGCGCCGGCCAGCGGCAGCGCGAGCATCACCGCCAGGTCCTGCCGGAGCGTGCCGCGCGACACCATCAGCAGCGGCGCGATGGCGACGATTGCCGAGCCGCCGAAGAGCGCGAAGCTCGCCGCGAGCAGGTCGTAGGCGAGGAAGACGGCGATGGTCACGGCGATGCCGCCGAAGCCGAAGAGGAATCGCAGCGAGAGCGGATCGATCGGAGGAGCCGCCGCGCCGCCGATCACGCCGAGGAGTGCGGCCACGAGCACGCCGAGCCAGAGCAGCCGGCGGCTGTGGCTCCAGCCGAGGATGAACAGCACCGCGCCCATGACCAGCAGCGCGTCGCCGGCCGCGCGCACGACGGCGAATGCCGGACCGCCGAGGTAGAGGATGTCGAAGGTACCGACCTGCAGCGACGAGTAGCCGCTGCGGGTGAGCAGCGCGAGCGCGCCGGCGGCGAGCGACGCCGCGGCCACCGCCGGCGCGAAGAGCGCACCGCGCAGCAGCGAGCGTCCCACCGTGGCGTTGAACGGATCGCGGCGAAGGATCGCATCGAACGCGGCCAGCCGCTCGCCCCAACGCTCGCGCGCGTAGCTCTCGCCGACCGACCACGCGAGGAAGAGCAGCAGCGCCATCGGGATGTCGGCGAAGAGGAAGCGGAAGGCGAAGGTCGCCCACGAAACGCCGGCCGCCGACATCGAGCCGAGGCCGGTGCCGTCGGAGGCCGATTTCCGGATCAGCAGGTTCGCGGCCATGGCCAAGATCAGCAGCAGCGCGAAGAGAAACGAGCCGGCGTTCACGCCCACTTCGCCGGCGTGGTACTTCTTCAGAAAGATGATCAGCAGCACCAGCAGCACGACGAACATCGTCACGTACTGCAGCAGCAGCGCCGCGACTTCGCCGCCGTTGTCGCCGTTGTACGCGCGGCCGTCCGCGTACTCCTCGGCCAGCTCCCAACCGGCGAGCTGGTCGCCGGCGAAGTAGACGTTGAGATACGGCACGACGTCCGGTAGCGGGAACGTCGACGGCACGCGATAGCGGAAGACCCAGTCGGTGCGGCCGCGCAGCACGGTCGGACGCGCCGACTCGAAGCGCGGCGACGGCGCGCCGCGGAATGCGCGCGATCGCACGAAGGCGTCGGCGCGCGGCCGCAACTGCGCCTCGGTGGCATTCGCGCCGGCGTTCTCGGCACGCAGGCGCATGCGCGCGCCGGTCACCTGGCCGGTCAGTCCGCCGACGCTCACGTAGCCGGCCGACGGCGATTTCTCTTTGCCGACGTGGTAGTAGGTGATGCGGTACGCATCGAGCCGCGGCCCGAGGACGGGATCGTTGTACGCGGCGGCGCGGCGCGGATCGTTGCGCAGCTCCTTGTCGAGAATGCCCGACGGCGACCAGGTCACGGTCGACCAGGCGCGGTCGAGCGGAATGCCGACTTCGCGCGCGGCGCGGTCGGCGATGCGCTGCGCGTCGGGACGCGTGATGCGGATCCCCTGCGGCTGCGCCGGCGTGTAGAGCGGCAACACGCAAGCGAGCACGATCATCGCCGCCGCCGCCGCGACGAACGGGAGAAGCCGTTTCATCAACCTGGTCATGATACGTGGGCGTTTGCCTGAGGTTAGTACGTGTGCAATGCGGTTCGGTTGCTACACTCCCGTGAAATGACCACGAGCGACCGGCGCGCCGCCTACGCCCTCGGCGTGCTCACCTTCATCAATCTCTTCAACTACGTCGACCGCTGGGTGGTCGCCGCGGTGGCCGAGCCGATCAAGCGCTCACTCGGCCTGAGCGACACGCAGCTCGGCCTGATGGCCTCCGGCTTCATCGTCGTCTACGCCTTCACCTCGCCGCTTTTCGGCTCGCTCGGCGACAAGCGCAAACGGCCGCCGCTGATCGCCATCGGCGTCGCGATCTGGAGCCTGGCCACCGCGCTGGCCGGATTCGCGCGCGGCTTCTGGACGCTCTTCATCGCGCGCTCGACCGTCGGCGTCGGCGAGGCCGCCTACGGCACGATCGCGCCGGCGCTGCTGGCCGATACGTTTCCGTACGAGAAGCGCGGCCGGGTCATGTCGGTCTTCTTCGCGGCGATCCCGATCGGCTCGGCGGCGGGATATGTTCTGGGCGGACTTGCGGATCGCCATTTCGGCTGGCGTGCGGCATTCTGGATCGCCGGATTTCCGGGGATTCTGCTCGCCATCCTGATTCTTTTCGTGAAGGATCCGCCGCGCGGGCAGAACGACACCGCGCACGTGACGACCGGTCCGCGGGCCAGCCTCTTTCGCAACGAGCCGTACATCCTGACGGTGCTCGGCTATGCCGCCTACACCGCCGCAATCGGCGGGCTCGCGTTCTGGATGCCGACGTTTCTCGAGCGCGCGCGCGGCATGGAGCGCGCCGAGGCGACGGTGACGTTCGGCACGATCGTGATTGCCACCGGCTTCACCGGCACGTTCCTGGGCGGTTTTCTCGGCGACTACTTTCTGAAGCGCAGCGCGCAGTCGTATCTCTGGGTGTCGGGCATCGCCACGCTGCTGGCCGCGCCGATCACGTTCGTGGCGCTGGCGAATACGCACAAGCCGATTTATCTGACCGCGATCGTGGTCGCCGAGGTGCTCATCTTCATGTGCACCGGCCCGGTGAACTCCGCCATCGTGAATGCGGTGGCGCCGGCGGAGCGCGCCACCGCGGTGGGCCTGTCGGTGTTCCTGATGCACATGCTCGGCGACATCCCGTCGCCGCCGCTGATCGGCTGGCTGTCGGACCGCAGCTCGCTCGACCGCGCCTTCCTGATCGTGCCGTTCGCGGTGCTGCTGGCCGGCATCATCTGGATGGTGGCGGCGTGGCGCGGCGCGCGCGGCGCACGTCGCGCGGCCGCATGAGAGCCGCGGTCACGCGGTTCTTCGCGATGTGCCTGCGGATCTTCTTCCGCCGCATCGAGCTGGTCGGGCTCGAGCGCGTGCCGCGCGAAGGCGGCGTAGTCTTCGCCGTCAATCACCCGAACGCGCTCGTCGATCCGCTGTTCCTGCTCTGCTTCGCGCCGCGGCCGGTGTCGTTCCTGGCGAAGGCGCCGCTCTTCCGCTATCGGTTCATCGGCTTGCTCGTGCGCGCGTTCGACTCGATCCCGGTCTATCGCAAGGAGGATCACACCACCGGCTCGCACGACGAGACGTTCGCGCGCTCGGAGGCGGTGCTGCGCGGCACCGGCAGCATCGCTATCTTTCCGGAAGGGACGACGCACGACGATCCGCAGTTGCGCGAGCTGAAGACCGGCGCGGCGCGCATCGCCCTCGGCTCGTCGCTGCCGCGCGTGGCGGTGATTCCGACCGGCATCTACTACACCGCCAAGCATGTCTTCCGCAGCGACGTGCTGGTGATGTTCGGCGAGCCGCTGGAGGTGGTGCCGGGCGACGTGAGCGTCGCGCGCGTCGACGCGCTGACGGCGGAGATCGATCGCGGTCTCGACGCCGTGACGCTGCAGGCGGAGTCGCGCGCCGCGCTCGAGCTGATCGCGCAGGCCGGCGAGATCTTCGCCTCCGAGCACGAGCTGCCGCTGGCCGAGGAGCTCGAGCTGCGGCGGCGGTTCATCGACGGCTATCACTACCTCGCCGCGCGCGATCCGCAGCGGCTGGAGCGCTTGCAGTCGTCGGTGGTGCAGTTCGCCGGCGAGCTGCGGCGCGCGCGCCTCGACGTGCACGACCTCGCCCCGGCGCCGCTCGAGCCGCGGCGCCTGTTTCGCATCGCCGTGCTGCTGCCGCTGGCGCTCATCGGCGCGGCGGTGAGCTGGCCGACGTACCGGCTGATCGGCTTTCTGGCGCGGCGGCTCACGCGCGAGAAAGCCGTCGTGGCCACCATCAAATTCGTCGCCGCGCTGCTCTTCTATCCGCTGACGTATCTCGCCATCGCCGTGTTCGTGGGAATGCGCTTCGGCTGGCTGCCCGGCGTGGCCGCGGCGCTGCTGCTGCCGCTCCTCGGCTACGTCGCGCTGCGCGTCTTCGAAGACATCGACGAGGTGATCGGCGACGTCCGCGCGCTGCGGCACCGCCCGCGCGAACGGCTCATCGCCGAGCGCGAGCGGATCCGCCGCGAGATCGCGGACGTCGCCCGTGAGATCACTGCTGCGGAACCGGCGGCACCGACGCGCGGATGAACGACACCACGTCGTCGTGCAACTGTTTGTGCGCGGCGCGGTCGATGTACATCATGTGTCCGCCCGCGTAGTAGTGCAGGGTGACGTTGCTGCGCAGCTCCGGCTCGATCTGCATGCGCGCGAACGTGTAGTTCGTCGCCGCGAACGGCGTGGCCAGATCGTAGTAGCCGTTGGCCACCATCACCCGCAGATAGGGGTTCTGCGTCATCGCCGCGCGCAGCGTCTCGCCGACGTCGACGTACTGGTTCTGAAAGCGCTCGTAGCTCCACGGCCAGACTTTGCCGGTGAGGATTTCGTACGGCAGGTCGGTCTCGAACTTGAGCGTGCGGCGGACGTAGTCGTTGAGCACGGCCGTGTACTCGCCGTAGATCGCCGAATACGACGGATCGTCGTCGTTGGTCTCGCCGGCGGCGTCGCGATCGATGCCGATGAAGCGCGAGTCGAGACGGCCGACGGTGCGGCGGCGCTCGCGCAGCAGCTCCTTGTCGAAGCGGCTGATCTCGATGCGGAGATTGGTCCGCTCGATGTACTCGCGCGAGAGGCCGGTGAGGCGGACGAGTTTGTCGACGACGTTGCGCCGCTCGGTGTCGCCGATGCGATCGCCTTTCATCAGCGCCGCGGTGTACTCGCCGAGGGCGAAGGCTTCGGATTCGGCGACGACGCGCTCGAGCGGCATGTTCTGCAGGTCGGCCGGCAGCCTCTTGTGATACCAGGCGGTGGCGGTGTAGGTCGGCAGGAAGAGCTCGTACGGCAGGTCGTTGCCGCTGTTGAAGCGCGCCGTGCCGAAGTTGAGGATCGACGAGATCAGCACGATGCCGTTGAGGTAGTAGCCCTGGCCGTGCAGCCAGCCGGCGAGGCCGGCCGCGCGCGTCGTGCCGTAGCTCTCGCCCGCCAGAAACTTCGGCGAGCTCCAGCGCGCGTTGCGCGTGGTCCAGAGTCGAATCAGCTCGCCGACCGACTCGATGTCCGCTTCGAAGCCGTGGAACTTTTTCGCTTCGGAGATCGGCACGGCGCGGCTGAAGCCGGTCGTCACCGGATCGATGAAAACCAGGTCGGTGGCGTCGAGGATCGAGTCGCTGTTGTCGACGAGGCGATACGGCGGCGGACCGGCGTGTCCTTCGTCGTCCTTGTACGCGACGCGCTTCGGTCCGAACGCGCCCATGTGCAGCCACACCGACGACGAGCCGGGGCCGCCGTTGAAGGTGAAGGTGACGGGACGCTTGGCAGGATCGGCGCCGTCGCGCGTGTAGGAGACGACGAAGAAGCTCGCCCGCGGCTCGCCTTCGTCGTTCTTCAACACGATGGTCCCCGCGCGCGCGGTGAAGTTGACGGTCTCATTGCCGATGCGCACCGACTGCGAAGTGGTGGAGATGTTGTCGCGCGGCGGATCTTTTTTCGCGTCGTCGCGATCGCTCTTGTCGGACTTTTTCTCGACGGTTGCGTTCGCGGGTCGCTGCTGCTGCTGTGATTGCGCCGCCGCGGCACCCGCAATTGTGATCAGCAGCACAGCAAAGAGTTTTTTCATCAAATGGCCTCCCGAAAGTCGGGAGAACGTAACATGCCTTTCGTCTGTTTCTGCCCCACACTGCCGGGCCTGTTATGAGTTGCAACCGCATTGTTTTCGCCGTCGCCGTTCTCCTTGCCGCCGTTCCCGCCACCGCCGCCCGCCGCCGTTCGGTCGCAGCGCCGTCGCAGTATCCGCGCTGCGCGATGATCACCGGCACGGGCGCGGTCTCGTTCACGCACGATCGTGGCGAGACGCTCGCGCCGTCCGCCGTGCCGCTCCGTCCGATCTCGTACACCTACGGGTTGACGTCGCTCATCGACGCGCCCGAAACGCTCGCCGCCTGGAGCGGCAACGATCTCCTGCTCTCCACCGACGGAGGCTGCAGTTGGCGCGTCGAAGCGACCGTCACCGGCGCCGACTTTCCGCCGCGGCTGACGCCGGCGCGCGGCGGCCGGCTCTACGCCTGGTCGGACAACCGCAACTTCCTCGTACGCTGGGACGCGCGCGGCGCGTCGCGCCTCAAGCCGCCCGCCGACGTGGTCGGCCTCGGCGTCGATGCCGCGAACGCCGATCATCTCCGCATCGGCGGCTCCGACGGCACGCTCTGGGAGAGCACCGACGGCGGCGAGTCATGGTCGCAGCTCAATGGACTGCGCAGCGCGGCGATCTACTACCGCTTCACCTTCGATCCGCAGAATCTCGATCACATCGTCGCCGGCGTGACCACGTCGGGCGCGTACGTCACGCGCGACGCCGGCCGCAACTGGACGCGCGCCACCGGCATCGCCTCGCGCGACGCGAATGTGTTCGAGCTGGTCTTCGCGCCGTCGAATCCGGAGCGGGTCTGGATCATGGGAATCGACCTGGCGGAGTCGGACGCGAACGTGCCGTCGCACGGCCGCCACATCTATCAATCGGATGACGGCGGCGCGACGTACGCGATCGTCGTCGACGAGGCGCCCGGCGTGAAGCTGGTCAACCAGCCGATCATGGCCGCCGATCCGTGGAACCCCGACGTTCTCTACTTCGTGTTCGGAACGTACTTTCAGGGCTACGGCACGGACCTGTTCCGCTACGACGCCGCGCGCGACGAGCTGACGATGACGCACAACGAGCACGATGACGTGAACGCCATCGCCTTCTCGCGCACCGATCGCACGCTGCTGTACCTCGGCTTCGAAGAGGTGCAGTAGCGCGCCGTTTCACGGAAGCCGCGGCGCGACGGTCTCCTGCCCGTCCTCGATCAAGACGAGGGCGTTCACGCGACCGCTCGCGTCGCGCCGGAAGACGACGTCGGCTTCGAGCTCGCGGATGACGAAGGCGTCTTCGCCGACGCGCAGCAGCTCCACCTTCGGACGGCTTGGCGCCTCGGCCACGAGTTTGTCGCCCTCGCTTTTCACGGTGGCGACGAATCCGGGCCCGAGCTCGTAGCGGCCGGCGTACTGGGCGTGCGTCGCGGGCGCGGACGGCAAAATCACGCGCTCGTGCGGGCCGTAGTCGGGCCAGCCGTATTCGCGGGCGATGGCGCGGAGGATCTCCGCGGCCAGCGCGGCGCCGTCGTCGGAGTTGGTCATCACCACCGCGCCTTCGCCGATGTTCGCGTACGCGACGAGGATGCTGCGATAGCCGGAGACCGAGCCGCTGTGGCCGAAGCGGAACGCGCGTCCGCTGCCGTGCAGCTCGAAGCCGAGTCCCCAGCCGCCGCTCTGCGGCGTGAGCATCTCGTCGATGGTGGCGCGCGAGACGGCGCGCGGCGGCTTGCCCGATCTCACGCGCTGCACTTCGATGGCCAGCCGCGCGAGGTCGCTGGGCGTGGTCCAGAGTCCCGCCGCCGCGAGCTCCGGCTGCACGCGCCACTTGCCGCTCATCAGCGCGCCGCTCTCGTCATGACCCCACGCCGCGAAGCTGCGCAGCGGCGGCGGCAACGGTTGCTCGAAGGTGCTGTGGGTCATGCCGAGCTTGCGCAGGACGAGGTCGCGCGCGACGGCGGCGAAGGATCTGCCGGTGACGTCGGAGAGGAGTTGCTGGACGATGAGATAGCCGCCGCCGGAGTAGCGGAGCTCCGCGCCCGGCACGCGCTCCGGCCGCACCGGCTCCGAGTTCGCCGGCGGGCGTCCCTCGAGCATGTCGACGAGCGACGGCAGCGGCTCGCCGGGCGCGTATCCGCGATAGCCGTAGCCGCCGACGCCGGCTGTGTGGCTGAGCAACTGCCGCAAGGTGATCTTTCGCTCGCGCGTGACCTCGGCCTCGGGGATTTTCCACGAGACGAGTCTGCGATTCACCTCTTCATCGAGCGCGAGCCGCTGCTCCTCGACCAGACGCATCGCCGCCATCGCCGCCACCGGCTTGCTGATCGACGCCGCCTCGAAGAGCGTCTCCGGCGTCACCTTCACCGTCCCGCCGCCCTCGGTGACTCCATACCCGCGCGCCCATTCGATCGCCCCGTTGTGAATGACCGCGATGCTCACGGCCGGCGTCCCATGCGCCCGCATCCGCTCGGCCAACTTCATCCGCGGCAACGGCTCGCCCGCAATCAGCAGCGGCGGCAGCAACCCGTTCTCGACCCGCGCGATGCGCGCATCCACCGCCGCGGCCATCACCGGCACCGCGACAAACGAAAGGACGAGCAGGGCCGCACGAGTGGTCTTCACGGTAGTAACTACGCTTGGCGGAGCCGCGCGGTTAACGAGCGTGACGACGCCGCGGTGATGGCCGTAAGCTGTGCGCGATGACGTATCGCGAGATCGCACCCACGGCCGCGCTGCGGCCGTGGGTCGAGTGTTTCTGGATGCGCGACGCGAATGTGAGCGCGCCGCAGCGGGTGCTGCCGGACGGGTGTGCGGACATCATCTTCAGCGAGGATGAGGCGTTCGTGGTCGGGGCGATGACGACGGCGATCGTGGTGCCGCCGGCGCCGGGGCGGCGCTACTTCGGGGTTCGCTTCCGTCCGGGGCGCGCGGCCGCGTTTCTGGGCGTGCCGATGGGCGAGTTGACGGATGCGCGCGTGCCGCTGCGCGACTTATGGCGTGACGTACCGCGCGTCGAGACGCTCGAATCGGAGCTGCTGCGGCGGCTCGATCCGTCGCGCGACGCACGTGTCGACGCGGCCATCGCGCGGCTCGCGCGCGGCGCGCGCGTCGAGGATGTGGCGCGCGAGCTTGGGATCACGCGGCAGCATCTCGCGCGGCAGTTCCGCCATCACGTCGGGCTCACGCCGAAGACGTTCGCGCGGGTGATGCGCTTCCGCCGCATGACGAGCGCGATCGACCACGATATCGACTGGGCCGATCTCGCCGTGCGCCACGGGTACTACGATCAGGCGCATCTCATCGCCGACTTTCGGGCGCTGGCCGGTACGACGCCGTCCGCGTTCCATTTTTCCAATCCGTAGCGCGGCGCGCGCGCTATGTTTGCGCGCATGAAGATCACGCCCGTCCTTCTCGTCTCCTCGATCGAGCCGGTGCTTCCGTTGTGGGAGGCGCTCGGATTCACACGCACGGCCGAAGTGCCGCACGGTGACGCGCTCGGTTTCGTGATCCTGGCGCGCGACGGCGCCGAGGTGATGTATCAGACGCTCGATAGCGTGCGCGCGGACGAGCCGCGCGCACTCGGATCGCAAGCACCCGGCCCAACGTCGCTGTTCATCGAAGTGGAGGATCTCGACGCCGAGGTGCGCAAGCTGCCGCAAGGAACCGACATCTTCGTCGAACGCCGCACCACGCCGTACGGCGCCGTCGAAACGTTCCTCCGCGACCACGCCGGCAACATCATCGTCCTCGCGCAGTTCGCGAAGTAAGCGAAATGCTTCTGACTTCGCTCGCGGGTCGGGGGACCGAC
>DASVQE010000095.1:0-25649 GCA_036389275.1 Thermoanaerobaculia bacterium
GAGACGGACGCGAACGCGGCGCTGCGCTCGGCGGTGGCGGCGCGCCAGGGCGAGTACGCGAACGTGCGCTACTGGGGCGACGACTACCGCGCCTACGTCCATCCGATGAGCGAGCTGCCGTGGACGGTGATCACGTTCCGCGACAAGCGCGGCATGCGCGCGGTGAATACCGAGACGCTGACCATCGCCATGATTTTCCTGCTGTCGATCTTCGGCCCGCTGCTGCTGCTGTTCGTCTGTCTCGTGCTGTTGCTGCGCCCGCGTTACCGCGCGCCGTGGCTCTGGCCCGACGCGCTGCGCGTCGACGCGTACGTCGAGCTCGCGGCCACCTACGCGGTCCTCGGCGCGATCGCGCTCGCGCTGCTGCTGCGGCTGCACGACGTCGTGCTGCTCCTCTTTCCCTTCTCCTTTCTTCCGCTGGTGCTGCTCGTCACCTATCTCTACCTGCGCCGCTCGGGCGGCCAGGCGCGGCGCATTGCGGTGGCGGCGCTGGCGGCCGTCTGCGCGGTTGCGGTGACGGCGCTGGTGTGGCGCGGCGACGGCGCGCTGCCTGCCGTCGTCACGGCGGTGCTGCTCCTGCTGCTGATCGCCCGGCCGGCGCTGCGGCCCGACGATCTCGATCGCCGCGAGCGCCGCCGCGCCCGCGCCACCGCCCTGCCGCTCTGCTACATCGGCTGCGCGTTCCTGCTGCTGCTGCTCGTGAGCGTCGTGCCGACCGCCGCGTTCTTCAAGGCGGCACAGGAGATGGAGCTCGACAGCTACGTGAAGCGGCAGCAGATGAGTCTCGCCCGCGAGCTGGCCGACCGCTGGTGGCGCGTGTCGGGCGAGTTCAGCGACCTGCGTGGCGCCGGCAAGCTGCGCGCGCGCACGGCGCGCTGGAACGAGATGCTCGATCGCTACGCCGACGCCGCTCCCGGCTTCATCCGCGACGGCAGCCCGCGGCCGGTGTTCGACACGTCGGTCGAGTTCCTCGGCGGCGATCCGGAGATGCCGCCCGACGACGATACCGGCCGCCATTTCCCGGAGCTGGTCGAGCCGATCCTGCCGAACTACTCGCGCGCATCGGTGAACACGCGCGAGCTCGTCCACGACCGCGCCTCCGACGGTCGCTGGTGGTGGACGCGCGACGGCGCGCGCCTCTCGCTGGTGATGCGCCGCGACGGCGACGTGCCGCCGTTCCGCATCACCTCGCGTGTGCCGCACATGTTGTCGATGCGGCCGGGCCAGCTCGACGCAGCGGTGATCGGCCTCGGCATCGTCGCGCTGCTGGTGCTGCTCTTCGTCGCCTTCTCCGTGGCGCGCTTCATCGGCCGCCGCCTCTTCGTCGTCGACCTCGTGCAGCCGCTCGCGCCGGGACAGGGATTGATCGGTTTGCGCCACGTCATCTGCCATCCGTGCGACGAGGCCGCGGCGAAGCGGCTCTTCCACGACTACACGCGCATCGACCTGCGCGACGAGGCGGGACTGGCGCTCGCTCGCGAGGCGCCGCAGTCGCTCGACTTCGACACCGCCGTCTTCATCGACGGACTCGGCTTCGAGTGCGCGAGCGGCGAGCGCTCGGAGCTCGTGCGCGCGCTGCTCGAGCGGCTGACGCGCCAGGGCGACCGCACCGTCGTCATCCGCCCGACCTCGCTCAACGTCGTCACGCGCGCGCTGCTGCGCGGCGAGCATGCGCGCGAGTGGTCGACGCTTCTGTCGTCGTTCGTCTGGGTGAACTGGTCGCAGGTCGTGACCTCGCCGGTGCGCGGCGTCACGCTCAGCGGCGCGATGCCGGTCTTCGACGGCGACGAGACCATCAGCCAGAAGCCGGCGCCGGTCTGGTGGCGCAGGCTCTCGTCGCTCTCCGGCTTCGACTCGTACGTCGAGCAGCTCACCGACGCGCGCCGCGCCATCGCCCGAACGTTGCGTCAGGAGACGGAGCACGACGCCTATCTGCAGAGCGTCGTCGCCGGCCTCGGCACCGATGCCACCACGCGCGAACAGGTGCTCGATGAGATCTCGGAGCGCGCCGAGGAGTACTACGAGGCGCTTTGGGGCACCTGCTCGCCGCAGGAACAGGTGGTGCTGATGCAGCTCGCGCAGACCGGTCTGGTGAACCAGAAAACGCGCCGCGACATCCGCCGGCTGTTCGCGCGCGGCCTCGTGTTGCGCGACCCGCAGCTCCGACTGTTCAACGAGACCTTCCGCCGCTACGTGCTCGCGCGCGGCGCCGGCTCCGCCGTCGCCGACCAACTCGACACGAACCTCGGCGGCGACGCCTGGAGCCGCTTCCGCGTCCCGTTCTTCGCAGCGGTGGCGGTGGTGATGCTCTTCTTCTTCACCACCCAGCGCCAGACCTTCGACTCGACGGTGGCGCTCGTCAGCGGCCTCGCCGCGTCGTTGCCGGTGTTTGTGAAGACGCTCTCCGGTCTCGGCGCGCGGCGCGAGTCATGATCGCGCGCGCTCCTACTCCTTCTTCATCACCACCCGTCCGCCGAATGCGTTCTCGATCGGTGGTCCGGTGGCGATGTCGACAAGGGCGTGTATGAGCACGCGCGCGCCGCGGTGGAGGTCGGCGATCGGGATCTTCTCGTCGACGTCGTGGCCGGGATACGGCTTGCCGGGGAACCACATGCCGAAGGCGATCGAGCGCGGCAGCCGCTTCGCGTACGTGCCGCCGCCGGAGATGGCAGGCCGGGCCTGCTCGCCCGTCGCGCGCGTGTAGATGTCCATCAGCCGGCGCACGATCGGCGAGGTGCGGTCGAAGCCGAGCGGCTCGTCTTTGAAGTAGGAGTCGGCCTCGTCAAAGGTCAGCGACGCGCCGGTGCGCCGGTCGAACGCGGCCACAGCCTCCTGCAGCAGCGCCCGCGCCTCGGCGGCGGTGCGCGGCGGGATGCGACGCAGGTTGATGAAGAGCTCGTCGTGATCTTCCTTCCGCTTCACCGTGGCGATGTTGACGGCGTAGCGGCCCCAGACCGGATCGTCGTCGGTGATGCCGAGGCCGGTGCCGTGGAGATCCTGGCCAGCCATGCGCACGAATGCGAAGAGATCGTCGGCGCCGCCGCTCGGCAGCTTCCCTTCGAGCGCGCGCGCCAGCGCCACGAGCGCGTTGCGGCCGCCGGTGAGATTCACGCCGGCATGCGCCGACTTGCCGTACGTCACCACGCGCAGCTCGCTCGCGTCGGCGCCGGGGCCGGTGACGATGCGCGTGCCCACGGGCAGCTTCGCGTTCTGCAGATCGGAGATGAGCTGCGTCCAGTCGGGCGCGGAGCCTTCGTTCCAGACCAGCTTCACCTCGGCCCGCTCGGGCACGATGCTCGGCGCGAGGCCGGCATCGATCGACGCCACGTGATACGACTTCGTCACGCCCGGACGCGTCGTCAGCGGCGCATCGACGGCGAGGCCATCCCACGCTTTCTCGCCGACCACCACCGGAAACTCGGAGTCGAGCACGAGCGAGTAGTCGGGCGGCGTGTGGTCCTTCAGATACTCGGCGATCTCGCCGGCTTCCGATTCCTCTTCGCTGCCGACCAGCAGGCGAATGGTGTGCGTCCGTTTCAGGCCGCTCGCCGCGAACGCGTGCATGGCCATCAGCGCCTGCGCGAGCGGACCCTTGTCATCCGCGGCGCCGCGGCCGAGGACGTAGCCGTTCTCGACGCGGCCCTCGAATGGAGGAAACGTCCACGCTTCTTCATCGACGGGCTGCACGTCGCCGTGGATCACGAGGCCGAGGATGGGAGCATTCGCGGGACCGGGCAGCTCGATCTCCGTCATCTTCCCGGCATCGCGCGTGACGAAGCCGAGCTCCTTCGCGGTCTTGCGCAGCCACTCCTTCTGGGCGGCGTGCGCCTCCTCGTTGCCGGCGTACGTGCGGAAGTGCAGCACCTCGGAGAGCAGCGGCACGAGCTGCTTCGACTGGTGCGCGTCGTAGTGCGCGATGACCTTGTCGGCGCGGGCGGTGAGCGTGGCGGCGAGAACCAGCGATAGCAACATCAGAACAGTCTGCACCCTTCGAGCGCGAGCAGCCACTGCTTCCGCTCGATTCCGCCGCCGTAGCCGGTCAGCGTGCCGTTCGAGCCGATGACGCGGTGACACGGGATGATCACCGGAATCGGATTGGCGCCATTGGCCGCGCCGACCGCGCGCACCGCGCTCGGTTTGCCGATGCGGCGCGCCAGCTCGGCGTACGTGATGGTCGCGCCGTACGGCACCTTCAGCAGTTCCATCCAGACGGAACGCTGGAACTCCGTCCCGCGCGGCGCCAGGGACAGCTCGAACGTTTTGCGTCTGCCGCAAAAGTATTCATCGAGCTGCGCCGCCAGCGCCTCGACGTCGCCGGGCGCGGACGGCACGTCAGCGCCCCCGAATTTCAGCTCGGTGAGCGCGCCGGCGTCGTCGAACGCAGCGGCCAGCTTTCCCACCGGCGTCTCGAGAATCACGTGTCGTAGAATATCCGCCAAGCGGTCCAACTCAGGAGATCAACATGAAAACCTTCTTGAAGGTCACAGGGGTGACTTTGCTCGCCGTCGTTGCGCTCGCCGCCATCGGCGTGTCGTGGCTCGCGCTGCGGAAACCGGCCCAGCGTCCGGCGGCGGCGGAGACGATCGAGCGGACGCCGGAGCGCGTCGCGCGCGGCGAGTACCTCGTGCATCACGTCACCGATTGCGTCGGCTGCCACTCCGAGCACACGCTGGCCTACGCGCTGCCGATCAAACCGGGCAGCGAAGGCGCGCGCGGCTTCGTCTGGGACCAGAAGTTCGGCTTCCCCGGCGTGGTCGCCGCCGCGAACATCACGCCCGACCCGGAGACCGGCCTCGGCGCCTGGACGGACGGTGAGATCCTGCGCGCGATCCGCGAAGGCGTCGACCGCCACGGCAAGGCGCTCTTCCCGATCATGCCGTACACCGGCTATCACCAGCTCGCCGACGAAGACGCGAAGGCGATCGTCGCCTACCTGCGCACGATGAAGCCGATCCGCTATCAGCGCCCGCCCAAGCAGCTCGACGTGCCGCTGAACTTCGTCGAGAAGTTCATCCCGAAGCCGGTCGAAGCGCCGGTGGTCGCGCCCGATCCGAACGACAGCGTCGCCTACGGCAAGTACCTCACCGTGATCGGCGGCTGCTACGAGTGCCACACGCCGCACGACAAGAAAGGACCGATCGAGTCGCAGTCCTTCTCCGGCGGCGAAGAGTTCAAGGGACCTTGGGGCCGCAACCTGACGTCGAACCTCACGCCCCATCCAAACACCTTCGTCGGCCGCGCCACGAAGGACGAATGGATCGGCCGCTTCCGCGCCTTCGCGAACGTCACCGCCGATAACGCCCCGACTCCGCAACCCGGCCGCAACACGGTCATGCCGTGGATCGCTTTCGCCGGCATGACCGACCACGACCTCGGCGCGATCTACGACTATCTGAAGACGGTCAAGCCGATCGACAAGCGGGTGAATGCGTTTCCGGATGCGAGGTAGGTAGTAGCAGTTCCTCGGAGTTCCTCGGGTTCCTCGGAGTTCCTCGGAGTGGCTGACTGCCGACCACTCCGAGGAACTCCGAGGAACTCCGAGGAACCCGAGGAACTCGTCCGCTTACAGCCTCTCCAACACCACCACCACCCCACCTGCCGTCACCAGTCCCGCTACGGTCGAGAACATCAGGCCGAAGCGCGGGCGTTCGTGGACGTGCGGCAGGAGATCGCTGGCGCCGAGGTAGAGGAGGAAGCCGGCGAAGAAGGAGAGCTGGAAGGCGAGCAGGCGCGGCTCGATGCGGATCACGTTCGTCAGCAGCGCGCCCGCGACCGGCGCCAGCGCGTCGACCACGAGCAGTCCGATCGTGCGCCAGCGGCTGTTGCGCGTGGCCAGCATGAACGTGACCGTATTGAGGCCGTCCGCGAAATCGTGCGCGAGCACCGCCAGCAGCACGATGAAGCCGACTTCGCGTCCCGCCTGAAACCCGACGCCGATGGCCAGGCCGTCGAGGAAGCTGTGGAACGACAATCCGATCGCGCCGACCAGGCCGACGTTGTGGTGATGCCCCGGTGCATCGTGCGACTTCTCGCCGTGAATGATGGTGAGCTTCTCGAGCAGAAAGATCCCGACGAACCCGCAGAGCAGCGTGATCATCAGCACGCGAAAGGCGATGCCTTCGCGCAGCGCGATCGCGGAGACCTCGGGGATCAGATCGAGAAAGGCTACGCCGATCAGCAGCCCGGCCGAGAAGGCCATGATGGCCTGCAGCGAGTGGCGGTAACGCCAGGCGAACGCGCCGCCGGCCAGGGTCATGACGAAGGCGAGCAGCGCCCACACCGCACTCATTGCGGCGCGGATTGTACTGGTTGCTATCATCGGAGTGCTCATGCCGATGCGATCGCTGGCCATCGTCCTGCTCAAGGTCTGGGGCGTGCTCTGGATCGTCAGCGGCTGCTCGGCGCTGCTGCAGCAGGCGGCGTTCTTCGCCATGCCGGGCGACGCGTCGATGCAACGCCTGGTGTGGGTGGGCGGCCTGCTCGGTGTGGTGACCTCGTTCGCGGGCGGCGCCGTGCTGCTGTTCGGCGCCGAATGGATCGTCGATCGCATCGGCCTGCGCGAGGGCGGCGCGGACGCTGCTGCTCCGCGATACACATTGCCGGAGCTGCAGAGCATCGTCTTCGGGGCGCTCGCCGTCTACTTCATCATCAGCGCGCTGCGCGAGCTCGGCACGCTCGTCTACGCGATCCTGCGGCAGCCGCTACGCAATCCGCCGGGCGACTTCGGCTGGATGCCAATCGACCGTCAGCCGGAGCTGGCCGGCGCGCTCACGCAGCTCGTCGCGGCGCTCGTGCTGCTCTTCGCGCGCTCGCGGCTGGCGTCGTTGTGGGCGCGCATCCGGCCGATGCAGCAAGGCTCGCCATCGTCCGGTGATTGATCCGTCGATCAACCACCGGACGGATTACGCTGCGTAGACTCGGACCAGAAAAACGGTGTCTTCCTTTTTGACCGTCGCGATCGACTCGTCGCCGCGGGCCGGGCGGGTGAAGCTGACCAGCTCGCATTCACTGTCGTGCACGAAGCGGTTGATCGCTTCGTCCATGTTCGTGGCTTCGACAGTCGTTCTGCGCGATTCGACGTCGTACGACGGCCGGTGCGTGTACTCGTTCGTGAGCTCGCGTGCTTCGATGGTGTATTGCAAACGCCGCCTCCGAATTTTGCGTTAGACGCAAACAGCTCAACAGCAAGCGGCAGGCCAGATTGTGCGCTCGATCACACTCACCGCTCGCGCAGATAGTCGTGGATCAAGGCCACCGCCATCGCGCCTTCGCCGACCGCGGAGCCGACCCGTTTCACCGAGCCGTGGCGCACGTCGCCGGCCACGAAGACGCCGCACATCGACGCTTCCAGCGGCGCCGGCCAGTGCCCGGCCGGCCATCCTTCGAGGTGCTTCGGCCGCAGGTCGCGCCCAGTCAGGATGAATCCTTGTTTGTCGCGCGCCAGCACATCCTCGAGCCAGTCGGTGCGCGGCTTCGCGCCGATCCAGATGAAGAGCGCGTCGGTGCGCAGCTCGCGCCGCTCCTTCGACTCGATCTCTTCCACGACCACCGATTCCACGTGGCCCTCGCCCTTCACCTCGGCCACGCTCGTTTTGGTCAACATCTTGACGTTCGGCAGCGCGTTGATGCGGTCGACCAGGTAGCGCGACATGGTCGTCTCCAGCGACTCGTCGATGGTGATGATGGTGAGCTGCCGCACGTACCGCGCGAGCAGCAGCGCCGCCTGCGCCGCCGAGTTGCCGCTGCCGAGGAGACACACCTCGCCGTCGCGAAACCGCGCCGCCTCCGCCTGCGCCGCGCCGTAGTAGACGCCGGCGCCGGTGAGCCGCTCCGCACCCTCGGCGGTGAACCGCCGATAGGCCACGCCCATCGCCAGCAGTACCGTGTGGCTGACGATGTCGGTGCCGTCGTCGAGCGTGACCACGCGATAACCCCGGTCGTCGCGCAGTCCGGTCACGCTCTTGGTCAGCAGGATCTCCGTGCCGAACTTCTGCGCCTGCGTCACCGCGCGCGCGGCCAGCTCCGCGCCGGAGAGCCCGTCCGGAAAGCCGAGATAGTTCTCGATCAATGCGCTCGACCCGGCCTGTCCGCCCGGCACGTCGCGCTCGACGATCACCGTGCGCAACCCTTCCGAGCTGGCGTAGACCGCCGCCGCCAGACCGGCCGGACCGCCGCCGACGATCACCAGATCGTAGAACGATGACTCGGGCGTGGTGCTGAAGCCGAGCTTCTGCGCGAGCTCCTCGTCGCTCGGATCGACCAGCTCGGAGCCATCAGGAAAGACGATGCGCGGCCGCGCGTCGCCGTCGCCGTCCTCGTCGTCGCGGCTCTTGTCGACCCAGCGGTAGGGCACGCGATGGCGCGCCATCAGGTCCTTCACGTCGTGACAGCGCGGATGCCACTGATCGCCGACGATCTGCACCACGTCGCTGGTCGGCGTGGCCACGGTTTCCCAGGCGCGCAGCGCGTCGCGCACCAGCGGCTCGAGCGACGTCTCCGGCGCGTCCCACGGCTCGGTGACGGCGAAGTCGACCAGCCCTTCCCGTTTCGCGTCGACGCCGAAGCCGGGATCGAGCTCGTCGGCGTAGAGGATCACGCGCGCGCCCGGCGAGACCTCTTTGGCGCGCCGCAGCAGCGCGCGCAGCGTCTCCTCGTCGAGCAGATGCCGCACCAGCAGCAGCACGATCGGCTGGCCGGCGCGCGCCGCTTCCTCGACGCGCTCGCGCGCCTCGGCGATGTCTTTCGCGGTGACGACCGAGAACGTCGCCGAACAGTCTTCGCGCAGAAACGCGGCGCCGCGCTCGAGATGTTCTTCGTGCGGCTCCACGAGCAGGATCAGCGGCTGTTTGGGATCGCCAGGCACCGCCATGCAGCTTTGCGAGTCCGATGCCCTGCGCCTGCTTTTTGCACGTGACGCAAAACAATGTCGGACGAAACGCACGAAGATCCCGCCGCCGAAGAGCCGGAACAAGACGAGGAAGAACGGGAGGCGGAAGAGCGAAGCGCGCCCAGCGGCGCGGTCGTCTACCACGCCATCCACAGCGAAGGTGAGAGCGAGCTCGAACGCTCGTCGAGCGCGCTGGCGTGGTCGGGACTCGCCGCCGGCCTGTCGATGGGTTTCTCGATGCTCGTGCCGGCGCTCATCCACGCGCATCTGCCCGCGCAGGCGAAGTGGGCGCCGCTCGTCACCTCGTTCGGCTACACGCTCGGCTTCATGATCGTGATCCTCGGCCGGCAGCAGCTCTTCACCGAGAACACCCTCACCGTGATCCTGCCGCTGCTGAAGAAAAAGTCGGCCGAGGTGCTGGGTAACGTGTTGCGACTCTGGACGGTCGTCCTGCTCGCGAACGTCATCGGGGCGATCCTCTTCGCCTTCGTCGCCGCGCGCAGCGAGGCCGTCGACCCCGAGGTGTTCGAGTCGATGAAGACGCTGGCGAAGCACTCCATCGGGCACACCTTCGGCGTGATGCTGCTGCGCGCGATCTTCGCCGGCTGGCTGATCGCGCTGCTGGTCTGGCTGCTGCCGTTCGCCGAGACCGCGCGCGTCTTCGTGATCGTGCTGATGACCTACGCCGTCTCGCTCGGCCACTTCTCCCACGTCATCGCCGGCTCGGTCGACGCGGCCTTCCTGGTCTGGATTCACGAGAGCAACTGGGCGGAGTTCCTGCTCGGGTTCCTCCTGCCGACGCTCCTCGGCAACATCCTCGGCGGCGTCTCGCTCGTCGCCGCCATCAATCACGCCCAGGTGGTGGCCGGCGGCGGCGGCGAAGACGCCTGACGAGCCGAGGCATAAGAATTGCTTAGTTCGCTCGGTCAATGGGCGACGAAGCGAAGGTATTGGTCGTTGACGACGAGCCGGCCATTCGTGCGCTCGTGACGAAGATCGTGCAGCGCGCCGGCTTTCCGGCCGACAGCGCGCGCGACGGAGCCGAGGCCATCGAGAAGATCGAAGGCCACACGTACGCCGTGATCGTGCTCGATCTGATGATGCCGAACGTCGACGGCTACGCGCTGATCGACTACATCCGCGAGCGCGGCGGCGAGAAGCCGGCCGTGATCGTGATCAGCGCCGGCGACGCGGCCGCGCTGCGACGGCTCGACGGCTCGATGGTGCACTCGATCCTCCGCAAGCCCTTCGACATCGACGTCCTCGGCGATCTGATCACCGCCGCCGCGCAGA
The DNA here is from genome assembly GCA_036389275.1 of Thermoanaerobaculia bacterium. Classification (GTDB taxonomy): domain Bacteria; phylum Acidobacteriota; class Thermoanaerobaculia; order Gp7-AA8; family Gp7-AA8; genus QHVT01. The sequence goes on from DASVQE010000095.1 coordinate 10,181, forward strand.
CGATGTCTGACGAGCGGAAACCGAAAGACGGGGACGTCGTCCCGTTCCGCCGCGACGACGTCGCCTGCTGAGCAGCCACGCCGCGACGCCCGCCGCTCCGATCAGCAATCCCCGTTTCACCTCCGGCCGCAGCTCGATCGCGCGCGTGTAGACGCTGCGCCGCCGCGCCTCCGCGCTGAAGTCGCCGTCGACGTCCGCTTCGTTCGGCGACGCGTAGAGATTCGACTCGCCGCGATCGGGCGCCGCGCCGTATTGCTGCTGCAGCAGGTTGTGCCGCCAGAGCATGTAGGCGTCCATCAGCGGCGGACTGAGTCGCTCGCCGAGGGAGAGCAGCTTCCCCATCACGCCGACGAAGATCTCCCGCTGCGGATGCGTCGCGGCGCTGACGATGGCGCGCGCCACTTCGTCGGGCGGATAGATGACGGAGATCGGATGCGGCCGCACGCCGAGGCGGGACGGGCCCCGGCGGTAGAACGGCGTGTTGATCGACGACGGCAGGATCGTGACGACGTCGATCGGCGTCGCGCTCGCGCGCAGCTCCATGCGCAGCGAGTCGCTGAACGACTTCACCGCCGCCTTCGACGCGGCGTAGGTCGCGAGCAGCGGGATGGCGCGCTCGGCGAGCGCCGAGGCGACGTTGACGATCACGCCGCGCTCCATGTGCGCGAGCGCGGTGCGGCAGCCGTACATCACGCCGAGGACGTTGACTTCGATGACGCGGCGCATCGAGTCGGGATCGGTGTCGGCGATGAACGCCCATTCCGCGACGGCGGCGTTGTTGATCCAGACATCGATCGCGCCGAACGCCACGAGCGCCTCTTCGGCGATGCGCGCGACGTCGTCGGGACGCGAGACGTCCGCCGCCACCGCATGCGCGCGCCCACCCGCCGCCCTTACTTCGGCGGCCACGCGGGCGAGCGCCTCCGCACCGCGCGCGGCGAGCACCACGGAATCGCCGCGCCGCGCAAAGCGCAACGCAGTGGCATGCCCGATTCCGCTCGACGCTCCGGTGATGACGACGATCATGTCGGGCGATCCGTCCAAGAGCCGTGCCGTCTGGCACGTTCCGCGAACATCCGCCAATCGCGATGCCTCCCGGTCTCACCTACCTCGACGATTTTCTGACTGAACGCGACGAGCGCGAGCTGCTCGAGGAGATCGGGAACTACGCCTTTCATGAAGTGCGGATGCGCGGACAGGTGGCAAGACGGACCGTCATCCACTTCGGCTGGGACTACGACTACGAAGGTTGGAAGATCCATCCCACGACGCCGCCGTCGGAGCGGTTGCGCGCGCTCGCGGACCGCTGCGCCGAGGCGTCGGGCGTGGCGCCGGAGGCGCTGCAGCAGTTTCTCGTGGCGCGCTATCCGGCCGGAGCGACCATCGGCTGGCACCGCGATGCGCCGATGTTCGGCACGCCGGTGATCGGCGTCTCGCTGCTCGCGCCCTGCACGATGCGCTTCCGCCGCAAACGCGGCGAGACGTACGAGACGGAGGCGCGGCTGCTCGAGCCGCGGTCGCTCTACATCCTCGACGGCGAGGCGCGCTCGCAGTGGCAGCATTCCATCCCGCCGACGAAGGCCTTGCGCTACTCGATCACCATGCGCACCCTCAGACGCTCATTTGCGTCTGACGCGAAAGCGGGCTGAGCGCTGGTCCGAATTCTGCAAAATCGCGCTCATCGAATGCGCCGTCTCCTCATCGGAGGCCTTCTGCTCGCCGCGACGCTGCACTGCAGCCGCGGCAAAGCATCCCGCGCATCCGCGGCCACCCCTTACCTGCAGCAATACGCCGCCGCGCCGCGCGCGAGCGCCGGCAGCGTCGCCGACGACGGCCAGTGGACGATGGCCCCGAAGGACTACGCGAACACGCGCTTCTCCGCGCTCGCGCAGATCAACACCACCAACGTCGCCCGGCTGCGACTGGCCTGGACGTTCTCCAACGGCATCCTCCGCGGACAGGAAGCGGCGCCGCTCATCGTCAACAACACGATGTACCTGGTCTCGCCCTTTCCGAATCACGTCACCGCGCTCGACCTCACGCGCGTCGGCGGTCCGGTGAAGTGGGTCTACAAACCCGACGTGATCAACTCCGCGAGAGGCGTGGCCTGCTGCGATCTGGTCAACCGCGGCGCCGTCTTCGCCGACGGGAAGATCATCTTCAACACGCTCGACAACCAGACCATCGCCCTCGACGCGAACAGCGGCGCCGAGGTCTGGAAGACGCGCCTCGGCGACATCAACGAAGGCGAGTCGATCACCATGGCGCCGCTGGTGGTGAAGGACAAGGTGCTGGTCGGCAACTCCGGCGGCGAGTTCGGCGTGCGCGGCTGGCTGCAGGCGCTCGACGTCCGCACCGGCCGCACCGTGTGGAAAGCGTTCGCCAGCGGCCCCGACGCCGACTGCCTGATCGGCCCCGGCTTCCATCCTTTCTACGCGCTCGACCGCGGCACCGACCTCGGCGTGAAGACCTGGCCGCCCGAGGCGTGGCGGCACGGCGGCGGCACGATGTGGGGCTGGATCTCGTACGACCCGCAGCTCAACCTCATCTACTACGGCACCGGCAATCCCGGACCGTGGAACGCGGAGCTGCGTCCCGGCGACAACAAGTGGAGCGCCACGCTCTTCGCGCGCGACGCCGACAGCGGTCAGGCGCGCTGGGCGTATCAGTTGCAGCCGCACGACCCGTGGGACTACGACGCCGTCAACGAGTCGACGCTGCTCGACCTCGACCAGCCCGACGGCACGAAACGCAAAGTACTCGTCCGCGCAGAGCGCAACGGCTACGTCTACACCATCGACCGGCTGACCGGCCAGGTCCTCGCCGCCGATCCGTATGCCTACATCACCACCACCAAAGGCATCGACCTCCGCAGCGGCCGTCCGATCGAAGTGGCGGAGAAGATCCCGAAAACCGGCAAGGTCATTCGCGAGATCTGCCCGGCCGTTCCGGGCGCGAAGGATTGGCAGCCGTCGTCGTATTCGCCGCGCACCGGCCTGCTCTATCTGCCGACCGAAAATCTCTGCATGGACTTCGAGGGCGTCGAGGCGAACTACATCGCCGGCACCCCGTACCTCGGCGCGAACGTCCGCTACTACGCCGGCCCCGGCGGACATCGCGGCGAGCTGATGGCCTGGGACGTCGCGCATCGGCGCAAGGTGTGGGGCGTGCGCGAGCGCTTTCCCGCGTACAGCGGCACCGTCGCCACCGCCGGCGATCTCGTCTTCTACGGCACGATGGACGGCTGGTTCAAGGCGCTCGACGCGCGCAGCGGCAAGACGCTCTGGCAGTTCAAGACCGGCTCCGGAATCATCGGCCAGCCGGTGACGTATCGCGGCGCCGACGGCAAACAGTACGTGGCGGTGATGAGCGGCGTCGGCGGATGGCCGGGCGCGATCGTCTCGGGCGATCTCGATCCGCGCGACGCCGGCGCGGCCGATGGATTCGTCGGCGCGATGAGCGACCTGCCCAATCACACGGACAAAGGGAGCACGCTGTATGTGTTTGCCCTTCCGTAAGACGCTGCTCGCCGCGGCGCTCGTGGCGATGGCTTGCCATCGCGGCAACGCGCCGTCACGCGACCTCGACGCGCTCTCGCGCGAGGACGGGCAGTGGGTCATGCCCGCGAAGAACTACGCCTCGACCCGCTACAGCGCGCTCGCGCAGATCAACGTCTCGAATGTCAAGAATCTCCACGTGACGTGGACTCTCGAGACCGGCCACGACAAAGGTCACGAGGCGGCGCCGCTGGTCGTCGGCGACACGATGTACTTCGTCACGCCCTTCCCGAACGACCTGATCGCCATCGACCTGCACAACCCCACCGGTCCGCCGAAGTGGAAGTACCGCGCGAAGAATCTGGAGACGGAGTCGCAGGGCGTGGCCTGTTGCGACGTCGTCAACCGCGGCTGCGCGTACGCGGACGGCAAGATCTTCTTCAACACCCTCGACGGCCGCACGTGCGCGGTCGACGCGAAGAGCGGCAAGGAGATCTGGGTGACGCAGCTCGCCGACATCAATCACGGCGAGTCGATCACCATGGCGCCGCTGGTGGTGAAGAACAGAGTGCTGGTCGGCAACAGCGGCGGCGAGTTCGGCGTGCGCGGCTGGCTCACCGCCCTCGACACCGCGAACGGCAAAATCGTTTGGCGCGCGTGGTCGACGGGCCCTGACAAGGACGTGCTCATCGGTCCGCGCTTCAAGCCGTTCTACGCCTCCGATCGCGGCAAAGACCTCGGCGTGACGACGTGGCCGAAGGACAAATGGCGGATCGGCGGCGGCACGGTGTGGGGCTGGATCTCCTACGATCCGGAGCTCGATCTCCTCTTCCACGGCACCGCCAATCCCGGCCCCTGGAATCCCGACCTGCGCCCGGGCGACAACAAGTGGACCTCCGGCATCTTCGCGCGCAAGCCCGACACCGGCGAGGCGGTCTGGTTCTACCAGTGGTCGCCGCATGACGAGTTCGACTACGACGGCGTGAACGAGCAGTTGCTGCTCGACCTGCCGGTCGGCGGCGCGCGGCGCAAGGTGCTGGTGCGTCCGGAGCGCAACGGCTACGTCTACGTGCTCGACCGCGCCACCGGGCAGGTGCTCTCGGCCGATCCGTTCGTGCACATCACCACCAGCTTCGGCGTCGATCTGAAAACCGGCCGTCTGCTGACGAACAAAGAAAAAGAGACGCACACCGGCAAGATCGTCACCGACATCTGTCCCGCCGCGCCGGGCGCGAAGGACTGGCAGCCGTCGGCCTACTCGCCGAAGACGGGACTGATCTACATCCCGCATCAGAATCTCTGCATGGACCATGTGAGCACCGAGGTGAACTACATCGAGGGAACGCCCTACGTGGGAGCCGACTCGAAGATGTACGCGGGACCGGGCGGACATCGCGGCGAAGTCGACGCGTGGGATCCGGTGCAGCGCAAAAAGCGCTGGACGATTCGCGAGCCGTTCCCGGTGTGGAGCGGCGCGCTGGCGACCGCGGGCGACGTGGTGTTCTACGGCACGATGGACGGCTGGTTCAAAGCGGTCGACGCGCGCAGCGGCCAACTGCTCTGGCAGTTCAAGACCGCCAGCGGCATCATCGGCCAGCCGATCACCTGGCGCGGTCCGGACGGCAAGCAGTACGTGACCATCGCATCGGGAGTGGGCGGCTGGTCGGGCGCGATCGTCTCGAACGCGCTCGATCCGCGCGACGGCACCGCGGCCCTCGGCTTCGTGAATGCGATGACCGATCTGCCGCGGTACACGAACAAGGGAGGCGTGTTGTACACGTTTTCACTATGAAGAACTTCGCGACGGCCGGCCTCCTCGCAATCGCGGCGCTCGGCTGCACCGGCAAACGCACCGCTGCCGCGCCGCCGCCGCACGCGCCTGCCGCGCGAGTGTTGCGCGTCTGCGCCGATCCGAACAATCTTCCGTTCTCCAATCGCGCCGGCGAAGGCTTCGAGAACGCCATCGCCGACGTCATCGCCAAAGACCTGCACGCGCAGGTGCGCTACACCTGGTGGGCGCAGCGGCGCGGCTTTCTGCGCAACACCCTCAAGGCGCATACGTGCGACGTGGTGATGGGGATGCCGACGGCGATGGACATGGCCGCGGTGACGCGGCCGTACTACCGCTCGAGCTACGTCTTCGTCACGCGCAAGGACCGGAAGCTGCGCATCGAGTCGCTCGACGATCCGATCCTCAAGAAGCTGCGCATCGGCGTGCAGATCATCGGCGACGACGGCGCGAACGCGCCGCCCGCGCACGCGCTCTCGAACCGCGGCATCGTCGAGAACGTGCGCGGCTACACGGTCTACGGCAACTACGAACAGCCGAATCCGCCGGCGCGGATCATCGACGCCGTCGCGCGCGGCGAGATCGACGTGGCCATCGTCTGGGGTCCCTTGGCCGGCTACTTCGCCTCGCGCGAGCCGGTCGCGCTGGAGCTCGTGCCGGTCTCGCCGCAGATCGACCTGCCGTTCCTTCCGTTCGTGTTCGACATCGGCCTGGCCACGCGGCGCGAGGACGCGGGACTGCGGCAGGAGCTCGACACGATCCTCGAGCGGCGCAAGCCGGAGATCGACCGCATCCTGGCGCGTTACGGCGTGCCGCGGCTCGATACGGAGATGTGATGAGACGAACGCTGCCCGCACTGCTGCTTCTCGTCGCCGCGCTCGCCGCGCTCGCCTGCCGCCGCGAGCAGCGCGAGCTTCGCCACTCGCCCGCCGCGTCGGATCGCCCCGGCGGGATCGTGCGGCTTTCCGATCTGCATCCGGGACAGCCGCAGAAAGAGATCGTGGTGCGCAACCTCGCCGAGGAGCGAGCATGGGACGTGGCGGAAGGCAAGCGTCTCTACATCGCGTATAACTGCAACGGCTGCCACTCGCACGGCGGCGGCGGCATCGGCCCGCCGCTGATGGACTCCTACTGGATTTATGGCAGCCATCCGGAAAACATCCACGACACCATTGTGGAAGGCCGTCCGAACGGAATGCCGTCCTTCGGCGGCAAGATCCCCGATTACCAGATCTGGGAAATCGCCGCCTACGTCCGCTCCATGTCCGGCCTCACCCCCAAACCAACTTCGCCCGGCCGCGACGATCACATGCGCACCAAGGTGGCCGAGGAGTCGAAGAAGGAAGAGGGCGAGAAGGAGAAGAGGAATCCATGAGGGAGTTCCTCGGCTTCGCCTGTTCCTCGGAGTTCCTCGGAGTTCCTCGGAGTGGAAAAACCCCTCCGAGGAACTCCGAGGAACCGAGGAACTCCGAGGAACCGCGCGCGCAGCGCGCAATCCTCCTCTTCGCCACCTTCCAATCACCCTTGCATCCGGCCGGGCCCGATGCGGCGGCGATTGAAAAGCTTTGGTGGGCGTTCTTCAGCGTCTGCGCAATCGTGTGGGTGGCGGTGGTGATCGCGATGCTCGTCTCCATCGTGAAGGGCGGGCGGCGGACGGAGCCGGACAACTCGCCCGAGGGCATTCGCGGCGGGACGAAGTTCATCACCATCGGCGTGAGCGCCTCGGTGGTCGGACTCCTCGGGCTGCTCGTCAGCAGCATCGCCGCCGGACGGGCCGTCTCGCCGGTCGACGATCGGGTCACGCGCGAGATCGAGATCACCGGGCATCAGTGGTGGTGGGAAGTGCAGTACGACAGTCCGCGCGCCGACGCCATCGTCGAAGACGCGAACGAGCTCCATCTACCGGCCGGAGAGCGGGTGAAAGTCATTCTCAACTCGCGCGACGTCATCCACAGTCTGTGGATCCCGAATCTGCACGGTAAACGCGATCTCATCCCCGGCAAGGACGCCGTGATCACGCTGCGCGCCGACAAGCCCGGCACCTACCGCGCCCAATGCGCCGAGTTCTGCGGACTGCAGCACGCGCGCATGGCCTTCCTGGTGATCGTCCATCCGCGCGATGAGTTCGAGCGCTGGCTGGCCAACGCGCGCATGCCGGCGCCGCAGCCGAAGACCGCGCAGCAGCAGCACGGACAGCAGGTCTTCCTCGACACCACCTGCGTCCTCTGCCACACCATCCGAGGAACGCGCGCGGGCGCGCGCACCGGACCGGACCTGACGCACGTCGGCGGCCGCCGCACGCTCGGCGCCGGCATCCTCCCGAACAGCATCGGCAACCTGCACGGCTGGATTGCGAATGCGCAATCGATCAAGCCGGGCGTGCTGATGCCGCCGAACCAGCTGGAGCCGGATGAATTGCACGACCTCGTCGCCTACCTCGAGAGCCTGAAATGACCGATCACGAACTGCACGAGGTCCTCGAGGCAACCTGGCGCCAGCCGAAAGGGTGGCGCGGCTGGCTCACCGACAATCACCACACCACCATCGGCAAGCGCTTCATCGTCACCTCCTTCGCCTTCTTCCTCCTAGGCGGGATTCTGGCGCTGCTGATGCGCACGCAGCTCGCGCGGCCGGAGAACACGTTCCTGAGTCCCGATCGCTACGACCAGCTCTTCACCACGCACGGCACCACCATGATGTTTCTCTTCGCCGTGCCGATGATGGAAGGCATCGGTCTCTACATCATCCCGCTGGCCGTCGGCTCTCGCGCGAACGCGTTCCCGCGCCTCACGCAGTTCGCCTACTTTCTCTACCTCGGCGGCGGCGTGCTGCTCTACGTCGGGCTCCTCGGCAACTTCGGTCCCGACGCCGGCTGGTTCGCGTACACACCGCTCTCCGGACCGGAGTTCTCACCCGGCAAACGGATCGACGTCTGGACGCAGATGATCATCCTCACCGAGCTGGCCTCGCTCTGCGGCGCGGTGAGCATGGTGGCCACGATCCTCAAACATCGCGCGCCGGGGCAGTCGCTCAACCGCATGCCGATCTTCGTCTGGGGCGAGCTGGCCACCGGATTCATGGTGATCTTCGCCATGCCGTCGCTGCTGCTGGCGGCGGGCATGCTCGGGTCGGACCGATTAGTCGCCACGCATTTTTTCAATCACGCCGAGGGTGGCGATGCGCTGCTGTGGCAACACCTCTTCTGGTTCTTCGGACATCCGGAGGTCTACATCATCTTCATCCCCGGCACGACCATGATGTCGACGCTGGTGTCGTCGTTCACCAAGCGCGAAGTGTTCGGCTACGTCGGCGTGGTGCTGTCGATCGTGTCGACCTCGATGATCGGCTTCGGCGTCTGGGTGCACCACATGTTCGCCACGGGCCTGCCGCAGCTCGGCTACAGCTTCTTCACCGCGTCGAGCATCCTGATTTCCATCCCTACGGCATTCCAGATCTTCGCCTGGATCGCCACGCTGTGGCACGGCAAGATCACCTTCCACTCGCCGATCTTCTACTCATTCAGCCTGATCGCCATCTTCGTCATCGGCGGTTTGACCGGCGTGATGCTGGCGTCGGTGCCGCTCGACTGGCAACTGCACGACACCTTCTTCGTCGTCGCCCACCTGCATTACGTGCTGATCGGCGGCGCGGTCTTCCCGCTCCTCGGCGCGCTGACGTACTGGTATCCGAAGATGACCGGCCGGATGATGAACGAGACGGCGAGCTACTGGACGGTGGCGCTGCTCTTCGTCGGCTTCAACCTCACCTTCTTCCCGATGCACCAGCTCGGGCTGCGCGGCATGCCGCGGCGCGTCTACACCTATCTGCCGAACCTCGGCTGGACCGATCTGAATCTGCTGGCCACCATCGGCGCGTACATCTTCGGCGCCGGCGCGGCGCTCTTCGCCATCAACGCGCTGGTGAGCAGGCGCCGCGGCAAGCTGGCCGGCGACGATCCCTGGAGCTCGTACGGGCTGGAGTGGTCGACCAGCTCGCCGCCGCCGCCCTACAACTTTCTCTATCTGCCGACGGTGCGCGACCGCTACGAGCGCTGGTCGGCCGCGCCCGATCAGCCGGTGGTGGCGAACGTCTCGCTGCACAAGCGCGAGGTGCTGGTGACGAAGCTGATGGACGCGGAGCCGCATCATCGCGGCACGTCGCCCGGCCCGACCCTCGGACCGCCGCTCGCCGCCCTCGGCGTGATCGCCGGCGTGATCACGTCGATGTTCACGCCGTGGGGCGTGCCGCTCGGTGTGGTGCTGTCGCTGCCGGGACTGCTGCTGTGGTTCTGGCCGCAGCCGCCGCACGAGGAGCTGCTGTGGGCGCGCAACGCCGCGCAGAAAACGGCGGAGCGTCCACTGTGACGCCGCACGTGACCGAAGGCCACATCGGCCGCCGTTTCCTCGACATCTCCGGCCTGCCGACGCACACGCTCGGCCATCAGGACGCGATGTGGTGGGGCATGTGGCTGCTGCTGTCGATCGAAGGGACGATGTTCGCGCTGCTGACCACCGCGTACTTTTACCTGCGCGGCAATCAGTCGGAGTGGCCGCCGCCGGGCGCGACGAATCCGCCGCTGGCGATCACCGTCACCACCGTCGTGCTGCTGCTGCTCGCGGCGGCGGCGATGTTCTTCGCGTTTCGCGCGGCGGCGGATGCGCGGCTGCCGGTGATCCGGCTCGCCTTCGCCGCGACGACGCTCCTCGGCACGCTGGCGCTGGCCGCGCGCGCCGGCGAGCTCGCCACCATCGGCTACCGGTGGAACAGCCACGCCTACGGCTCGCTAGTGTGGGGCTTCTACTTTCTGCACAGCGTGCATCTGCTGGCGGCGGTGACGCTCAGCGCGCTCTTCACCGCGCTCTTCTACCTCGGGCCAGTCGAGTTCAAGCGGCTGCGCGACGTGCGGCTGGTAGCGTTCTTCTGGTGGTTCGGCGCGGCCGGCTGGCTGCTGGTCTGGGCCATCGTCACGTTCGACGATCTGCTGCTGCGCAACTCCCTGGTGAGCTGACGATGGCTGAGCTGACGATGAACGCGCGACTCTGGACCATGCTCGTGCTGCCCGAATCGCTCTGGGCCGCACATCTGCTGATCGCTTACTCGCTCAAGGAGAGCGCCTGCGCGTCGCAGTCGCGCCTCCTGCTGCTCGTCGTTTCGGCGGCGGCGCTCGCGCCGATGATCGTCAATGCCTTCTTCGCCTGGACGACGTGGCACTCCTGGCCGCGGCCGGAGGCGGGCGGCGCGGCGGGACTGCCCGAAGACGAAGAGCCGCGCTGGCGGAGCCGCGCGCGCTTCATGGCGGCGACGGCGTTCTGCGCGAGCCTGCTCTTCGGACTGGTGATCGCCGGACAGACCTTGCCGATGGTGATGCTCAGACCATGCGACTGATCCTCGTGCTGCTGCTGATCGCCGGCTGCTCCGACTATCCGGACGAGCGCGCGGCCGCGGCACGCCACCTGACCGGCGGCGATCCCGACCGCGGCGTGCATGCGGTGCGGCGCCACGGCTGCGGCACGTGCCATCTCATCCCTGGCATCCCGGGTGCCGTGGCCACGGTCGGGCCGCCGCTCGAGCATCTGCGCGACCGCTCGTATCTCGCCGGACATCTCGCGAACAATCCGCGCAATCTGATCCGCTGGATCCGCGCGCCGCAGTCGATCGATCCGCGCTCGGCCATGCCGGACATGAATGTGAGCGAGCGCGATGCGCGCGACATTGCGGCATATTTGTACGCACTGAAATGAGACGCCTCGCACTCCTGCTCTTCATGCTCGCCGCGTGCAACCGCCGCGAGACCGCCACGCAAACGCAAACGCCCGGCGCGCCGCCGCCGCCGGCCGGCAACGCCGCGCACGGCAAGCAGCTCGTCGCGCAGTACGGCTGCAACGTCTGCCACGTCATTCCCGACGTCGCCGGTCCGCAAGGTTCCCTCGGCCCGCCGCTGGCCGGCGTCGCCGCGCGCCCGTCCATCAGCCACGGCCGCGTCCCGAACAATCCGGCCAACCTGGCGCGCTTCATCGAGAACCCGGCCGCGCTCAATCCCGGCAGCAGCATGCCGCCGCTCGGCATCTCCACCGCCGACGCGCAGGACATCGCCGCCTACCTGCTCACGCTCAAATGAGACGCGCCGCGCTCGCGCTTTTCGTTGCCTTGACGGTGGCCGCGCACGCCGACCGCGTCTACGTCACCTGCGAGCGCGCCGGCGTCGTGCAGGTCATCGACAGCGCGACCGACCGCATCGTCGCCGCGCGCAAGCTCGGCAACCGCCCGCGCGGCGTGATCGTCGCGCCCGACCGCAAACGCGTCTACGTCGCGCTGAGCTGGTGGCGCGACGGCAAGCATCCGCGCAGCGGCAGCGAGGCCATTCTGGCTCTCGACGCGAAGTCGCTGGCTACGCTGCGCGCCTATCCCGGCGGCACCGATCCGGAGTGCGTGGCGGTCTCGCCCGATGGTAAACATCTTTACCTTTCCAACGAAGACGCCGGCACCGCCTCCATCGTCGACACGGCCAGGGCGAAGGTGCTGGCCACGCTGGTGGTCGGCACCGAGCCCGAGGGAGTGACGGCCAGTCCGGATGGCAAATGGGTCTACGTCACCGCGGAGACCAGCAACGTCATCACCGTGATCGACGCGAAGAAACAGAAGGTCGCCGCGAACATCCTCGTCGATCCGCGGCCGCGCTTCAGCACCTTCACCCGCGACGCCTCACGGGCCTGGGTGAGCGCGGAGATCGGCGGCAGCGTGTCGCTGATCGACGCGCGGCAGCACCGCGTGGTCGCGCGCGTGAAGCTCGGCGCGACCGACCGTCCGGTGGGAATGGTCCTCTCGCCCGACGAGCGCCGCCTCTACGTCGCCACCGGCCGCGGCAACCGCATCGCCGTCGTCGACACGGTCACGAGAAAAGTGATCGCGAACATCCCGGCCGGCGAGCGCATCTGGGGACTCGGCATCACCCGGAACGGCAAAAAACTCTACGCCGCCGGCAGCCTCTCCAACACCCTCACCGTGATCGACACGGCCACGCTCCGTGCGGTAAGCACCATCAAACTCGAAGACGGTCCGTGGGGCGTAGCCATCGGCGAGTGAGCGACCTCACAGAACTAGGCACGAACTCCGCAAACCGGCCTGAAGCGGTATGAGTTTTACGGTTCAGAAGTCGCTCGGCAATTCGCTCTTTCGCTTTGCGGTCGGACGCCGGCGCGAGCTCCGCTCGATCGACGCCGAAAACGACCTGAGCACCGGCTCGTCCGGCGAGTTCATCCGCCATCGGCAGGAAATCTTCTACTCCGCCGACATTCGCGCCATCCGCAGCCCGGAAATCCCGAAGCCGCGCTCGATCGCCAGCGAGCCGTTCTGGACCTCGCTGATCGACGGCACCACCCGCGGCTGGCTGTTCCTCGGCATGATGATCGTCGGCGCGCTATTCATCCTCCTCGGCCTCGGCGTGCTCGCCAACGGCAATCGCGGCGCGGCCATGATCGAGATCGTCATCGGCCTGATCCTGATCGCCATCCCGATCGTCATCGCCGCGCAGAAGCGGCGCGTGGTGCGGCAGCGCGAAGAGCGTGCGCGGCGCGAGCGCGAAGAGCGCGACGCGCGCAACGCGGAGCTGCTGAGCGCCTACACCACCTCGCTCGAGCGGCTGCGCGAGAACCCCGACGACGCGACGCTCGCCCACGTGGAGCGCGAGAACCAGAAGCTCGACATGCCGTACGCGATCTGGGCCGACACCGCCATCGGCACGGTGCTCTACGTCGGCTTCTCGACGCTGGCCCGCGTCGGACACGAGCGCGCCGCCGAAGTGGCCCGGCTCATGGACCGCGCCAGCGACGCCGCGGGTCTCATCGCCGAGGATGCCACCGGCGTGAAGCTCGCCCTCTACTCGACCATCCTCTGGCACTTTCTGGCCGACGACCGCCTCGGCGAGACGCAGCTCCAGATCGTGCGCAACGTGCAGAAAGGCTTCGGCATCACCAGCGACATGGTGCCGATTGATACCGCGGCCGAGGAGCAGTTCAACCGGCTGCGCGGCGTCGACCATCGCAATGCGCCGCGCTGCGACTCCACGGTGCCGCTCGGCCCGAACGAGTGGTGCATGTACACCGCGCCGATCCACATCGGCGGCGGCGAAGCGACGCGCAATCTCATCGTCACGAACAAGCGCATCGTCGTCGACGGCGACAAGCGCGTCGACGTGGCCGTGCCGAAGATCGACGAGATCCTGGTCGACGCCGACGCCAACCTCGTGACCGTGCGCGCGTCCGATCTCAAGCGCGCGCTGTCGTTCTCCGCCGCCGAGCCGATCTATCTCGCGGCGATGGTCGACCTGTCCACGCGGCTCGACACGCGGCCGAAGAGCTTCATGTAGCGCCGCTACGCGGAGACGCGGTTGCGGCCTTCGCGCTTCGAGCGGTACAGCAGCTCGTCCGCGCGCGCGAGCAGCGCCTCCGGAAACTCGCTGGCGCTCGTGGCGGTGCAGACGCCGAACGACGAGGTCAGGCGGATCGCTTCGCCGTCATAGTCGAACGTCCGCTCCTCGAGCGCCCGCCGGATGTCCTCGGCGGTCTTCGTCGCTTCCTCGAGCGGCGTGTCCGGCAGCACGATTACGAACTCTTCGCCGCCCATGCGCGCGAAGACGTCGCACGGCCGCACGAAGCCGGCGATCATCTCGCACGTCGCGCGCAGCACGTGGTCGCCCGCGGCGTGGCCGTGCTGGTCGTTCACCTGCTTGAAGTTGTCGAGGTCGAAGGTGATCAGGCTGAGCGGCCGCGATTCCGCGGCGGTGTCGATGAAAAATCCGAGGCGCGCTACGAGGTAGGACTTGTTGAACGCGCCGGTGAGCTGGTCGGTGATGCCGCGCGCGTGCAGCGCCTCGGTGAACTCGACTTCGAGCAACGAGTCGACGAACTTGAAGACGCAGTTGCCGAGCTTCAGCAGCGTGCCCTGCAGCAGCGGCACCGGCGTGCGGATGCGCAGGCCGTTCACCAGCGTGCCGTTGGTGCTGGCCAGGTCGTTGATCGTGATGGTATCGCGCACGCGGATCACCTCGGCGTGAATGCCGCTGACGGCGCGCTCGCGCACGCGGATCTCGCACTCCGGACGCCGCCCGATCACCTGCCGTCCCTGCTTGAGCCGGAACACCTGCCCGGGCAGATCGCCTTCGAGCAGGATCAGCGCCGGCTCGCGGGTGTGGGCGCGCTCGACCGCGGCGTGATCGTCGATCGATTCGACGCGCACCTCGGTCGTCTTCCGCGGCAGCGGCTTCTGCTCGCCGCTGGGTCGGATCGCGTTCTTCAGCCGTTCGAGCATGGACGTGTTCGCAAGAGTGTACGCCACGCGGAATGTGATGCAGATCACACCTGCCGTCCGGCCTCAGCCTTGCAGCCGAGGCGCGTGTGGAAACGAGGGTCGGGTCGTGGATCGAGCTGCAGGAGGCCGTGTTCGAAGGGGCGTGGCAGCAGGCGCTCTCGCGGCATCGGTCGAATTACGTGTTCCGCGGAATCCCGCGCGCCACGCACGGCCTGGAGACGAGCCTGCAGACCGGCGGCTTCGAGGCGTACGAGCGGCACCTGCTAACCAGCTTCCGCAAGTACGCGCTGCGCAACGCGGTGCACGGCGACTGGGTGTGGAACTGGCTGTCGCTGGCGAAGCATCACGGGCTGCCGACGCGCCTGCTCGACTGGACATACTCGCCGTATGTGGCCATGCACTTCGCCACGCACGATGTGCGGCATTTCGATGAAGACGCGGCGATCTGGTGCGTCGACTACCGCAAGACGAACGAGCTCCTGCCCGATCCGCTCTGCCGCGTGCTGCAGCGCGAAGACGTCAACATCTTGACTACCGAGATGATCAACCGCGTGGCCACGACGCTCGAGGAGTACGACGCGCTGTCCGATCACGATTTCGTCGCCTTCTTCGAGCCGCCGTCGCTCGACGAGCGCATCGTCAACCAATTCGCGCTCTTCTCGCTGCCGTCCAGCCCGACGCTGCCGCTCGAGCGCCTGCTCAAGCAGCGCGAAGCGTCCTACCGCCGCATCATCATCCCGGCAGAGCTGAAGTGGGAGATCCGCGACAAGCTCGACCAGGCCAACATCACCGAGCGCGTGCTCTTCCCCGGCCTGGACGGCCTCTCGCAGTGGCTGAAGCGCTACTTCACGACACGCAAAGCAGAGTGAGCGCGCCA
>DASVQE010000096.1:0-52113 GCA_036389275.1 Thermoanaerobaculia bacterium
TCGAATTCCGGAGACGATTCAGGATCACGTCTGGCCGACGCCGTTCGCGAGCCGTGATGCGATCGTGGTCTGCCGCCGCGCCGCGCCGCTGCTGCCGCGCGGCGCCGAGGTGACGGTGCTGACGCCGTCGGAAGCGCCGGAGTATGACCAGACCCATTGGCTGACCGGATTGGGACTGCTGGTGCATCAGCACGTCGTGCCGCAGAAGCTCGACGTGCCGAAGCCGCCGGAGTACGTGATCGCCGTGCGCGATCCCTTTCCCGATCCGCGGTATGTCCGGATCGCCGTCTTTCCGGAGGGCGGTCTTTACCGAAGAACGCAATGACGGATGTCCTCGGCGTCGCCTCCTACCTGCTGCTGCCGCTGATCGGCATCGGCATCTGCTCGCTCGAGGTGGTGCGGCGCGAGCGGCTGCCGGTGCGGCTGGCGATCGCCACCGCCGCCGGCGCGCTCGTCGCCGGTCTCACCCTGGCGCTGCTCTCGCTGCTGCACATCGAATGGAGCCGCACCGCGCTGCTGGTGATCCTCGGCGCCGTCACCATCGTCGGCATCTGGCGTGTGCGCAAGTCATCGCACCCATCGGTCGCCGAGCGTTTCGCCACCAACGCGTTCGCACTCGCCGGAACGATCATCGCCTGGGCGCTGACGCTCTACGCGACGCTCACCGCCCGCGAGAGCTGCGGCGATCTGCAGTTCACCTGGGGTCCGAAAGCGATCCGCTTCTTCCGCGCCGGCGGTCTTGATCCGCAAGTGCTGCGCACCTGGCCGCAGCTCACCATCGACTATCCGCCGCTGCAGACGCTCCTCTTCTCCTGGTCGAATCTCGTCTCGCACCAGTTCTCCTGGTGGGCGGCGGTGCTGCTCTCGCCGCTCTTTCTGGCGATCACGCTGGCGCTGCTGCGGAGCTGGACGCGCGACGACGTCGCCACGCTGCTGATCGCGTCGACGCTCACCTACACCTACGCGCTCGCCTACCCGGCCGGCTGCGCCGAGCCGCTGCTGCTGCTGTTCGAGGTGATCGTCATCGGCGCGCTCACGTACGTCGACGATCCGCGCGCACAGACGCTCTACGTCACCCTCGGACTCGCGGGCGCGGCATGGACGAAGCTCGAAGGCTCGACCTTCGCCGTGGCCGCGTTCCTCACCATCCTCCTCGTGCAGCGCCAGCCGCGCCGCGCGTTCCTCGTGGTGATTCCGGCGGCGCTGCTGATGGCGTCGTGGATGGGCTTCGTCTTCTACAACGACCTGCTCTGGATGTATCGCGGCGCGGCGCTGCCGATGTATCCGGCCGCGCTGCCGATCGTGCTCAGGACGCTGGCGAAGGTGGCGAAGTTCGAGCTGTACTGGCTGCCGTGGATCGTGCCGGCCGTGGTGATCGCCCTCGGCAACGTCCGTCGCGCGCTCGCGCCGCTGTCGATCGCGCTGCTGACCACCTGCGCCACCATCTACTTCTACCTGCACTATCCCGATCCGACCTGGTGGATCGAGAGCTCGTCGACGCGCGTGATCCTGACGCCGCTCGCGGCGCTGCTCATCGCCGCGGCGGCAGCGCACGCGCCGCTCCGGGAAGCGCGCGATGTCGTGTGCTAGAGTCCCGCGCGATGGCGTGGTTCCGTAAGGAGAAGAAGCCGAAAGAGGCGGTCGAGAAGCAGGTCGCGATTCCGGAAGGGCTCTGGGTCAAGTGCGACGACTGCAAGGAGATCGTCTACCGGAAGGAAGTCGAGGCGAACTACAACACCTGTCCGAAGTGCGGCTATCACTTCCGGCTCACCGCGCGCGAGCGCTTCGAGCTGCTCTTCGACGACGACAAGTACAAGGAGTTCGCCACCGAGATCCGCTCCGGCGATCCGCTCGGCTTCCGCGATACGAAGCGCTACGCCGACCGCCTGAAGGTCTATCAGAACCGCGTCGGCCCCGGCGA
The DNA here is from genome assembly GCA_036389275.1 of Thermoanaerobaculia bacterium. Lineage (GTDB taxonomy): Bacteria > Acidobacteriota > Thermoanaerobaculia > Gp7-AA8 > Gp7-AA8 > QHVT01. The sequence goes on from DASVQE010000096.1 coordinate 1,922, forward strand.
CGCCGTGCTCTGCGCCGAAGGGAAGCTCGAAGGCATCGCCGTCGTGATCTGCGCCATGGAGTACAACTTCATGGGCGGCTCGATGGGCTCGGTCGTCGGCGAGAAGATCACCATCGCCATCGAGCGCGCGGTCGAGAAAAGCGAGCCGCTGATCATCGTCTCCACGTCGGGCGGCGCGCGCATGCAGGAAGGCATCCTCTCGCTGATGCAGATGGCCAAGATCTCCGCGGCGCTGGCGCGTCTCGCGGCGGCGCGGCTGCCGTTCATCTCGGTGCTCACCGATCCGACCACCGGCGGCGTCACGGCGTCGTACGCGATGCTCGGCGACCTGAACATCGCCGAGCCGAAGGCGCTGATCGGGTTCGCCGGACCGCGCGTGATCGAGCAGACCATCCGCCAGACCCTGCCCGAGGGATTCCAGCGCGCGGAGTTTCTCGTGGAGCACGGCATGGTCGACCTGATCACGCCGCGCCCGGAGATGAAGCCGGCCATCGGCCGCTTCCTCCGCATGTTTGCGAATCAGGGATGAGGCGTGAGGCATGAGGTATGAGGGATGAGGCATGAGCGGTGACTCACTCATGCCTCATTACTCATCCCTCACTCCTCTCCTCTGGCTCGACTCGCTGCAAGCCAGCGGCATCCGTCCCGGCCTCGGACGCATTCGCGCGCTGCTGCGCGTCCTCGGCAATCCGCATCGCGCCTATCCCTCGATCATCGTCGCCGGCACGAACGGCAAAGGCTCGACTGCGGCGACGCTCACTTCCATCCTCGAAGCGGACGGCCGCCGCACCGGCTTCTACACGTCGCCGCATCTGGTCGACCTGCGCGAGCGCTGGCAGATTGCGAACGAATGGATCGCGCCGGAGCTGCTCGACGAATGCATCGAAGCGTTGCGCGATGCTGCCGATCGCGCCGGCATCACGCCGACGTACTTTGAGGCGCTGACCATCGTCGCGTTCATCGCCTTCGCCAAGGCACGCTGCGACATCGCCGTGCTCGAAGTGGGCATGGGCGGGCGGCTCGATGCGACGAACGTCGTCCGCCCGATCGCCGCGCTGATCACGCCGATCGGTTTCGATCACATCGAGTACCTCGGCAACACCATCCACAAAATCGCCAGTGAAAAAGCGGGCGTGATCCATCGCGGCGCCGTCGTGCTGACATCCAACGACGAAGACGCCGTGCTGGCGGTACTGCGCAAACGCGCGGCGAAGTTCGGCAATCGCTTCATTCATGTGACCGAGGAGCGCGACACGCCGCTCGCGGGCGACTTTCAGCGGAAGAACGCGGCGCTGGCGGCGCGCGCGGCACGCGAGCTCGGCATCGCCGACGACGTCATCGAGCGCGGCGTGCGCAACACGCGCTGGCGCGGACGTCTGGAACGCCTCACGTATGGAGGTAAGGAGATCTGGATCGACGGCGGCCACAACGCGCACGCCGTAGCGCGCACCGCGCCGTGGCTCGACGCGCATGTGCCGCGGCCGCGCCTTCTCGTCTTCGGAATCATGAGCGACAAAGACGTCGCGCCGGTGGTGGAGCGGCTCTTCCCGCTCTTCGATCGCGTGATCGCCACCGAGCCGTATCCGCCGCGCTCGGTGAAGGCGGACGCGTTTGCGGGCGCCACTCCGATTCCCGATCCCGACGACGCGTTCCGCGCGGCGATGGATGCGCCGGAGCGCGCCGTCGTCATGACCGGCTCGCTCTACCTGGCCGGTGCGGCCATCGCGTTTTTCGATAGACTTCGCGGGCAATGACGACAACCGCAACCGGACACGACTTCCTGCACCGCGATCTGGCCATGGTCGATCCCGAGATCGCCGACGCGATCCGCGTGGAGACGCAGCGCCAGAACGACACGCTCGAGCTGATCGCCTCGGAGAACCACGTCTCGCACGCGGTGCTCACGGCCATGGGCTCGGTCTTCACCAACAAGTACGCGGAAGGCTATCCGGGCAAGCGCTACTACGGCGGCTGCGGCCCGACCGACGTCGTCGAGAGCATCGCCATCGCCCGCGCCAAGGAGCTCTTCAACGCCGAGCATGCGAACGTGCAGCCGCACTCCGGCTCGCAGGCCAACATGTCGGTCTACTTCGCCATGCTCAAGCCGGGTGACACCATCATGGGGATGGACCTCTCGCACGGCGGCCATCTCACGCACGGCCATCCGCTCTCGTACAGCGGCCGCGATTTCAAAGTGGTGGCGTACGGCGTGCGCAAAGAGGACGAGCTGATCGACTACGACGAGATGCAGCGCATCGCCGAGGAGGCGAAGCCGCGCATGATCATCTGCGGAGCGTCGGCGTACTCGCGCGTGATCGACTTCAAGCGCATCCGCGAGATCGCCGACGGCGTCGGCGCGCTGATGATGGCCGACATCGCCCACATCGCCGGCCTGGTGGTCACCGGACATCATCCCTCGCCCGTGCCGTACGCCGACTTCGTCACCACCACCACGCACAAAACGTTGCGCGGACCGCGCGCCGGCCTCGTGCTCTGCAAGGAAAAGTACGCGAAGGACCTCGACCGCGCGCTCTTCCCGGGAGTGCAGGGCGGACCGCTCGTGCACATCGTCGCCGCGAAGGCGGTGGCCTTCCGCGAGGCGCTCTCGCCGGAGTTCAAGGAGTATCAGGGGCAGGTGGTGAAGAACGCCAAGGCGCTGGCCGACGCGGTCGGCGCGTGCGGCTTCCGCATCGTCTCCGGCGGCACCGACAACCATCTCTTCATGACCGACGTCTTCTCGAAAGGCATCACCGGCAAAGACGCGCAGAACATGCTCGAGGCGGCGAACATCACCGTGAACAAGAACACCATCCCGTTCGACCAGAACAAGCCGATGGTGGCCTCGGGCGTCCGCATCGGCACGCCGGCCGTGACCACGCGCGGCCTGCGCGAGCCGGAGATGCAGACCATCGCCACGCTGATGGCGCGCGTGCTCGACGCGAACGGCGACCACCACGTGGTGGCCGCGGTGAAGGACGAGGTGAAGGCGCTCTGCGATCGCTTCCCGATATATTGATGCATGAAGCAATACCCTTATTACCCCATCTATATTGATATTGAAAATCGTGACGTCGTCATCATCGGCGGCGGCGAGGTGTGCACGCGCAAGGCGGAGACGATGCTGCGCTACGGCGCGCGCGTGACGGTGGTCTCGCCGGAGTTCACCGAGGAGCTGGAGCGGTGGGCGGCGGACGGCAAGCTGGCGTTGCGCCGCAAGCATTACGAGGAGAGCGACGTCGACGGCGCGAACATCGTCATCGCCTCGACCGACAATCAGGCCGTCAACGAGAAGATCGCCGCCGACTGCCGCCGCCGCCGCATCCCGGTGAACGTCGTCGACGTCACGCCGCTCTGCGAATTCATCGTCCCGGCCATCATCGAGAGCGGCTCCATCCAGATCGCCGTCTCCACCGGCGGCAAGTCGCCCGCGGTCGCGCGGACGCTGAAGGAAGACCTGCAGCGCACGATCGGCCCGGAGTACGCGGAGCTCAACGACGTCCTCGGCACGCTCCGCGACGGCGCCAAGGCCACGCTCCCGACCGACGTCGACCGCAAGCGCTTCTTCGACGGCATCATCGCCAGAGGCGTGCTGTCGATGCTGCGCGACGGCCGCCGCAAGGAAGCGTACGAAACGATCGCGTCCGCGTGTGCCGAGGCAGGAGTGCCGCTGTCGACGGCGGTGCGCGCCGGACTCGAGTCGTAGCGGCGAAACGCGTTCATCGTTCCGTGTTCCGCGTTCCGCGTTCCAGCATGCTATCTTCCGCCGCGCACATGCCGCTTCACGAGAAAAAGGTCGTCGCGGTGCTGCCGGCGTACAACGCCGAGCGAACCCTCGAGGCGACCTACGACGACATCCCGCAGGACTGGGTCGACGAGATCCTGCTGGTCGACGACTGCTCGCGCGACCGCACCGTCGAGATCTCCCAGCGCCTCGGCCTCAAGACCATCGTCCACCAGAAAAACCGCGGCTATGGCGGCAATCAGAAGACCTGCTACCGCACCGCCATGGACGAGATGGGCGCCGACATCATGGTCATGGTCCATCCCGACCATCAGTACGACCCGACCATCATTCCGGAGCTGGTCAAGCCGCTGCTGCGCGGCGAGGCCGATGCGGTCTTCGGCTCGCGCATGCTCGGCGGCCGTCCCATCGAGGGCGGTATGCCGAAGTGGAAGTACTTCGCGAATCTCTTTCTGACGATGATCGAGAACGCGACCTTCTACGTCTACCTCTCCGAGTACCACTCCGGCTTCCGCGCCTACACGCGCCGCTATCTGGAGAGCGTGAACTTCGAGGCGAACTCCGACGACTTCGTCTTCGACACCGAGATCATCGCCCAGGGCGTGGCCAAGGGCATGCGCATTCGCGAGGTGCCGATCCGCACGCGCTACTTCGACGAGGCCTCGCAGGTCGGCTTCTGGCGCGGCTCGCGTTACGGCCTGGCCATCCTCAAGACGATGGTCTACTACAAGCTGCACAAGAAGCGGATCTGGTCGCATCCGATCTTCCGCGACCGCGTCGCCGCACCGACGCCGGCCGTGGCCTGATGTGAGCGAGCAACGGCGACACGACCTCGTCGCGCTCGGCGTGCTGGCGCTGCTCGCCACGATCCTCTTCGCCGACGTGCTGGCCGGCACGCACAACTTCTACATGCGCGATCTCACGCGCTACTACTACCCGACCAAACAGATCCTCCGCGAGATCGTGCAGCACGGCGAGTTCCCCTACTGGAACCGCTATTTCTCCGGCGGCCAGCCGATCGCCGCGAATCCGGAGCACGAGGTTTTCTATCCGCTCACCTGGCTGATCCTGCTGCCGAGCTACGACCTCGGCTATCGCCTGCACATCCTCGTGCACATCTACATCGGCCTCCTCGGCATGTACGCGCTGCTGCGCTCGATGGAGCTGCGCGCGTCCGCCGCCTTTTTCGGGGCGCTGGCCTGGGGCCTCGGCGGGCTCTATCTCTCGTACATCAACCTGCTGCCGATCCTCTTCTGCGCCGCCTGGCTGCCGCTGACGTGCCTCTACGTGCGCAAGTTTCTGCTCGAGCCGCGGCTGCGCCACTTCGCGCTCGCCTCGATCTTTCTCGGCCTGCAGTTCCTCGTGGCCGAGCCGACGACGGTCATGCAGACCGGCCTGCTCCTCGGCATGTACGCGCTCTATCGCGGCTGGTACGCCGCGCGCGATCACGACCAGCCGCCGAGCGCGGCGATTCCGGAGATGCTCGTCCGCGTCGGCTTCATCGCCGCGATCTCCCTCGGCGGACTGGCGGTCGGCGCCGCGCAGATGCTGCCGGCGCTCGATCACGTGAAGGACTCGGCGCGCTCGCGGCCGTTCGAGTTCTCGCTCGTCAGCGCCTGGAGTTTTCCGTGGGCGAAGTTCGCCGAGCTCGCCTATCCGAATTTCCTCGGCCACATCTCCATCGATCAGATCATGTGGTACTGGGGCGGCGGCCTCTATCCCGGCATGGGCTCGCCGTTTCTCTTCAGCGTCTACTGCGGACTGCTCGTCACCGCGCTGGCCGTGGCGGCGCTCTTCATCCGCCCGCGCGGCGGACGGCTGGTGCTGCTGCTGTCGCTCTTCTCGTTTCTGCTCGCGCTCGGCGGCCACACGCCGCTGCTGAAGTTCCTCTACAAAGTCGGCATCGCCTCGTCGATCCGCTATCCCGAAAAGTTCGCGATGATGGCCATCTTCGCGATGATCCTGCTCGGCTCGCAGCTCCTGCAGCGGATGCTCGACGGCGACGACACCGTGCGCGACGCGGCCATGGGATTCGTCCTCGCCACGGCCGTCATCGCCGGCGTCATCAGCCTCGTCGGCCTGACGCACTACTACTCCGATGCCTTCCGCTACACCTGGGGCTTCAGCGGCGAATCGCTCAAGCACATGGTGATGCTCTCGCGGAAGACGTGGCTCATCGCGACGATCCGCGGAGCGATCCTCTTCGCGCTGCTGCGCCTGGTGCGCGCGGTGAAGCGGCCGGTGTGGATCGCGCTGCTGGCGCTCTTCGCCGTGGCCGATCTCTTCCCGGTCGTGCACCAGCTCAACCCGCGCATGCCGTCGCGCTTTTTCCTCGAGCGTCCGCCGTCCGCGCGCCGCTTTCCGGCGAATCGCGAGCCGTTCCGCGTCTTCCACGAAGCCGACTGGTACGGGCAGGAGCCGGTGGCGAAGAAGTTCTTCTCGACCGGCGATGCGGTCTACTGGATCGTGCGCAACGGCCTCTTTCCGATGACGCCCGCCGGCGCCGGCCTGCACATGGCCATCGAGCGCGACTACGACAAGACCGCGCTGCTGCCGACCATCGACTTCGCCGACTCGGTGTGGGACATCAAACGCTCCGGCCGCGCCGACTGGTGGAAGCCGGCCACGGCGATGGCCAACGTCTGGTATCGCGGCCTCTACGCGAATTACGATCGGGAGAAGGCGCGCGTCAAAGGGAACATGAAAGCGGCGCAGGCGGTCGACTTCGTCGAGATCGAGCACAATCCGCGCTACTACTTCGCCGACCAGCTCGTGACGATCCGCGACCGCCACGAGTTCGCGCGGCTCCTCTCGAAAAACAGCTACAGCGCGCGCGTCGCGTTTCTCACCGCGCCGTCGTTCGTGCCGGCGCGCGGCGTGGTGCGCGGCTATCGCGAGACCGCGAACACGGCGCGGATCGACGCGGAGAGCTTCGGCCGCGGCTACCTGGTGATGAGCGTGACGCCGCACAAGTATTGGCGCGTGTTCATCGACGGCCGCGCCGCGACGCCGCTCGTCACGAACATCGGCTTCCAGGGTCTGGTCATGCCGCCCGGCCGCCACGTCGTGACCATGCGTTACCGGAACGATCTCGCCGCGAATGGTGCGAAGATTTCGCTCGCCGCGAGCGCGCTGCTGCTCCTCGGCGCGCTCTGGCCGCGCCGCCGCCGCACGCGCCTCGCCTGACGCGCGCTGACGCCATGCCGGAGAACGACGCCGAAGTCCGCAAAAAACGACGGCACCGCAACGAGCGCATCGCCGCCGCCGTCCTCGTCGTCGCACTCGCGGCGGGCGTCGCCGCCTTCGTCCGCTGGAACGCGCGCGAACAGGCGCTGCTCGAGCAGCAGACCTACGTCCCGAAACGGCAGGTCATCACGCCGGAGATCCTGCTGCTGCGCGACTACGTGCGCATCGACACCAGCACGCCGGCCGGCGTCGCCGCCGGCGCGCGCTGGCTCGCCGCGCAGCTCGCGCGCGCCGGCATCCGCGCGGAGCTCATCCCGTCGGCGGAAGGTCGCGTCAACGTCTACGCGCGCATCGCCGGACGGCAGCGCGGCGGCGGCCTGCTCCTCTTCAATCACATCGACGTCTTTCCCGTGGCCGGGCAGCAGTGGTCGCGGCCTCCGTTCGCCGGCGAGATGCAACTGAACATGCTCTACGGCCGCGGCACGGTCGACATGAAAGCGCTCGCGATCTGCCAGCTCCTCGCCTTCGCCGCCGTCGCGCGCAGCGGCGCCGCGCCGGAGCACGACCTCGTCTTTCTTGCGACGGCCGACGAGGAAACCGGCAGCGAGTACGGGATGCAGTGGCTGCTCGCGCACCGGCCCGACATCTTCGAGGGCATCGGGTACGGCATCACCGAGGGCGGGATCACCGAGGTGCTGTCCGAGCGCGTCACCTACTTCGGGATCGAGGTGGGCAGCAAGCAATACAGCGAAGTGGAGCTCTCCGCGCCGACCGTCGAGGCGATGCGCGCGGCGCGCTTCGCGCTCGAGCCGTGGCTCGTGCAGCGCGAGGCCACGCGCGTGTTGCCGTCGGTGCGGCAGATGTTTCACGACATGGCGGCGACGCGCGTGCAATTCCGGCCGCTGCTGATCGACATCGACGCGACCATCGCGCGCGGCGCGTTCTGGCAACTGCCGATTCCGTATCGCGACCTCACTCAGAACTCGATGCTCGTCGACGCGCCGCTGCAGCGCGACGGCGGCGCGACCATGCGCGTGCGTCTGATCAACCTGCCCGACGAAGATCCCGACGCGCGCATCGCCTGGCTCGCCGAGACCGTACGTCCTGCCGGCGCGCGCGTCGCGCGCGTCGTGCGCAAAGAGCCGCGCGTGCCGCTCTCGCGCGACGACACGCCGCTCTTCCGCCTGCTCGCGGCCGAAGCCACGCGGCGCTACCGCGCGCCGGCCGGAGTCGAGGTGCTCTACCGCAGCGGCAGCGATGCGCGCTTCCTCCGTCCGCGCGGCATCGTCTGCTACGGCGTCTCGCCGTATCGCGTCGACCTCTTCCAGTCGCTGGCCATCCACAAGGCCGACGAGCGCATCCGGCTCGACTTCTTCGGCGAAGGAGTGGACTACCTTCGGACGGTGGTCGAGCAGTGGGCGCGCGGCCGGACGTGACAGTATTTGTCACCAGCGTCGCCACAAACTGTCAAGAGCCGGGCTCATCCGCTCGCTCAACGCGACCTAAGTCCTTTGTTCTCAGTAGCTCTGAAATGACGCCGGGTGGTATTCGGCTTGCCTTTGGGAGAGCCCGGAAAAGGAGGGTTTCAATGACAAGGAAGCAAAAAGGCTTCACCCTGATCGAGCTGCTGATCGTCGTCGCGATCATCGGCATCCTCGCGGCGATCGCCATTCCGAACCTTCTGACCGCGATGCAGCGCTCGCGTCAGAAGCGGACGATGGCCGACATGCGCAGTCTGGCCACTGCGTGGGAAGCGCGCGCGACGGACGTCAACGAGTACGGCGCGGCCGGACTCACCTGGCCGACGGCGAGCGCCGACTACGTCGCCAGCACCCTGCCGGCGGCCCTGGAGCCGACGTACATCAAGAAGGTTCCGACCAAGGACGGCTGGAACACGAACTACGGCGGCGGCGTCAGCGGCGACAAGCAGTCCTACTCGATCGAGTCGTACGGCAAGAACAAGAAGAACGACGGCGACATCACCAACGGCGGCCCGACCGACAAGTTCGACTGCGACATCATCTTCTCGAACGGCAGCTTCGTGCAGTATCCGGAAGGCGTGCAGGTCCAGTAGCACCTCTGCACGATCGATGTTCCCTACGACGGGCGCTGTTCGCAGCGCCCGTCGTCGTATGGACCGACTCATGAAACGACCAGGAGCCCGGATGCAGAGAGAGCGCGGCTTTACCCTGGTGGAGTTGCTGATCGTCGTCGCGATCATCGGCATCCTCGCCGCGATCGCCATCCCCAATCTCATCACCGCGATGAGCCGCGCGCGGCAGAAGCGCACCATGGCCGATATCCGGGCCATGGCCCTCGCGTGGGAAGCGCGCGCGACGGAGGTCGGCCACTACAACCCGGCCGGCTTCACGATCTGCTGCAGCGTGGCCATCCCGTCGGACTCGCTCGAGCAGGTGCTCGTGCCGACGTACATCAAGCAGATGGTCGACAAGGACGGCTGGCGCAACCCGCTGGTCTTCGCCACCGACTCGCTCGGCACGTCGTACCTGATCCGCTCGTACGGCCGCGACGGCGCGCCCGACTCCAACCCGCAGGGCGGAGGCACGACCAGCTTCGCCGAGGACATCATCTACTCGAACGGCCAGTTCGTGCAGTACCCGGAAGGCATCCAGACGCAGTAGGCGCGCCTCAGGCGTGCTTCTCGCGCGTCACCGCGTTCACGCTCGCGTAGAGGCGCTCGTGATACGCGTGCGCGTCGCGATAGATCTGCGGAAACTGCGCGAGATCCTTCGACGCCACCACCAGGTTCACGCCGTACAGAAACGCTGCGTTGCCGTCGAGCGTGCGGAGGTTGTCGGCCACCAGCACGATGAACGTGCGGCGGCGGTCGGCCGGCACCAGCGACACGATCGGCGCCATCGCCTCGAGCGGCGGCGGCGTCATCTGCGCCGGGCTCAGAAACACCACCTGCGGCAGCTCCTGCATGAAGTAGTCGCGCGCCTTCGCCGCCTCGGCCATGTGCACCGGCAGGAAGCCGATCAGCTTCGCCGCCTGCCGCAGCGCCGGATCGTCCTTGCCGACGATCAGCGCCTTCGCCCCGAAGTCGTCGGCGTGATCTTCGTGATGCGGCTGATCGTGATGCGGCTGTTCGTGATGCGGTTGTTCCTGATGCGGCGCATCCGCCGCGGCCGCTCCGGCCGGCTCGTGCTCGCGCCGGTCGACGGTCAGCTTCGCCTTGCACACCGGGCAAGGGAACGACACCTCGCGCATCGGCAGCTTCGTCTCGTCGAGCGAGAGCGGCTTGTGGCAGCTCGTGCAGGTGATGCGGATCATCGCTACTCCAGCAGCGACATCATGTCGCCTTCCTCTTTCGCCGCCGCCGCGGCGCTCGGCTCGTCAGTGAGACGCAGGGCCAGGTTCGTCGGATTGCTCGCGTAAGCCAGCGCCGTCTCCTTGGAGATCACGCCGCCGTTCCAGAGCTTCTCGATCTCGTCGTCGAACGTCTGCATGCCGTCGACCGTGCCGTCGTGCATGGCATCGGTGAGCGAACGTCCTTCCGACTCACCCTTGACCACGTAGTCGCGCGTGCGCATGGTCGACTTCAGGATCTCCAGCGCCGCCACGCGCCCGCCGCCGATCTTCGGCAACAGCCGCTGCGAGATGACGTAGCGGAACGACTGCGAGAAGCGCGTGCGGATCTGCGGCTCCTGATCTTTCGGGAAGACGCCGACGATGCGGTCGATGGTCTTGGCCGCGTCGATGGTGTGCAGCGTGGACAGCACGAGGTGTCCCGTCTCCGCCGCTTCCATGGCGATCTCGATGGTCTCGACGTCGCGCATCTCGCCGATGAGGATCACCTTCGGCGCCTGCCGCAGCGCGGCGCGCAACGCCAGCGAGAACGAGCGCGTGTCGGAGCCGAGCTCGCGCTGATTCACCGTCGACTTCACATGCTTGTGCATGTACTCGACCGGATCCTCGATGGTGATGATGTGGTACGCGTACTCGTGGTTGATCTGGTTGATGATGGCCGCGAGCGTCGTCGATTTGCCGGAGCCGGTCGGTCCGGTCACCAGCACGATGCCGTTCTTGAGCTTGGCCACGTTCGAGAGCTCGCCCGGCATCTTCAGCGACTCGAGCGTGGGGATGCCCTCGGGAATCACGCGCAGCACGATCGCGTACGTGCCGCGCTGCGAGAAGATGTTCACGCGGAAGCGGGTCTTCTGCGGAATCGAGTACGAGAGGTCGACCGAGCCGTTCGAGAGCAGCGTGCGCGTCAGCTCGCGGTCGCCGCGCAGCATGGTGAAGGCGATCACTTCCGTCTGGAACGGCGTGAGCCGCGGCAGCCCCGGAAAGTTCACCGGCACGAGCTGCCCGTCGACTTCCACCTGCGGCGGACGGCCGACCGAGAAGTTCAGGTCCGACACGCGGTCGGAGATCTTCAGCATCGCCTCGAGGATGGCGTCGAGGTTGAAGTTTTTCATGGGAGCCTCGGACGGGCATTGTAGTCGCTACAATCGCGCCTCGTGTCCATCATCGGCATCGACCTCGGCGCGCGCCGCATCGGCATCGCCGTCAGCGACTCCGGCATCGTGGCCACGCCGCATTCGGTGCTGCGCAACGAGGGCGACGTGATCGCGAAGATCGAGCGGCTGGCCGAGGAGCTCGAGGCCGCCTCGTTCGTGGTCGGGCTGCCGCGGCGCATGCACGCCTCCGCCGCCGAGCAGAAGTTCCACGACTTCGCAGAGCAGCTCCGGCAGAGAACCTGCAAACCGGTCGTGCTCTGGGACGAAAGCCTTTCGACGGTGGAAGCGTCGGAACGGCTGCGCGCCTCCGGACGCAGCCGACGCGAAGCCCAACAGAACATCGACATGCACGCCGCAGCGGTCATCCTCCAGTCGTACCTCGATGACCGGCACGGGAGGACGCCATAGCACGCAAGGCGCGCCGCGGCTGTCGCAAAGTCCTGCAGTCGCTCGTCACCATCGGCGTCTTCGCCGTGCTCCTCGGCATCGGCGGCGGCTGGTTCTTCTGGCGCGCCATGCGCACGCCGTACAAAGGCTACGAAGGGACGACCAAACGCGTCGAAGTGCGGCGCGGCCAGCGCACCGCCACGATCCTCCAGCAGTTGCAGCGCGACGGCGTGGTGCGCGACCAGTGGATTCCGCTCGTCTACATGAAGCTCCTCCGCAGCCGCGACTCGCTGAAGGCCGGCGTCTATCAATTCGACAAGCCGCTCTCCGCCGTCGACGTCATCGACAAACTCGTGCGCGGCGACGTGATCCTCAAAGCGATCACCGTGCGCGAAGGGCTCGACCGCTTCGCCATCGGCAAGCTCTTCGCCGCGGAGAAGCTCGGCACCGAGGAGGAGTGGAAGAAGGCCACGGGCGATCCGGAGCTCGTGCGCGACATCGCGCCGCAGGCGGAAACTCTCGAAGGGTATCTCTTCCCCGATACGTACAAGTTCGATCCCGGCACGCCGGCGTCCACGATCGTGCGCGCCATGGTCGCGAACTTCCGCAAGCATTGGGGCGGCGAGCTCGCGCTGATCACGACCGGCCTCGACGTGCATCAGACCGTGACGCTCGCCTCGATCGTGGAGACGGAGGCGCAGTTGCCGCAGGAGCGTCCGATCGTCGCCTCGGTCTACTTCAACCGCATCCGCACGCACATGCTCCTCGGCGCCGATCCCACCGTGATCTACGCGCTGAAACTGGCCGGACGCTGGAACGGCAACATCCGCAAGGCCGATCTGCAGCTCGACTCGCCGTACAACACTTACAAATCGCCCGGCCTGCCGCCCGGCCCGATCGCCAATCCCGGCCTCGCCTCGCTGCGCGCCGCGGCCGCTCCGGCGACCACGCCCTACTATTACTTCGTCGCCCGAAATGATGGCTCGCACGTCTTCGCCACGAACGTGAACGAGCACAATCGCAACGTCGAAAAGTACCAGCGTCAGTTTTTCCGCGACCGCCGCCGGGCTCAGGCGCAACAGCAGTAAACATTCGGACAAAATCGGTGTATCCTTCCCCGTCCAGCAAATAACTACGGGGGTCCACAACGCCATGGCTGCGCGCACAAAGCCGTACGAATCGTTCGGTCCGTTCATCCTTTTCAAGAAACTCGAGACCGACGCACTCGGTGATCTCTGGCGCGCCGGCCGCATCGACGGCAGCCAGCTCGGCCCCACGGTCGCGCTGCGGCGGCTGATCGGCGGGCATCGCACCGCGGTCTCCGCGAACGCGGAGATGATCGCGCAACTGCTGCCGCGTCTGAACGGCCCGTCGTTCGTGCGCGATCAGGTCACCGGCGTCGTCGACGGGATGCCGTACCTCACGCACGACTACGCCGGCGGACGCTCGCTGCGCCACATCATCGACCGCGCGCGCGGCGGCGCGAACGCGACGCCGAATCCGCTGCCGCTCGATCAGGCCATCGTCATCGCCGAGAAGGTCGCGCTGTCGCTGGCGACGCTCGCCGACATGCGCGACACCAGCGGGCAGCGCCTCTCGCACGGCGCGCTCGTGCCGCAGTTCATCTGGATCAGCGACGACGGCGAGATCCGCGTGGCCGGCCAGCAGCTCGGCACGGCCATGCAGGCTTCGCTCGGCGAAGCGAAGTTCGCGGCGGAGTTCGGGCGTTACTTCTCTCCGGAATCGCGCAACTCCACACAGCCGGCGAAAAACGGCGACGTCTATTCGCTCGGCGCAATCCTCTTCCTCCTCGTCACCGGCCAGGAGCCGCCCGATGCCGCGACCGCCAGCGCGTTCGCCTCGGCCGTCCGCGCCGCGAAGACCATGAACGGCGCGGCGATTCCCGACGACATCCGCACGATCCTCGACAAGTCGTTCAATCTCGATCCGTCGATGCGCTACGCCTCGATCGGCGAGATGAAGCAGGCCATCAGCGCGCTGGCGAACGGCGGCAAGTACTCGGCCTCGACGTTCAACCTCGCCTTCTATCTGAGCAACCTGCTGAAGAAGGAGATGGAGTCGGAGGCGATCGACCGCGAGAAGGAAGCGAAGGTCAACGTCGCGCCGTATCTCGTGCCCGCGGAGCCGTACGTGCCGACGCCGGCACCGGCGATGTTCGCCGCGGCGGAAGCGGCGCAGGCGCAGCCGCGGAGCCGCATGCCGCTCGTCATCGCGGCGGTGCTCATCGCCGGCGGAGTCGGCGCGGGCGCATTCATGATGATGAAGAAAGCGCCGGCGCAGACCGCCGCGTCGCAGACGACGAACGCGCAACTGATCTCGACCAAGCCGGCCGTGCAGCCGGCGCAGCGCGTGATCTCCGAGCCGATCGTCGCCTCGGCCACGCCGCAGTCGGCGCTCGCGAACACGACCAGCGCGGACCCGAACGATCCCGAGGCGCAGAAGAAGGCCTTCGAGGAAGCGGTGCGCCTGAAGATGCAGGCGGAGATGATGAAGCTGCAGGCGCAGTACATGGCCGAGCTGAAACAGAAGCAGTCGAAGAACGCGCCCGTGCAGGCCGCCGCGCCGCCGGTGCAGATCGCCTCGGCAGCGCCGCAGGAGGATCGCAGCGCGATCAGCGCCGCGCAGCTCGACGCGCAGCGCCGCGACAATCTCACCGCGCGCCAGCAGCCGCAGGAAACGACCTCCAGCGCCGCGCCGTCATCGCCGGTGCAGACGCAGCAGGCTTCGCTGCCGCAGACGCAGGCCGCCGCGCCCGCGGTCGTGCAGCCGCAGGTCGCCGCGGTGCGCGAAGGTGACGTCGTCGACGTCGCCGCGCTCGACACGCTGCCGCGGCCTCTCCGTCCGATCCGCCCGAGCTATCCGCCGATCGCCGCGCAGCAGCGCATCTCGGCGACGATCATCCTGACTGCGTTCATCACCGAGAGCGGCGAAGTGGCGGACGTGAAGGTACTGCGCGGCGATCCGCGCTTCGGTCTCAACGACGCTGCGATCCGCGCGATCCGCGCCACCCGTTTCTCGTCGCCGATGAAAGACGGCAAGCGGGTGCGCACCTGGTTCCCGCAGACGATCGACTTCCGCCCGTAGTCACTCGACCAGCAACCACTCCACACGCAACCCGAGCTCGCGCGCGTCACCCGGCGCGCGCGAGCTCGCCGACGTGACGATGGTCAGCTCGCGCTCGCTCCCGATCGTCCACTGCCGCTCGAAGAAGCCGCGATGGGTGGCGAAGCGCTCGAGCAAGCGACCATCGATCCGCACCTCGACGGTCGTATCCGACGGCGCCTGCGCGCGCAGCGTGAGCCGCCGCGGCGTGCGCGTGACCGGCAACAGAGCGCGCGCGCTGCGCGCCATCCAGCGGAACGGCGCGTGCGGCGGACCTTCTTCGCCGTACCACCCGTCCCCGAAGACGATGTGCGGCGCGCGCTCGATCGAGACCTCGAAGTAGCGCGGACGGGTCAGTCCCTCGAGTCGCTCGCGCGTGCGGACGAACTGCAGCGCGCCGGACGACTCGCGCAGCACGAACGCCGTTGCGCGCGCGTGCATCACCGCCGGCGCGCCGGTCGTCTCGATGCGCGTGTAGTCGCCGAGGAGCGCGGCGGCGTGCGCGCCGAGCCGCGGATCGACGAAGAGCACGGCCTGCTGCGCGCCGGCATGCGCGCGAATCCATTGCGCGGCGGCGGCGGGCGGCGCGGCGGTGCGATGCACGACCAGCAGCGCCGGCAGCGTCCAGACGATCAGCAGCGCGAGCACGGCGGCGAGCGCGAACGTGCGCGCGCGCCGGAACAGATCGAGACCTTCCGCCGCGAAGATGGCGAAGAGCGGCATGTACGCGATCGAGAAGCGGCTCGTGCTGTGAAAGTCGAGCGTCAGCCAGGCGAAGAGCAGAAACGGTCCGAAGATCGCCGCGGCCAACCACGCGCGGCGTCGCATCAATCCGGCGAGCGCGAGCAGCGTCAGCGCCAGATTGATCGCGGGCGCGCGGAACGGCCTGACGAAAAAATCGTCGGCCACGCGCAGCAGCGACGGCCGCAGCGGCGCGCGGAACGAGTCGACGCTGCGGATGTAGCGCGCGTGCGAGGCCAGCGTCGCTCGATAGCGATCGATCCCGCCGCTCAGCTCCGCGGCGATGCCGTAACTCACCATCACCATCGTCGCGGTGATGAGCGCGCCGAGGACCGCCGTGCGGCGCCGGTGCAAGAACGCGAGCAGCAGCGGCGCCGCGGCGATCAGCAGATTCTGCGGACGGATGCCGGCGGCGACGCCGAGGGCCACGCATCCGAGCAGCAGCGCCCGATCGCTGCGGCAACCGCGCAGCAGCAGCGCGCACGCGACGAGCGAGAGCACCAGCGACGGGATATCGCTGAAGGCCGTCCCGCCGAACAGCCAGACATTCGGCGAAAAGGCCAGCAGCAGCGCCGAGGCGATGCACACGAACGTCGGCAGCCGCAGCTCGCGCGCGAGGAAGAACGCCGCCGGAAAGAGCAGCAGCGAGGCGAGCACCGCGACGCACTGCAGCGCGTGAAACGCGCCGAGCGGCACCAGCTTGGCCAGGGCGATGAAGAGCGGAAAACCGGGAGGATGGGGATGGTACGCGCTGACGTCGAAGTCGCGCATCGCCACGACAAACAGCGCTTCGTCCCAATCCCACAGCGTTCGCGCCACGGCGACCCATCGCGTCAGCGCGACACCGAGCGACAACGCGAGCACGAGCAGCCGCTCGCGCGCCGCGAGCGGCTGCGGCGGCGTGTCCAGGTGCATGCGCGTCAGCGCACCGCCGTCCATGACAGTGCGTCGATGCGCAGGCCGAGGTCGCGCGTGTCGCCGGAGCGGCCGAGCTTGGCCGGGTTCACCACCGCGCTGGTGGTGATGCGCAGCTCGTTGGTGGCGTTCTCGCGGGACGTTAGCGTCCAGCTTTTCTCGGTGATGGCGTTCGTGCCGGCGAAGCGCTCGACCAGCGCGCCGTTCAGCCACACCTCGATCTGCGGCGGCGTCCCCAGCGTATCCACCGGCACGTACATCCGGAGGTACAGCTTTCCGTTTCCATGGAACGACGGAAGGGTGGTTTTCGACTCGTGCGACATCCAGCGGAACGGATTCGCGTCGCCGCCTTCTTCGCCGTACCACCCTTCGCCCACGACGATGCGCGAGCTCACGCGGCTCACGCTCGCTTCGAAGTTGCGGCGGCGCAGGACCTTCCAGAGCTGCTTGCGCGGCCAGACGAAGTTCTGCGCGCCCGGCTGCACGCGCAGGTCGACGAGCCAGGCGTCGCCGCGCAGGAGCGAGACCTGCTCGATGGAGTCGTAATACGTTTTCGCCCGGTCGCCCATCACCGCCTCGGAGATCGGACCGATGCCGCCGTTGACGTACAGCAGCGCGTCGCGCGGCACGTTGCGCTTCACCCATTCGAGCGCGGCCACCGGCGGCGGATCGCTGCGCCGCTGCAGCCGCACGCCCGGCCACGCCCACACCAGAAAGACGATCGAGACGGCAGCGCAGAGCGCAAGCTGGATCGACGGCCGCCGCACCGCGAGCACGCCGAGCGCCTCCGCCGCGAGCAGCGCATGCACGGCGAGATACGGCAGCGCGTAACGGCCCGCCGCCTCGACGTCGAGGTTGAGCCAGGTCATGATGGCCAGCGGCAGGAAGAGCACGACGAGCAGCCACGGCGCGGCGTCGCGCCGGATCGCGGCGGCGAGCAGCGCGATGATGGCCAGGGCATCGAGTCCGATGAATTGCTGCTTCTGCTGGATCGGCCAGAGGAAGAAGAGTTTCGCCACCTCGTGGAGCGGCGCGCGGCCGGGGTTGTGCCACGAGTCGATGTCGTGCACCCACTGGCTCTGCGCGCGCGTCGCGCCGATGTAGTTCTCGACGCTGCTCGACGCCAGCGCCGCGCCGCCGTACGCGAGGGCGACGATGCCCGCGCCGCCGATCACCGCAAGAGCCACGTCACGCCACGCGCCGGCGCGCAGCCGCGACCAAGTGGCCAGGAGCGCCGGCACCGCGCCGGCGACGAGCATCGGCGGCCGGAAACCGGCAGCGACGCCGAGAACGAGTGCGCCGACGAGATACGCGCGCCGCTCGCGACGTCCGCGCAGCAGCAACGCGCAGGCGGTGAAGCCGAGAGCCGCGGCCGGGATGTCGCTGAACGCGGTGCCGCCGTAGATCCAGACGTTCGGCAGAAACGCGTAGACCGCCGCGCCGCCGGCGGCCGTCGCGAACGACAAGCCGAGCTCGCGCGCCAGCGCGAAGAGCGCCGGAAAGAGCGCGATCGCGCCGAGGAGCACCACGACTTGCAGCGCGCGAAACTCCGGGACGCCGATCGCGTGCAGCACCTTCGCCGCGGCGATGAACAGCGGATAGCCCGGCGGATGGGGATGATGGCTGCCGACGTCGTAGTCGCGCACGCCGAGCATGAACAACCCTTCGTCCCAGTCGAACGGCGCGCGGGCGATGGCGACGAGGCGCGTGAGTCCGATGACGATCGTCAGCAGCAGGATGATGCGCGACTGCCGGCGCGTCAGCGGGATCATCGGAGCGGACGCCATCCGTACGCGAAGAGGCGCACGCCGAGCGGCCGCGGATCGGCGCCGACCATGTGCGTGCGCGCCACGACGATCTCCAGCACGTTCTCATTCCGACTCGATGCCGCGCGCCAGCGCTTCGTCACCGGCGTGTCGGTGCAGCGGAAGCGCTCGAGCGTCACACCGTTGAGGCGCACTTCGACGTCCTGCGTCACCTCCGGCGGTCCGGCCAGCGTCAGCATCAGTTCCGCGCTGCCGCTCACTCCCGGCAGCAGCGCCGCGGCGCGAGCGCCCATCCACCGCCAGGTCGTGCCGGCGTCCTGCTCCTCGTCGTACCAGCCGTCGCGGAACAGCCAGATGTTCTCCGCGATCGTCAGCACCGTCGTCTCGAAGTAGCGGCGGCGGGCGATGTCCCAGACGCGCTCGTGCGGCCGGCGGAAGACGACGCCGCGATTCGAGATCACTCCTTCGGTGAAGTAGAAGTCGCGCGGCGTGAGACCGCGCCGCGGCAGCTCGGCGACGTCGCGCACCACGTGCACGTCGCGATCGTACAGGATGTAATCGGCGAACGGGCGGACGCCGCCGTGCACCCAGACCCGCTGTCCGCGCACGGTGTGCGCGCGCAGCCACCGCGCCGCCGCGAACGTCGGCGAGGACGTGCCGCGCACCTCCGCGAGCGCCGGCGCCGTCCACCACGCATAGCGCCCGGCGATGAGCGCGACCACCACGCATTGCACGATCCGTTTGCGCCGCGCCACCACCGCCGCACCCTCGGCCGCGAGCAGCGCGTGCAGGAAGACGTACGACGTCGAGTAGCGATGAATGGAGTTGAAGTCGAGCATCAGCGTGGCCAGCAGCGCGAACGGCGCGAACGACGCGACGACCAGCCAGGCGCGCGGATCGCGTCGCGACAGCGCGATGAGTACGAGCACGCCGACGACGAAGGCCAGTCGTCCACCGGCCATCGGCCGCAGCCAGAAGTCATCGAGCAGCGTCACGATGGGCGGACGCTCCGGATTCGTGTACGCGTCGACGTCGTGCACCCACCGCCCGACGTCGTCGTTGACCTGGCGATAGCGCTGCACCGATGCCGAGGCGAGCGCCGCGCCGAAGTAGCTCGCGCCGGCGATCGCGCCGACGATCGCTGCCGCTGCCGCGAGCCGTCGCCACTGCAGGCGTGAGGCGGCGGCGAGCGGCGCGAGTCCGAAGAGGAGCGCCTGCGGGCGGATGCCGGTAGCGATGCCGAGCAGGAGCGCGCCGAGGAGATAGGTGCGCGTGTCGGCGCGCCCGCGCAGGATCAGGGTGATGGCGCCGAGGACCACCGCCACGCAGACGATGTCGCTGAAGGCGGTGCCGCCATAGAACCAGACGTTCGGCAGGAAGACGAACAGCAGCGCGCCGAGCCACGACGTGGCGAAGGAGAAACGGAACGCGCGCGCGGCGGCGTACGCGAGCGGAAAGAGCGCGCAGGCCGCGAGGAAGACGATGGTCTGCAGCGCGTGAAAGTCGTCCGGCGCGACGAGCCGCACCAGCTTCGCGGCGAGGATGTAGAGCGGAAAGCCGGGCGGATGAGGATGGTGCAGGGTGACGTCGTACGAACGGAGCGCGAAACAGAACTGCGCTTCGTCCCAGTCCCACGGCGTGCGCGCCAGCGCGAACCAGCGCGTCAGCGCGACGACTGCGGCCGTCGCCGCGACGGCCCTCGACTTCGTCACCGGCACCATTCTCGCAAAATTGCCGTCGATCATGCCGACCAAAGGCGTTCGCCGCAGGTGGTACCTCGACCACAACGGCATCCGCCGCGAGGGAACGAAGGAGAGCGGCTTCACCTACCGCCTGCCCGACGGCTCGCCGGTCGAGGATGAGAAGACGCTCGCGCGCATCGCCAAGCTGCGCATTCCGCCGGCCTGGCGCGAGGTGCGGATCGCGCGCGGCGCCGACGCGCCGCTGCAGGCGGTCGGCGTCGACAAGAAAGGGCGGACGCAGTACCTCTATCACACGAAGTTCCGCGCCCAGCGCGAGGAAGCGAAGTTCAAGCGCGTGGTCGAGTTCGGCGAGTCGCTGCCGGCGCTGCGCCGCCGGGTGCGCACCGATCTGAAATCCGACGGCCTCGATCGGCAGCGCGTCCTCGCCGCGATGGTCCGGCTCATCGACCAGGGCTTCTTCCGCATCGGCAACGACAAGAGCGCCGAAGCGGAGTCGACGTTCGGCCTCTCGACCATCCGCGGCTCGCACGTGAAAGTCGAGGGCGACGTGGTGCGCTTCGACTACGTCGGCAAGTGGAAGAAGAAACAGAAGCGCGCCATCGCCGATGCCGAGGTGGCGGAAGTGGTGAACCAGCTCAAGAACGTGCGCGGCGCGGAGCTGTTCAAGTTCACCGGCAACGGCAAGACCGTCGACGTGAAAGACCGCCACGTGAACGACTACATCCAGTCGATCATCGGCGACGACTTCACCGCCAAAGACTTCCGCACCTGGGCCGGCACGCTGCTCTGCTCGATCGCGCTGGCCATGCAGGGACAGGGCACGAGCAAGGCGGAGCGCAAGCGGCGCGTGCGGAAAGCGATCGTGGCCACCGCAGAGCAGCTCGGCAACACACCCGCCGTCTGCCGCTCCTCTTACATCTGCCCGCGCGTCATCGACGAGTACATGGAAGGCAAGCCGTTCGAGATGCTGCGCAAGACACGCAAAGGCAGCCCGGTCGTCCGCGTCGGCCTCTCGATGGAAGAGCGCGCACTGCTCAAGTTCCTCCGCGAGACGATCGCGGATCGGAGGAGAAGTCCGCGAGCGGCGTGAGGCCTGCCGCCGCCCACCCAGTTCCTCGGTTCCTCGGGTTCCTCGGTTCCTCGGAGGATCTCCACCCGAGGAACTCCGAGGAACCGAGGAACCGAGGAACCGAGGAACCGCTAGAACGTATCCCCTACCCAGAAACTCGTCCTGAACCCACCTTCCGTATCCTTCAAATCGAACCGTTTCGCGAAATCCCAGTTGAGCTGCAGGCCCCAGAAGCGGAAGGAGAAGCCCCAGCCGATGGAAGCTTTGGCGTCTTCGAGACGGCCGTTGCGGGCGAAGCGGAACGGGCGGCCTTCAAAGTGCGCGGCGCCGATGTCCATGAACAGCACGCCGCGCACCTGCTGCAGCACGATGAACGGCGTGGCCAGCACGTCCACCAGCGGGAAGCGGAACTCGACGTTGGCGAAGCCGGCGTGCTGCCCGATCAGCGTGCGGAAGTCGTAGCCGCGCAGCGTATTGAGGCCGCCGAAGATCGAGAAATTCGGCGCGTTGCCGTCCGACCACTGCGCGAAGACGCGCGCCGCCACGAGCGTGCGCGAGCTGAGCTGCCGGTACTCGCGCCAGTCCATGCTGAAGTCGCGCGAGAGCGCGCCGCCGTCTTTCAGATCGGGCGCGTACGCCGCGCTGAACTCGTAGCGCCGTCCGGCCACCGGGCCGAAGAACTTCCAGCGCGCCGAGTCGCCGCTGAACGTCGTGCTGACCGTCGGGAAATTGTCGCGGCGATGCTCGTAGAAGAGCAGATCGACGTCGGAGTCCGGATCGTCGACGAAGCGCGGATAGAAATAGTCGCGCGACGCGTAGCCGAGGCCGGCGTCGAGGCGGTGATAGCGCGTGAACGGATAGCTGATCAGCCCCGTCGCACCCGTCTCGCGGTAGAGCTGCTGCCGGTCGAAGAGCTGGTTCGGCTGGATGCTCTGCGTCAGATAGAACGAGCGGTTGTCGTACAGCCGCGCGCCCCAACTGAGGCGCCGCTGCAGGTCGAGGTAGAGAAAGTCGAAATTCGAGAAGGTCGACACCGAGTCGAGCGAGGCGATGAAGCGGCGGTTGCCGAGCATGTCGCTCATGAAGATCGTCGAGCGCGACACCAGCAACTGATCGGAGCTCACGCCCGCGTTGACGTTGATGTCGTCGACGAAGAGGCGGAAGCCGCGGCTCTTCTCGATCTTCTCCTCGTCGATGAAGAACTCCGAGGTGGGATGGAACATCGTGCGCTGGCCGGACTGCAGCGGCGCTGAGGCCAGCGTGGTCTTCTCGGCCGCATGCAGCGGCTTGTCGGTGGTCGTCGAGTAGAGCCGCCAGTCGCCCTTGTAGTACGACGAGTAGACCAGCCGCTCCTTGTTGTTCGCGCCGATGAACACGAGCGGCGTGAAGCAGCCGCCGATGACGTCGGTGTACTGCAGCAGATCGCCCGAGGCGAGATCGAGCGAGTAGATGTTGAACGCGGCGAAATTCGTCGGATCGGGCTTCGGCGTATCGCCGGTGGTGCGGGCCGCGTTCTCCGCATCCTCGAGGATCCGCGAGGCCGTCTCCACGTTGCGGCCGGTCTGCTTGTCGGAAGCGAAGAAGATCCGCTTGCCGTCGGGGCTGAACCAGGCGTCGGTGTCGTTCCAGTCGCCGGTGGTGAGCTGATAGCGCTCGCCGGGGCTGGAGAGATTGAGGCGATAGAGCTTCGCGTAATGCTCGCCCACCGACGAGTAGACCAGCCACTTGCCGTCCGGCGAGAAGACCGGCGCGCCGTCGAAGAAGGCGTCGCTGGTGACGTTGGTGGTCGTGCCGTGATCGAGGTCGTAGATGAAGATGTCGGACTGATTGCCGACGATGCCGGCGAAGGCGATGCGGCGGCCGTCGGGCGAGTACGCGGGACTGAGCTGCTGCTCGATCGGCATCGAGATCGACTTGACGATGTCGCCGGTGAGCGGATTGATGATCAGCAGGTTCCGGCCGCGCTCCTTCTTCACGAACAGCGCGACCTGATCGCCGTTCGGCGCGAAGGCGACGTCGCGCCCCATGGTCGGGCCGGTGGTGAACGACTGCACGATCGGATACTCGTAGCGGTTCGTGTAGCCGGCGGTGAGGTTCTTCAGCAAACGCCGTTCGGGGATGTTGAAGAGCACCAGGTCGACGTCTTCCTTGTACGTAGTGAAGGCGACCAGCAAATCGCCCGAGGGCGACGGCGCCGGCGCGATCTCGTCGCTGGGACGGTAGGGATCGATCTTGAACGCGTCGCCGTACTCCTGCGGCTCGCCCTTAGCCACCAGCGCCGGCAGGTACTGCTTGCGCAGCCAGGTGCGGAAGCGGGTGTCGAACTCGTCGGGCGTGACGTTGAATGCACGTTTTAATGCACGATCAACGCTATTCCCTAATGTATTACGATATTCATATACGAAATCCCGCAGCCCTTCCCACCCGTACTGCTGCTGGATGTAGTTGAACACCGCGTGGCCGAAGCGATAGGCGAAGTAGCCCTGCGGGTTGAGGGTGATGCGCGGGATGCGGTCGTTGACCACCGCGTCGCGCAGCACCATCCGGTCGCGCGAATCCTCGTCGTTGGCCATGAACGACGCCAGACCTTCCATCAGCCAGGTCGGCGGATTGGCGGTGATGTTCTTGCCGAACTTCCCTTGGAAGAGGATCTCGTACTCGAAGATGTGCGTGAGCTCGTGCTGCACGAGCTGCAGCAGCTCGTTCTCGGCGAGATCGATCGGCAGCACCATCCGGTTGCGGGTCGGCTCGGCGAATGCGCCGACGCCTTCCGGGATGAAGTTCAGGTCGACGTTGGTCTGCTCGAATGCGGAATGCGTGGCGTAGAAGATCAGCGGGATCTTCTTCGAGATCTGGAAATTGAATTTCTGGGAGAGGTCGAGATACGCGCTCTCCGCCGCGTCGACGACGCGCTGCAGCGAAGGCCGCTCCTCGTCATAGAAGTAAACGTCAAAGTGCGTGGAGTGGTAGACGTTCCACTTGAAGTTGTCGTAGACGATCTTGTTCTGCCCGAAGGGATAAGCCGGCGCGGCGGCGAGGACCAGGAACAACAGTGCGATGGCTCGCTTCACAGATCCTCCGTCCTATCTCGAGAAGACGTAGCGCGTGGCCGACGTCTCCTGCGGCACGAAAATGCCGACCACTTGGCTCTCCAGCGCGCGCAGGTTCTCGAACAGGCCGAGGATCTCGTCGTAGTTGCGCTGGTCGAACTCTTTGAAGTCGCGGAAATTCTCTTCCAGGACCATCTCGCCGGTGTCGGCGTTGAAGACGGCCAGGTCGATGTCGAAGACGAATCCGGTCGACTCGACGAGCACCTGCCGGTAGAACGTCCGGCCATCCGCCGGCGACGTGTACTCCTCGGTCTTGTAGCCAGACTTGTCGTTGATGTCGAAGTCGACGATGCCGGAGACGATGTAGTCGGCGCCGGTCTTCGAGCCGATCTCTTTCCAGTAGTCGCGCGCGCTCTCGAGCGAGCGGATGTCGTTGCCCGGCAGCCGGGTCTGGCCGGTGTCGACCAGCCGCAGCTTCGTCGACTTCGCAAGCTGCTTGCGCAGGTAGCGGTGGAACTCGGTCTGGACGTCGACCTTCGCGGCGCGGTCGTTTTTCTTCTCGCCCTTCGAGGCGATGATGAACGGCGCCACGGCCACGGTCTCGTCGCCGGTGATCTGCAGCTTCGGTTTGACCGGCAGCTTGAGCTTCACTTCGATGACGTCTGCTGCAGCGAGCAGCGGAACGGCGGCGCACGCGAGCGCGACGAGCGCGTTCTTCATCAAATACCTCCCATGGGCGGGTTGGGACTGGTGACGGTGGTGGCGGTGGTCTCGGTCGGCGCCGGCTGCGCGATTGGTGTCGCCGGAGTGGGCGGTGCGGCGTCGGAGACGGTGGCGCCGCTCGGAGCCGCCGCGCTCGTCGTCGTCGTTGCCGCGCCTTTGGCCGGCTTCTTCTTGCTCTTGTTGGTGAACTCGACGAAGCGGCTGTAGTTCTTCTGGATGTATTGATTGCCGCGGTCGAGGCGCAGCGCTTCGCGGTACTCCTTCGCCGCCGCCTCGAGGTCGCCGTTCGCCTCGAGGGCGACGGCGAGGTTGTTGTGGGCCATGGCGTCGTTGGGATCGATCTCGGTGGCGCGGCGGAAGCGGAAGGCCGCCTCGCGCCAGAGATTCATCTTCGCCATGCGCACGCCGAACTGGCGCTGCGTTTCGGCGCGGCCGACGTCGCCGCCTCCGGAGCGGCACCCGACGATCATCAGAACGAATGCGACGAGAACTGCCGTAGATGCGGCGAACACCCGCTTCATTCAGATCTCCTTTTCCGGCGGGAAGTTTATACTCGACTCCGTTCCCGCCGGCCGCGACTCCTTCGCGCGTCGTTCTTCCCGCACCACGAAGACACGATGAGCGACACGAATGCGCGCGACGTTTTGATCGCGCTCTCACTTCTCCCGTTTCTGACTCCGAACCGGGTGCGTCTGCTGCTGGAGTATTTCGAACCGCTGACGGCCGTGCAGCACGCGTCGGCAAGCGCGCTGGCCCGTCTGTTGAGCCTACCGCCGGAGCAGGCGGAGGAGGTGAAACATCCGGCAACAACCGATCCGCGCGTGGCCGCGTTGCGCGAGCATGTGGTCACGCTGATCGATGAGGCGTATCCGCCGCAACTGCGCGCGATCGTCGATCCGCCGCTGCTGCTGCACGTGCGCGGCGACGTGGCGCTGCTGTCGCAGCCGTCGCTGGCGATGGTCGGCTCGCGCCGCGCCACTCCGTACGGCGTGAATGCCGCGCAGCATCTCGCGCGCGCGCTCGCGCCGTCGGGTCTCGCGATCGTGTCGGGTCTCGCGCGCGGCATCGACGCCGCCGCGCACTACGCCGCGCTCGATGCCGGGGCAAAAACGATCGCAGTCCTCGGCACCGGCATCGACGTCGTCTATCCCCGATCGAACGCGCGCCTCTTCCGCCGCATCGAGTCGGAAGGATTGATCGTGAGCGAGCTCGCGCCCGGCACGCCGCCGAAGCCCGAGAACTTTCCATCGCGCAACCGCATCATCAGCGGCCTCGCCCTGGG
Organism: Thermoanaerobaculia bacterium; assembly: GCA_036389275.1. Taxonomy (GTDB): domain Bacteria; phylum Acidobacteriota; class Thermoanaerobaculia; order Gp7-AA8; family Gp7-AA8; genus QHVT01. The sequence goes on from DASVQE010000096.1 coordinate 28,093, forward strand.
CACCGTGATCGTCGAGGCCACCCGCCGCAGCGGCTCGCTCATCACCGCGCGCATGGCCGCCGAGCAAGGCCGCGAAGTCTTCGCCGTCCCCGGCTCGATCTTCAACGCCGGCTCCGAAGGCACCCACCGCCTCGTCCAGTACGGCGCCAAACTCGTCCACGACGCCAACGACATCCTCGACGAGCTCCGCCTCCCACACGCCACCACCCACCCACCCGACCCCGAGCCCGACGACGCGCCGCTGCGCGAAGTCCTCGCCGCCCTTACCCACGACGACGGCACCCACATCGACAGCGTCGCCGCGCACGTCCACCGCGCGCCAGGCGAAGTCGCGCAGTCGCTGCTGCAGCTCGAGCTGGGAGGATGGATTCGCGCGCTGCCGGGAGCGCGGTATGTGAGGGTGAAGTGAGGTGGGCGTCACGGAGCGGCGCGTCAGCAGCCGACGCAGTCGCCCTCACATGAGATCACCCGCGAATCAACGGTCGCGCGATCCCGAGCAACATCAGCGGGACCGAATACCAGCGAAGGAGTATCTCGATGTCGTCAGACGCCACTGAAGCAAGACCCCAGCTCGAGACCACACCGCTCCTCGCCATTTTTCGGAGTAGCGTTGCCAGGTAGACGAGGAAGGCAAGGATCGGCAGCAACAACTCAATCGCGTGGCCGGCATAAAACACCGACACATCGCCACGAGAGTTCTCGGTCACCTTGATCAAACCCGAGCTCGCGTAGCCGATCCGGGATGTCACACCGACTGTGCTCTGCGTCGTCATGACGTCACAATGCGCACCGCGCGCTTCCGCTGAGACGAGCCGCGCCATGTCGGGTGTACACGGCCTCGCGCCCGTGGCAACGAGGCGCGGGCGCACAAACAGATGAAATGCGGTTGACGCGACTTGATCCACGAAGATCTGCACCAACAGCAACAAAATGATCCATGGCGCATGCGCGCGGACGGATTTCGGGACCGTCAAAGACAGCATGTGGAAACGTCCAGGATCACGTGCGTGGCTCCCCAGAAATTGTCAAAACTCGCCCCAAGGCTGAAGTAGTCAGCTCCAGAGGTAATGCCGGTTTTGCCATACGCATCACCCAGATGAATTTCGGCTTCCATCCCGAAGCTCGCGACAAGCGCCGCCGCCCCGAGAGCGTGGATACTGAAGGAGCCATCAAGATGTTCCGCTTTCGCCTCGCCATGCCAATCGGTCAACTGCAACGTGTATTTCGACGTTCCGACGCCAGGCACGCCGACCGTAACACCTCCCGCGCCGCCGGCAAGCTGCACGAACCGTCGCTTGCCCGCTTTACACTCCGATTTGCAACTCGCCGTGACGAGCGCGCCGCCCAAAATCTCACCGCCTTTCGCCACAGTACCAATCACACAATCCCAAGTAGTGAGGCCAAGACGATCTGAACGCACCGTAGGCGAGGAATCTCCATACCGGAATAAATTCGCGCCTCCGCGGAGGCCGATCGGATCTGCCTGCGTATACCGCCCCCAACCCGGCCGGTACCACCGGAAGACGTTGTACGTTTCCTCGGTGCCTTCCCAGGACATGGCGACGTCCTGGCCGGGGAGGCGGAGCGGTTGGTCGAGGCGGGTGCCGGCGCGGATGGCGTAGGGGTTGCCGAAGGGTTCGTGCTCGATGCGCCAGATGATTGTGCCCGCGGCGTCGGTCTGGATCAGTGGGGTGCCGAGGTGGTCGGCGAAGGTGAAGCGGGTGGGGCCGCCGGGCGCGACTTGGGCGACGGGGCGGTCGCCGAACCAGACGATCTCCATGGATACGTTTTTGTCGACGGATGCCGGATGGGACATGTACCAGACGACGGGCGAGGTGAAACGGGTGACGCTGAGGAGACGGAGCTCGGGCGAGTTGACGTAGTAACGGCGGCTGGTGGTGTTCGCGCCGTTCGCCGGCGTCTCGGCGGCGACAACGCGGATGCCGCGGCCGTCATAGGCGTACGAGATGGTGTGGCCTGCCGCATCGGGGTCGCTGTCGGTGACTGTGGCGAGGAGATTTCGCGGCGAATAGGCGCGGTTCACGTAGTGCGAAGTCTCGTTGCCGGCGGCGTCGTATGCCACGGTATGACTGAGGTCGTTCGTCGTGACCTCGGCGAGACGCGAGGTCGTTCCGACGTATGCGAACGTGACGGTGCGGCCGAGGGGATGGGATTCGGCGGTCTGCGGCAGCCGCGGCATTCGCCGGCCGATCGATAAGCCGTCGGTGTCGCCGGGCGCCACTTTCCCGAGCTCGAGCGAGAGCATATTTCCCATCAAGTCGTAAGTATAGGCGCCGGTACCCCAGAGGGCGCTGCCGCTGTTCGCCGTAATCAGACGGCCGAGCTCATCGTATGCGAAGGTGCGGCTATAGCCAGCGTCGATGACATCGGTAATAGCGGTGATGTTCGACGCCGCATCGTACTGATACGCGTATTGGGCGATGCTGCCCGACGGGCCATCGAGTGCGTTTTGAATGACCCGGCCGCGCGAGTCGCGTGGCATCGATTGGATCGTCCCGTTCGCGAATGTCAGTGCCGTGAGGCCACCGAACGGCGCATACGAAGCAGCGGTGATCGCGCCGCTGGCCGTCAATGGACGGCCGGCATAGTCGTAGGTGTATGCGACGGTCAACAGGCCGGACGGATAATCGATGCGGGTGCGATTGCCGTCGGCGTCGAAGCCGAACGAGGTCGTGTACGTGTCGGTCGCGGTGGTGATGGCGCGCGTCTCCTCGCGCAACGCGCCACGATGCTCGTACCTATACGTGGTGCTGCCGGTGGGGTCGTTCATCGTCGCCAGACGGCCGATCCCATAATGACCGGCTGTGGCGTCGTCGTAATTCCACGTCACCGTGGCAGGCACGGCCCCGGTGCGCGACGACACGGCCGTCAGCACCCGTCCGAGCGCGTCATACGTGCGCGCGGTCACCGCGCCATTCGCGTCGGTCGTAGAGAGGAGCTCTCCGGCCACGTCATAGGCATATGAGGTCGTGCCGGTGACGGGACTCTGCTGTGCGGTCATCTGACCGAAATCGTCGAACGTGTAGGTCGTGACATTGCCGTTCGGATCGGTGACCGAGCGGAGATTGCCATCGATGTCGTACGTGTAACCGGTAGTGGCGGCGGTGGCGCCGAGTTGCTGACGCACCTGGCTGAGCCGGCCGGCGGCGTCATAGACGTAGAACGTGTTCGCTGCCGCATGATTCTCGTCACGCTGCGACGCGACACGTCCCTCGGAATCATACGCATAGCCGACGCTGGAATCGTCGGCGTGTGTGACCGACGAGAGCTGCGTCAAAGCGTCGTAGGCAAACGACTCACTCCGACTTTCGACCCAGACGCCTGCCTCGAAAGCGAGCGCGCGCTCGCGCGTTTTCTTTCCGGTGTTCGCGTCGTACGTGTACTCCATCCGTTCGCGCAGGTCAGCGGCCGCCGGGCCGCGCGACACGGTGACGACGCGGCCGCGGCCGTCGTACGTGTATTGCGTCACACCGCCGCCGGGTTGCTGCTCCGAGACCAGCGGCCCGGCCGCTGGCGAGTAGGTGCGGGTCGTGGTGAGGTCGGTCGCACAGAGAGGGTCGGTGGTCGTATTGCAGCCGGAGCTCGCCTTCACAGTAGACGTGACGACGCGCCCCAACGCGTCGTACGTCATCTCGACGGCGACACCGTTTGCATCGACGATGCGGGTGGCGTTGCCGAATTCGTCGTAGCCGTCGTAATGCGCAATGTGACCGGCCGCATTTTTCGTGGCGGCGAGCCGGCCGCGAAGGAGCGCCGGGACGTCGGCATCGACGGGATAGTAGACATAGGAAATCGCGTCGGCGACGTCCGTGCGCGGGCCGTCGATGGTCTTCGTCAAACCGACCGGCTGCGGCAGCGACAGCCATGCGAAATCGAATGCGCCGCCGGGGGTGAACGCCGGCGCGGGCGAGCCCACTTCGTACAATGTCGTCGTACGCGTTCGCTCCACCACCGTCGTGTCGGCAGCGCGGCCGCTGACGGTCTTCGTCAGCACGGTGCCCGTCGTCGCGTCATACGTAGTCGTCTCGCGACGTGTCGCCGCCGCGACGACCACGCTCGGCCGCGTCATCGCGGTGACGCGCTCCGGCCAGTTCGGGTCGCTGTATTCGTACGACGTCTCTACCGTGGCGGCCGTCGAATCGAGTGCAGCGGCAGCCAGCGCATCGACTGTGAGACGGCAGTGGCCAACATCGGAGGCAGGATCGCAGCCGGCCGGGACCAGGTAGCGGCGTTGTGAGGCGATCCGCGACGAGACGGTTCCGCCGGTATACGCGGTCACGTCGACATAGCCGTCCGCACTTTGCTGGCGTATTACGCGGCCGAAACGGTCGCGCACGAGTGTGCGATCGCCGGCACCTCCGCAAGAGCTGCAGCCGCCTTCGACTTTCACGGTGCGCCAGGAGCCGCCGGAGGAGCGCAGCGTGTAATCGGTCACCGTTCCGTTCTTCGCGGTCACGCGCGTAATGCGCTCGTCCGCCGTCGAGCCGGGCAGGTCGTATTCGATCGACGCGATCTCGTCGATGTTGCCGGTCGAGTTGATTGCGGCGCCGCCGGCATCGTACGCATGACTCTCGAGAAGATTACCGGCCGCATCGTGTGACGCGGTCATGCCGGCAGCGGCGTAGTCATAAGTGCGCCACGGCGAATTGTCCGCCGTGAGGACGCTGAGCAAATTGCCGGAGGCGTCGTAGACATAGTTCCAGACGAGGTCGGGCCGGCCGCTCACCGCGATCGACGTGATGCGCCGTTCGACGGCGTCCACGGTCAACAGCCATGCGAGGCCGCTCCAGGAGTCGGTCACGCTCTGCGGCAGTCCTTGCGCGTCATAGGCGAGCTGCGCGAAGCGGCCGGTGGCGATGTTTCCGAGCCGCAGCAGCGCGCCGTCGCCGGCGCGGAACGTGGCCGTTTCGGGCGAGCTCGCGCCGCGATAGGTGTACGTCGCCGCGGTCGCATCGTAAGTCAGCGTCGCATCGGCTGCACGCGCCTGCGGCCAAGTCTGGCGGAATGCGCCGCCGCTGCCCCGGAACGTGGCCACGTCGTTGTTGGCGCTGACGAGCGACACGATCTGGTCGCCGCCGCTCGTCTCGACGATCAGACGCCGCTCGAAGATGCTGGTCCAGCCACGGCCGAAGAGCGCGCGGACCTGCTCGTCGCTGTCGTAGGTGCGTGCGAGCGACTGTCCGGCGATCGATGGAAGCGGATCGGCGTCGTGCAGGCGCATGTTCCCGTCGTCGTAGTAGACCGGATTGCCGGACGAGGTGCCGTCACATTCGCCGCACTCGTCGGAGTCGTCCGACGTGGCGCGGCCGGTACACGATTGAGCGATCGCCTCGACGGCATATTGATGGGCGCCGCCGGGAGCATTGAAGAAAAACGACTGCGTGCCCGATTGTTCGGTGACGTCGAGCGGCCAGGTCTCACCGCCGTGTGATTGGCCGTCCGCCGTTGTCCAGGGGCGAAGGCGCGCGCTGAGACTCCAGTTGTTGGTGCCGTCGCCAAAGTCCCATGTCACCGTCGCGCGCGGGCGGCGCTTCTGCGCCGCCGGATCGAACGCCTTATCGAGCGTGACGTTGACGACCGGCTTCTGGCTCTCGCCGCCGATTGTCGTCGACCATTGGCCGGCCGTGTATTCGTTTGCATAGCAGTCTTTCGGCACGATGCGCAGTTCCGAAGGCTCGGTCATGCAGAACGCCGACAAGACGATCGTGTCGGGATTGGAGTCGAGATAGATCGACGAGATGCTGATCAAGCCGCCCTTGAAATAGATGTTGAGAGACGGCAGCCCTGTGGACGGGTAATCAGTCCGGCGAATCGTGACGGCGAACGTACCGTCCGCGTTGATCGGACCGAGCTCGCCGCTGATTTCGGGACAACCGCACGCGTAGCCGCACCAGGCGGCGGCCGGGTACGCGTAGGCGAGCGCCAGGAAGAGACACAGCGACACACGTACAATGAGGATTTTCATGACAGCCTCCTGCCGAAGCCGTCACAGAACGCGCATGTGCGGGACTCGGGACTCGCTATTGGATTGCGCGCAGGCTACGCGCCTTTGCGGAAATGCGCAAATGCGGAAATCCCGCCGGGAGGAATGGCGGAGATACGCCCGAAACGTCCCTTACGCCAAACCTTCGAGATCCGGCTGGTCGCTGCTGTCGCGGGCGTTTTTGATCGTCATCGCAAGGATGCCCAGCGGGACGCCCCAGGTGACGGCGCGGCGGAGGACTTTCGGGAGGCCGAAGCCGACCAGGAGGCCGACCACGGCGCCGGCGCCGATGATCTGTGGCGCGTAGTTGCGGGCCAGCGTGCCGGGGTCGTAGTTCGTGCGGAGGTGACGATCGAGCTCGTCGATGTGCTCGCCGACGCCGTCGCGGGCGCGCGAGATCGCGGTTTCGATGGAGTTCTTCTCGTCGGCCATTTACCTGCTCCTCACGCGTGCGATGTCGGACTTGATCGCGTCGACGTCGTTGCGGATGTGATCGACCGCGCCGGTCGGCACGAAGTTCACACCCTTCATTTTCTTTCTGCCCAGCATCACCAGCACGCCGGCGGCGATGAAGAGGACGACGGTGACGATGAGCGACGAGAGCCATGCCGGCACTCCGAGCGCGACCAGGCCGAGGGTGATGGTCACGAAGAGGAAGGCCATGCCGACGAAGGCGAGAAAGAGTGCGCCGGCGAAAAGCGCCGCGCCGCCTCCGAGCTTCGCCGCCGTCTCCTTCAGCTCGAGCTTGAGCAGCGCGATCTCGCTGCGGAAAAGCATCGAGAGGTCGGCGGTCAGGTCCTTGATGATCGTCCCGAGCGACCGCTCCGACTCGGAAGCCGTGTAATTGCTCATGCGTGTGCGCAGAGCAAGAGGTTTACCAGAAGGGTAGACTCGCGGCGATGTCTGACGTCGTCGAGCTCGTCAAGGACTTCCGCTTCGAAGCCGCGCACTGGCTGCCGAACGTGCCCGAAGGCCACAAATGCCGCCGCGTGCACGGCCATTCGTTCCGCGGCGAAGTGGCCGTCCGCGGCCCGATCGATCCGCACCTCGGCTGGGTGATGGACTTCGCCGACCTCAAACGCCTCGTCGACCCGATCGTCACCGACCTCGATCACTACCTGCTCAACGAGATCGCCGGCCTCGAAAACCCCACCTCGGAGATTTTGGCCATCTGGATCTGGAACCGCCTCGCGCCCGATCTCGCGAATATTCATCGCGTGACGGTGGAGGAGACGTGTACGTCGCGGTGTCATTACTTCGGGTGAATTCACGTCCGCAAAGGCACGAACCGCACCGGATCGAGTCTTCGCCGCGTGACGTGTCGGCCGTGGCGCTCGATCAGCCAGAGGTACTGGAGCTCGGCGGCGCCTACGGGGATGATGCAGCGGCCGCCGTCGGCGAGCTGCTCGACCAGCGCTTCGGGGATTTCCTCCGGCGCGGCGGCGGAGAGGATCGCGTCGAAGGGTGCGTGCTTGCGGAAGAGCTCGAGGCCGTTGCCGACGCCGAGGACGACGTTCGCAAGCGACAGGTTGCTGAGCCGCGACGCGACGCCTGCCGCGAGATCGGGCTCGACCTCGGCGCTGTAGACGATGCGCGCCAGCCGCGCCAGCACGGCAGTCTGATAGCCCGAGCCGGTGCCGATCTCGAGGACCTTCTCCGTGCCGCGCAACTGCAGGAGCTGCGTCATGAAGGCAACGATGAACGGCTGCGAGATGGTCTGGCCGTGCGCGAGCGGCAGCGGCGTGTCGTCGTACGCCGACGCGCGCAGCGTCGGTGGGACGAACTGCTCGCGCGGCGTGGCGCGCATCGCCGCGAGCACGCGCTCGTCCGTCACGCCGCGGGCGACGATCTGTTCGCGCAGCATCCGCTCGTTTGCATCGATCACGCGCCTTCCGCTTCGCAACCCATCTGCCAGTGGCGCTGATTCTGCAGCAGCGTCAGCCGTGACGGCTCGTCCCGCCGCGCGGTTCGGCGCAATCGATCGCTTCGTCGTTCCGCTCGATGCGCGCGGCGCGGTGCGCTACTTCAATCACGCGCTGCGCGTGCCGCACACGCTCGCGCAACGGGTGCTCGCCAACATCCCCGGCACGCCCATCCCGTTCCGCCCGACCGACGACGACGCGGCGGAGCTGCTCCGCTCGATGCTCGGCGGCGAAGTGGCGGGCGTACCGCTCGGCGATCTCCGCTGGATCGTGCTGCGCGACTACGAGCGCGGCACGCGCGGACGATTGATCGCCTTCTTCTTCCGCCGCGATGCGGCCATGCCGTTCGCGATCGCCAAGGCGCGCGGCGCGGAGAGCGGCGGCGAGTCGCTGCGGCGCGAGGCGCGCGCGCTCGAGGAAGTGCGGCCGCGGCTCTCGCCCGAGATGCAGCGCACGCTGCCGAACCTGCTCCGCTTCCAGGCCGACGAGCGCGGCGAGCTGCTCGTGCTCGACGTGCTGCCGGGCCGCTCCGCGTACGTGGAGACGCAGCGCTCACTCCTGCCCTCGCGGCATCTCCATCGGCATTTCACCGCGGCCGGACAGTGGTTAGCGGAATTTCACAATTCCACGCGAAACGGCATGACCACTGCCTCGCATCGCGATTTCTGGGCGCGGAACCTTCTCTTCGACGGCGCGCGCCTCGGCGTGATCGATTGGGAGCACTACACGCCGACCGCGTCGCCGCTGCTCGACCTCTTCCACTTCCCCACCACCTACGGCCAGAACTATCCGTGGCGGCGCTATCGCCGGGCGCGGCCGGCCGAGGCTTTCGCCCGGACCTTCGTGCGCGACAACGCCGTCTCGCGCGCGGTGCGGCGCTACCTCGACGCGTACGCCAAGGCGACGGGGCTGCAGCTCAAGAAAGCCTTCGACGAATACGTCGACGCGCGCGGCTACGACGTGCAAGGCACGCGTCACCTGCCGTGGGACGAGCTCGAGGCGGCCGTCAGAAGCCGATCGTGACGCCGAGCAGGAACATGCTCGTGTCGAAGTCGCCGCCGAGCCGGGTCGTGTCGACGTCTTCCATCGTGTAGTAGCCGGTCAGCGTCAGCCGCCGTGTCATGCGGTAGTCGACCGCGCCCATCCACTGCAGGCGATTGTCTTCGCGGCCGAAGTTGCGCGCGGTGATGGCGTTCGTGGTGTACGAGCGCGTGCGGTCGCGGAAGCGGACGCGCGCGTTCCACTTGTCGAGCGGCGCGAAGGCGAGCTGCACATACCAGTAGTCGTCGTCGTAGCTCTCGTTCGGATCGTCGACGTCGCGCGTGCCGGTGACGTAGCCGACCTCCGGCGAGAACTTGCGCCCGAAGCCGCGGTAGCGGACGTTCGCGCCGAGCGCGTCGTACGTGTTCTCCTGCCCGGTGCGGACGCTGAAGCGCTGCACCTGATGCTCACCGAGGGCGCCGAGCTGCCAGTTCGGGGTGACGCGGAACGAATAGTCGGCGCCGAGCGTGGTCACGTTCGCGGTGGCGGTGACGTCGCCGACATCGAAGGTGGCGCGGTTCTCGGCGCGGTCGACGTAGGCGTTCAGCGCGTGGATCTCGCCGTTGTAGGCGACGCCGAGGCGGCCGCCGTAGCTGTCGCGGCGCCGCGGATCGTCATAGTTGATGTAGTCAACGTGCGCGTAGAGATCGGTGGGCGTGGTCCAGGGGCGATAGGCGGCGCGATACTCCGCGCCGAAGGCGGTCACGTCTTCTTCGTTGCGCGGATTCGTGGCCTGAAAGAAGTTGCCGAACAGGTAGCCCTGGATGCGCACCTCGTTGCCGAACGTATGCGGCGCGCGGACGCCGCGCGGCTGCGCGAACAGCGGTGCGGCCAGCGTGAACGCGGCGGCGAGCACGAACAGAGAACGGACTTTCACCTCGAACCTCCTACTGGCGGACGGAGCGGCGATGGACGATGCCGCGGATCAGGACATTCGCGGAAGCCGGCTGCGCCTCCGCGCGGCCGTCCGATGCGATCACGGTGCAGGAGAGCGTCGTGCCGGCGCGCGAGAACGTGCGGCTCAGCGCGTCGCTCTCGGCGGCGGTGGTGACGTCGCGCACGACCACGTCGTTCACGCGCCACTGATAGCGATACGACACGACCTCGTAGTCGGGATCGGCCACCAGATCTCCGCTGACGCGGCAGACCGGCACCTCGTTCCCGAGCAGGCCGGCCGGCTCGATGGCGGCGGTGATCGGATTCGGCGGACGGTTGAAGACGTCCGCATTCGACTCGACGACGGTGAAGGGCAGCGTGGCGATGCGCGAGCCGTTCACGTCGAAGGCCAGCGTCCAGACGCCGTTCACGTTGAGATTCACGTCGATCGCCCACCACACCGACGCCAGCGCCGCCTCGAACTGCATCAGCGAGCCGGTGCCGACCGGAATGCCGGTGGTCGAGTTGGGCGGCGTGAGCGTGAGCGCGTACTGCGTGCGCGCGCCGACGTTCGCCAGATCGGCCTTGAAGTAGATCGTCTGCGGACCGCGCAGGAACGTGCCGGTGTGCGGCGCGTCGTCGAACGGCGCGGGACGGAACTCGGCGAACGAGCGGCCGCTGAACGTCGCGCCGAGGATGATCGGATCCTGCTGCGGCTGCATCGGCTGCTGCGGAAAGTACGACTTGCCGGGACGGCACGGACCGGCCATCGGCTCGAACGGCTCGTCCTGCCAGCGCGCCTCGAAGTGGATGTGCGGCGCGGTGCTCGCGCCGCTGCTGCCGATCATCGCGATCTGCTGGCCGGCCACCACCTGGTCGCCACGCGCGACGGTGATGCTCCCTTTCTTGAGATGCACGTACTGCGTGATCTCGTCGGGGCTGTGGCGGATGGTGATGAAGTTCGCTTTCGCGGTGGTGTCGTTGCTGGTGTTCTGGTCGGGCTGCCCGTCGCGGACGTCGGTGACGCGCCCGTCGCGCACGGCGAAGACCGGCACGCCGATCTCCTGCTCGCGGAAGCTGCGGATGTATGCATCCTCGCCGCTGTGATCGTTGAAGGTGAGGTTGCCGCAGTTCCAGTCCTGCGCGCGGTTGGTCGGATCGAGATCGACAAAGTACGGCATGGCCAGATCGCGGCCGATCGTGCCGGCCACCGGGAACGTGCCGAAGGGAACGGCGTGGCCGCCGGCAGCGTCGTTCGCCACGACAGCCTCGGTGGTGATGCGGCGTGCGCCGGTGCGCGAGCGCTCGCCGTTGGCGTCGGGCGCGGAGAGCGCGGTCGCGTGGATTTCGCGGACGGCGGCGGTCTGCGCGTGCGCGGCAAGCGCGAGCGTCGACGCGAGCAGAGTCGTGAGGAAGATTCGGTTCGTCATAGGGGCCTTGAGATCGGTCGTGTGAAACGGGGACGTACGCTGATGCCGACGTCTGCCGAGCCGTTGTGCAAGGCTTTTGCCGCAATCGACCATGCTCAATGCAGCGGCGCGACGGCCGGCTGCGGCTCGACCCCGGCGGCGAAGGCATCGACGCAGAGGTACGCCGTCGAGCCGGCGCTTTCGGCGGCCGGGTAGAAGAGCTGGGCCTCGTTCACCACCTGCGTCGCGTCGGAATTCTGCAGCGTCGACACCGCGCCGCTATCTACCTGCAGCGTCACGGCGCCGGGCGAGTGCCACGACATCTGCAGCGAGTGCCAGCCGGAGCCGAGGGCGATCCAGTCGCCGCGCGAGGCAGTGTTGCCGTTGGCGAGGAACGTCACGATGCGCACCGACTTCGTGGCCGGATCGACGTCGATGCGCGCCACGCGAGAGTTCACACGATTTTTGCGAAGCTGCAGCGTGAGGAAGCCGAACGCCGCATCGGTGCGCGTCATGTTGTCGGCGTTGACGTACAGCCGGAGATTGACCGTGCTGGTGGTGTTGAACGTCGGCGCGAAGTTGCGCGCGAGCAGCACGCGCGGATCGCCGTGCAGATCGAGACCGGTCGGACCTTCGTACGCGCAGCGCGCCGTCGGCTGCGCCTTTCCTTCTTCGCCGCGCCAGCCGGGGATCACGTCGGCCGCGGGCAGCGGACAGTTGAAGGTATCGCGCGTGCGAGCGGGATCGCTGACCGGATCGTAGACCAGCGGACCGGCCAGGAACCGGTTCAGCACATTGCGGGTGATGGTCTGCACGACCGGATCGGTGGCCAGCGCCACCGGCCAGTTCTGCGTGCCGGCGTTGAACACCGCGCCGCCCATCGCGTTCACGTAGTAGCCGACCGTGCCGTAGCCGGCGGCGGCCGGCACCGTGGCCACGATGTGGAAGTTGCGCGGCGTGCCGTCGGAGCCGTCGACCGCGGCGGCCAGCGCGTTGCCGCCGCAGTTGAACAGCGCGCCGTCGCTTTCCTCGCCGGCGGCGATTGCGCCGAACGGCGTCCCGGCCGTGACCGTAAGCCCTTCGTAGACCCAGCTCGTCGGATCGGTGACGGTGTAGCCGATGCGCGGCGCGGTCAGCGCCACGCCGCGATTCACGTAGCCGCCGTAGCGGAACGAGGCGCCGGTGATGAGGTTCTCCGGACGGTTCACCGGCTCGTCGAACCAGTTCACCGTCACGATGTCGTCGTGCTTCCCATTCTCCGGATCGGGCGCGGCGGCTTTGTAGACCACCAGCGTGCGGCCGTCGTTCTCGAGCCGCGCCTGCCACCACATCGTGTTGCCGCCGAAGATGGCGATGTGGCCGCCATTGGCGCTGTAGCGCTCGAGATTCTCGCGCGCGGTCTTCGTCCAGTACTCGGAGTGCCCGGCGATGACGACCACCCGATACGGAGTGAGCAGCGTCGGATCTTCGAGATCGCTGTCGGTGGCGAGATCGAATGGGCGGTTCTCACTCTTCATCCATTGGGCGAAGAACTGCTCCCAGCGCGGGAAGCGCCCCAGCCCGTCCGCCTCGGCGAACGGCCGGTCGAACGACACTTTGAACGAGCGCTCCGGCGAGTTCGACGGATAGACGCTGCGGTTGCCGAAGGCGTTGTACGCCTGATAGGTGTTCGTCGCCGCGATCATCAGGATCGGCGCGCTCGGGTGCGCGGCGCGGACGACGAAGAAGATCGAGCGGGTGCCGCCGGTGGTCGGGATGCGCGCGGCGTAGTAGCCGCTCGGCCAGCTCGCCGGGATGGTGAAGGTGGCCGTCACCGGCCACTTGCAGCCGACGTCGTAGAGGCCGGTGCAGTCGCGCACGGGCGCGGTGAGGTTCGGGATCGTGGCCAGGACCGTGTCGGGCTGCACCAGATTCACGATCTGCAGGGTGAATGGAGCGACGCCGCTGGAGATGTGGAAGGCGATCGTTCCACCCTGCAGGACGGACATCCGGTCCGCATATCCTCCCTGGGTGTAGAGTGGATTGGTGGCGGGAGGCGGCGACTGGACGGCGCGGCGGCGGGCCGCGGCGGCGGGCGCGAGAATTGAAGCGAGAAGGAGCGCGGCCGTCGCCGCACGGAAGATGGATTTGGTCATGTGCCCTGCCGGATCGAAGGAAGTTTCGAAGCTACGCTTTCGGCCCGGTGCAAACACATTGCCGGGGTGTCCGTGACGCAGATCACAAGGTGGTAACGCTTTCGATGTATTATTTGCAGCATTCGGCGACAGCGACTGCGGTTGAGTTCGTGCAACGGAGTCAACCATTTAGCGGCTGAAGGTGGAAATAACGGGTAGCAGTAGTTGTTCTGCCCAATAACAAATTAGCGGTCACACGACAAAGGCAAACCTCTGGTGACAGGGGGACGCAAAGCCAAGGGGTCTGGGGAGTCCAGACAGCCCGGTTACCGAACGTGATCGAAGACATCGAGTCCCGCCGCCTGGCGAGCTCGGTTCCCTTCGATTAGTCCTGAAGCTAGGACGTCCGGCGTAAGTGATCGCGCCGGAGGTCCGATGCGTTTTGCGAAGGTTGCAGCCGTTCTCGTTACTCTCAGCATCACCGCCGCCGCGCAGGCAGCGACGTACTACGTCGCCACCAGCGGCAACGATGCAAACGCCGGCACGCTCAGCGCGCCGCTGCGCACCATCACCGCGGGCGTGAAGAAGCTCGCCGCCGGAGACACCCTCTACGTGCGCGGCGGCAGCTACAACGAGAGCGTCAACATCTGGAGCAAGAGCGGCACGGCGTCGGCGCCGATCACCGTCAGCTCCTACCCGGGTGAGACCGCCCTGGTCGACGGCACCGCCACCACGCAGAACGCCGTGATCCAGATCGGCGGCAACAGCACCTTCATCCACCTCGAGAACTTCGAGGTCGCCAACGGTCCGAAGTCGGGCATCCTCGTCTACGACGCGAACAACCTGATCATCCGCAACAACAACGTTCACCACAACACCGCCAACGGCCTCTACGTGACGAGCGCCTCGACGAGCCCGCTGGGCACCACCCACGACGTCCGCGTCGAAGGGAACCTGGTCCACCACAACGTCACCCAGAACCAGTACCAGACCGCCGCCTCCTGGCAGCAGGGTCTGTCGGCGCTGCGCGCGAACAACGTCGACATCATCAACAACGAGGTCTACCAGAACTGGGGCGAAGGCCTCGACTTCATCCTCTCGACCGGCGGCACGATCAGCGGCAACAGCGTTCACGACAACTTCAGCGTGAACATGTACCTCGACAACGCCCGCTCGGTGACGGTCACGCGCAACCTGATCTACAGCACCAGCGACACCTCGTACTTCCGCAGCGGCTCGCCCGCCTCCGGCATCCAGCTCGCCAACGAGGCCTACACCTACACCAATCCGCTGAGCGACATCGACATCACGAACAACATCGTCACCAACGTGAAGCGCTGCTTCTACTACTCGAACTACGAGAACGGCGGCGGCCTGAAGAACGTGGTCGTGGCCAACAACACGTTCTACAAGGCGACGGCGGAGATCATCGCCGTCAACAACGACGCGCACTCGAACAGCTTCGTCGAGAACAACATCATCTATCAGGTCGGCGGACTCGGACCGAACGTCGCCGGCGCCGGCGTGACCTACCGCAACAACAACTGGTACGGCGTGGCGTCCGGCAGCGCCGCCGGCACCGGCGACGTGGTCGGCAACCCGGCCTTCGTCAACGCCGGCGGCTTCAGCGCCTCCGACTACAAGATCACTCTCGCCTCGGCCGCCATCGGCCGCGGCTTCGACGCCTCGTCGATCGTGAGCGTCGACCACTTCGGCATCACCCGCATCACGCCGTTCGACATCGGCGCGCACCAGTTCTCGAGCGGCGCCGCCGTCAAGCCGGCTCCGACCCTCGACACGATCGCGCCGTCGATCCCGGGCAACCTGCGCGTCCTGACCGCCGGCCCGGCCGGCGTGACGCTGAGCTGGAACGCCGCCACCGACAACGTCGGCGTGTCGGTCTACAAGATCTACCGCCGCGGCGTCGAAGTGGCCGCCATCGCCGCCACCACCTGGACCGACACGAACCTCGCCGACGAGACGAGCTACAGCTACGCGGTCAAGGCCGTCGACGCCGCCGGCAATCTCTCCGGCTCGAGCGACGCGGTCTCGGTCAGCAGCTCGATGCTCACCGACGGCGACGCGCCGACGGCGCCGGCCGCGCTGCGCGCCAGCGAGATCGCCAAGGACGCGGTGCTCCTCTCCTGGAACGGCTCGACCGACAACGTCGGCGTGACCGGCTACCGCGTCTTCCGCGGCACGACGCTCGTGGCCACGGTGACGACGACTTCCTACCGCGACCTCAACCTCACCGCCGGCACGACCTACACCTACCAGATCAGCGCCGTCGACAAGGCCGGCAATCAGTCGGGCGGCAGCAACGTGCTGACCGTGGCGACGACCGCCGCGATCATCGACGCCGACACGATCGCGCCGACCGCGCCGGTCAAGCTGGCCGCCGCCGCCGTCACCGCCACCTCGGTCTCGCTCGGCTGGAGCGCTTCGCGCGACGACGTGGCGGTGGTCCGCTACGACATCTACCGCGGCAACGTGAAGGTCGGCTCGGCGAGCTCGACCACCTGGACTGACCGCATGGTCCTGGCCGGCCAGTCGTACACCTATCAGGTCTTCGCCTTCGACGCCGCCGGCAACCGCTCGAGCGCGAGCAACACCATCACCGTGAAGACGCCGGCTTCGGCCAAGCGCCGCTCGACCCGCTCGTAATCAGGTTCCGGTTTCGCTGGCTTCCTGCTTGCAAATAACCAAGGTGCCGCGTGAGAGTCTCTCGCGCGGCACCTTCAGCAAGGGGCCATGACAACTTATTACTTCGATTACGAGCAGTCTCCACGTCGCCGCGGCGCGGTCGGCCAGGCCGATCGCAAAAACCAGAAGCGCGCCGCGCAGCGAGCCAAGGGAATCGTCTTCTTCGATGCCGCGGGAAGCGGCTCCTACTACTACGATCTCCGCACCCGTCATCCGATCGGAGCGCGCGTCAAGCGCGGCTTCGACCTGCTGTTCGCCACGGTCGCCATCACGCTGCTCTCGCCGGTGTTCCTGCTGCTCGCGGCGCTGGTGAAGCTCTCCAGCCCCGGGCCGATCATCTTCCGGCAGCGGCGCATCGGGTTCCGCTGCAATCAGTTCGACATGTACAAGTTCCGCACGATGATCGTCGGAGCGCATCTGCAGGAGAAAGCGCTCGCGGAGAAAGAGGGCAAGTCGTTCCTCAAGCTCAAGAACGATCCGCGCGTGACGAAGATCGGCCGCGTGCTGCGCAAGTACTCGCTCGACGAGCTGCCGCAGCTCTTCAACGTGCTCGAGGGCACGATGAGCATCGTCGGCCCGCGGCCGCTGCTCGTCTCCGATCTCGACAAGCTGCCGCGCCGCAGCGGGCTGACGCGCTTCTCGACGCCGCCCGGCATCACCGGTCTCTGGCAGGTGAGCGGGCGCAGCAGTTGCAGTGACCTCAAACGGCTGCGTCTCGATCGTCACTATGTCGAGCACTGGAGCCTGGCTCTCGACTTCGAGATCCTGCTCCGGACCATCGACGTGGTGGTGACGGGACAAGACGCCGTCTGAGACGTCGAATGAAAAAAGCGGACGCGAACAACCGGCTCGAGCTGGCCGCTCCGGAAACCGCCGTCACACCTGCCGCCGCCGAGCGCGGTGCGGCGCGCCCGAGCGCCGCC
Organism: Thermoanaerobaculia bacterium; assembly: GCA_036389275.1. Classification (GTDB taxonomy): domain Bacteria; phylum Acidobacteriota; class Thermoanaerobaculia; order Gp7-AA8; family Gp7-AA8; genus QHVT01. Next base: position 45,085 of record DASVQE010000096.1, read on the forward strand.
GAGCGCCGCCGCCGTCCGCGCACCTCGTTCGCCGACGACCTGCTGCACATCATCTTCTCGCAGTGGCGGATCATCGCCGCCGTCGCCGTCGCCACCACGCTCCTGGCGTGGCTGCTGGCGGCGCTGCAGCCGAACCGCTATCTGGCCACGTCGGTCGCCGCCGTCACTCCGCTGACCGACGTCATGCCGGCCAACGACCGCATCCGCGCCATCGAGGCGCTCGACCAGCGCACGCTCATCGCCACGATCGCCGCGCTTGCCTCGACGCCGCTCACGAAAGCGGGCGCGTTCGGCGGGCCGCACGCCGGCCACGGCTACGAGATCACGGCCGTGCCGATGCCGAACACGAATCTCTTCCGGGTGAACGTCGAAGGCGCCGACGCCGCGCGCGCGGCCGCGGTCGCCAACCGCGTGCCGGAGCTGCTCGCCGCACAGTCGCGCTCGATCTTCCGCTACTACGGCGTGACGGTGGTCTCGCCCGCCACCAATGGCGCGCTGGTGTTCCCGCGCATCGGGCGCGCCATCGCCGCCGGGCTGGTTCTCGGCCTGATCTTCGGCTTCGCCATCGCCTGGGCGGTGACGCGCCTGCGGCCGGCGACGCTCGCCGCGTAGGTCTGGCGGCAGCTTTGAATAGACGGGGCGTCGCCCGCTTCACACAATGATCTCCGACCGCCGCCGTACGCTGGTCCGACTTGGAATCGCACTCGACCTGGCGATGATCGCCACGGGCGCCGCGTTCCTGTTGCCGCCGCAGCCGGCGATGCTGCTGGTCCTTTACTTCGCCACCGTCATCGCCGCCGCGTTCGTCACCGGCTGGGACGGCGGCGCCACCGCCACCGGCTTCGCCCTCGTCGCCCTGGCGGTGATGTTCAACGAGAACCTCGCCCTCGCTCACTACGCCGTCTTCGCCATGGCCGGCGCCATCGTCTGCGGCATCACCTGGCGCCTGCGACGCGAAGGCATCGAGTTCTCCGGCGAGCGCCTCTGGCGCGCCGCGGCCGGCACCAGCACCGACGACGTGCACATCCCGGCGCCGTTCCGAGTGCCGCGGATGGTGCTCCGCTACGCGCTGCCGCTGCTGGTGTTCTTCATCTACTGGAACGTCTCCGACATCGCCTCGCGCATCCTGCGCATCCCGTCGCTGCTGCAGCCGATGATCGTGGTGCTGGCGGCGCTGGTCTGGAAATATCGGACGGTCTTCCGTCCTTCCGGAATTGTGGCACAACCGGTCACGCTGCTCCTGGTCTGCTACACGGCCCTGCTCTTCGTCAGCACGGTCTGGGCGGAGAACCTCTCCTTCGCCGACGACCGCGTGGTCGACACGGTGAAGAACCTGCTGATCCTGCTGATCGCCGGCAGCCTGGCGGTGTCGTGGGCGGCGCTGCGCCGCGCGCTGATGGCGCTGACCATCGCCGCCGCCGCGCTCGCCTCCGTTTCGATCGTGCAGATCCTCACCAATCAGACCTTCGGACAGCTCGGCGGCTTCGCCCGCGTCGAAGTCGGAACGATCTATGCGAAGTCCTCCGACATGCGCGCCGCCGGACCCGTCGGCGATCCGAACTTCTATGCACAGATTCTGGTCATGGCCGTACCGCTCGGGCTCTACCTCGCCTACAGCGCGCTGCGGCGCCGCGAGCGGCAGCTCTGGATGGTCGTGACCGCGCTCGTGGCCGGCGGCGTGCTCGTCACTTACTCGCGCGGCGCGATGCTGGCCCTCGGCGTGATGACCGGCATCGCCGTCCTCGCGCTCCGCGTGCCGGTCACGCGCATCGCCATCGCCGGCGCCGCCGCGGTCGGCCTGCTGCTGATCGCGCCGGGCAATGTCTCCAAGCGCCTCGAGTCGCTGCAGGTGCTGCTGCCCGGCGGCACGAGCGGCGAGGTCGATCACGACAGCTCGGTCGAGAAGCGCAAGCTGCTGCTGCGCACCGCCGCGCTGATGTTCGACGAGCATCTCGCCTTCGGCGTCGGCACCGGCAACTTCTCGAGCTCGTATCCCGAGTACGCGAACCGCGTCGGCTCGGCGGCGAAGCAGTACGACGAGCCGGGCGACCGGATGTTCGCGCACACGCTCTATCTCGAGATCGGCGCCGAGAATGGCCTCGCCGGCCTGGCGCTCTTCCTCGGCGCGATGGGCTCGGCGCTCGCCGCGCTCTGGCATTGCCGCCACCTGCAACTGCTGCGCGGCCACGAGCATCACGCCATGCTGCTGCTGGCGCTCGCGCTGGCGCTGGCCGGCTACCTGATGACGAGCCTCTTCCTCCACGGCGCGTTTCAGCGCTACCTCTGGATGCTGCTCGCCTTCGTCACCGCGGCCACGCGCCTGACCACCACCGCCTCGAACCACATCGGGGAGGCGGCCGCATGACCGCGGCCGTCGACGAACAGACCACCGCCGCGCCGCCGCCGCGCACGACGCCGCACGTGCGCAGCGCGATCGCCGTCGTCGTCTCCCACTTTCCGCGGCTCGCCGAGACGTACATCCTCCGCGAGATCGACGAGCTCGAGCGCCACGGCCAGCCGGTCGTGCTCGTGCCGCTCATCCGCGCGCGCGGCAAGGTGATGCACGAGGAGGCGAAGCCGTGGCTGCGCCGCGCGCTCTACACGCCGCACGTCTCGCTGCCGATGCTGCTCGTGAACTTCGTCCGCATGTGGCGCCATCCGCGGCGGTACTTCGGCACGCTGCTGCGCCTGCTCGCCGGCACGGCCGTCAACCCGACCGCGCTCGTGCGCGCGCTGCTGCTCTTCCCGAAGGCCGTCTATCTCTCGCGCGTCCTGGCCACGCGCGGCATCCGCCACGTGCACGCGCACTTTGCGACCGAGCCGGCCACCGCCGCCTGGATCATCAGCTCGATCAGCGACATCACCTACAGCTTCTCCATTCACGGCCCCGACGTCTTCGTCGACCGGCTGCTGATGCCGGAGAAGCTCGCCAACGCCACCTTCGTCCGCACGATCTCCACGTTCAACAAGGCCTTCGTCGGCGGGCTCTATCCGGCGGTGTCGCAGAACAAGATCGAGGTCGTGCACGCCGGCGTGAATCCGGAGGTGTACGAGAAGGCCAAATCGGAAGCGGCGGCCGAGGGTGGTCCGCGGAAGCTGCGCATCTTCTCGGCGGCGCAGCTCAGCGACACCAAAGCCTTTCCGCTGCTCGTCGACGCCTGCGGACGGCTGAAGAAAGCAGGTCTCGAGTTCGAGTGCCTGATCGCCGGTGAAGGTCCGCAGCGCATCGACATCGAGGAAGCGATCCGCACCCACGACGTCGCCGACTCCGTCCGCCTCCTCGGCCCGACGCCGCAGCACGAGGTGGCGCGGCTGATCGGCGAGTCCGACCTCTTCGTGCTGCCGAGCGTCATCGCCTACTCCGGCCAGATGGACGGCATCCCGGTCGCGCTGATGGAAGCGATGGCCGCCGGACTGCCGGTCATCGCGCCGGCCATCTCCGGCATCCCGGAGCTGATCGACCACAATCGCAGCGGCCTGCTGATCGACGTCACGCAGCCGGAGCAGCTCGCGCGCGCCATGCGCCAGCTGCTCGAGAATCGCGAGCTGCGCGAGCGCATCGGCCGCGCCGCGAAGGAGCGCGTGCGCGACGGCTTCGACGTCCGCCGCACCGCCGCCGAGCTGGTCTCGCTCCTCGACGCGCATCACGGTCCGAAGTCCGGGCGCTCGCTCGCGCAGCTCGTCGCCATCGACTGGGGCAGCCTCGATCACTACGCCATGGGCGTGCGCCGCGTGCAGGAGCGCCGCGACTCGTTCGTGGCAGAGGTGACGATCACCGACGGCATCCGCAAGCGCGAAGTGGTGGTGAAGAAACATCCGGAGATCGAAGGCGACGGCCGCGACGGCGCCACGCGTGCCGGCGAAGAATTCGACGCGCTCAAGCGCTTGCGCGACCGGCTGCTCGAGCTCGACCGCGAGACCACCGGCAACGTCATCTACGCCGTGCCGAAAGCGCTCGTGCTCGACCGCCGCCACGCCGCGCTGGTGATGGAGCGCGCGCCCGGCCGCTCGCTCGAGACGATGATCCGCACCGCGCGCAACCGCGGCTTCGCGCATCGCCGCCTCGCGTTGCCGCTGCGGCGCACCGGCACCTGGCTGCGGCTCATGCAGCGCGTCACCGCCTCCGACGAAGACGGGCGGCACATCCTGACCGCGGTGGTCATCCTCGCGCTGCGCGACCTCGAGCTCGCCGCCGCCGCGAACCGCACCATCCGCCGGAACCGCGAGGCCATCGCCTCGACGCTCCGCACGCTCGAGACGCGCGTCGCCGCGCAGCCGCTGCCGGTGGTCGGCCATCACGGCGACTTCTGGAGCGGCAACGTCTTCATCGGCGACCGCCGCGTCGACGTCATCGACTTCGAGGGATTCCGCGACGGCCTGGGGCTCGAAGACGTCGCCTACTTCTGCGTCCACCTCGAGCTCTACTTCGTCTATCCGTTCTTCCGCCGCTACGCGCCGAAGCTGGTGCGCTCGTTCCTCGAGGGCTATGCCGGCGACGGCACGATCGATCCCGAGGCGCTGCGCCTCTTCACGCTCGCCAAAGGCTTGCAGGTCCTCGCGCGCGGCGGCGGCGAGGAGCGCGGACACCTGCGCGCGATGTGGCGCCGGCAGGCGCTCGAGCGGGTGATTCTGCGAGGGCTGGCGTGACGCGGCGGATCCGCCTGCTCTGGCTGCTCGACTCACTCAACGTCGGCGGCGCCGAGGCGCTGACCGTGTCGTTCGCGCGCAACATCGACCGCGCGCGGTACGAGCTGTTCGTCTGCTATCTGAAGAGCATCGAGGGCAGCCCGATCGAGGAGCAGTTGCGCGCGGCCGGCGCGACGGTGGTGAAGATCGGCGCGCGCAACCTGCGCGACCTCGCCGCCTTCCGCCGCCTGCTCCGCTTCGTGCGCGACGAGAAGATCGACCTGATCCACGCGCACCTCACCTACTCCGCGATCTGGGCCTCGCTCGTGGCGCGCCTCACGCGCGTGCCGGCGCTGGCCACGCTGCATGTCGCGCCGCCGGCGGGACGCGGCCGTCACGCCATGCGCGACCGCATCCTGCGCTTCGTGCTCAATCGCTGGGGCACCGCCGCGGTGATGGTCTCCGACTCGCTGCGCAACGACTATCTCGCCGGCGGCGGCCTCGCCGCGCGCAAGATGCGCACGCTCCACAACGGCATCGACCTCGGCCGCTTCGCGCGCGATCGTGACGAGTGCCGCGCGCGCATCGCCGCGGCGTTCGACATTCCGCGCGACGCGCCGCTCGTCATCACCGTCTCCGTGCTCCGCGCGCCGAAAGGCATCGACGTGCTGCTCCAAGCCGCGCGCTCGATCCCCGATGCCTGGTTTCTGATCGTCGGCGACGGCGAGATGCGCGAGGCGTGGCCGCGTCTCGCGCAGGAGCTCGGCGTCGCGGACCGCGTGCGCTGGGCCGGCTACCGCGCCGACGTCGACGCGCTTCTCGCCGGCTGCGATCTCTTCGTCCTGCCGACGCGCGCCGATGCCTTTCCGACCGTGCTGATGGAAGCGATGGCCGCCGGTCTGCCGGTGGTCGCCTCCGACGACGGCGGCGTGCCGGAGATCGTCGAGCGCGACGTCACCGGCACGCTCGTTCCCGTCGACGACTCCAACGCGCTCGCCAGCGCCATCACCACGCTCCTCGGCGACGCCGCGCTGCGCGCGCGCATGTCGGCCGCGGCGAAGCAGTCGGTGCAGCAGCGTTTCAGCACCGAAGCATGGATCGCCCGGCTCGGCGCGCTCTACGACGAAGCCCTCGGAGCCGCCGCGTGAAGATCGCCGTCATCGAGTTCGCCGGCAAAGGCGGCATGGCCCACTACGTCTTCCAACTCTGCCGCGGCCTCGCCGCGTCGGGCGCCGACGTCACGCTCATCACCACCAAAGACTACGAGCTGGCCGCGCTGCCGCATCCGTTCCGCCTCGAGCAGCGCATCGATCTGTGGGACCCGAAGCCCGCCGGACGGTTGTCGATGACGCCGTGGGCCGTGGCCTGGCGCAAGCTGCGCCGCGTCGGCCGCGCGCTCCGCTACTACAACGAGTGGCTCCGCCTGATCCGCTTCGTCGCCTCGCTGCAGCCCGACGTCGTGCAGCTCGGCGACATCCGCTTTCCGTCCGATCTCTTCCCGCTGATGCTGCTGCGGCGCAAGGCGCGCATCCTCACCGACGTCTGCCACAACGTCCGCCCGTACGCCACCGGCGGCAAGAACGTCGGCAAGTTCGACCGCTCGAATTTCCGCCGCATCTTCTACCGCCGCATCTATCACCTGTTCGACTACGTCTTCGTCCACTTCGAGCGGAACCGGCGCGAGTTCCGCGAGACGTTCGGCGTGAGCGACGAGCGCATCGGCGTGATCGTGCACGGGAACGAGGAGATCTTCGACGAGCTGGCCGATCCGAAGGTCGACGCCGCTGCGCTGCGCGCGCGCCACGGCATCGCTCCCGGCGAGCAGGTGGTGCTCTTCTTCGGAACGTTGTCGAAGTACAAAGGGACGGATGTCCTGATCGACGCCTTTCCGGAGATCCACCGTGCCACAGGTGCGCGTCTCGTGCTCGCCGGATTTCCGTTTCACGGCTTCGAGGTGCCGACGCAGAAAGATCCAAACGTGATCTGGGTCCCTGAGTACATCGCCTCGGAAGAAGTGGCGGCATGGATGCGGATGGCGGCGGTGGTGGTCTTTCCCTATCGCGACATCTATCAGAGCGGCGCGCTGCACGTCGCGCAGACGTTCGGCGTGCCCATCGTCGCCAGCGCCGTCGGCGCGATGCAGGACGTGATCGAGCACGAGGTGTCCGGCCTGCTCGTCCCGCCCGAAAATCCGAGCGCGCTCGCCGCCGCGATCGTCCGCCTGCTGCAGGACCGCGAGCTCGCCCAACGCCTCGGCACCAACGCCGCCAAAGACGCGCAAGGCCGCTTCGGCTGGCCGACCATCGCCGGAATCATCCTGGGCAAAGTGCAGCGGTAGCTAAGGGGACGACGAGGGGCCTCCGGCGGCTGGGGCCGAGGGCCCCAGACCCCGTTGGTTGGCCT
>DASVQE010000097.1:0-40064 GCA_036389275.1 Thermoanaerobaculia bacterium
CGGAGTTCCTCGGCAGTTCCTCGGAGTTCCTCGGAGTGGATCTTCACTCCTCCGAGGAACCCGAGGAACCCGAGGAACTCCGAGGAACTCCGCGAGAACTTTCCTCTTGCGCCGCTTTTGCATCAGAATCGCCCGGCAATGGAAGTCGAGCGCGTCCGTCCAGGCGTCATCCGCAATCGCGTTCGGCCGAATTTCCGGCGCGGCATCTACGTCATCCCGACCTCGCTCACCATCCTGAATCTCTTCTTCGGGTTCCGGGCGATCATCTTCGCGACGCGCGCCATCGAGGCGATGACGGTCGGACGCACGGAGGCGGCGGTCGATTGCTTCGAGACCGCATGCGTCTCGCTGCTCTTCGCCGCGGTCTTCGACACGTTCGACGGACTGATCGCGCGCGCGCTCGGCGCCACGAGCGACTTCGGCAAGGAGTACGACTCGCTCGCGGACGTCGTCACCTTCGGCGCCGCGCCCGCGGTGCTGGTGTACGCGTGGGGCCTCCACGTGTTCGAGCGCCTCGGCGGCGGGATCGCCTTTCTCTTTCTCGCCGCGGTGTCGCTGCGTTTGGCGCGCTTCAACGTGATGACCGGCAAGACGGACTATCGCTACTTCGTCGGGCTGCCGAGTCCCGCCGGCGCGTTGACGCTGGCGTCGATGATCTTCTACGCGCCGGCGCCGGTCACCGACCGCCGCTTCGCCGTGATCGTGATGCTCGTGACCGTGGCCACCGCGTTCGCGATGGTCTCGCCCGTGCGCTACCGCAGCCAGAAAGGTCTGGCGCTGCAGAAGGAGCGCTCGCTGATGTATTTCGTCGTGCTCGCGCTGCTCCTCGGCATCGCCTTCCGCTGGCCGCGCGAGGTCTGGTTCGCGGCGTCGATCGGCTACCTCTGCTCCGGGCCGCTGGCGAAGCTCTGGAGCATCGCCTTCCCGAGCCGCCGCGCCGCCGAGATTCGCGTCGAGACGCCCGCTCCGTGATACAACCCGGCGCGTGCCTGACCCGAAATCGCCAGACGGCTACCGCATCGGAATCGTCAATCCGCTGACGCTCGTCGGCAACGAAATCAAGACCATCCTGCGCGAGCGCGCCTTCCCGTTTGCGAAGGTCGTGCTGCTCGACGCCGGCGGCGAAAACGCCGGCGCGCTCACCGAGATGAACGACGAGCCGGCGGTGGTGACGCCGGTCAGCGCGGCCGAGCTCGACGCGCTCGATCTGGTGTTCTTCTGCGGTCCGCCGGCCGGCAACGAGCCGTGGATCGCGCGCGCGGCCGAGGATCGCTTCATCGCCATCGATCTCTCGCAGCCATCCACCAGTGAAGACGGCAAGCTGGCCATCGCCGGAGTGAATCTCGAAGAGCTCGACGGCCTCGACGACGTGGTGATCTCGCCGCATCCGGTGGCCATTCCGATCGCGCTCATCCTCCATCAGATCCGCACGCTCGCACCGATCGACGTCTGTACCGCCACGGTCGTGCAGCCGGCCTCGGAGTTCGAGCAGGCCGGCGTCGAGGAGCTCGCGCAGCAGACCATCAGCGTGCTGAACATCCACTCCGTCCCGAAGACCATCTTCGACCGGCAGCTCGCCTTCAATCTCTATCCCGCCGCCGAGCGCAACGAGGAGTTCATCGTCTCGCAGGTGCGCGCGCTCACCGATCCGCGCACCGAAGTGGCGCTGCTGATCACGCAGGGGACGATCTTTCACGGCCACACCTTCTCGCTGTTTCTCAAGACGCGCGAGGCGCTCGAGGCGAGCGCGGTCCGCGAGGCCCTCGGCGCGAATCCGGCCATCGTCTTTCCGGAAGGAGATCAGCAGTTCGGGACCATCGACGCGGCCGGAAAAGACGAAGTATTGATCGCCGAGGTGCGCACCGATCCCACCATCCGCGGCGGGTTCTGGGTCTGGGCCGTTTGCGATAATCTCCGCCGCAGCTCGGCGCTCAATGCAGTGCTCATCGCCGAGAAGGTTTTGTTCGGAACAGGAGTGCATTGAATGCAGGATTTCTACGAGCCGAAAGTGGGCGACGTCGCGCCCGACTTCCGACTGCCGTCCACGCGCGGCAAAGAGATGTCGCTGCGCGAGCACAAGGGCAAAGACGTCATCCTCTACTTCTATCCGAAGGACGACACGCCCGGCTGCACCGCCGAGGCCTGCTCGTTCCGCGATCACGAATCCGATCTGACGAAGGAACATGCGGTCGTCCTCGGCGTCTCCATCGACTCGCCGGAGAGCCACGAGCAGTTCCGCGCGAAGCACAACCTCAACTTCCCGCTGCTGTCGGATCAGACCGCGGACGTGGCCAAGATGTACGGCGTCTGGAAGGAAAAGAACCTCTACGGCCGCCGCACCTGGGGCGTGGCCCGCACCACGTTCTGGATCGGCGCCGACGGCCGCATCAAGAAGATCTGGAAGAAGGTCGACACGGCGCGTCACGCCGAGCAGGTGCTCGAAGAGCTGCACGCGGCGCGCGCGAAGTAAGCCGCGCTACACGACGCCGTGCGCGAGCAGCTCGCTCGCGAGCAGGTGTCCGAATGCGGAGTGGCCTTGCGCCGACGGACGCACCGAGCCTTCGCTGAAGAAGCCGCGCGACACCGTGTCCCAGCGATCGACGAAGAGCGCGCCGTGCGCCTGCGCCACGCGCGGCGCCATCTCGCGCACGGCGTGGTAGCGCGCCACGAGGTCCGCCGGCAGCGAAGGCGCGTCGAGGGCGAGGTTCGGCGCGCCCGGACCCTGCACCACCGCCTGCACTCCCGGCGCCTGCGCCATCGCGGCGAGCGCGCGCGAGACGCACTCCTCGTACTCGAGGAGCGTCGCCCGGCGATGGCGCGGCATCAGCGGCCGCAACGCGCCGCCGGCGAGCGCCAGCGCGCTCGTCTCGGCGCGGTAGATCAGTTGCGGCACCGCGCCCGACGTGCGCGCGACGACGCGCGCGGCCATGCCGTGGAAGTGGCGCACGCGCTGATAGGTCGTGCGCACGGCCGACGGCAGCCGCGAGAGATCGACCACCGGCTTGCCCGACACCGCCAGCCAGCCCGGCACCTCCACGATCACCGCGCGCGGCTTCTGCCGCAGCGCGCGCCGCACCGCCTGCTCGAGCTCGAACGGGTGGTAGTACGGCTCGAGCAGCAGCGACACGCGATGCGCCGGCCGGTGCGCCTGCAGCACGCCGCGGCAGACCTCCGGAAAAGCGCGGTCGGCCGGCACGCCGGGATATCCGAGGATGTGGCATTGCCCGACGAAGGCGAGGCGGAGCACGGTCACGGCGCGGCGCAGTATACGTGCGCGCCGCGCCGCCGCTGGCGTCAGGGGATGCCGAGGATGTCGTGGCGCAGGTACGTGAGAATCGTGCGGTACCAGTCCAGCGGATCGTGATTCCACGACTGCACCATCTGCCACACGGACGGGTCGGTGATGTTGGGAGAGTTCACCCAGGCCAGCTCGTTCGAGCGCGGCCAGTCCGTGTAGCCGTTCTGCGCGACCCAACCGGCAATATCGCCGTACGAGCGAATCACGCGGCCGCGGATCGCGTTCGCGATCTGCACGCTCGCCGGCAGCGAGACGGTGGTGATGTAGTGGACGTACGTCGCCACGTCGCCGGGTTGGGCGAGAAAATAGCCGGCGCCGTACGGTCCGAACGACTGCTCTTGCGAGGCGGTGTATCGCAACTGATAGCCGGTCTCCTCGAAAAACTCGCGCGCCGCGGCCTGCAGGATGGTCTCGCGGTGCTCGACGCGGCCACCCGGCAGCGCGTAGTTGTCGGCGCCGTTCAGCCTCTTTCCCTTCGGCACGATCGCGCCGCCGTTGTCGGAAAAGTAGTAGCCGGTCTGAAGCTTCCAGGCGAGCAGGAACTCGCCGGTCTGTTCGTAGAAGACTGCATAGCTTTGTGCCATGCATCCATCATGACGTCCTTACGTCGTTATGGATATCGACACTTTTTTCAGCGAGCGCAGTCTGCGGCAGGCTTCCTCCAGCGCCGCAAAGTCCTTCGCGAAACAGAAGCGCAGCAGCCGGTCTCCCGCGCTCGAGGCGTAGAACGACGGCCCCGGCACCGACGCCACACCCACTTCCTCGATCAGCGCAGCCGCCGCTTCGCGCGCATCGGCGAAGTGCTCCGGCACCTCTGCCAGCATGTAGTACGCGCCCTGCGGCACGAACGGCGTGAAGCCGCCTTCGCGCAGCGCCTCGGCGAGCAGGTCGCGCTTCTTCTCGTAGTCGGCGGCGAGATTGCGGTAGTAGTCGTCGCCGATCTCCAGCGCCCGGGCAATGCCCCACTGCAACGGCGTCGGCGCGCAGACGTAGAAGAGATCGTTCACCAGGCCGATCGAAGCCGCGATGCGCTTGTCGGCGGCGACGTAGCCGATGCGCCAGCCGGTCACCGAGAAGGTCTTCGAGAAGCCGCTGATGGTGATGGTGACGTCGCGGTCGACCGACGCCATCGACAGATGTTTGCGGCCGTCGTAGACGATGTACTCGTAGATCTCGTCGGTGTAGCACCAGGCGCCGAACTCGCGGCAGAGCGCCGCGATGCGCTCGAGCTCCTCGCGCGTGAAGACCTTGCCGCACGGATTCGACGGCGTGCAGACCACGATGCCGCGCGTCTTCGAGGTGAAGGCGGCGCGCAGCGCGTCGAAGTCGATCGACCAGTCGGGCAGTTGCAGCGGGACGTACTTTGTGGTCACGCCGAGGACCTTCAGCGTGTTGAGGTGATACCCGTAGTACGGCTCGAAGAGGATCACCTCGTCGCCGGCGTTGAGCGTGGCCATGGCCGCCGCGGCGAAGCCGCCGGTCGAGCCGACCGTCACCACGATCTCGCTCGACGGATCGACATGAAAGCCGTTGAAGCGCTCGATCTTGCGGGCGATGCGCTCGCGCAGCAGGTCGATCCCTTCGAACTTCGAGTAGGTCGCCTTCGACTGGGAGATGGCGTCGCAGGCGCCTTCGACGAGCTCCGGAATGGTCGGGAGATCGCAGATGCCCTGGCCGAGGTTGATGCCGCCGACGCGCTCGCACTCGCGGGACATGCGGCGGATGTCGGACTGCACCAGTCCGCGCAGACGGTCGCTGATCTGATTCATGGACGGTAGTGTAGCTGCACGGTGGCAGTGCCGCGGCGCGCGCGAAGCCAAGTCGTTGAAAACGCAGCGGGAATGCATCGGCACCCGCCTCGCACTCGGACGCGGCCGGTAGCTGAAAGGAACTGCACCGTGAGAACGTCCAAACTGCTCCTCGCTCTGCTCGTCTTCGCCGCGCTGCCCGCCGCGGCGCAGGTCAACGACACCTACATCATTCCCGCCGCGGCCAACGCCGGCGGCGCGAACAACACGCGCTGGATGACGTCGTTCAGCGTCTTCAATCCGCACCTCGACTATCCGCTGACGATCAGCATCACCTTCATCCCGACCGGCGGCGCGCGCGGCTTCGAAGAGCTGGTCGACGTGCCGGCGAACTCGCTCGCCGTCAGCGACAACCTGCTGGCCGAGCTGTTCAACACCGGCGGCACCGGCTCGCTGCTCGTGGCGGCGTTCCCGGAAGACAATCCGGGCGTCGACGACGACATGCTGGCGCGCTCGTTCCTCGTGACGTCGAACACGTACAACAACGATCCGCGCGGCACGTACGGGCAGACCATCCCCGGCGTCTGGGCCGGGCTGATGAACTTCTCCACCGACAAGATCAGCTCGATCGCGCACGGCATCCGCCACAGCGCGCGCAACGGCTGGCGCACGAACGTCGGCGCGGTGAACCTCGGCCGCTGCAACGTGAACCTGCTGGTCAGCGTCTACGACGCCGACGGCAACACGCTGCTCGATCAGGCGCCGATGGCGCTGCCGCCGCTCGCGCACATGCAGCAGCCGCTGCCGGTCGAAGTGGAAGCGGGCACGATCGAGTTCTTCGTCTCCGATCCCTGCGCCGCCGATGATGATCTGTATGCGGTGGTCTTCCCCTACACCTCGACCATCGACGCGTTCTCCGGCGATCCGACGTATCAGTCGCCGACGCTGCTCGCGCCGGCCAGCAGCATCCTCGCGAAATCGGCCGCGCTCGCCGCGATTACGCCGGGCAAGAAGATCGACGTCTCGTACGCGCGCGCCGTCCGCGCCGCCGCCGAGCACCTCGGCAAGGCTCGCCTGCAGCGCACCGAACGAGGCCTGCAAATCGTGAAGTGACGCGACTCATGGGAGCGCGATTACAATCGCGCTCCCATGAGCAGCATGAGCAACAACGCCGTCACCGAAACCCACCTGCCGTTTCCGCTCGCCCGCCGCGGCAAGGTCCGCGACGTCTACGATCTCGGCGACCGTTACCTGTTCGTCGCCACCGACCGCATCTCCGCCTTCGACGTCGTGCTCTCGCCCGGCGTGCCGGACAAGGGCGCGGTGCTGACGCAGATCTCCAACTTCTGGTTCGCGCGCTTCACCGACGTCGAGAACCATCTGCTCGAGACACGCTTCGATGCGTTCCCCGACGACATCCGCCGCGACGATTCGCTGCGCGGCCGCAGCGTCATCGTCACCAAGTGCGACGTCGTGCCGGTCGAGTGCGTGGCGCGCGGCTACCTGGTCGGCTCCGGCTGGAAGGAGTATCAGGAGAGCGGCGCGGTCTGCGGCATCCAGCTCGAGCCGGGTCTGAAGCTCGGCAGCAAGCTGCCGCAGCCGATCTTCACGCCGGCGACGAAGGAAGAGACCGGCCACGACATCAACATCTCCTTCGAGCGGATGGCGCAGATCGTCGGCGAAGACCTGGCCACGCAACTGCGCGACCGCACGCTGTCGCTCTACGAACAGGCCGCCGACTACGCGCGCTCGCGCGGCATCATCATCGCGGACACGAAGTTCGAGTTCGGCCTGCGCGACGGCCGGGTCATCTGGATCGACGAGGCGCTCACGCCGGACTCGTCGCGCTTCTGGCCCGCGGATCAGTACGCCGTCGGCAAGAACCCGCCGTCATTCGACAAGCAGTTCGTGCGCGACTGGCTGGAGACGACCGGGTGGGACAAGAATCCGCCCGCGCCGGAGCTGCCGCGCGAAGTCGTGGAGCGGACTCGTGAGAAGTATCTGGAGGCGTATCGCGCGCTCACCGGTGAGGAGTTGCGCGTGTGAGGCGGCGCCCGGTACGCGCCGAAGAGGGCCGTTGGATGCTTCCTTGAACCTTACCGGGAGGCGAGCACAGTAGCAGAAACTCGGTAGAAGCGCCACTACTGGTCAACTTCATGCAACGAAAACCGATTCTCATCGCCGCCGCCATCGTCGCGGCCGCTCTGCTGGTGACGATCGGCGCGGCGGTGATGACCTGGCGCGCGGCGAAGCGCACGGTCGTGCGGCAAGTGCTGACGCCGCAGGAGCGGACCGTCGACCTGGCCGCGGTGGTGACGCAGGTGCGCGAGCTCAACCGCCTGGAGACGGCCACGATGCGCGTGGTGCACGTCGGCACGATCAAGCAGTCGTACACGCTCGTGCCGAACGCGGTGGCCGGTGACGAGATCACGTTCCTCGCCACGGGCGACGTGATCGCCGGCATCGACCTCGCCCATCTCCAGCCGGCCGACGTCTGGCGCTCGCCCGACGGCACAGTGAACGTGCGCATGCCGCGCGCCGAGGTGCTGGTGACGCGCGTCGATAATCAACAGTCGCGCGTGATCAACCGCAAGACCGGCATGCTCCGCCGCGCCGACGTCGATCTCGAGACGCGCGCGCGGCAACACGCCGAGGAGAACATCCGCAGCGAAGCGATTCAGAAAGGCGTGCTGAACATCGCCCAGGCGAGCGCGGAGAAGAAGATGGCGGAGCTGTTTCGGACACTCGGAGTTGAGCGGGTGCGCTTCGTCGGAACGAGTCTGCCGGTGCCGAACACGGAACGATGAACACGGAACACGGAACGCCGGCAGCGCCCTACGTTCCGTGTTCCGTGTTCTGTGTTCCGTGTTCGCCCAACGCAGCGCGCGCCACGCTGATCGCGCGCCGGAGTGCCGCCGATTTGTTCTCCGTCTCCACATACTCCGTTCCCGGATCGGAGTCGTAGACGATGCCCGCGCCGGCCTGCACGTACGCTTTGTCGTTCGCCAGCAGGATGGTGCGGATGGTGATGCACGAATCGAGATTTCCGGAAAAACCGAAATACGCAACTGCGCCGGCGTAAGGGCCGCGGCGGGTGTGCTCGAAGCGGTCGATGAGCTCCATGGCCCGGATCTTCGGCGCGCCGCTGACGGTGCCGGCCGGGAAGCACGACAGGAACGCGTCGACCGGCGTGCGTCCTTCGTCGAGCGTGCCGTGCACGTCGGTGACGAGGTGCATGACGTGGCTGTAGCGCTCGACGTGGCAGAAGTCGTCGACTTCCACCGACCCGGCGCGGCAGACGCGGCCGAGATCGTTGCGGCCGAGGTCGACCAGCATCAGGTGCTCGGCATTCTCTTTCGGATCGGCGAGCAGCGCCGCCTCGAGCTCGCGGTCTTCCGCCGCCGTCGCGCCGCGCGGCCGCGTGCCGGCGATCGGCCGCGTATCGGCGCGCGTGCCGGTCACGCGCACGAGCATCTCCGGCGACGCACCGACGAGCGTGCACTCGTCGGTGCGCAGCAGGAACATGTACGGCGACGGGTTGATCGAGCGCAGCGCGCGATAGAGCGTCAGCGCCTCGCTGGTCGGATAGTCGGTCTCCCACCGCTGCGAAAGCACGATCTGGAAAATCTCGCCGGCCGCGATCTCCTCTTTCGCCTCGCGCACCATCTGCTCGAAGGACGCGCGCGTCTCGTTCGCGCGGAACGCCGCCGGCGCTGCATCGCGCGGCAACGCCAGCGGCGCGAGCGTGGCGCGTCGCAACTTCTCCTCGGCGCGGTCGAGGCGGCGATTGGCATCGTCGACGGTCGTCTCCTTCGTGAAGACGTTCGCCACGAGATAGAGCCGCTGCTGCACGTGATCGAAGACCACCACGTTGTCGAAGAAGAGCAGCTTCGCGTCGGGGATGTCGGGGTCATTGGGATGCGAATCGGGGATGCGCTCGCTCCAGCCGCCCGCGGCGTAGCCGAAGTAGCCGACCGCGCCGCCGAAGAACGGCGGCAGCCGCTCCTCCTCTTTCACCCGCAGCGGGATCAGCTCCTCGGTGAGCAGGCGCACCGGATCGCGCGTCGAGCGGTCGAAGCGGAGGTTGCGCCGCGGCTCGAAGCCGACGAACGAGTAGCGGCCGAGGTTCTCGCCACGCTCGACGCTCTCGAAGAGAAACGCTTCGGCTGATTCCGCGAGCGCGGCGAACGCGACCACGGGCGTGAGCGTGTCGGCGCTCAGCTCGCGCACGACCGGAATGACGTCATAGTCCATCGAACACCTTCATGAACAACGCATGCTGCCGCACCGCCTGCGCCTGCAGCAGCGCAAGCCCGCCGGTGCGGCCGTGGCCGTAGGCGGCGTGGATGATGGTGCGCGCGCTCGGCAGCGCAACCTCCACGTTGCCCGGCAGTGTATTGATGATCAGATCGCCGTCGAAGTGACGCAGCTCGCCGAGCGGCGCGTCGCCTTTTGACGCGGTGCGGTTGTAGACGCGCGCCGGGATGTTCGCATCGGCCAGCGCCACCAGCGCGGCGCGAGCAGTGCCGCCGGCGCCGACCACCGCCGCCTTCGTCGCCTCGCGCGGGATCAGCGCGGCGAAGCCGTCGACGTCGGTGTTGTCGGCGAAGATGCGGCCGCCGACGTTCACGAGCGTGTTGACGGCCTTCGCCCGGTTTGCGTTTGACGCAACATCAGCGCCGATCTTTTGGGCGAAACGCAAAGCGTCATCTTTGAACGGCGCCGTGACGCTGAGGCCGCAGGGATTGCCGCGCAGAAACGCCTCCTCGATCTCGGCGAACGACTCGATCGACGCGATCGTGTAGGCCGCCGGCACGCCTTTGTCGCGGAAGAGCCGGTTGTGAATCGACGGCGAGAGACTGTGGCCCGCGGGATTGCCGACCACGGCGAAGACGCGCTCGGCGCGCAGCGGAGCGCGGCCATAGATCTCGAGCGCGCGCTCGAGCGTCAGTTGCGACGGCGCGGCGACGTTCGACGCCGCCACGAAGGCCAGCTCCGAGCCGAGGAACGGCGCGAGGATGCGCGAGTAGAGACCGCGCTCGCCCATGCCGATCACGGTGCCGGGCAGCAGCGCGAGCAGGCGCTCGTTGTCGGCGAAATTCGCGGGCGTCGCGGCGAGCTTCACGTGCGCGCAGCCGCGCGTGCGCATGTCGGCGACGATCGACTCGACCTCGCGCATCCCTTCGTAGTCGTGATGCGAGAGCACCGTCCGCTCCGGCACCTCGATGACCACATCGCGCGACCACTCCACGTCGACCAGGTCGATGCCGGCGGCGAGCGCGGCGCGCACGTCGGGCACGCGCGAGCCGCGATACGTCAGCAGGATCGGTTTCTCCGTCGACGCGCGCAGCGCCTGCAGATCGAGCGCGGCAAAGCGCTCCGCGCGCAGCTCGATGCCGTCGTGCGGCGCCTGCAGCGATCGGATCGCGGCGAGCGCCGCCTCCCGCGTCTCCTCGTAGATCGTCACGAACAGGCGCATGTCAGTTCGGCTGGTTCTCGGTGAGCACGGCGATGCGCTCGCGCGCGGCATTGGCGCGGCGCGAGTCGCCGGCGCGCGTCCACATGCTCTGCAGATTCGCGAGCACGCGCACGAGCGTGTCGCGCCCCGGCGTCGCGCGCAGATGCTCGCTCTGCAATTGCGCCTTGCCGCCGGTGACCTGGTGCAGCAGGCCGGCGATCTCGGCGATGGTCAGCGTCGTGCCGGAGTGAAACGGATCGACGTAGACCTCGTTCAATTCGAACTGCACCTTCACGATGTAATGCCCCGGCAAGCCGACGCCGGCCGCGTTCAGCCCCAGCTTCGCGGCCACGTGCAGAAAGATGATGGCCAGCGAGATCGGGATGCCGCTCCTGCGGTCGATGACGTCGCTCAGGTAGGCGTTGCGCGGGTCGTAGTAGCTCGTCGTGTCGCCGCGATAGCCGTCGCCGTCGAACATCTCCGCGTGCAGGTGTCCGAGGCGGAACACCGGCGGATCGCCCGGCGCGCAGCGGCGCATCGCCCGCGCGGCGAGGTCGTCGAGCTGCGCGAGATACGCCGGCACGTCGGTGCGCGGGTTGTCCTCGAGCGCGATCAGCAGCGCGCCGTACGCGAGGTTCTCGTTGGTGATGTCGCCGGCAGCGTATTCGCGGAACTGCCGCCGCGCCTCCGCGGGATGGATCAGCATCTGCGAGCGCCAGTGTACCCTTCGTCCCGGCCGATGAAGATCGAGCGGAGCGAAGCGATCATCCTGCACACCTTTCCGGCGCGCGAGCGCGACAAGATGGTCGTGTTCCTCACGCCGGAGCATGGCAAGCGCAAAGGGTGGGCGTACGGCGCGCGCGGCATCAAGAGCCGCTTCGGCGCGGCGCTCGAGCCGCTGGCGAAAGTGCGCATCGGCTACAGCGAGCGCGAGGCCGACGAGATCGTGCGCATCGAGTCGGTCGACCTGGTGCGCTCGCTCTTTCCGGCGCAGCAGCAGTTGGTGAGCAGCGTGGCCGCGACCTACATCGCCGAGCTGGTCGACACGTTCGCGCCGGCCGACGATCCGGCGGAGCTGATCTATCGCCTGCTCGACCGCACCACCGGGGCGCTGCTCGACGGCTCGCCGCCGCTGCCCGTGGTCGCCTACGCCGAGGTGTGGACGCTGCGGCTGGGCGGCATCTTTCCGACCACGCGGAATTGCGTCGAGTGCGGGCTCGCCCTCGGCCGTCCGCTGCGGTTCGATCCGCGTCCGCCCGGCTTCGTCTGCGACGGCTGCGCCGGCCGCGATGCCTTCGTCGTGCCGAACGACGTGGCCGACGCGCTCGACGCGTTGCGCCTGCCGGTCGACGAGTTCGCCGCGCGCGAGGTGCCATCCGAGGTGCTGCTCGAGCTGCGCTCGCTCGCCGGCACCATCCGCCGCCACTTCCTCGGCTACGAGCTCAAGTCGTTCGACGTGCTGGCGAGCGTGATAATGAGCGGATGAGAGTTGCTGCCGCGCTTCTCCTCCTGACCGCATGCGCGACGAGCGCAACGCCCGACGCCGCGAGCGTCGATCGGACGCTCGATGCCTGGCACGCCGCGGCCGCGCGCGCCGACGAGCCGGCGTACTTTGGGGCGATGGCGCCGGAGTTCGTTTTCCTCGGCACCGACGCCACCGAGCGTTGGGACCGGACGTCCTTCCGGAATTTCGCACATCCATACTTCGCGAAAGGCACCGCCTGGACGTTCGTGCCGCGCGACCGCCACGTGATCTTCTCGCCGCGCGGCGACGTGGCCTGGTTCGACGAGAAGCTCGACAGCAAGTCGTACGGCGAGTGCCGCGGCAGCGGCGTGCTGCGGCGCGACGGCGGCGAGTGGAAGATCGCCCACTACAACCTCACCATCCCCATTCCGAACGAACTGGCGAAGTCGATCGTGGAGACGATCAGGGCGCAGTCGTCTCGATCCACTCCGCGATGAGCGCGCCGAGCTCCGACTCGCGGCCGCTGAAGCTGTGGTCGGCGTCTTCCATGATGGCCAGCTCGATGTTCGGCTTCGCGCCGATGGCGTCGGCCAGCACGGCCACGCATTGCGAAACGCTGTCGATCGCGAACTCGTCCTGGTCGCCGTAGAGCAGCAGCGACGGCTTGCGGATCGCTTTCACGTAGCGGAAGCGCGGCCGCTTCGACAGCCGCACGCCGCGCAGCACCTCGAGGAACGGGAAGACGTTGTAGTCGCCGTCGGGATCGTTCATGTCGAGGAACGCGCGCCAGGTCATGAGCGTGTGCGAGAGCGCCGGCGGCACGAAGTCATCGCCGCGTCCGGCGCGCACGCGCTCGCGCGCTTTCGCCAGCGCCGCGGCGAAGCGCCGCGCGCCGAGGTGCGCGTAGGTGGTGCCGGTGTCGTCGCCGCCGCCGAGGAGCACGTAGCGGCGGACGCGATTGCGCGGGCGGTAGTGATCGTAGACGGCGATCTTGTTCGCGCCGGTCGAGTGTCCGACCAGGGTGAAGTCGCGATAGCCGCGCCGCCGCAGCGTGGCGATGGCGGCGTCGATGTCGAAGACGCACTCGCGGATGATCTCGAAGGCGGCGCCGCCGGAGCGCTCGCGCAGCCGCCGCACCAGATGCGCGCCGCGGTTGTTGAAGGGAAAGTAGGCGAAGCCGTTCGCGGTCAGCTCCGCCGCGAGCGGATTGGTGCGCGACGACTCGAAGATAGACGAGCCGCCGGTGCCGTGCAGAAAGATCACGGCGCGATCGGTCGCGCGCCGCGGCTCGAAGAGCAGTCCGGCCAGATCGACTTCGTCGTCGGTGCGGAACTTTACGAGCTCCGCACGAGGCGCCGCGCGCCGCCGTCCCACCGCCACACGTTCTCCTTCGTCAGATGCACGCCGCCGAGCCATTGGTCGGGATCGTTGATGGCGACGTCGTCGACTTCGCCGCGCAACACGTTCTCGCCTGCCGGCGTGATGGTGATGATCGCTTTCGGCGGCACGCCCTCGGCCTCGGTGAGCGTGACCAGCGGCACCGCGCGCCAGGCCATCGCGCGCAGGTGGCGCAGCACTTCGCCGTCGCCGAAGCCGAAGCGCGGCGGATCGGCGTCGATCATGGGGAAGAGCGTGCCGAAGTCGGTCGCGCCGCCGGCCACGAGCGCGAGCACGCGCCGCTCGATCTCGCCGAGGCCGTTGCCGAGCGCCGGGAAGCGCGACGCATGCAGCGTCAGCGCGTCGCGCAGGAACGGGAAGTCGGGCGCGTCGCGCTCGAGCAGCGCGTTCAGCGCGCCGGCGTCGCTCGCGGTGTACGCGCTCCAGGCGGTGGCGGCGCTGGCGAGCATGGCCGGCGTGGCCGCGGCGCGCGACTCGAACAGCAGATAGAGCTCGCGCTCGTCGTTCTGGCTGAGCGGCTTCGGGCACCAGACCACGGAGATGCGCACGGTGCCGAGGCGCTGCATCAGGTAGACGAGATGCACCAGGCAGTAGAGGTCATGCTCGAACCAGAGCACGATCTCCTCGTCGCGCGACGGCGCTTCGTCGAGGAACTGCTGCTGTTCGAGCAGCTCGGTGCGCACGCGCAGCAGATCGACGCCATGCGCCTCGGCCAGCGTGCGCGCGCGCGTCTCGATCCAGTCATCGCCCGGCACGACCGCGCCGGTGACGAGCGACTCGCGAAAGGCGATGTGCTCGCCGGGGATGTTGCTGCGCCGCGCCAGCGCCGCCACGACGTCGCCGTTGTGGATGTGGATCATGGGCGCCACCGCATGCCGAGCCACCACTTCGTCTCGCCGCGCAACGGCGCATCGAGGACGCGCGCGACGCCGGCGGTGAAGTCGAGCGCGGGCACTTTCAGGATCGGCATCGGCGGCGACTGCAGTTCCGCGACGAGGCCGGTGACGGAGAGCCGCGTCCCGCCGAGCTCGTGGCGCTGGTAGAAGGCGGTCAACGGCACGCTCGGCAACGTCGTCTCGATCCGCCAGCCATCGTAGTCGTTCCCGGTCACGACAGACAACGGCAAGGCGGGATCGAGGATGCGCCGCGCGTACGCGGACTGCGGCAGGATCGACGAGGCCAGCCCGCCGAGGGCGAGCGCGTCGCCGCGGTCGCGCTGGTAACGCGCGCCGATGCGGAGGCCGCCGGCGCGGTACGACGCCGCGACGACGCCGCGCTGATGATGGTCTTCGACTTCGATGCGGATGCCTTCGGAGAGCTCGTTGGTGCCGAGCATCTGGTGCGTGTTGAAGGCGGCGGAGCCGAAGGCGAAGTCGTCGCTCAGTGCGCCGCCTTCGAGAGTGAGACGGCTCTGCGGAAACTCGCGGCGGTAGATGCCGCGCAGCTCGACGCCGTCGTCTTCATCGGTCGCGGTGAACGCATGCACGCCGATGTGCACCGGCCAGCCGCGCCACATCGTGGCGATGGCCGCGCCGCGCGGCGCGGCGTCGTTCGCGTACGAGCCGACGATCAGCGTGTCAAGGCGCCCGACGACGTCGCCGAAGCGCACCGCGGCCTCGGTGGCGTGCTGCCCCGGCCCGATGTTCTGCCCGAGCATCCACGCCCATTCCTGCCTGCCGATGCCGTAGCCGCGCGGTGCACCGACTTCGCCGCGCGTGAAGAGCGTGGCCGCGGGCGCGGCCGGCGGAATGGCCGGGACGAGCGTGGCCTCGAGTGGCGGCAGCGGCGCCGGCGCGGGCGCGTCCCTCGGCAGCACGCGCACCACGAAGCCGTCGGGCTCGAGTGAGGTGAAGAAGATCCGCCCGTCGGACGACGGCGCGGCATCGAAGGCGCCGCCGCGCGTGCGCGTGAGCGGCGTCGTAGTATCTTTTGATACTACGATGCGGTGCAGCTCGGCGAAGCCGGCCGAGGAGAGCGTGACGATCAGCGCGTCGTTCGATTCCCATTCGGGAGCGATGGCGTCGCCGCCGAGCGGCAGCGCGCGGCCGTCGACGAAGAGCGTCCACTTCCCTTCCCGATGCGCGCTCCAGGCGACGTGCGCGCCGTCGGGACTGACGCGCGGATGCGTGACCACCTCGTCGATCGACGCCTCGGTGCGCGGCGTGACGGCGCCGCTGGTGAGGTCGACGTCGACGAGTTGCTTCGCACCATAACGGCTGCGCACGGCCACGGCGGTGCGGCCGTCCGGCAGCGGATCGGCGTCGCGTACGTCGGCTTCGTGGGTGATGCGGCGGAGGCTCTTGAAGTCCCACCGATAGAGATCGAAGTGCAGCATCCCTTCGGCGTCCTGCACGCGATGGGCGAAGAGAATCGACTTGCCGTCGCGCGTCCAGCGCGGCTTCTCGATGTCGCCGCCGTCGGGCATGGTCAGCGAGTGCACGGCCTTGCGCGGCAGCGGTTTGGAGCGCACCGGCCCCACGTCCTGCGGGTCTTTGCTCAGGATCTTCTGCAGCTCCTCCGCGTACTTTTTCTCTTCCTCCACCGGCTCGCCCGTCGACCAGATCACCAGCTTCGGCGGCTTGTTGTTTTCGCGAAGGACCGCCGCGAGCTGCGAGCCGTCAGGCGAGACGGCCGGGTCGCCGCTCGCGCGCGGCGTCTCCTGCCAGAGCGCGCCTTCGACGAGCGGCGCGCCGCGATCGATGGTCATCGCCGAGGCGGTGAGCTCGGCGACGAAGCGGCCGTAGAGACGCTCCGGCGACTCGCCGAAGACGCCGGTGAAGGCTTCGTCGAACGAGCGGCGGCGGCGCGCGGTGAGCCGCGCCCAGAGGTTGCGCAGCGCGTCCGCGCCGGCGCGCTGCTCGAGCCATTCGAGGTAGGCGGAGCCCATCAGGTACGCCATCGACATGCCGAGGAAGCGCTGGTCGGAGTCGAGCTGCGCGTACGTCGGCAGACGCCCGCCTTGCGCCCAGCGGCGCAACACCAGCGCGCGCATGGTGCTGCTCGGACGTCCCGCGCCGGTGAGCCGTCCTTCGATGACGGTGGCGTAGCCTTCGAGCACCCAGCGCGGCGCGGCGAGCGTGATGGGGCCGAGCGGCAGCACCGAGGATTCGAGCAGGCGCTCGAGGTTGTTGCGCGCCGGACGGAGCATGTGCACGAGGTGCGTGGTCTCGTGCACGCTGAGCAGGTCGATCCAGTGGCCGAAGGCGCCGATCTGTTCGTCGGGACCGGGAGGCTCGGCGTAGAAGATCATGCGCGGCGTGTCGAGCAACGGCCAGGCGCTGCCGTTCGGCTCGGCGACGGGATTGACCACGAGGACGTCGATGACCTGCGGCGGCGTGTAGCCGACTTCCTTCGACACCGTCTCGCGCACCGATTCGAGACGCTCGGCCACGCGCGTGGCCCACGCTTCGTACTCGCGCGGATAGTGCACACGGAAGTGTGCAGTGCGGATGGTCTTCCAGTCGGCCGCCGGCGATTGCGCGTGCGCGGCGAGAGCGACGATGAGAGTGAGGAGCAGTGATAGTTTACGCAGCATGTTCAAACGGGTCGCCACCGCCATTGCAACATTCGTGTTCGCCGCCGCCGCGTCCGGAGAGAATGCGCCTCGCATCATGCTGGTCATTCACGGCGGCGCAGGGACGATCACGCGCGCGAGCATGACGCCGGAGCGCGAGGCGGAGTATCGCCAGAAGCTCACCGAGGCGTTGCGCACTGGGCAGGCGGTCCTGGCGAAAGGCGGCTCGAGCCTCGATGCCGTCGAGGCCACCATCCGGGTGATGGAGGACTCGCCGCTCTT
Source organism: Thermoanaerobaculia bacterium (assembly GCA_036389275.1). Lineage (GTDB taxonomy): Bacteria > Acidobacteriota > Thermoanaerobaculia > Gp7-AA8 > Gp7-AA8 > QHVT01. The sequence goes on from DASVQE010000097.1 coordinate 17,164, forward strand.
CAACGCCGGCAAAGGGGCGGTGTTCACGCACGACGGCCGCAACGAGCTCGATGCCTCGATCATGGACGGCCGCAATCGCGCCGCCGGCGCGGTGGCCGGCGTGTCGATCGTCCGCAATCCGATCACGGCCGCGCGCGCGGTGATGGAAAAGTCGAAGCACGTGCTGCTCACCGGCCGCGGCGCGGAGCTGTTCGCCACGAAGATGGGCCTCGAGATCGTCGACCCGTCGTACTTTTGGACCGAGCGCCGCTGGAAGCAGTTGCAGGATGAGCTGCTGAAGGAACAGGGGCAGAAGCCGCGCGCCGACGCGCGCTTCGCCGAGGAGAAGAAGTTCGGGACGGTGGGCGCGGTGGCGCTCGACCGCAGCGGCAATCTCGCCGCCGGCACGTCGACGGGCGGCACGACGAACAAGCAGTTCGGCCGCGTGGGCGACTCGCCGATCATCGGCGCCGGGACGTTCGCCGACAACGCCACGTGCGCGGTCTCCGCCACCGGTGAAGGCGAGTTCTTCATCCGCTGGAGCGTCGCGCACGATATCTCCTCGCTGATGGCGTACCGCGGGATGAGCGTGAAGGAGGCGGCGGAGGAAGTGATCAACCACAAGCTGAAGGCGATCCCCGGCGCCGAAGGCGGCGTGATCGCACTCGACGCGCACGGGAACTTCGCCACGCCGTTCAACACCGAAGGGATGTACCGCGGCTGGATCGGCGCCGACGGCGTGCCGCACGTCGAGATCTATCGCTAGACGGGTTCGTTCGCGCTCCGTAGCACGGGCGGACGAGGGCGCCTCCGGCGGGCCGGTCCGACCGGCAGCGCTGACGTTGCCTCTCCGCACGAAGACGCATCTCGCGAGACGCATGTTCGCTGCATGAGCGACGCAGCCGGTCGGACCGGCCCGCCGGAGGCGCTCCCGTGTGCTTGTGCCACGGAGCGGAGACGAACGCGTCTAGCGGAACATCGCCCGCGCCACCTCGTCGGCGATGGCGCTGGCGTTGTCGGTTTCGGTGGTGAGGTTGAGCAGCACGACCACCGTCAGGTCTTCGTCGGGAAACCAGGCCAGGTGGCTTTGGAAGCCGGGCACGAGACCGTTGTGCCAGACGCGCCGGTGCCCGTCGAGCGGATCGAGGGCGAGTGCGTAGCCGTACGGCAGGAGCGTGCCGTCCGAGAGGCGGACGTCGGAGCTCATGCGCGCGTACGACTGCTGCGCCACCGCCTGGCCGTGCGCGAGCGCGCCGTTCCAGCGGAGCAGATCGCGCGCGGTCGAGCAGAGCGCGCCGGCCGAGTAGAGCAGCGTCATGTCGAGCGGCGGAGTCGGCGCGGCGCCGGCGTTCCCCGGCTGCGTGGTGAGGTAGCCGCTCGGCGGCGGCACGTACTCGCCGCAGTAGCTCGTCTGCGTCAATGCGAGCGGCCGCTCGAACGCATCGCGCACGTACTGCGCGAACGGCTGATTCGCGGCGCGCTCGACCACGACGCCGAGCAGGTAGTAACCGGAGTTGCTGTAGCGCCACGACTCGCCCGGCCCGAAGTAGAACGCGCTGCGGTCGATCAGCGCGATCATCTGCTCCTGCGTGTGCGGCGTGTAGAACTCGGCGATGCTGATGCTGCGGAAGTAGTCGCCCAACCCGGAGGTGTGCGTGAGCAGATGCTCGATGGTGATGCGATCGAAGCGCGCGCCGAGCTCCGGGATCCACTTGCGGATGCTGTCGCTCGTCTGCAGTGTGCCCGCTTCGGCGAGGCGCATGATGGCGGCGGCGGTGAACTGCTTGGTGATCGAGCCGATCTGCATCGGCTGCTCTTCGCGCATGGCCACGTGCGCCGCGGCGTCGTAGTCGCCGTACGCCTTCACGAAGAACGCGTCTCCTTTGCGGACGCCGATGATCAGGCCGGGAATGTGCTCGTCGAGCGCGCGCTGGGCGATGGCGTCGACGCCCGGCACGGCCAGCGGCGCGGAGACGCGGACGGCGCGCTGCCGCGCGGCCAGCGGCGTCGAGGCGGCGAGGAAAATCAGTGCGACGAAGGCGATGGAGCGGCGGAGCATCGGGCTGAAAAATGATAGCGAGCTTGCACGAAAACGAACGTTCGTGCTATTTTCCGTCGCGACCGAAACAGGAGGCGTTGCATGGACCTCAATCCGAAATTCGTTTTCCTCTCCCCGGCTCGCGACTCCGAGCCCGGCGCGCGCGCCACGATCGCCGAGCACGTCGATCACGCCATCATCGCCCTCGACGGCCGCGCACCCGTCGGCGGCACCTGCACCGTCGAGCTGCTCGAGCCGCTCTTCGGCGCCGACGTGCTGCGCGTCGAGCTCTGGGTCAGCGACCTCGACGACACCACCTGCACCTACGGCTTCCTCTGCTCGAGCGACGACGGCCGCACGCCGTACGCCCGCGGCGAGCGCTGCGTGGTCAACGTCGATCCGCACTCCCGCCGCGTCGAGCGCTGGAGCCGCGACTACGTTGCATCGCACGAAGCGTTGCGCAAGGATTTGCCGGCGTACGCGTGAGATCAGTTCCTCGGAGTTCCTCGGGTTCCTCGGAGTTCCTCGGAGGAGCCCGCGACAACCGCAAACCACTCCGAGGAACTCCGAGGAACTCCCGAGGAACTACCGAGGAACTCCGAGGAACTCGATCACCCATGAAAGGCCACCGCACCCGTCAAAGCATCCTCGATCGCGCCGTCGATCTCGCCTCGCTCGAAGGGCTCGAAGGGTTGACCATCGGGCGGCTGGCGGACGAGCTGGGGATGTCGAAGAGCGGACTGTTCGCGCACTTCGGGTCGAAGGAAGAGCTGCAGCTCGCGACGGTGGAAGCGGCGTCGCGCCGCTACATCGACGAGATCTTCACGCCCGCCTTGCGCGAGCCGCGCGGCTATCCGCGCCTGGTGGCCATCTGCCGGGCGTGGCTCTCGTACATCCGCCGGCAGGTCTTTCCCGGCGGCTGCTTTTTCGCGGCGGCGTCGTTCGAGTTCGACGGCCGCCCCGGCGCGATCCGCGACATGGTGCGCAAGCTGATGGACGACTGGATCGGTGCGCTCGACAAGGCCATCCGCATGGCCCAGGACGAAGGGCATCTCGACCCGGACGTCGAGCCGGCGCAGCTCGCGTTCGAGCTCAACGCCCTCTTCTTCGGCGCCAACTTCGCGTACTACCTGCGCGGCGACGAGCGCGCCATCGATCGCGCGGAGACCGCGGTGATGCAGCGCCTCGAGTCGCTGCGCGTGCAGCCGCGGCGCCGCCGCCGCGCGTGAGCCGCTGGCGCGGCGATTGATTGCCCGATCCTCCATGCGCTTCGCTCGTACACTCGCCGCAACGCTGGTCCTCGCCGCCTGCGCCCTCGCTTCCGCCGCGCCGGCGACTGCCAAACCGAAAGGCCTCTCACCGCTCGAGATCGAGGACCTGCTAGCGGCCGACCGCCTCCTCACCGAATCGCTCCTGCGTCACGACTTCAACTACGTGAACGCGCACATCGCCGACGACGCCGTCTTCGTCCGCGCGTCGGGAAAGAAGCTGACCAAGCGGATGCTCATCGCCGACGCCATGGAGCAGCCGGCCGTCACCGTGCCGCTCAAGCTGCGCTACCGCCAGGTCTCGACGCGCCTCGACGGCGCCGTGGCCGAGGTGACGATGACCGCGACCTTCTCCATGAAGACCACCGCCGGGTGGCAGGACCTCATCGAAACGCGCGTCGTCGGCCGTTTCCGGAAGCGCGGCGCCGACTGGATCCTCGCCGGCAGCCTCGAGCTCTACACGAAGAAGCTGCGCTAGATCGTCTCGCAGCGTTCCACGCGCACGTCGCTGAAGCGCGACGCCGCCGCGTCGCGCGAGGCGGCATCGGCGAAGGCGCCGGCGATGGTCGAGCCGGAGCCCGACATGCCGGCCCAGGTCGCACCGGCATCGTAGAGGCGCTGCTTGTAATCGCCCAGCCGCGGGTGGATGGCGAAGAGCGGCTCTTCGAAGTCGTTGGTGAAATTCGTAAAGTCGCGATACGCATCGATGCCGAGCGGCGCGGAGTAATGCGTAATCCGGGCGAAGGCCTCCTTCGTCAGCACGCGCTCTTCGGGAAGCACCAGCAGCAGCGGGATGCCGCTCAGCGGCGCCATTGGCGTGAGCACCTCGCCTCTTCCGGTCGCATACGCAGTTCCACCCATCAGGAAGAATGGAACGTCGGAACCGAGGGAAAGAGCGATATCCGGCAGGATGGAAGTCCTTCCAAACTCCGCCAACACCGCCGCCGCATTCGACGAGCCGCCGCCGAGGCCTCCGCCGGCCGGGATGCGCTTGCAGAGATCGATGGCTACGTTGGTGGCGCCGACCGCGCGCGCGGCGCGCAGGACCAGGTTCGACTCGTCGGTGGGAATGGCCGGGTCGTCGCAGGTAAGCGTGAGCGACGGAGCGGGCGTGAAGGTCAGCGTGTCGTGCAGTGAAATCGTTTGGAAGATCGTCTCGAGATCGTGGAAGCCGTCGGCGCGTTTGCCGGTGATGCGCAGCGACCAGTTAATTTTCGCGTACGACTTCCTCATGCTCAATCTCGATGCGGTCGTCATTGTCGCTCGTGACGACCACGCGCTGCGCCGGAAAGGCCGGCGGCTCGAAGGTGACCGTCCAGGCGCCGGCCCGCGCGCGCGACAGCCCCGTCGCCTCGAAGCCCGCGTCGGCGGACATCGGAATGCCGAGCAGCAGCATCCCGACCTGCGCCGGCGTCAGCCTCGTCTCGCGCAGAAACGCGAACGCCTCCGGCGCCACCTCCGGCTCGCTGGTGATGCGATCGCCTTCCGCCTTCATCTTCAGCGCGGTCGTGCCGACCGGCGTGTAGGCGATCAGTTCCATCCGCTGCTCATCGTGCACGGCCAGTTGCGCGCGGAACGACTGCGTCTTGCCGTTCACCGTTGCGCGCACGCGCATCAGCGAGCGCATGCCGTGAAAGCGCGCGCGCACCGCGTCGAGCTGGGCGCGCGCGTCCTCGGCGGACGTCGCGGCGAGCGGCGCCACCGGCGCGCCGGTCGGACGGCCGGTGGAACACGACATCGCAACGAACAGCAGCGCGACGGCGAGACGCTTCATCGCCTCGTGGTCTGACCCTTATGCTCGATCTCGGCGATCTTCGAGCGGAGCTTGTCGCTCTCCTTCGACTCCGGCTCGAGCGTGAGCGCGGTGCGATAGCTCTGCAGCGCGCGCACGTCGTCGCCGCGCTTGGCCAGCACGTCGCCGAGGTGCTCGTGCACCGTGGCGTCGCGCGGCAGCAGGCGCGTGGCATCGGTCAGATACTTCTCCGCGAGATCGAGCTTGCCGAGGCGGAAGTAGACCCATCCGAGCGAATCGACGTAGGCGCCGTTGTTCGGCTCCTGCCCGACCGCGCGCGTGAGCATCTCGTGCGCGCGATCGAGATTCACGCCCGTCTCCGCCCACATGTAGCCGAGGTAGTTGAGCGTCGGCGCGTGATCGGGATTCTTGTCGAGCAGCGCCAGGAACGCCTGCTCGGCGGCCTTGCGATCGCCGGTGCGGTCGAGGATCGAGCCGAGCTCGAACTGCAGATCGACTTCCTCCGGCTTGGCCGCGGCCGACGATTTGATCAGCGCGAGCGCCGACGCGTTCTCGCCGGCCTGCAGGTACGCCTCCGCCGCGGCGATGGCGTTGCGCGTGCCGAGCTTGGCCTGCATCGCCGACACCTGCTGCGCCTTCTGCTTGTTGCCGGAGCGCAGCAGCGCCTCGACGTAGCGCGCGTTGACGAACGGATCGGACTCGAGCTTCGCCGCGAGCGGCTCGAGCAGCGTCACCGTCTCCGCCGGACGATTCAGTTTGCGCAGCGCCTCGATGGCGATGTTCACCGCCTGCGTGTTCGCGCGATCCTTGTACGTCAGCGCCGATTTCGCCGTCGCCAGCGCGGCCTCGTAGTTGCCCTTCTGCAGGTCGATGTACGCGAGCTGCGTGCGCGAGAGCATCATCAGATTCTCCGGCGCGTCGGGCATGGTCAGCAGCGTGTTGAAGGTCTTGGCCGCCTCATCCCACTTCTTCTGGCCGGTGAGGCTGAGGCCGAAGCTGGCCAGCAGGTCGGGATCGTTCGGCGTGGTGACGAGCAGTTGACGGAAGAGCTTGTCCGCCTCCGCATACTCCTCGAGATCGTTCAGCGACTCGGCGAGATAGAAGAGCGAGCGGGCGTCCTTCGGATCGGCCTGCACCAGCGTGCGGAAGCGGTCGCGCGCGCTGCGCGCGTCGCCGGCGCGCAGGTAGAAGAAGGCCTGCTGCCGCTGCATCTCCAGGTTCATCGGGTCTTCGTCGATGAGCGGCTGCAGGAGCTCGGCGGAGCGCTTCCACTCGTTCTCCTGCTGATAGATGTCGAGGAGCTGCATGATCGCCGGCGTGAAGGTCGGATCGAGCAGCACCGCGCGCTCGAGGTACTGCCGCGACTCGTTGCCGCGACCGAGCTTGGTGAGCACCTGCGCGTAGGTGTAGTTGAGCGCGCGCTGATCGGGTGCGCGCTCGAGCATCAGCGCCAGGATGCGCTCGGCGTCGGCGGTGCGATTGGTCGACATCAGCAACTGCGACACGGCCACGCCGGTCGACAGGTCGTCGGGATTGGCCTTGAACGCCGCCTGCAGGAAGCCGAGGGCTTCGTCGAGTTTGGTGCGGTCGTTGCCGGCGCGGTCGAGGAGGATCCGGCCGAGGACGCGATTCGCGTCGTAGAACTCGGGATTGGTCTTCAGGACGCCGCGGAGCTCGCTCTCGGCGCGGTCGACGCGGCCGGCGTCGATCAGCACCATGGCGCGCTCGTAGAGCAGCACCGGATCGGCGGGATTCTTCTCGATCACGCGATCGAGGTGTTTGAGGGCTTCGTCGAAGCGCCCTTCCTCGGCGGCGAGCTTGCCGAGGAGAAACTCGTACGGCTCGTTCGGAAACTCCTGCGCGCCTGCGGCAGCGGTGAACGAGAGGACCGCCAGCAGGAGCAGCGCGCACTTCGTCATCATTTTCATCGTAGCACTCGAAAGAAACGGAACAGCACGGCGGGCGCCGCGCATTCTGCGGCCCATTCAGAGCCCGATCCATGCCAAGGCAGCGTCAATGAACCGGGCGCGTTTGTGCTAAAACCGTGTCAAAGAGCCATGACAGCGTGAGCCTGGAGCGGATCGAGATCACCCCATTCGCGGTGATTGCAGGAGAAATCCTGCAGGAGCGGAAGAGCGGCTACCTGACCATCGTCAAGCCTCCGATGCGCCGCGTGCTCTACTGGTCGCAGGGCGAGCTGGTCATGGCCGCGTCAGTCGATGCCGAGGCTTCCCTCGGCGACTTTCTCGTGCGGCGCGGCGCGGTGCCGCCCGATCGCGCGGCGCAGCTCTTCGGCGAAGAGCCGAACGACGTCGTGGCGCGGCTGCACGAGTCGGGGCTGCTCGATCTCTCCACGCGCCAGACGCTGCTGCGCGAATGGCTCACCGCGCAGTTCATCCCGCTCTTCTCGCTCGACGAAGGGACCGCGGCGTTCACCGACGACGAGCCGCTGCCGCCGGAGAAGCGGATCTTCGTGCAGTCGACCGCGGCGCTGCTGCTCGACGGCGTCCGCTCGATCACCAACGGTCTGGTGCTGCGGCGTTCCCTCGGCGATCTGAAGCGCGTGATCGAGCCGGCGCGCAACAGCCGCTATCCGGTCGAGTCGCTGCCGCTCACCGAGGCGGAGCAGACCATCGCCATGTCGCTCGAGGAGCCGCTGTCGATCGAGGCGTTTCTCAAGCGCTTTCCCGCGCAGTCGGTCACGGTGGCGAAAGTGCTGATCGCCATGCTGGCCCTCGGCACGTTCGACACGGTGCAGGAACGGCAGGCCGCCGCGTCGATCTCGGACATCGATGCCATGCAGCGCGACCTCGAGCTGCTCGCCGCCATCGGCTCGAACGACCAGCGCTCGCTGCGCGCGGTGGCGCTCTCGCGGCAACTGCCGTCGATGGACCACTATCAACTGCTCGACATCCCGCGCGCGGCTACGCGGCAGCAGATCATCAGCGCCGGCGAGTCGCTGCGGAAGCGCTACGACCCGGCCACCTATCCGCCGGTGGTGGCCGACGCGCTGGCGACGCTGCACCGCCGCATCGACGAGGCGGTGAGCGTGCTGCAGGATGCGACGCAGCGCAGCGCGTACGACAAGCTGCTGCACGCGCGCACCGGCCAGGCCTCGATCCAGCAGCGGCTCACGCAGCGCTCCATCGCCGAGCAGAACTTCGTCAAGGCGAAGGAGCTCAGCACGCACGGCGACTACTACGGCGCGATCGTGCTGCTCAAACAAACCGTGCAGTACCTGCCCGATCATTCCGAAGCGTGGCACCTCCTCGGCGCCTGCCAGGAGCGCAACCCGCGCTGGCGCCGCGACGCCGCGGAGAGCTTTCAGAAAGCGCTGTCCGCCGACCCGAACAACGTCGACGCCCTGATCTCCCTCGGCGATCTCTACAAACACCAGGGCCTGATCAGCCGCGCCCAGACCTGCTACGAGGACGTGCTGAAGATCTCGCCGGAGAACCAGCAGGCGAAGACGCGGCTGGCGGCGTTGAAGAAGTAGGTTGGGGTTTGCCTGAATCGCGGGCGGCGTCGCAACGGCGGATCCTTTGCGTTGCTATCATGACGAGGTATGTCGAACGATCGGCGAGTGATCCATTCGGATCCTGAGATCCTCGGCGGCACTCCAGTGTTCGTTGGCACACGTGTGCCGTTTAAGGCGCTCCTCGACTACATCGAAGGTGGGCACCCGCTCACCGAGTTTCTGGAAGACTTCCCGAGCGTCTCGCACGAGCAAGCAGTCGCCGCACTCGAGCAGGCGAAGGAACTTCTGATTGCGCATTCTGCTCGATGAGTGTGTTCCGCGGCGCCTCAAGAGACACTTCCGCGATCGTGGTCTCGTCCTCACGGTAACGGATGCGGGTTTGAGTGGCTACAAGAATGGTCAGCTGCTACGAAGAGTATCGGGTGACTTCGACGTTTTCATCACGATCGATAAAAGTATCGAACATCAACAGAATCTCGCCGGGCTCGAGATCGCCCTTGTCTTACTGCGCGTTCGGAGTAATGACATCGTCGACATAGAGCCCGTAATGCCGCGGCTCTTCGCGCGATGGCATGAGCTCAAGGCCGGCGCGTTGCTTGTCGTTGAGTGATCCGCCACCAGCTAACTTTGGTGTGAAGCTGACAGCGGGCCGTTTGCCGCGCGGTAGTGTCAGGGTCGTTACTCGACCGCGCTCACTCCACGATCGTCAACATCTTGACCGTCACCCGGTCGAGGCCGAAGAACGGCGGCTCGTCGTACGGGCGGGCGTAGACGACGGCTACGCGATCGCGTCCGAACCGCACCACCGTCGCCGGGCCGCTGGTGTCGCCGGCCAGGGTGACGGAGGACTCGATGTGGCCTTCGAGGTCGATCAGCGTGGCCACCATTGCCCGGTACGTGGCGGTGAGGATGATGAAGTGGCGCTCGCCGATGGCGCTTAGGATGGACGTACTGGCGTAATGATGGAGCTCCTGCGGGAAGATCGTCGGCGACAGGACGATCGAACCGCCGGGCGGGCGGTAGGCGAAGCGGATCGGGTGCTGGCGGCGGTCGTTGAAGTCGCGATAGAGCATGCCGATGGTGCCGCCGTTCGCCGCCGCGCTCACTCCGTAGATCGTCTCGGAGGAATGGGTCGACACGAGCGCCGGGCCGGACGCGCAGCCGCGCGCGTCGAGCTGCTGCAGCAGGAGCTTGTCGAGACCGGCGTCGAAGGCGAGCCAGGTCTCGTCGCCGGAGCGGACGAGCTGCAGGTCGCTGGCGTTGAGCGGCGGCAGCTCGCAGCGTCCGAGCGGCGCGCCCTCGCGATCGACGAGCTCCGTGCGCAGCGGCTGCACCCATAGCGTCACGAACGCCGCGCCGTTCCAGACGAACGCATCGAGTGCCGCGCCGCCGAGGGCCAGCGTCTTCATCGGCGCATCGGGTGCGACGCGGCCGAAGCGCACCAGCCGCGCCGGCGAGTCACGCTCGAGCCGGAACACCTCGCGGCCGTCGGAGGCGAGCGACTGCCAGTAGAGCGCGTCGCCGAGCGGGAACTCGCGCGTGATGTGGCCGTCGGCGTCGACGACGCTCACCTCGTACGACGAGCCGCCGCGAAGGTGATTGCGCACGACGACCAGCTCCGTCTCCGACGCCGCCGCCGTCACCGCGAGCTCCCACGCCGCGCTGCGCGCGATGCGCGCCAGCGGCTGCGACGGCCGGCCGCCCGCCGGAATGGCGGCGAACAGCAGCGAGCGATCGACGGTCACGGTCTCGCCGCCGGCGGTGTGAAAGCCTTCTGCCTCGAAGTCGCCGAGCTCGAGGCGCTCCTCGTCGAGCAGCACGCCGGCGCGGTAGCGGCGGCCGGCCGCGCGCGTGGCGCCGCGATCGGAGTAGTCGTAGGTGAGCAGCACCGTGTTGTCGCCGATCGCGGTGAGGTCGAGCTCCGTGAAACGCCCGAGGGACTGCGGCGGCGCGAGCAACGTTCCGTTCCAGGCGAGGCGCGCCATCTCGGTGAGGCACGGCGGCTGCGCGCCGCAGTCGTTCCAGACCGCGACGTACTCGCTGCCGCTCCAGATGATGGCCGCGTCGTTGCGCGACTGAAAATCGCGCAGCGCCGGCGCGAGTACGATCGGCTCGCTCACCTGACGCCCGTTGTAGAAACGCACCGTGACGCCGGAGCGCTCGGCGGTGAGGATCGCGTAGCGGCCGCGGTTGAAGGTGACGGCGCGGTCGGCGCCGGCGGTCACGCGCGGCAGCGGCAGCGTGGCCTGCACCGTGCCGTCGCGCCGCACCGTGGAGATGCTCTCCTCACCCAGCGCCGCGAACTCGTCGAAGTTCCAGGCGATCTCGCGCGCGAGCAGCGGCTCGGTCAGCGTCCGCTCGCCGAGCGGCGCGCCGTCGCGCGAGAAGAGCAGCACGCGCAGCGGCGTCGACTCGCGCGGCGCGAGCACGACCGCGTACGCATCGCCCACCCACTGCGCGCTGATGATGTTGCCCGCGCCCGACGCCACGAGCACGACCGGCAGCTCGGTCAGCGGCGTGCCGTCGGCGCGCAGCCGCTGCGCGAAGACGCCGCCGCGATCGTTCTGGTAGACGACGAACAGCTCGACGCCGTCGCTGGCGATGGCCGGCCGCCGCGTGGAGAACTGCACGGTCGGCCCGAGCTCCGCGCCGCCCAGCCGCACCTCGGCCGAGACGCGCAGCTCCAGCGCGCGCTCTGCCGCGGCAGCCGCGGAGACGGCGAGGACGCAGCAGAGCGCGAGCGAGCGCAGCATCGCGGGCGACCTTACATCAGCTCGCGCATGATCTTGTCGAGCGCTTCCTGCGGCGGGCGCGTGCGCTCGATCGGCAGCGTGGCCAGCGGCTCGTCGACCACGTTGAGCAGCTTCATGAAGCTCTTCTTCTCCGGCCGCAGATGCACGAGACCGGTCAGCATCTGCCCGTCGCGCGCCGCCTTGTGCAGACGCTGCAGCGCCTGCAGGTCGTCGGTCGGATCGTAGTCTTCCTCGAGCTTCTTGAGCACGATGCGCGAGCCGTCGTGCAGCTCCACTTCGCGCAGCGTGCCGGGCTCGTAGTCGACCTCGATCTGCTCGTACTCCGGCACGAAGCCGATCTGGTGCAGCAGCTCCTGATGCTCCTTCGCGTACGTGTAGCCCTTGGTCGAGCCTTCGTGATTGTTGAAGGTGACGCAGGGCGAGATCACGTCGATGACGGCCGTGCCGTCGTGGGCGATGGCGCCCTTGAGGATGTTGACCATCTGCTTCGGATCGCCGGCGAAGCCGCGCGCCACGTAGCCGCACCCGAGCTCCACGGCCAGCGCACAGAGGTCCATCGGCGGCAGGTCGTTGATCACGCCGGTCTTGAGCTTCGAGCCTTCGTCGGCGGTAGCGGAGAACTGCCCTTTGGTCAGGCCGTACACGCCGTTGTTCTCGATGATGTAGATGATCGGGATGTTGCGCCGCACCATGTGCATGAACTGGCCGAGGCCGATCGACGCGGTGTCGCCGTCGCCGGAGACGCCGATGCCCTGGATGGTGTGGTTCGCCAGGATCGCGCCGGTGGCGACGGCCGGCATGCGGCCGTGCACGGCATTGAAGCCGTGCGAGCGCGACAGAAAATACGCCGGCGTCTTCGACGAGCAGCCGATGCCGGAGAACTTCGCCACGCGCTCCGGCTTGACGCCCATTTCGTAGAACGCGCGGATGATCTGATTGCTGATGGCGTCGTGGCCGCAGCCGGCGCAGAGCGTCGACTTGCCGCCGTGATAGTCGGTCGGCTTGAGGCCGAGCTTGTTTTCCTTCAGCGCTTCGGAAGAGCCGATCTTCAGCGTGCTTTCAGCCATGACTTAATCCTCCACCCGGACTTCGCGGGCAGCCGTAGCGTTCGGAACGAAGGCGACGGTCGAGGCGCTGGTCAGCCTCGCCTCGGCGCGCACGAGCAGCAGCGGCTCCGGCAGCTCGACCGTCGACTCCATCTGCAGCACCGCGTCGGTGATCGTGCGCGCGTCGCACGGCAGGCCGGTGTAGTGGAGGATCTTGCGCAGCTTGCGCTGGTCCTCACCCACTTCCAGCCGGATCATGTCGGCCATCTGACCGTCGCGATTCTGCTCGACGATGTAGATGCGGTCGTGCGCCGCGACGAACTCGCGCAGCGCATCGGTGAACGGCAGCGCGCGCAGCCGGAAGTAGCTCGTCTCGATGCCGTACTCGCGGCGGAGCTGATCGCGCGACTCCTCGAGCGACCAGGTGGTGGTGCCGTAGGCGATGAAGCCGATCTTCGCCGTCTCGCGTACGTCGATGGCCGGCGACGGCACGAAGAGCTTGGCCGTCTCGTATTTTTTGGCGAGACGGTCGACGGTGTCCTTGTAATCCTGCGGCCGCTCGGAGTAGCGCGCGTGCGAGTCGTGGCCCGAGCCACGCGTAAAGTACGACGCGAACGGATGGTCGGTGCCGGGCAGCGTGCGCCACGGAATGCCGTCGCCGTCGACGTCCGCGTAGCGGCCCCACTTTCCTTCGAGCGCGGTGAGCTGCTCGGCCGTCAGCACCTTGCCGCGCTTGATCGGCTTGGTCGGATACTCGAACGGATCGGACATCCAGTTGTTCATGCCGAGGTCGAGGTCGCTCAGCACGAACACCGGCGTCTGGAACTCCTCGGCCAGATCGAGCGCTTCGCCGGCGAACTCGAAGCACTCGGAGACGCTCGACGGGATCAGCACGATGTGCTGCGTGTCGCCGTGCGAGAGATACGCGACCTGATTGACGTCGCCCTGTGCGGTGCGGGTCGGCAGGCCGGTCGACGGACCGACGCGCTGGATGTCCCAGATCACGCCCGGCAGCTCGGCGAAGTAGCCGAGGCCGATGAACTCAGCCATCAGCGACACGCCGGGACCGGCGGTCGAGGTCATCGAGCGCGCGCCTGCCCAACCGGCGCCGAGGACCATGCCGATCGCCGCCAGCTCATCCTCGGCCTGCACGATCGCGAACGTGGCCTTGCCGCTCTCTTCGATGCGGTACTGCTTCATGTAGTCGATCAGCGACTCGCAGAGCGATGACGACGGCGTGATCGGATACCAGGTGACGACGGTGACGCCGGCGAACATCGACCCGATGGCCGCGGCGGCATTGCCGTCGATGATGATCTTTCCCTGCGTGGCGTTCATCCGCTCGACGCGCCAGCGGTCCTGCCGCGGCAGATTCGCCTTCGCGTAGTCGAGCCCTTTGTCGATGGCGGCGACGTTCGCGTCGACCGCTTTCTGCTTCCCTTTGAACTGCTTCCCGATTGCGGCGACCAGCTCGTCGCGCTCGATGCCGATCAGCTCCGCGACGATGCCCACGTAGACCATGTTCGTGAGCAGCTTGCGGAGCTTGGAGTCGGTGGAGAGGTCGGCGGCCAGCTTCGCGAACGGCACCTCGAAGAAGGTGACGTCGTCGCGGATGGCCTTGCAGTTGAGCGGCGCGTCGTAGATGCAGAGCGCGCCCGGAGCCAGCCCTTCGACGTCTTCGCGCGAGGTCTGCGCGTTCATGCAGACCATGAGGTCGACTTCCTTCTTTCGGCCGATCCATCCATCCTTATTTGCGCGGATCGTGAACCAGGTCGGCAGGCCGGCGATGTTCGACGGGAACATGTTCTTCCCGCTGACCGGCACGCCCATCTGGAAGATCGAGCGCATCAGGACGTTGTTGGACGACTGGGAGCCGGAGCCGTTGACCGTCGCGACGTGAATGGTCAAGTCGTTGACGATCGGCTCGCGGCCCGCTCCGACGGATTCGGACTGCGATGCGACATCGGGCGCGGTCAGGGACACTTCGTTCTCCTTTGTTGTGCATGGAGTCGACACAAGGGTGGGAAGGGATATTCCATTTTCGGGAGCCGCGGCATTGTAACGCGGAGGCGTCTGTTAGTCTTCGGCGACACCACTCATGACTCGCTCGATCCGATACCTCCTTCTCCTTCTCGTTCTCCTCGCCTCCTTCTCCGGGGAGGCGCAGCGGCGCCGCGTCGTGCGCGCGCCGGCCGCGGCGTGCACGGCCTCGCTCACGCAGGCGTTCACGCAGCCGGTGGTGGCCAGCGGCATGGTGCACGGCGTGGTGCACGTCGGCGGCTCCTGCACCGACTGGCTGGCCTACTCGCCGGTCGACTGGATTCAGCTCGTGCGGAGCGGCTCCGATCTGCTCGTGACCATCGCCGCCAATCCGCGCTCGGAAGCGCGCACGGCCACGATCACCATCGCCGGACTGCCGCTGACGATCACGCAGCAGCCGACCGTGGTGGTCTCGCCGCCGATCATCGCGAACAATCTCCTGCGCAACGGCACCTTCGACACCGACACCTCCTTCTGGGGTTGGGAAGACCGCTATCCGAACGGCGCCGGCACCGCCTTCTGGTCGGCGGCCGACGCGAACGGCAGTCCGAGCTCCGGGTCGTTCGTGCTGCGCAACACGCACGTCGGCAACGCCTATCAGCAGTTGCAGTGCGTCAACGTCGGCGGCGGCGTGCTGCACGACTACGGCGGCGCGGTGCGCATGCCGAATCCGAACGGCGGCCTCGCGGCGATCGTCGTGCTCGAGTTCAAGTCGACCGGCTGCACCGGCACGTAC
Source organism: Thermoanaerobaculia bacterium (assembly GCA_036389275.1). GTDB lineage: Bacteria > Acidobacteriota > Thermoanaerobaculia > Gp7-AA8 > Gp7-AA8 > QHVT01. Next base: position 32,255 of record DASVQE010000097.1, read on the forward strand.
GACAAGATCACGCAGCAGAACATCATCCTCGACCAGGCCGGAACGTGGGTGCGCAAGTCGTACTCGATCCTGACCAAGCCGACCACGCGCAGCATGCTCTTTCTCGTGGCCAGCGGTACGACGGACGGGGCATCGTTCGATGTATCGTTCGACGATCTTTTTCTGAAGACGCGATGAACCTCGAGGCACTCCGCTCGTTTCCCGCCCGGCTGGCGCAGACCGTGTCCGCGGTGCGCGACGTCGATCGTGCGGAGGCCGAAGGAAAGTGGTCGGTAGCGGACGTGGTCGCGCATCTCGCCGATCTCGAGCTCGTCTACGCGGTGCGCATCCGCTCGATCGTCGCGGGCGCCGGCGAGACGCCGCTGCAGGCGCTGCCGCAGAACGCCTGGATCGAGCGCGTGCATCGCCGCGAGCCGCTCGCGGAGCTCGTCGAGCAGTTCGCGTTTCTGCGGGCGATGAACGTCGCTTTTCTGGCGCGGCTGTCGGAGGAGGAGCTCTCGCGCAGCGGCATCCATCCGGAGTACGGCGCCATCACCGCGCACCACGCCGCCGAGCGGCTGGAGCGGCACGACGCGAAACATCACGCGCAGATCGAGCGGATCGCGGCGACGTTATGATTCGCGCATGACGCGCATGATCTGGCTCGCCATCGTCGCCATCGCGGTGACGATTCCGTGCGCGTTCATCACGCTCGTCCTCGCCACGGTCAGCCCGGCCTCGCCCTGGATCGAGCCGGTGATCCGCTTCTGGGCGCGGCGCATCGTCGGCGCGGCCGGCATCGAGCTGCGCGCGGAGAACCTCGAGACCATCGAGCGCGGGCAGCGCTACATCCTCGTGGCCAATCACCACAGCTATCTCGACATCCCGTGCCTGTTCGCGGTGGTGCCGCAGACCATCCGCTTCATGGCCAAGGTCAGCCTCTTCAAGATCCCGCTGTTCGGCTGGGCGCTGACGCGCAACGGCTTCATCCCCATCGACCGGAAGAACCGGCGCACGGCGGTGAAGTCGTTCGATCTCGCGGCCGAGCGCATCCGCCGCGGCAACACCATCGTCATCTTTCCGGAGGAAGGACGCTCGCGCGAGCGCGCCATGCGCCCGTTCCAGCGCGGCGCGTTCCTGCTCGCGCTCAAGTCGGAGCAGCCGATCGTCCCGATCGCCATCGACGGCACCTACGACGTTCTGCCGGCCACGCGCTGGCGCGTCACGCCCGGCCCGGTGACCATCCGCGTCGGCACGCCGCTGGCGACGGCCGGCGCCACGCTGCGCGACAAGGAACGGCTGGCGAATGAGGCGCGCGCGCAGATTGAAATGATGCTGGAGAAGCGAGCTCTGAACGATGAACGATGAAGGATGAACGATGAACAACGGCGTCATCGTTCATCGTTCATCCTTCATCGTTCATCGTTGATCGCGCGCAGCGCCGCCGCGACGGCAGGCGCGTCGTCTTCGCCGATCGTCCTCACCTCGATGGTGAAGCGCTCGTTCTGCACGCGTCCGACGATGGGCGGATCGTTGCGGAGGAAGCGCTCCTGCAACTCGCTGGCGTTGCCCGGCACTTCGATGGCGACCGACGGGATGGTCTCGCTCGGCGTGGTGCCGCCGCCGAGGGCGCAGCGCGAGTCGACGACGCGCGCAGGCGTGCCGCGGACGAGCGATTCGGCGCGGGCGCGCAGCGCGTCGATGGGCGTCGCCAGCATGCGGTAGATGGGGATGCGCTCCTCCTGCTTTGCGATCGCGAACGCGCGCAGCGTGGCGGCGACGAGCGCGTAGCTTTCCTTCCCGACGCGCAGCGCGCGCATGAGCGGATGTTTGCGGCAGCGCGCCACGAGCTCCTCGCTGCCGAGGATCAGACCGCCCTGCGTGGCGCCGATCAGCTTGTCGGTCGAGCAGGTCACGGCGTCGACTCCCGCGGCGATCAACTCGCGCAGCGTCGCCTCCGGGGCGAAGCCGTACGGCGCGAGATCGACCACCCGTCCGGAGCCTTCGTCGTAGAGCAGCGGAATCCGTTTGGCGCGCGCCACCGCCACCAGCTCGGAGATCTCGGGCGTCTCGGTGAAGCCGACGATCTCGAAGTTCGAGCGATGCACGCGCAGGATGGCCGCGCTCTTCTTCGAAACCGCATAGGCGTAGTCGCGGGCGCGGGTGCGGTTCGTGGTGCCGACCTCGCGCAACTTCGCGCCGCCCTGCTGGATCACGTCGGGCACGCGGAAGGCGCCGCCGATCTCGACCAGCTCGCCGCGCGAGACCAGCACTTCCCGTCCCGCTGCGATCGACGCGAGCAGCAGCATCGTCCCGGCGGCGTTGTTGTTCGTGAGAATCGCGGCCTCGCAGCCGAACAGCGTGCGGCAGAGCTCCGTCAGATGGCCGTCGCGCGCGCCGCGCCCGCCGCTCTCGAGATCGAATTCGAGATTCGAGTAGCCGGCCGCGATCTCCGCCGCCTCCGCCCACACCCGCGGATCGATCGGCGCGCGCCCGAGGTTCGTGTGGATGATGATGCCGCTGCCGTTGATCACCCGGCGCAGTGTCGAGTGCGTGCGCGCCTGCAGCGACGCCGCCACCGCTTCCAATGCCGCCTCTTCGTCGTAGGCGATCCGCTCACTGCGCAGCGCGGCGAGATGCGCGACCACGGCCTCTTTCACCCGCTCCCGGCCGCACTCGGCGATCCAGGGCGCGAAGCGTGCAGCGGTGAGGATGCGCTCGACGGGTGGAATCGCGCGCAGGACCGCGGCCGCGGAATCGCCGGCAGCGGCGGGCGTTTTACTCATTCTTGAGGTAGTTTAAGTCCGAGGGCGCTTGATCAAACAGGACGAGGAGCTGGACAAGCTCGAGGAAGACATCCGGAAACTGAAGAACAAGTACGACCAGTTCTTCACCGGAATCATCAAGGTGCCGCCCAGCTTCGAGCGGCATCGGGTGGAAGCGTTCATCCACGAGATGAACAAGCAGAAGATGCGCGACAACACGCGCCGCTTCCGCTTCAACACCATCACCTCGCGCTACAACCAGTTCCGCGAAATGTGGGGCCGGAAGATGCGCGAGCGCGAGGAAGGTCCGCTCGATTTCCGCCGCCGCCAGGCCGCCATGGACGCGCCGCCGCCCGAGCCGCCGCGCGCGCCGGAGACGCCGCGCGTAACGTCGGCGCCGCCCGATCCGTATGTAAGGATGACGCCGGGCGCGAACGGCGAACAGATCCGGCGGCTGTACAGCGACATCGAAACGGCGCACCTGGCGATGGGGAAGCTTCCCAACGTCACCATGGAGCAGCTCGCGGCCATGGTGCAGAAGCAGACCGCGCTGGTCCGCGAGAAATATCACGTGAACACCGTCGCCTTCCGCGTCGAGACCGTCGACGGGAAGGTGAAGCTGAAAGCGAAACCACTTCAGGACTGATCCGAATGAAACGTTCCTTTGCCGCAGTGATGACCGTGCTGGCGATCGCCGGCTGCTCGATGGTCGACGATCTGAAGAAGACCGAGGCCAACGCGTACGAGAAGCCGTTCTACGCGAAGTACCTCAACACCGGGAGCGATCTCGACCGCCGCATGCAGCGCACGCTCGAGGCGCTGCGGAAGGAGCCGGCCAACTCGCAACTGCACAACGAGCTCGGCACGATGCTGGTCGAGAAGGGCTTCCCGAAAGACGCAGAGCGTGAATTCGAGCGTTCCGTCAATGCGCAGCCCCGGAATTACACCGCCTGGTACAACCTCGGCCTGGTGCGCGCCGCCAACGGCGACCCGATCGGCGCGCGCCGCGCCTTCGATCAGACCGTGGAGCTCAAGCCCGGCCACGCCGCGGCGCTCTTCCAGCTCGGCCTCATCGCCGAGAAGCAGCAGCACGTCGACCAGGCCGTGCGGCTCTACGCGAAAGCCTTCTCCATCAACCGCGCGCTGCTCGACGTCGTCTCGAATCCGCGCATCCTCGACTCGCACCTGGTCGACCTGGCCCTGCTCCGCATGTACGCGCCCGAGCACACCCGCGGCTCGATGCAGTTCCAAGGCGTGCCGCAGCCGTCGCGCACCAACCGTCCGGCCGAGCCGGCCGCCTCGCCGCAGCAGAAGCCGAAAGACATCCTCACCCCGGCGGCACCGGCGACCGATCCATCGCAACAGCCCACCGCCGCATCGGTGATCCCGAACCCCACCGATCAGACGATGGTCCCGCGCACGCGCCGCCGCTCCGGCGTCCGCGCGCCGACGAACCCGAACGTGAACCCCGACGAGCCGGTGCCGATCGCACCGCCGCCGGCGGCGACGAATACGTAGGGCGGGCTCGGGTTCCTCGGTTCCTCGGAGTTCCTCGGGTTCCTCGGAGTAGAAGAGGCACGCCGAGCTCCGAGGAACCGAGGAACTCCGAGGAACTCCGAGGAACTCGTTCGCCTCGTCCCGCGGCGCGGCCGGCGATACAATCCGCGCGCTTTGAAGGTCGCCGACCGCTCCGCGCTGCTCGGGTTCTCCGACATCGTCAAGATCCGCAACCGGGTGCTCGACATGCGCGCGCGCGGCCAGCGCGTGCTGCAGCTCGAAGGCGGCGAGCCGTTCCTGCACACGCCCGACTTCGTGAAGAAGGGCATGGAGCTCGCCCTCGCCGACAACCAGACCCGCTACGCGCCTTCCTCCGGCATTCCGCAGCTCCTCGAGGCGCTGCGCGTGAAGCTCGCCGCGAAGAACCGCATAGAGGCCGGCGTCGCCGACATCATCGTCACCTCCGGCGGCGCGCACGGGCTCTTCTGCGCGTTCCAGGCGAGCGTCGATCCCGGCGACGAGGTGATGTTCTTCGCGCCGTACTGGACGCCGATCGCCGATCAGGTGCGCTTCTCCGGCGGCGTCGCCGCGCGCGTGCCGTGGGACGAGGTGCGCGGCCGCGGCGATCTCACCGAAGCGCTCGAGGCGCATCGCACCGAACGCACGCGCGTGATCTACGTCAACTCGCCGGCCAATCCGACCGGCGACGTGCTCACGCGCGAGCAGCTCACCTCGATCGCGACTTTCGCGCAGCAGCACGACCTCACCGTCATCGCCGACGAGGCGTACGAAGATCTGCTCTACGACGGCGAGCACGTCTCGATGGCGTCGCTGCCGGGCATGCGCGAGCGCACCATCACCGTCTACACGTTCAGCAAGAGTTTCTCGATGACCGGCTGGCGCATCGGCTACGTCGTGGCGCCGCCGCAGTTCATGGACTTCATCCGCAGGCTCGTGCTCAACAGCGTGAACGGCGTGTCGACACCGACGCAGTTCGCCGCGCTCGCCGCGGTCACGCACGACGCGCGCTTTTTCTCGGCAATCCGCGACGAGTACCGCCGCCGCCGCGAGCTGCTGGTCGGCGCGCTGAACGCGGCCGGCTTCACCTGCCTCACGCCGCCCGGCGCGTTCTATACGTTTCCCGACGTGCGCGCGCGCCTCGGCGACGATTCGTGGAAGGCGATGGAGACGCTGCTCGAGCGCACCTCGATCGCCTCGGTGCCGGGCGCGGTCTTCGGCCCCGAGGGTGAAGGACATCTGCGGATGTCGTTCTCGACCAGCGTGGATGTGCTCGAAGAGGCGGCGGCCGCGCTGCGGCGGCTATGATCGAGTCGCGCATCGCCCGCCGCTATCTGTGGGCCGCGCGCAAACAGGCGCACACGGCGTTCCTCTCCTTCATCAGCATGCTCGGCCTCGCCGTCGGAGTGGCCACGCTGCTGATCTCCATCGCGCTGCTCTCCGGACTGCAGGGACAGATCAAGAAGCGGCTGATCGCGTCGAGCCCGCAGCTCCTGGTCGAACCGGCCGGACGGAACACCATCGACGGCGCCGACGCCATCGTCGCCGCCGCGCGCGCGCACGGCATTCAGGATGTGCGGCCGTTCATCAGCGGCATCGCCTGGGGCGGCAACGAGGATCGCGAACAGGGGCGGCCGCTGCGCGTGCGCTCGTTCACGCGCGGCCACGAGCCGGAGAACGACATCGGCGGCGCGCCGCGCTCCGGCGCGAATCCCGACGGCGCGCCGGAGATCGCCGTCACGCGCGGCTTCGCCGCTTCCCTTGGGCTCGACATCGGCGACGCGCTCACCGTCGTCGCGCCGCGCACGCGCCTGACGCCGTTCGGTCCCGTGCCGGTGATGAAAAAGTACGTGATCGCGCGGCTGGCGCGGCCGGCCGGCGACGAGTCGCTCGTCGATGCGTGGCTGCCGCAGGACGAAGCGTCACGACTCTTCGGCACCGACGGCAAGCCGACGGCGATCGAGATGTACGGCGCCGCCGATCGCGCCGAGCAGGCGCAGGCGGATCTGTCGGCGCGCTTTCCCGGCGCGCAGTTCAAGACGTGGAAGGAGATCAACCGGCCGCTGTTCCTGGCGCTGCGGCTCGAGAAGGTGGTGATGTTCGCCACGATCTCGCTGATCATCTTCGTGGCCGCATTGAATCTCGTCTCGTCTCTCTCGATGCTGATCCTCGAGAAGCGTCCCTCGGTGGGCGTGCTGCGCACGCTCGGCGCGACGGAGCGCAACATCCTCTCGCTCTTCATGCAGCTCGGCCTGCTGATCGGCGTCACCGGGACGCTGCTCGGCAACGCCTTCGGCCTCGGCCTGGCTTGGGCGGCGAACCGCTATCACCTGATCGCGCTGCCGCCCGACATCTACTTCATCAGTTACCTTCCGTTCGCGCTCGACGTCGAAGACATCGTCGGCGTGAACGTCGTGGCGCTGTTTCTCTCAGTCATCGCCACGTGGTACCCGGCGCGCATCGCCTCGCGCCTCGATCCAATCGCCGCCATCAAGGAGGATTGATGTCGAGACGGATTGCCGTCTTTCTGCTTCTCCTGCTGTCCGGATGTGTGCGTCCGCCGGTGAGCGACGAGGTGACGATCGACCTGCGCGGCGAGCACGCCGTGGTCACGGCGCGCACGCGTTTCTCGCTGCAGCCGGGGAACGAGGAGTCGCGCGCGCGCATCGAGGCGGCGCGCGCCGCGGCGCTGGACGGCAGCGATCCCTGGTCGGTGCGCTTCGCGCGCGTGAACGCGGAGTCGGAGCGGGTGACGTTCGAGCGCACGCGCGGCGCGCTGGAGAACGTGATCCACGAAGTCGAGATCGCGCCCGAGGAGCTGCAACGGGTCTTCGCCGATGCGAATGTGACGGTGAATGTGCTGCACGGCGACGGCTGGCGCGAGCTGACGTTCTATCCCGGCTCCGGCGGCCGCGCCACGCGCGAGCAGCAGCGGCACTTCGACGCGGAGCTGTCGTCGTGGTCGAAGGATGTCGCGCGCTACTTCACCGCGGTCGATCATCTCTACACGTACCTCGACGACCAGCCCGGCCGCGCCGAGTATGTCTTCGCCGCGGTGCTCGGCGAGAAAGACGCCGCGGTGCTCGACGAGGAGCAGCCGCTGGTCGACGCGGTGGTCGACTCGATGACGGCGATCGCCGACCGGATGGATGCGAACGAAGGGCGCGCCGAGTCGTTCGCCGAGGAGGCGGATCTGGTGTTCAATCCGCTGCCGGCGCGCGTTGTGGTGCGCGTGCCGGGCGACGTGGTGTCGTCGGAGGGTTTCGCGTCAAAGGAAGGCGCGCTGACGATCGAGCCGGTCGATCTCTTCGGCGCCATCGGGAAGCTGGAAGGTCGCTGGATCTCTCCCGATCCGCTGGCCGCACTGCTGCGCGATCAGGCGCCAACAGCCGCGCAACTCGCCGACGCCGAACGGGTCTCGCACGCAGTGGTGAACGCCAGCGAAGTCGCCGCGGCATTGCGCGACCAGCTGGCGCGGCCGAAGGTGTTCGCGGTGCGGTGGAGGGATTGAGAGAACGACGGGAGGCCTCCGGCGGCTGGGGCCGAGGGCC
>DASVQE010000098.1:0-45116 GCA_036389275.1 Thermoanaerobaculia bacterium
CGCGTTCGCGTCCGTCTCCACGAAAAAATTCTCGACCGTGTTGCGCTGCGTGTCGGAATGGAACTGCACGACGCCGCGGTCGTCGATGATCGCGAAGCCGAAGTCGTGCGGCAGGATCGGATGGACCAGCGACAGCGCCGACGACGACGTGAGCGCGATCACCGGCCACTGCGCGCGCAACTTCGCGTCGCCCGGCCGCGGCGTGTCGGCGGTGCGGCGCGAGAACGCCACCTCCGGCTGGCCCGTCGTGCTCGAGCTGATCGACTCGATCGTCACCTTCCGTCCGCCGACGGCGCGGTAGGCGCGGCCGCTGCCGAACGGTGCAGAGAAATACGTCCGGAAGCGCGTCTGCACGAGCGCCGTGGCCGGACGGTCGACCGTCCACTTGGCGCGCTGCATCCCGTCGCTTCCGATCAGCGCGATCGACTGAAACCAGGGACGCTGCAGCGGCAGCCGTTGCAGCAGGTCGGTGTTGCGCGCCTCGAACGGGCGCGGCTGCGCCTCGATCCATGCTTGCACCTGGTCGAGGTTCTGAAGATTCAACGCCACCTCGCTGCGGAAGTGCAGCTCGAGCTGCCGCGCCAGATCGGCGAGTTGCTCGTCGCTCATCCGCTCGATGCGGCGGTAGGCGATGAGATCGAGCGCGATCAGCGCCACCAGCGCCGTGGCCAGGATGCCGCTCACGCCGAGAAGGATGGCGTCGGCGACGGTGACCCGATGCTGCGCGTGGATCAGGGCGAGCTTGAGGAACGGCCAGGCGAAGAGGATCAGCAGCACTGCGGCGCCGAGGCAGGAGAGCAGCGTCGAGGAGATAGCCAGACTGCGCGAGCGGAAGTCGGCGGTCGACACGAGCCCGGCCACGACCCACGTTTCGAAATTGCTTTCGCCGGCGGCGTGATGATGGCTCGCCTCGACGTTCGACACCATCGGCGCGGAGAAGAGCTCGTAGTCGCCGTCGCCGATGTGCACGGCCATCTGCCGCGAGGTGCCGAGGAGCGTCGAGGCGTCGAGCGTCTCCTCCTTGTCGACCAGATGCCGCGCGCGGAGCTGCTTGAGACGCACGATGCGCAACCCGCCGCCGCTGTCGTCGCCTTCCGGCGGCGGCGACTGGTAGATGACGTTCCCTTCGTCGTCGAGGATCAGGGTCGTGTCGAAGACCTCGCCGTCGCCGACGGTCTGCCGCACGATCGTGTCCATGAGCCGCTTGAAGTTGATGGTGGCGACGACGTAGGGCTGCGGTGCCGGTGGCTGCGCCGGTTGCGTGGCCGTGACCGGCGGCGCGGACGCGCGCACGGCCGGCGGCGCGGACGGATCGACCGTCGCCGCGATCGGCGCGGCCGGCTTTCCTTCGAAGACCACCTGCAGCGCGCCGTTCGGCAGCAGCTCGAGCGAGCGGCGCGGCTCGCGCGGCGCGGTGGCCGTGGCGATGTGGATCTCGTCGAAGATCGCCCCGGCCGGCCGCTGCTCCGCGGCGAGATTGGCGCGATAGCGATAGAGATTCTCGAGATCGGCGGCCGGCACGGTGGCGGCGCTGTCGACCACGCGCGCCGCGCCGTCGATGGAGCGGCGGAGCTGTTCGGTGACGCGCGCGATGAGCCGCGCGTCGCGGCTGCTGAAGTAGGCGGTCTTGCGCTGGAAGAAGAGCGAGTAGTAGAGCGCGAAGCCGGCGATGCCGAGCATGATCAGCGTCATCGGACCGCGGACGCGGTCGAGCGCGGAGCGCTTCTGGGAGGCATCGCTCATTTTCAGGAAGTCCCTAATGATGGAGAGACGGAATCGGAGGAAATCCCTACCCGGCGCCTCTCGTTCCGACTGCGCGATGACGGCGGCACTCGCGGCATTTCTCCGCGCCAGCAGGCGCCTGGTCGTGCTCACCGGCGCCGGCTGCAGCACCGAGTCGGGCATTCCCGACTACCGCAGTCCGGGCGGCGCCTGGACGCGGCACAAGCCGATCTACTACGCCTCGTTCGTGCGCAGCGCCGAGGTGCGGCGCTTCTACTGGGCGCGCAGCTTCCGCGGGTGGCCGCGCTTCGCGGCGGCGCGTCCGAACGACGCCCATCGCGCGCTGGCCGAGCTCGAGGCGCGCGGCGGCGTGCACCAGCTCATCACGCAGAACGTCGACGACCTCCATCAGGAAGCGGGCAGCCGCGCCGTCGTGCAACTGCATGGGCGCAACCGGGTGGTGGTCTGCCTCGACTGCGGCGTCGAGTCGCCGCGCGAGGAGATGCAGGAGCGGCTGGCGGCGATGAATGACGGCTGGCTGCGCGACGCGCCGTGGGATCGCCTGCGCGGCGACGAGGCCGACTTTGCGCCCGACGGCGACGCCGACCTCGCGCGCGAAGTCGTCGGCGACTTTTGCGTGCCCGACTGCTATCGCTGTGGCGGCGTGCTCAAGCCGGCAGTCGTCTTCTTCGGCGAGTCGGTGCCGCAGGAGAAAGTCGCGCACGCCATGCGCCGCGTCGACGAGGCGGACGCGCTGCTGGTGGTCGGCTCGTCGCTCACGGTCTGGTCGGGCTTCCGCTTCGCCAAACGCGCCGCCGAGCGCCGCATCCCGATCGCGCTGGTGAACATCGGCCCGACCCGCGCAGACGATCTCGCCACGCTGAAGATCGAAGCGAGATGCGGCGCCGTGCTCAGCGACGCAGTTCGAGCGCGATGATCTCCGGCGACATGCCGAGGCGGAACGGCAGCACCCAGTAGCCGGCGCCGGTGGTGATGAAGAGCTGCGAGCGGCGCACGCGATAGAGGCCCATGTGGTACCGCAGGAAGAGGCCGGCCAGCGACCAGCGCAGCGGACGGAAGCCGAACTGTCCGCCGTGTGTGTGCGCGCAGACGGCCAGCGGCAGTCCGCGCGGCGCGACCTCGTCGATCACGCCCGGCTGATGCGCGACGACGAGCGGCAGCGACGACGCCGGCTTCGCCGCCAGCGCGCGCGGCAGATCGGGACGGAGATCCTTTCGCTGACCGGCCGCGTAGTCGGAGATGCCGGCGATCCAGAGATCGCCGACCGGCACGCCTTCGTTGACGAGCAGGCGGATGCGGCTGCCGCGCAGGCCGGCGATCACTTTGTATGGATCTCCATACATCTCGTGATTGCCGAGCACCGCCACGAGCGGCACGGAAGCGGGCAGCGCTCGCGTGCCGGCGAGCAGCTTCGGGACGTAGTGCGGATCGTCGTCGACGAGGTCGCCGGCGAGCACCACTGCGTCCGGCCGCAGCGACGCGGCGGTGGAGAAGAGTTTGTCGAGGCGCGAGCGGCGCGTGAACCAGCCGACGTGCAGATCGCCGAGGAGCACGATGCGTTTGCCGATGAGCGACGGCGGCAGACGGGCGATGTGCACCGGCACCGTCTCGACGCGCAGCGGTACGAGCGCCTGCCAGACGCCGGCGATGGCGCCGACGATGACAACCCACAGGAACACGCGCGACGGGATGCGCCCGAATTCGGCGAAGCGCATCCTTCGCCGCAGCGGCAGCCAGGCGAGCCACAACAGCAGCACGAGCGCGCAGTAAACGATGGCGAAAGTCAGCCAGGCGAACCACGGCGGCGCGAGCGCCGCGTGGATGATGCGCCGCCAGTCGGCGTCGATGCGCCGCGTCAGGAACCACGGCCACATCAGGTTGCCGGCGACCGCCGCCACCGTCACGAGCGCGCGCCGCCGCGGATGAAAGGCGACGAGCGCGCGCCACGCCACCACCGTGAACGGCAGAAAGATGACGAGGGCGATTGCCAGAAAGAGGAGCGAGTGAGCCATGAGCGCGGAATCGGCGAGACGCCGCCGATTCTACGCGCGCCGACTACGCACGTCTCACGACCACGAATTCCTGCGTGTCGTACTCCTCGGCCGCCGCGACGACTTCACGCCGCAGCAACTGCTGGCGCAGGTACGTGTGGATCACGCTCTTCGCGCGCAGCTCGCGCAGCACCGACGGCGAGGCCGGCGTCTCGCTGTCGAAGACCGAATGCTGCCGGATCTCCTCTTCGAGTCGCACCACCTGCCGCCGCAACCAGTCCGTGTAGCTCATGACGAGTGCATATTCGGTTCGCCCGTCAGAAGGTTGCGTGAGCGCGGTCACGCCGTTGCGGATTGTTCACCTCGTCAGGCGTCTCAACCTTCCGCGGCCGCGGCCTTCTTCGCCTTCTTCGCCAGCACCTCGCGCTGCGAGTGGTCGAGGATCGATTTGCGGATGCGGATCGACTCCGGCGTCACCTCGACCAGCTCGTCGTCCTCGATCCATTCGAGGCACTGCTCGAGGGTGAGGCTGCGCGGCGGCGTGAGCTTCACGGCCATGTCCGAGCCCGACGCGCGCATGTTGGTGAGGTGCTTGGCGCGGCAGACCTGCACGACCATGTCGTTGTCGCGCGAGTTCTCGCCGACCACCTGTCCGCCGTAGACCTTGATGCCGGGTCCGAGGAAGAGCGTCGAGCGCTCCTGCAGCGGCTCGATCGCGTACGCGGTCGTGTCGCCCGTCTCCTTCGCCACCAGCGCGCCGCGGTTGCGCGAGGTGAGCTCGCCGCGATACGGACCGTACTCGAGGAACGTGTGGTACAGCAGGCCGGTGCCGCGCGTCTCGGAGAGGAACTCGGTGCGGATGCCGAAGAGGCCGCGCGTCGGGATCTTGAACTCGATGCGCACGCGGCCGGTGCCGGGGTTGACCATGTCGGTCATCTCGGCGCGGCGCGACTGCAGCTTCTCCATGATCGTGCCGACGTGCGCTTCCTCGATGTCCACCACGAGCGCCTCGTACGGCTCCATGGTCTGGCCGTCGATGTTCTTGAGGATGACCTGCGGCCGCGACAGCGCGAACTCGTAACCCTCGCGGCGCATGTTTTCCGCAAGGATGGAAAGATGGAGTTCCCCACGTCCGGCCACTTCGAAGCGATCGGCCTGGCCGGTCTCACGCACGCGCAACGCCACGTCCTTGCGCAGCTCGCGCTCGAGGCGGTCCTTGATGTTGCGCGAGGTGACGTACTTCCCTTCGGTGCCGGCGAACGGCGAGTCGTTGACCATCCAGAACATCGAGACGGTCGGCTCGTCGATGGCGATCGGCTCGAGGCGCTCCGGCGCTTCGGCCGAGGCGAGGGTCTCGCCGATCTCGATGTCGGCGAAGCCGGCCACGGCCACGATCTCGCCGGCGGCCGCTTCCTCGACTTCTTCGCGCCGCAGCCCTTCGAACGCGGTCAGCTTGGTGACGCGTCCTTTCTTCTGCGTGCCGTCGCGCAGGATCAGCACGACGTCCGCGCCCTGGCGGATGCGGCCGCGCTGCACGCGCCCGATGCCGAGGCGGCCGACGTACTCGTTGTAGTCGATGGCGCTCACCAGCAGTTGCATCTCGCCCTCGGTGTAGCCGGGCGGCGGCGGAATGCGCTTGAGCACGGCGTCGAAGAGCGGACGGCAGTCTTCGTTGGTGTCCTTCAGCTCCGTCCGCACGATGCCTTTGCGGCCGATGGCGTAGAGGATGGGGAAGTCGAGCTGCTCGTCGGAGGCGCCCAGCTCGACCATGAGGTCGAACACTTCGTTGACCACTTCATCGGGACGGGCGTCGCTGCGATCGATCTTGTTGATGACCACGATCGGCAGCAGTCCGAGGCCGAGGGCTTTGCGCAGGACGAAACGGGTCTGCGGCATCGGACCTTCGGCGGCGTCGACCAGAAGGATCACGCCGTCGACCATCGACAGCACGCGCTCCACTTCGCCGCCGAAGTCGGCGTGGCCCGGCGTGTCGACGATGTTGATCTTCACCTCGGACGGATGAACGAACTCCGCCGGCAGGTCGTGGCCGCTGGCGGTGTGCGTGGCTTCGTGATGAACGGGATGGCCGAGGGCGTCGGGCTGATCGACGACGTACCGGACGGAAGTGTTCTTCGCCAGGATCGTGATGCCGCGCTCCTTCTCGAGGTCGTTCGAGTCCATGACCCGGTCGTCGACCTGCTGATTGGCACGGATGGCGCCTGCCTGCTTGAGAAGCGCGTCGACGAGCGTGGTCTTGCCGTGGTCGACGTGCGCGATGATGGCAACGTTGCGGATGTCGTATCGAAACTGCTGCATGCGCTCGCCTTAACGCGTCCGGCACGCAGACATTCCGTTTGCGTCACAAAGCGGCGATAATGCCGCGGGTTCCCCGGTTTTCCCCCGATGAACGACGGCTACGATCACACCAATGACCGGCGGCAGGTCGGTCGCGTCTCGCCGGTCCAGCGGATCCGCGGGACGATCGGCAAAGTCACGGTCTACGTCATCGATCTCTCCGTGGCCGGACTGCGCGTCGCCCATCAGGACGAGCTGCCGCGCGAAGGCTCGAAAGTCACGCTCGTCTTCGACTGGCAAGGGCTGCGTTTCATCGGCGTCTGCACGCTCGTCTACACGCGCGTGGCGAAGGCGGCGAAGACGCAGTTCGAGAAGGCGCTGCATCACAGCGGCCTGCTGCTCGAGTCGAAGGACGAGCTGTCGACGAAGATCCTTCGCGACATCGTGCAGGACTGCGTCACGCGCGCGCTCGACGAGCAGAAGGCCAACGCGCAGGGCATCCCGGCCATCGCCGCGCAGTCGGTGCAGACCGGCGGCGTGTCGGACGAGTTCATCCGCTGCGAGCTCCGCGGCGGACGCTGGTCGCGCACGAAGACGAAGGAGTCGCGGCAGCCGGAGCAGGGCTTCACCGTCGGCGCGAACGAAGTGCCGGCGCGGATCGACATGCTCTGCCGCGCCTACGAGAGCGGCGACGAAGAAGGGCGGCGATTGATCCGCACGTTCGCCGCGATGAGCATCAGCAAATCCGAAGGCATCCCGACGCGCCGCTACGCTCCGTGAGAAAACTCTTCCTTGCTCTTCTCCTTTCGCTGACGCTGCCGCTCTGCGCGCAGGAGCGCGACATGGCCCGGATCAACTGGATGGAGTTCCGCGATCTGGTGCCGTCGAAGATCCGCACGGTGCTGCTGCCGACCGGCACGCTCGAGCCGCACGGCGTGGCCAACAACGGCGCCGACATCACGGCGCCGGAGGCGATGGCGCGGACGATCGCGCCGCGCGTGAACGCCATGATCGCGCCGGCCGTGCCGTACGGCATCACCGGCTCGATGGAGGCGTATCCCGGCGCGTTCCAGATCGGCGAGCCTGCCTATCGCGCTTACATGAAGGACGTGCTCTTCGGCCTGGCGAAGAACGGCTTCCAGAACATCATCGTGCTCAATGGCCACGGCGGCCCGCAGACGGCAGTCCTCACATCCATCTGTGCGGAAGTCAGTCAGGAGCGCCGCGTGCGCACGCTGGTGATCAACTGGTGGTCGTTCGCCTCCGACGTCACGAAGGAAGTGTTCGGCGAGGACGGCGGCCACGCTGGCTGGAACGAGACGGCGATGGTGCAGGCGGTCGACCGCACGCTCGTCCATCCCGATCGCTACAGCGACAAGATGGCCACCGCCTATCCGCCCGCGGGCACCTGGACGGCGGTGCCGTTCCCGTCGTCGATCGGGCTCTATCAGCCGGGGCAGGGTTATCCGAGGTTCGATCAGAAGAAGGCGGACGAGTACTACCGCAAGGTGACGGACAAGGTGGCCGCGCTCATCTCCGACACGATCTCGAAGTGGGACGAAGCGGGCCTTCGCTAACGTGATCCAGCGCATCTGCGTTTTCTGCGGCTCGAACAGCGGCTCCGATGCCGCGCACGTGGAGGCGGCGCGCGTCCTCGGCCAACTGCTCGCACGCGAAGGCATCGCTCTCGTTTACGGCGGCGGCAGCGTCGGACTGATGGGCGAGCTGGCCGACGCGGTCTTGAGCGCCGGCGGCGAAGCCATCGGCGTGATTCCGCACGCGCTCTGGGCTCGCGAGGTCGGGCATCGCGGCCTGACCGACCTGCGCATCGTCGACACGATGCACGAGCGGAAGGCGATGATGGCCGATCTGTCCGATGCCTTCGTGGCGCTGCCCGGCGGCCTCGGCACGCTCGAGGAGATCTTCGAGATCTGGACCTGGGCGCAGCTCGGCCTGCACAACAAGCCGCTCGGCTTCCTCGACGTGAACGGCTTCTTCGCGCCGCTGCTCTCGTTCATCGACCGCGCCGTGCGCGAGCAGTTCGTCCGCCCGCAACACCGCGCCATCGCCCTGGTCGATTCCGATCCCGCCGCGCTGCTGCGCCGCTTCGACACGTGGGAACCGCCGCGCGTCGAGAAGTGGATTACGCGCGAAGAGACGTAGCGCGCGCTCAGTCGCGCTGATAGAACAGCTTCTCAAAGTTGACGCTGTCGCGCCGCAGCGGGTCGTGCAGGACCACGCCGAGGCCGTAGGTGCGGGCGGAATGGGTGAGCGCTTGCGGCGAGGTGCCTTCGCGGTCGACGAGGTCCATGAACACGCCCTCGAGCGGTGCGGTGGCGCCGCCGGCGAAGACTTTCGTGGCGGTGAGCAGCGCGCCTTCGATGCGCGCGTCGCGCAACACGAACGGGCGGCCGTCGTCGCTGCCGTCGCCCGTGATCGCGCCGGCGTCGCTGACCGTGAGGCGCAGCGAATAGGGGAGACCTTGCACGCGATACGCGCCGCTGTACGAGGCGCGATCGGCGCGCACGACCGCTTCGCCGTGCATGTCTTTGTAGCGCGACTTCGTCACGCCGTGCTTGGTCGCGTGCGCGTACTTGGTCTTGCTGAACGACGCCAGCAATTCGGAGGTGCGGGTGTCGGGAGAGGACGCGGCGAACAGGAGCAGCGAGAGCACGGCGGCGATCGTTTGCATGCCCCATTGGACCGGCGCGGCGCGGCCGCGGTTAGGCGCACGCGCGAGTGCGGTTCAGTACGAGACTTTGTGGTCGTACTTGAAGGCGCGGCGCTCGTTCTTGATCACGATCGGATAGAACTTCGCACGGCGCAGCGCGTCCGCGTTTTTCTGGGCGAGCTGGTCGGAGCCGGTGGTGTTCTCCATGATCAGCACCTTCGTCACGTCGCCGTCGGTGTTGACGTCCGCCTCGATGTAGATCTCGCCGTGCGCGCCGGGCGCGCTCACCGGCAGCGGCATCACCCGGAACTTCGGCTGCAGATTCTCGGTCGCTTCTTTGAGGCCGGCGGCGGTGGTGAGGTCGGCCATCTTCGCCCAACCGGAGCCGCTGCCGCTGCGCACTTCCGCCCACTCGCCCTTTTGCACGAGCACCGGAATGGCTTCGCCGTTCTGATACGTCGCCACGACTTCGGATTGTTCGTCCGCGCGCGCGTAGACCTTCAGCTCCGGCGCGCCGACGAACCAGACTCCGACCGGCTCGCGCGGATCGACCGTCTCGGTCGGCGCCGCCGGCGCGTCGCCGCGTCCGCAAGCGAGTGCACACAAAACGAGCAGTGCAGCGATCGTTCGCATCGGCGCCGGAACATACCACGACGCACGCGCGCATCTTCCATTCCTGCCGTGCAATTGAGGTAAATCCTCGTATTTCCTTTGTATTTCGCGAATCACCGACGTATGTTGCTCTGCAATCGGTCCAGGAAAAACAGGAGTCTGTATGAGAGTGATTGCGCGTGGCTTTGCGTGTGCCTCGCTGCTGTTTGCGTTGAACCTCGCGGCGCAAAACAGCGGTCCGGCTTCGAACGGCGATTTCCAGTTCGCGCTCTCCGGCGCGGGCGGCAGCATTCAATACAACGCGAACGGGAAAGGATCGAGCGCGCGCGGACACATGACCTTCGCCGGCGCGATCGACGTCGCGGCGACGGACGTCGACGGCGACGGCAGCAACGGCAGCTCCGCCTCGAACGTCACCTTCAGCGTCGACCTCGATTGCCTGCGCATCCAGGGAAATCGCGCGGCGATGAGCGGCACCATCACGTCGTCGAGCGTCGCGGGCTACGTCGGTGTGCGCGCGCTGCTCGCGGTCGAAGACAACGGCGAAGGGAACGTGGCGCCGGCGCGCGACCGCTTCACCTGGGGCATGTACCGCAGCGTCGCGCAGACGTGGACGCCGTCCGACGCCGAAGTGCCGGGCGACAGCGGCGCGAGCTTCACCTGGTTCGCCACCGACGCCGAGCGCTTCGACGACACTCCGGTGCCGGCGCGCAAGAGCGGCGCGGTCGACTGCACGAGCTTCGGATTCGGCGCGTACGCATTCGAGGAAGTGGCCCTCGGCGCGGGACAGATCCAGGTCAAACCGTAGCGAGCGGAGCGGACATCTGTCCGCGGACATCCGTCCGGCGGACACTCCGCCGGACGCGTAAGTCACTGTAAACAAAGGATCGTGTCGTGGCACATCGGTTGCGCTTAGCACCCGCCAGCCAACATGATCCACGACACCTCTTCCATGGACCGGCCGGTAGTGGCCGCGCGCAACCCGCGGACGCTCATCATCGCGGGCATTGTCGCGGCGGCGCTGCTGCTGGTCCTCGCGCTCCTCTTCCCATCCATCCGCCGCTGGATGCGTGCCGACGCCGCCGTCGACGCCACGACGCTCCGCTTCGCCGTCGTCACGCGCGGCGATCTGGTGCGCGAAGTCTCGGTGCAGGGACGCGTCGTCGCCTCGCTGCATCCGACGCTCTTCAGCCCCGGCCAGGGCATCGTCTCGCTGCGCACGAAAGCGGGCGCCGAGGTGCATGCCGGTGAGGTCCTGGCGACCATCGACAGCAAGGAATTGCAGTCGGCGCTCGAACAGGCGCGCGCGCAACTGCTGTCGATGCGTGCGGAGCTCGAGCGGCAGAAGATCGTCGCGCGGCAGACGCAGATGCGCGCGCAGCAGCAGGTGGAATTGCTCGCGCTGCGCTCCGAGGCGGCGAAGCGGTCGCTGGCGCGCAACGAGCGCACCTTCAAGGAAGGGCTGAGCAACAAGACCGACTACGAGTCGGCGCAGGACGAAGTGCGCATCGCCCAGATGCAGCTCGAGCAGTCGCGCAAGGAGCTCGATCTCTCGCGCGAGACCTCGACCTTCGAGCTGCAGACGCGCCAGCAGTCGGTGGTCAGCCAGGAGTCGCGCACCGCCGACTTGCAGAAGCGCGTCGACGAGCTCACCGTGCGCGCGCCGTTCGACGGCATGGTGGCCTCGGTGGCGGTGCAGGACAGCGACGCCGTCGCGCCGAACCAGGCCATCCTCACCGTCGTCAACCTCTCCTCGCTCGAGCTGCAACTGCCGCTGCCGGAGGAGTACGCCGGCGAGACCTCGATCGGCACGCCGGCCACGATCAGCTTCAACGGCCGCGCGTACGAAGGACGCGTCACCGGCATCTCGCCGGAAGTCATCGACAACCAGGTCGCCGCAACGGTCGTCTTCGTCGGCGGCACGCCGCAGGGACTCAAGCAGAACCAGCGGCTCACCACCAGCCTGCTGTTCGAGTCGAAGAAGAACGTGGTGAAGGTGGCCCGCGGCTCCTTCGCCGACGCCGGCGGCGGGCGCGTCGCCTACGTCGTCGACGGCGATCTGGCCACGCGCCGCGACATCGCCCTCGGCGTCTCCAGCGTCAACGAGATCGAAGTGGTCCGCGGCCTCGAGCCGGGAGAAAAAATCATCGTCTCCGACACCAGCGCGTTCGGCGACAAACAACGTGTGCTGCTCAGATAACGGAGGACACAAACCATGCTGCAGATGAAAAACATCAAGAAGGTGTACCGCACCGACACGATCCAGACGCACGCGCTGGAAGACTTCTCGCTCAACGTCGAGGCGGGCGAGTTCGTCTCGGTGATGGGGCCGTCGGGCTCCGGCAAGACGACCTTCCTCAACGTGGCCGGCCTGCTCGACACGTTCGACTCCGGCACCTACATCCTCGACAGCAACGACGTCAGCCGGCTGTCCGACAGCGAGATGTCGCGCATCCGCAATCGCGCTATCGGCTTCGTCTTCCAGTCGTTCAATCTCATTCCCGACCTCAACGTCTTCGACAACGTCGACGTGCCGCTGCGCTACCGCGGCCTCGGCGCGGCCGACCGCAAGAAGCGCATCGAGCGCGCCCTCGATCTGGTCGGCCTCTCGTCGCGCGCCAAGCACCTGCCCTCGCAGCTCTCCGGCGGGCAGCAGCAGCGCGTGGCCATCGCTCGCGTGCTGGCCGGCGATCCGAAGCTGATCCTGGCCGACGAGCCGACCGGAAACCTCGACTCGCTCATGGCCCGCGAGATCATGGACCTGCTCGACCGCATCAACGAACAGGGGACGACCATCGTCATGGTCACGCACAGCCCCGAGTGCGCGGTGCGCGCGCAGCGGCAGATCCACGTGCTCGACGGGCGCGTGGTCGATCTCGACGTGCCGCCGATCTCGCTCGCTACGCCGGCCAGCGCCGGCGTCGCATCGACCCTGAGGTAGACCGATGCTCCTCTACAACATCCGCATCGCCGCAAAGAGTCTGCGCCGCAATCCGGTGCTCACCACGCTGCTCGTCAGCGCCATCGCCCTCGGCATCTGCGTGTCGACGAGCTTCATCGCTCTGCGCCACATCTTCGAGAAGGATCCGCTTCCCGGCAAGAGCGGCACGATCTTCAACGTGCGCCTCGACAACTGGGATCCGACCCGCGCCTGGGACCCGGAGAATCCGAAGTCGCTGCCGACGCAGATCACCTATCGCGACATGCGCGCGCTCATGCAATCAAAGGTTCCGGTGCGCCAGACCGGCACGTACCGTACGCGCTTCTTCGTCCATCCCGATCCGAAAGTCGGCCGTCCCTACGCCGCCGACGTACGCCTGGTCTTCTCCGACTTCTTCACCATGTTCAACGTGCCGTTCGCATACGGCGGACCGTGGACGAAGGCGGCCGATGAGAAGCCGGAGGCGGTGATCGTCATCGATCACGCGACCAACCAGAAACTCTTCGGCGGCGCGAACAGCGTCGGCCGCACGGTGCGCCTCGAAGACCGCGACTACAAAGTGGTCGGCGTGCTCCGCCCGTGGATCGTGCCGGTGCGCTTCTACGACCTCACCCAGGGCATGGGCGGCACGGTCGAGGCGATCTTCATGCCCTTCAACTTCACGCCGATCCTGAAGATCCAGACCACCGGCAACAGCGACGGCTGGAAGTCGAGCACCGGCGACACGTACGAGGCCTACCTGCAGAGCGAACAGGTCTGGATTCAGTTCTGGGCCGAGCTGCCGACGCTCGAGCAGCAGCGCGCCTATCGCGACTTCGTCGACCACTACGTGATGGACCAGAAGAAGCTGGGCCGCTTCCCGCGGCCGCTGCACAACGAGGTGAGCACGCTGCCGGAGCTGATGCGCGAGCTCGAGATCGTGCCGCCGACGATCCGCTCGCTGTCGATCGTGTCGGTGCTCTTCCTCATCGTCTGCTCGCTGAATCTGGTCGGGCTGCTGCTCGGCAAGTTCCTGGCGCGCGTGCCGGAAGTCTCCGTGCGCCGCGCGCTCGGCGCGAGCCGGCTGCAGGTGTTCTGGCAGCACGTGGTCGAGTGCGAGCTGGTCGGCGTGGCCGGCGGCCTGATCGGACTGCTGCTGTCGATCGTCACGCTGCAGGTCATCGCCAAGTTCATCCCCAATCCCGACGTGGTCCGTCTCGACGGCGAGATGATTCTCGTCTCGATCTTCCTCTCGCTCGTGGCCGGCCTGCTGGCCGGCGTCTATCCGTCGTGGCGCGTCTGCTCGGTCGCGCCGGCGATGCAGCTCAAAGTTCAGTAGGAGACCGCCATGCCCATCGGACCGATCCTTCGCGCGATGAAGCACAACCGGACCCGCTTCGCGCTGGTCATCCTCGAGATCGCCATCACCCTGGCCATCGTCACCAACGCGGTGAACATGATTCTCTCGGAGCGGCAGAAGATGCTGCAGAAGTCGGGCTTCGACGACGAGAACATCTTCTGGGTCTCCTACCAGCCGTTCACGCCGGAGTACCAGGAGCAGACGTACGTGGAGAACATCGCCAACGCCGACATGCGCGCACTGCGCGCGGTGCCCGGCGTGAAGGCGGTGTCGGCCACGAACTTCCTGCCGTGGCAAGGCGGCGGCAGCTCGGGGTTCTTCAAGACCGACGGCTACAAGGACAAGTTCCAGGCGCAGCTCTATCCGGCCCGCGGCGATCTGGCCAACACGCTCGGCATCAAAATCGCGCAGGGCCGCGCCTTCCTGCCGAACGACACGCCGGTCGACGTCAACACGCCGACGCGCGTCTGCATCATCAGCCGTGCGCTGGCGAAGAAGATCTTCGGCGATGCGAATCCGATCGGCCGCGTGATCACCAGCGGCGACGGCGATCGTCCGCGCACGGTCATCGGCGTGATCGATCAGTTCTTCAATCCGTACTCGTGGAACATCGGCGAGTACGTCCTCTTCACGCCAGGGCGCGCCTACGACGGCGGCGGCGGCTCGTATCTGGTGCGCACCGAGCCGGGCGCGATGAAGTCGGTGATCTCGCAGTACGAGAACCGGCTGCTGCAGGTGAACGCCGGCCGCGTGTTCCGCACCAAGACCATTCCGGAGATCAAGGAGAGCTACTTTTCCTCCGGCACGCTGGTGATCCGGGCCATGTCGGTGATCATCGCCGTGCTGGTGTTCATCACCGCTCTCGGCATCGTCGGCATCACCTCGATGGCCGTGACCGAGCGCACGCGCCAGATCGGCACGCGCCGCGCCCTCGGCGCCACGCGCGGCGACATCCTCAAACATTTCCTCGCCGAGAACTGGATCGTGACCACGGCCGGTCTGATCCTCGGCGTGATCGCCACCTACGCGCTGAACTTCGCGCTGGTCAGCAAGCTCACCGACGCGAAGCTGCCGTGGTATCTCGTCGTCATCGGCATGGTGCTGCTGTGGCTCAACGGCCTCCTGGCGACGATTCCGCCGGCGCTCCGCGCCAGCGGCGTCTCTCCCGCGATTGCAACCCGGTCGGTGTGAGCGCGTAACATCGCTCGCACCGCCTCATGATGCCGAAAGTCCTCATCGTCGAAGATCAGCCAGCCGTGGCGAAGGCGCTGCGGCTGCTGTTCGATCTCAACGACATCGATGCCGAGGCGACGTCGAATCCCGATGCGGCCGTGAAACTGGTCGAGAAAGGCGACGTCGACCTCGTGCTGCAGGACATGAACTTCTCGCCCGGCGCCACCAGCGGTGAAGAAGGGATCGAGCTGTTCCGCCGCGTGCGCCGCAGCGCGCCCGACATGCCGGTGGTGCTGCTGACCGCGTGGACGTCACTCGAGACGGCCGTGCAACTGGTGAAGGAAGGCGCGACCGATTACCTGGCCAAGCCGTGGGACGACGCGAAGCTGCTGGCCACGGTGCGCAACGTGCTGCAGCTCCGCGCGCTGCGCGCCGAGAACGAGCGGCTGCGCGGCGAGCGGACGCGCTCGCGCACGGCGCTGGCGCGCGCGCACGACCTGCGCGGCATCGTCTACGAGAGCGACGCGATGCATCGCCTCGTCTCGCTGGCGGTGCAGATCGCGCCGTCGGACGTGCCGGTGCTGATCACCGGACCGAACGGCGCCGGCAAGGAGAAGATCGCCGAGATCGTGCACGCGAACTCGCGCCGCCGGCAGAAGCCGCTGGTGAAAGTGAACGCCGGCGCGATTCCCGATCAGCTCCTCGAGAGTGAGCTCTTCGGCGCCGAGCCGGGCGCCTACACCGGCTCGACGCGCCTGCGCATCGGCCGCTTCGAGACCGCGAACGGCGGCACGCTCTTTCTCGACGAGATCGGCAATCTCTCGGCCGCCGGCCAGATGAAGCTTTTGCGCGTGCTGCAAAGCGGCGAGTTCGAGCGCCTCGGCTCGAGCGAGACGCGCCGCGTCGACGTGCGCGTGCTCTGCGCCACCAACGCCGATCTGAAGCAGGCCATCGCCCGCGGCACGTTCCGCGAGGATCTCTACTTTCGCCTCAATGTCATCGAGCTGGCCGTGCCGCCGCTCCGCGAGCGTCACGAGGATGTGCTGCCGCTGGCAACATCGTTCCTCGGGCCGCGCAAGGAGCTGACCGATTCGGCGCGCAACGCGCTCGTCGCCCACGACTGGCCAGGCAACGTGCGCGAGCTGCAGAACCGCATCCAGCGCGCCATGGCCCTCGGCGACGACGACGTCGTCACGGCCGAGGACCTCGGCTTCGATGTGACGCGCGAGCGCGCCGCCGGCGATGCCTCGCCGGAGCGAACGCAGATCGAAATGGCCCTGCGCAACGCCAGCGGCTCCGTCTCGCGCGCCGCCGACGTCCTCGGCATGAGCCGCCAAGCGCTCTACC
Source organism: Thermoanaerobaculia bacterium (assembly GCA_036389275.1). Lineage (GTDB taxonomy): Bacteria > Acidobacteriota > Thermoanaerobaculia > Gp7-AA8 > Gp7-AA8 > QHVT01. The sequence goes on from DASVQE010000098.1 coordinate 16,113, forward strand.
GCCGCATGGAGAAGTTGGGCATCGTCCTCGAGCGCAGGCCAAAATAGACGAATCGCGAGTCAACTCGGATCGTCCATCTGCCGCTCACGTCCAGAGAGTGCAACGATGCGCTTCCAGATCGAGATCGGCGTGTTCAGGCGATAGATGCCGCTCAACAAAGAAGCAAGCTCCGGCACGCGTTTGACTTCAGCTTCCAAAGCGTCGATCACGTCAGCCCCACGTACCGAGATGAGCCACTCGAGTGGGCCAGCAGCGATTGCGCCGGTCACAGCCTCCGAAGGAGAGCGGCGGATCAATTCCATGATGAGGCGCAATGCGTGGTGCGGGTCACGAGCGCACTCTTCGATCAACTGCACCATCGCCCATTCCGCAGTTTCGCAACCAGCGGCGTAGGAGAGCCAGGCGTCAACGAGACGATCGTCGTCCACAGTGTCATCAGAGCACACCAGCGAAGGTCGCGAGGACTGTGCCTTTGGCGCATAGCGCGAGCGCAGGCCAGAATAGAGCGTTGCGAGTCGAATCCCGAGTGACTTTCACCGTGGCCGCGGCCGTGGCGTACGCCGTCGGCGTCGCGCTGGCCGCGCTGCGCCTCGCGCACCTGCTCGGCGTCAGCGAGACCGCGGCGTGGGCGGTCGCGCTGTTCGTGATGATCCCGATCGTGCTGTCGCTTTCGCGGTCGCTGTCGCGCACGCTGCTGCGGCCGCTGGTCGCGCTCGACGACGGTCTGCGCGCCTTTCGCGACGGCGACTTCAGCATGCGCCTCGCGGCGCCCGAGAGCGACGACGAGGTCACGAACGTCAAGCGCCTCTACAACGAAGTGGCCGACACGCTGCGCGCGCAGCGCACCGACATCTATCAGAAGGAGCTGCTGCTCGACACGATCCTGCAGCGCACGCCGGTGGCGGTGGTGCTGGTGAATGCGGCCGACCGGATCGTCTACTCGAATGCCGCCGCGCGCGAGCTGCTGGCCGGCGGCGGGCGGCTCGACGGACATCGGTTCGCCGAGGTCACGCAAGGCGTGGTGGCGCCGGTGCGCGAGGCGCTGCTCGCCGGCCGCGACACGATCGTGGCCATGCCGGGCGAGGTGCAGGACGAGACCATTCACGTCGCGCAGCGACTCTTCCGCCTGAACACGCTCGAGCATCGGCTGGTGCTCGTCGAGCGGCTGACCACGGAGCTGCGGCGGCAGGAAGTGGCGGTCTGGAAGAAAGCGATCCGGGTGATCAACCACGAGTTGAACAACACCGTCGCGCCGATCAGCTCACTCTTTCATTCGGCGCGCATCGCCCAGCAGAAGCCGGAGCGGCGGGAGATGCTCGAGGACATCTACGCGACGATCGAGGAGCGGCTGGCGTTTCTGCGCACGTTCCTCGAGTCGTACGCGCAATTCGCGCGGCTGCCGGCGCCGCGCAAGGAGCGCACGACCTGGCGCGCGCTGCTCAACGACGTGCGCGCGTTGTACGCGTTTGATGCCGCCGGCGACGTCGATGCGGAGGCGTTCGTCGACGTCGCGCAGATGCAGCAGGTGCTGATCAATCTGGTGAAGAACGCCCACGAGTCGGGGAGCGAGCCGGCGAAGATCTCCGTGACCGTGCGCCGCACGCCGGAGTCGACGCTCGTGCGCATCACCGACGCCGGCCGCGGCATGCCCGACGCCGTGCTGCGGCAGGCGCTGGTCCCTTTCTACTCAACCCGCACCGGCGGCACCGGCGTCGGCCTCGCCCTGAGCAACGAGATCATCGAAGCGCACGGCGGACGGCTGCGCCTGCAGAGCAGGGAAGGCGAGGGAACGGTAGTGACGATCGCGTTACCGTCATGACGGCGTTTCCGGCGGACCGAGAGCACCGCCTCATGGCGCCTGCGAGCTGTTAGACGAATGCTCGAGCGCTTCACGCGCTTGAGCATTGCCCAATTCAGCAGCGCGCCGCCACCACTGGCGCGCCGCCTCCATGTCCGCGGCGACGCCCAGGCCTTCCCAGTACAGCCATCCGAGCGCGTAGGCCCCACCGCTGTGCCGCTGTTCGGCTGCCCGCATGAACCATTCGCGTGCCGTCCCGTAGTCGGTGGGGTAGCCGCTTACACGTTCGTTCGCCGCCGCGAGAATCGATCCGAGGGCGAACTGCGCGTTCGCGTCGCCGCGTTCAGCGGCTCTTGTGAGCCATTGCACGCCTTCCTGAACTCGGCCCAATTGCTCAGCGAGGGTTTTTCCCAAGTTCAATTGAGCGGCCGCTTCGCCTTGCCTTGCCGCGCGCTCATACCACTCGATTGCAGCCGAAAGATCGTACGGCACCCCTCGTCCTAAGTCATAGGCAATGCCGAGACAAAACTGAGCAGTCGAATTTCCCTGCTCTGCGGAACGCCGGAACCAGCCTACCGCAACCTCATCATTCTGTTCGACGCCGCGACCATTCCAATACAGCCACCCTACGGCGTACTGCGCATCGGCGTCGCCCGCAGCAGCGAGTGCTTCCAGTTGCCTGAGCTCGTTCGCGTACTCGTCCATGTCACTGCATACTCCGCTCAACCGAACACGTCGCGCGTGATGAACCGGCCGTACGCGACACACAACGCGGCCACGGCCCAGACGCCGAGGAGCGCGATACAGAAATTCATCGACATTCCTTCGTAGGGCGGAGCCTGGCCGCTGTAGTAGTCGGCCAGCGGGAGCGCGCTCACGAACAAATATTTTCCAGCGGTCCAGTCGGGGCTGATGCGGGTGAGGATGGTGCCGCCGATGAGTGAGGCGAGCATCGTCCCGATTGACGCGGCCGACGATTTGAAGAGGACGGACAGCATCAGCGAGATCGCGGCCACGGCCAGCAGTGCATACCATTCCAGGCCGAAGGCGAGCAGCGCGTCCTGCCACAATGGGAGTTGCCTCACGTTCTCCAGCCGTACCGATTCGCCGGTAATTTGAAATCCATTGAACGATGGCGCGTCCCAGGCGCCGGCCGGTAATACAGGCGCAGTCACTGCGTACGAAATCAGTGCGCCGGTAAAGAGCGTCAATGAGGCGAACAGCCATAAGGTGAGGAGTTTCGCCGTCAATACTTTCCAGCGGCGGACGGGCCGGGTCAATAAGAGCTTGTCGGTTCCCTCGGCATGTTCGGCGGAGACGATGTCGCTGCCGAGGACGGCGATGAGGAGCGGCAGGAGCAGAAAACCGGCGGCACCGGCGAATTGGCGGACGATCAGCGGCGCGGTCGGGCGGTCGGGATTGATATCGCGGTCGGCATAGAACTGCAGGCGCCGCACCTCGGCCCGGATCGAGCGCGCCCAAGACTCGTTGATGCGCCCGCGCCGCAACTGATTTTCATAACGGGCGATGCGCTCCTGCAGCTCGGCGCGCCAGTTCGCATTGCGCTGCTCGCGGAAGCGTTTGTATTGTGCATAAGAAATCAGCGTGAGAATCACGAACAAAATCGCCGCGACCACGGCAAAGCGCCGCCGCCGCAATAATTTCAGGGTCTCGTTGCGAATGAGTGCGATCAGCATCAGTCCACCGTTTCTCCGCGGGTGACGTCGAGAAACATCTCCTCCAGCGTCGGTACGCGCTCCTGCGCCACCACCGTCTCGTCGATGCCGTGCTCGCGCAGCAGCGCATTGGCGCGCGCGAGCTCGTCCTGCGGCACGCGGCGGCTGGCGATCAATTCGCGCACGCTGCCGCTGCGCAGAATTCGTCCTTTGTGAATGATGGCCACGCGGTCGCACGTCAATTCGACTTCGGCCAATAAATGGCTGGAGACGAAGACGGCCATGCCGCGCTCGCCGGCCAGCCGCCGAAGGAGCTCGCGGATCTCGCGGATGCCGGCCGGATCGAGACCGTTGGCCGGCTCGTCCAGGATGAGCACGCGCGGATTGCCGAGGAGCGCCTGGGCGATGCCGAGGCGCTGGCGCATGCCGAGCGAGTACGTGCCGACGCGCTGGTCGAGGCGGTGCGACAGATTGACGAGCGCCGCCACGCGCTCGATCTCCTCGTGCGGCACGCGCAGCATGCGCGCGAAGTGCTCGAGGTTCTCGCGTCCGGTGAGGAAGCGGTAGAGATCGGGGTTCTCGACGATGCAGCCGGCGCAGCGGAGCGCGCGCTCGAAGTCGCGGCGGACGTCGTGGCCGCAGATGGTGACGCGGCCGGAGGTGGGCGCGATCAGTCCGACGAGCATGCGGATGGTGGTCGTCTTGCCGGCGCCGTTCGGGCCGAGGAAGCCGAACACTTCGCCGCCGCGCAGCTCGAACGACACGTCGTCGACGATCGTGCGCGCGCCGATGATCTTGGTCAGGTGCGACGCGACGAGGGCCGGTTCCATGCGCGCGTCATGGTAACGTCGCCCGCCGCATGCGTCGCCTGCTCTGGTGGTATCTGCCGGCCGGAACCGCGCTCGCCGCCGCGGTGGTGTTCGCGTACGGTTTCGCCTCGTACCTGCGCGGCGATCTCGGCACTCCGGTGAATCTCTCCGCCGCACCGGCGACGACAACGCGCGCGGCCGGTCCGCGGGCGATGCTCGCGCCGATCCTCCTCGGCGATTCGCTGGCGCGCGGCGCCGGCGACGCGACCGGCCTCGGCATCGGCGGACGGCTCGACGACGAGCTGCGCCGCCGCGGTGTGCGCGCGCACCGCACCGTCAACCTCGGCCTGAACGGCGCGCGCACGCCCGATCTGCTGCGCGAGCTCGAGCGTCCGAACGTGCGCCGGCTTCTCGCCGAGTCGAACGTGGTCATTCTGTCGATCGGCGGCAACGATCTCTGGGGCGGCAGCGACTGGCGCAACGCGCCGCCGCCCGATCCGGAGAAAGTGATGAGCGAGGTCCTCGGCCGCGTCGAAGCGGCGGTGCGCAGCGTACGCGCCGCCGCGCCGCGCGCGCGCATCTTCTTCATCGGCCTCTACAACCCGTTCCTGGCGACGCCGTTCGGCGCGACGCTCACGCCGCTCGTGCATCGCTGGAACACGCGCCTCGTCGAGCGCTTCGCCGGCGATCCGAACTTCGTGGTCGTGCAGACCTCCGACCTCTTCGCCTATCACGACCGCCTGGCCGTCGATCGCTTCCATCCGAGCGGCGAAGGCTACGCGCTGATCGCGCGGCGCATCGCCGACGCGCTCTGATCACTCCGCCGATGCTTCGGCGGGCAGGCGGCGGGCGGTGCTGAGCAGCAGCTTCCAGCGCTCGCCGTCGGGCGCGAACACGCCGAGGTAGCGGAACGAGCCGTTGTAGTTACTGCGCGAGTAGTGCGCGCGGAAGGTGAGGCGGCCGCGCACGCGCACCGACTCGGCGCCGTGCAGAAACTCGAGCTCATCCGACTCGATCGACGTGAACGCCAGCTCGCCGCTGGCTAGATCGTCGAGCCAGCGCGACTTGCTGACCACGATGCCGGCCGGATCGTAGCCGGTGAAGTCGTCGGCCAGCGCCTCCTGCAGCAGCGTCACGTCGCGCTGCAGGAACGCCGCGGCGATGTCGCGCATGGCCGCGCGGATTGCGAGCTCCCGTTCCTCGTTCGTCATGCGAACGCGGCGGAGGCAAATCGCGCGCCGGAGCGGCGCTATCATTTCGCGTACATGCTCACCGCCGCGACGCCGCCGGGGTTCTACCTCTTCGCGTATGGCCTGTCCGCGGTGATCGCCTATCTCGCGTGGGACCGCGTGCAGCACGACCGCCACCGCGCGGCGCGCGGCGATCACGTGGTCGAGACCTCGCGCGACGCGGTGATGCCGGATCACTGCGTCGGCTGCGGCATCGGGCACGCGCGCATTCCGCTCGCGTTCTACGCGCGGCGCGTCAACATCTCGCCCGCGGCGGCGGCGTTCGATCCGCGCTTCCGCAAGCGTTACCGCTTCTGGTTCTGTCCGCGATGCGCGAAGAGCGTGCGGCGATCGTGGAGGATGGCGAACGGCGTGGCCATCGGCGGCGCGGCGTTGATCGCGGCGACGATCGTGACCACGGTGATGCTCGGCAACCTCCACGATTTCGTGCTTCCCGGCATCCTCGGCGGCGGCACGCTGCTCCTCGCAGGGCTCATCGCGAAGGCGTTCGCGGGCGGCTCGATCGTGTCGGTGGTCGACAGCGGCGGCGACAAAGTGCTCTTCCGATTTCGCAATCAGGTCTACCGGAATCACTTCGCCGAGCTCAACGGCGAGAAATGAATCGGGGCCTCTCCGCTATTATTGAGGACATGCTCAAACTGATTGGCGCCTTCGTACTCCTCACGACGGTCGTGGCCGCGCAGGAATCGCCGCTCGTGGCGCTCGCGAAACGGACCAACCGGAAAGCCTCGAAAACGCCCGTCATCACGAACGAGACGGTGGCGAAGAGCAACGGCAGACTGTCGGTCGCCAGCGGCACCGCCGCGCCCGCGCCGGCCGCTGCCGCCGCGACGACGACGCCGGCGACTGCGACCGCGACCGCAGCGAAAGATGCGAAGCAGGACGCTGCCGCGACCGCGAAGCCGGCCGCGCCGGCAAGCGCCGCCGCCGCAACCGCCGCGCCGGCCGAGCGCCCGTCGTACACGACCGTGCGCAACATCGACCCGCAGAGCAGCGCGCGTTACGTCGAGCCGCCGACCAGCGCTCGCTACAGCGACCCGACCTCGACCGTACGCGTGATCACGCCGCAGTCGACGGTGACGAACGTGGCGCCGCAGAGCACCGCCCGCACGATCGAGCCGCAGTCGAGCAATCAGCCGCCGCAGTAGCGCGGTTGGCCTAGCCTACTGTGTCATCCCGAGCGGAGCGAGGGACCTGGGCGGGCGGCGGGCCATGCACGCGCCACCAGCGCCGCCCGCCCAGCTCCCTCGCTCCGCTCGGGATGACATGGGGTAGCAGCGAGGGAGCTGGGGCTCGGGCGGCGCGCCATGCACGTGCCGCGAGCGCCGCCCGCCCAGGTCCCTCGCTTCGCTCGGGATGACATGAGGGCTACTTGCGCACCGCCCGCCGCCGCAGGCCGGGCACCGTCAGCTCGGTGCGCCAGGCGCCGCGGCCGTGGGTGAAGGCGTAGAGCGCCGGGCCGGTGGCGCCCTGGCCGATCACCAGAGCCTCCGTCACCACCGGCGGATAGCCGGTGTTCTCGACGTTCCACGATGTTCCACGGTCGAGCGAGACGAACACGCCGAGGTCGGTGCCGAGGTAGAGGCGGTCGCGGCGCGTCGGATCGACCACGATCGAATGCACCGGGATGTCGGGCAGGTTGGCGTCGATCGACGACCACGTTTCGCCGCCGTCATTCGAGGTCCAGACGTGCGCGCCGCCGAAGCCGGAGTAGGTGGCGTAGACGGTGTTCACGTCGATCGGATCGTAGGAGAGCCAGGAGACGAAGCCTTCGCGCGGACGCGTCGACTTCCACTGCGTGACCGGCGAGGCCTTCGTCGCGGCGGTGTTGCGGACGATGTCGCCGCCGTTCGTGCCGGCCACTACGCGGTCGGATGCTCCCGGCGCGATGGCCACCGCGCTCACCTGCGCCGGCAGTTGCGTCGAGGCCCGCTTCCACAGCTTCGCGCCGTCGTCGGTGCGCCAGAGATAACGGCCGCCGATCCAGAGCCGCTTCGACTCGTTCGGGTCCATGGCGAACGGCGTGATGAAGAGGAAGTCGTCATCCAGACCGTCGAACGCCTCTTTGAACTCGCCGTGTCCTTGCGAGACGGTGAAGTAGCCGAACTGCGCCTCGGCGTACCAGACCTGCGGCGCGCGCGGATCGATGGCCACGTAGCCGCCGTCGCCGCCGAGGACGCGGAACCAGTGCTGCGGATCCTCGACGAAGCCGAGGTTCGTGCCGTTGTCCTGCGCGCCGGCCATGAACATGCGCCCGTCGGGCGAGACCGCGCCGTGATAGAACTGCGTCACTCCGTAATTACTGATGAGCGGAGTGAAATCCATGAACATGTGATCCTGACAGGCGGCGTTGCGGCCGAGGGCCACGCCGCCGCGCGCGTCGTTGGTGCGGTAGATGCCGCCGTCGTTGGTCGCGTACATGCGGCGGTTGTTCACGCCGTCGTAGCGCGGATCGAAGACGATCGAGTGCTGATCGGCGTGCACGAATTGCGGCAGCTTCGACTGCGCCGCCCAGTCGCTGCCGCGGCCCCAGGTGCGGCCGCCGTCGTCGGAGCGGAAGAGATCGACGCCGCCGGCCCAGACCCGTTCCGGATCGGCCGGATCGACGGCGATGGTGTTGCAGTACCACCCCATCGTCACCCATTCCGGCGGCAGTTGGCAGGCGCCGCGAGGATTCGACAGCAGCATGCGCGTGACGATGTCGGGATCGTCATTCGACGCGCGCGTCTCCCACGATCCCGTCTCGCCGCTCTTGGTCGAGCGGTAGACGGCGAGGAATCCTTCGTGCTGCTCGCCCGGCTCGTTCGAGGCCGACAGCGCATAGACGATCGAGGGATTCGACGGCGCGATGGCCAGCGTGGTGCGACCCATGTCGGGCTCGGAGAGCACCGGCGTCCACGCAGTGTCGCTCTCGCCATGCTCGGTGCGATAGACGGTGGCCTGCTCGAACGTGCCGCAGGAGACGAGGAGAAAATCGCCGCTGGTGTCGCCGCGGAAGGCGAGATCGAGACAGCCGCCTTTGACCGTGGTGGCCAGGACGCGGGTCCAGCTCGCGCCGGCATCGTTCGAGCGGAAGACGCCGGTGCGCGTGGCGGCGTAGATCCGCGACGGCTCGTGCGTGCTGATGGTCAAGTCATTGACGAAATGGAAATCGGGCGTGGCGGTCGAGGCGAGATGCGTCCAGCTCGCGGCGCCGTCGCGCGTGACGTAGATGCCGTTGCCGCGCAGCGGCAGGTTCGTGCCGCGCTGCTCCTCGCGGAAGTAGCCTTCGCCGGTGCCGGCGTAGAGGACGGCGTGATCGACCGGATGCATGGCCAGCGAGTTGACGGTGAGGTTGGCCAGCACGTCGCCGCGCGGCTCCCACCAGGCGCCGCCGTTGTTCGACTTCCAGATGCCGCCGGAGACGCCGCCCGCGTACATGACGTCGGGCGCGTTGGAGTCGATGACGAGCGTGCGCGTGCGGCCGCCGACGTTGCCCGGGCCGAGGAACTTCCACGGCTGCAGCGTCGCGCCCTCGGCATTCGCGGCGATGCGCCCGCGCTGCACCAGCGCGCCGGTGGCGGTGGAGTAGCGTCCCATGCGGCTCATGGCCGCGCGCGCGACGGCGTATGCGCGCTGCGGATCGTTCGTGCCGGCGCGCTTCATCGCGTAGTAGTCGTCGGCCTCGCCGGGGCCGTCTTCGCGGAGATCGTGCTGCGCGCAGGCAGCCAGCAGGACGGCAACGAGGAGAAGGGGAAGCCGGCGATGGCGCATTGCAGGTATGGTAAGGCTGCGCCTCAGGAGGAAAATGATGCAGCTCGGTAAAGATTCGTGCGCGTGCGGCCACATCATCGACCATCACGACGGTGGCCGCGGCGGTCCGTGCAGCTACTGCGCGTGCGCCGCCGGCGAGCCGCCGACGGCATTTCAGGTCGGCGTCATCCACTCACTGCACGAGCTCACCGTGACGATGGTGCGGCTGGTGAAGGAGATTCAGACGATCAAGGGTGGCGGCGGCGCCTGACGGGCTCCTCGGCTCCTCGGCTCCTCGGGTCCTCGGCCCCGGCCACCCGAGGAGCCGAGGAGCCGAGGACCCGAGGAGCCGCCACTTCCTACTTTTTCGCCGGCTCCGGAATCGTCACATCGATCGTCGTCACCTCGCCAAGCGTCGTGAGCGGCTTCTCGAACTCCTGCTGATTGCCGACCACCAGCACTGCGAGCTGATCGGGGTGCACGTACTTTTTGGCCACGCGCTCAACGTCGGCGGCGGTCACCTTCTCGATCATGGCCGGATACTTTGTGTACCAGTCGGCCGGGTAGCCGTAGAACTCGAGCAGCACCCGCTGATTGAGCATCTTCGCGCGCGAATCCATCGTGAAGACGAAGGCGTTGAGGATCGACTCTTTCGCCAGCGCCAGCTCCTCCGCCGTGACCGGCTGCGTCACCAGCGCGCGCACTTCGTCGCGGATGGCCTGCACCGACTCGAGCGCGGTCGAGCTCTTGGTGGACATCGACACGCGGAACAGGCCGGGGTAGTCCCAGTTCGCGCCGACGCTGCCGCCGACGCCGTAGGTGAGGCCGCGCTGCGAGCGGAGATGCTGCATGAGCCGTCCCGAGAACGAGCCGCCGAAGATGTCGTTCATCACCACCAGCGCGAAGTAGTCGGGATTGTCGCGGCGCACGCCGGGATGCACGACGGCGATGCTGGCCTGCGTCACGTCCTGCTTCGGCACGAAGTAGATGCCGGGCTTCGCCGGGCCCGCGAACGCTTCGCCGGCCTTCGGCGCTTCGGGACCGCGCGCCCACGAGCCGAACGTCGCGCGCAACTGCTTCTCGAGCTTCGCCGAGTCGAAGTCGCCGACGAACGAGACGATGATGTTGTTCGGATGGACGAACTGCCGGTGGAAGGCGAGCAGATCGTCGCGCGTGATCGAGGCGATGGTCGCGTACTCCGGCTGCCGCGCGTACGGCGACTGCGTGCCGTAGCCGAGCTTGTTCATCTCGCGGCCGAGGATCGTGCTCGGCTCGTCGTTGCGCCGGGAGATGCTGGTGTTGGCGATGTTCTTCGCCAGGTCGATCTTCTCCTGACGAAATGCGGGATTGCGCAGCACGTCGACCCAGATCGGAAAGACGGCGTCGAAGTCGCTTTTGAGCACATCCATCGACACGGTCGAGGAGTCGATGCCGGCGCCGGTCTCGACGCGCGCGGCGCGCGACTCGAGCAGCTCGTCGAGCTCGTCGCCCGTCTTCGTGGTCGTGCCGCCGGTGCGCCACGAGGCGGCGTAGATGCCGGTGAGGCCCGCTTTCTCGGGCGGCACGTTGCGCCCGCCGCCGCGAATGACCGCGCTGCCGCGCACGAGCGGAAGCTGATGGTCTTCCATCAGGAAGATGACCATCCCGTTGCCGAGGACGATGCGCTGCGGCTGCGGCATGGAGACGTTGCGCAGCGGCGGCGTCTTGATGTCGCGATACGTCGTCACCTGCGCGGACGCGTTCAGCGCGGCGAACGCGCAGGCAGCAATGAGCAGCCGTTTCATTTCGCACCTCCTCGGGTGGACTCGATCTTCGCCACGGTGCGATTCGTGTCGACGAAGGTCTCGTTGGCGACGCGGCGGACGTCGGCGGCGGTGACGCGGTCGATGCGCTCGACCTCGCGGAAGAGCTCGCGCCAGTCGCCGTACAGCGTCTGGTAGCTGGCCAGTTGCAGCGCCAGGCCGGAGTTGCTGTCGAGCTGGCGCAGCAGGCTCGCTTTCACGCGCGTCTTCACCGACTGCAGCTCGGCCGCGGAGACGTCTTCGTTCTTCACCCGGTCGATCTCCGCATGAATCGCCGCCGCCACTTCATCGGGTGTGTGGCCGCGCGCCGGCACGCTCTCGAAGGTGAAGAGGTTCGGATACTTTTCGCCCGGCGTGCCGCTCGCGCCGAAGGCGCTCGTGGCGATCTTCTTGTCGCGCACGAGCGAGCGATACAAGCGCGACGTCCGGCCGCTCGAGAGCAGCACCGAGATGACGTCGTACACAGGGCTCGACGGATCGGTCGCGGCCGGGCGATGGTAGCCCTCTTCGTAGTACGGCTGCGATGCTTCGCGCAGGACCACCGTGCGCTCGGAGCGCTGCGGCGGCTCGACGGTGCGCAGCGGCTCCGGCTGCGGCGCTTTCGGCAGCCGCCCGAAGTAACGCTCCATCACCGGCAGCGCTTCCGATGCGGTGACGTCGCCGACGATGGCGATGACCATGTTCGACGGGACGTAGTACTTGCGGAAGAAGGCCTCGGCATCGGTCGCCGAGAAGCTCTGCAGATCCGAGGGCCAGCCGATGCCGGTCACCCCGTACGGATGAGCGATGAAGGCGGCGGCGAGGAACTGCTCCTCGAGCCGTCCGGTCGGCCGCGACTCGAGGCTGGTGCGGCGCTCTTCCATCACCACGTCGCGCTCTTTGTAGAACTGCCGGAAGACGGGACGGCGGAAGCGCTCCGACTCGAGGAAGGCCCACAGCTCAAAGCGGTTCGACGGGAGCGAGAAAAAGTAGGCGGTCATGTCCTCGGCGGTGAAGGCGTTCGTGCCGACGCCGCCGGCGCGGTCGATGACCTGCGAGAACTCGTCGTTCACCACGTAGCGCTCGGCGTCGTCCATGGCGTCGCGCCACGCTTTCTCGAGCTGCTGCACTTTCGCGTCGTCGCGGCCGGTCGGCTGGCGCCGCGCGCGGTCGTACGCGGCGTAGGTCTCTTCGACGCGCGCCAGCGCTTTCTCCTCTTCCGGCCAGTTGGTCGTGCCGATGCGGTCCGAGCCTTTGAAGGCCATGTGCTCGAACATGTGGGCGAGGCCGGTGATGCCCGGCACTTCCTGCGCCGAGCCGGCGTTGACGATGGTGGCGTACGAGAAGACCGGCGCGTCGTGCCGCTCGGTGATGATGATGGTGAGGCCGTTGTCGAGCGTGCGCACGGTGGTGCGCTTCTCGAACGAGGCCAGGTCCTGCGCCAGCGCGGCGCCGGCGGCGAGCGCGATCAGGACCGCGATCCGGAATGATTTCATGCGTGCCCTCCGGCACCGGATTGTATGCGCGGCATTCGGCACGGGACGTTACGTTCGGTTTACAGCGTCAGCGCACGCGCGCGCCGCCGCCGCGCTGACGCGCCGCCGGCGGTGGTCCTTGCGCCGGCGGCATCTCGCCGCGCGGAACGCGCGGCAGCGGCTCGTCGCGCGTGGCCAACTCGTACGCGAGCGTGGCCACGACGATGGCGGCGTCCTTCGCTTCGCCCTCGTCGATTCGCTCGTAGGTGTCGACGCTGGTGTGCCACGACGCGCCGTACTCGATCGGATCCTGGGTGAGGCCGATGGCAGGCAGGCCGGCGCGTGAGAACGTCGTGGCGTCGGTGCTGCGCAGCTTTCGGATCTTGTGCGCGACCGTACCGGCGAAGCCGAGGTCGTGCAGCGGCGCGAGCGCGTCGCGCAGAATCGCCGCCGCTTCGGGCGGGCCGAACACATTCGCGGCGCGGATGCGACCGGTGCCGGAGTCGAGATTGATGTACGCGGCGAGCTTCGAAAAATCCGGCAGCGGATCTTCCGCCGTGCCGTAGTGCCGCGCCACGTAGTCCTGCGAGCCGTAGAGCCCTTGCTCTTCGCCGGTCCAGAGCGCGACGCGGATGGTGCGCCGCGGCTGGATGGCGAGCGCGCGCAGGATGCGCGCCGCTTCCATCATGATGGCGCAGCCGATGGCGTCGTCCGTGGCGCCGGTGGCGACGTGCCACGAATCGAGATGCGCGCCGAGGATCACCACCTCGTCGCGGCGGTCGCCGCCGGGAATCTCGGCGATGGTGTTGTACGACGCGCGGCCTTCCGGCCAGAGGCGGTTCCGCACGTCGAACTGCAACGTCACCGGCGTGCCGTCCGCGGCGATGCGCGCGATGCGGCCGTAATCCTCGTTGCGCAGGATCACCGACGGCAGCGCGTTGCGCGGCTCGAACGTGTCGTTCGCCGCCGCGCGGATCAGGCCGTGCGCGCGGCGGGCGTCGTTCACGCGCAGCAGCGCGCCGGCCGCGCGGAGATACGCATCGATCTGCCGGTTCTTCTCCGAGTTCGTGAGCTTGCCGTCGGGCGGAGTCTCCGGCTGAGGCGGACGGTTCGGCTGGAGGATGTCCGTCAGCAGCTTGTCGTCGAGGCGATGCAGGATCGGGTCGAGATCGATGGGTGCCGGCGCGCCGTTGCCGATCATGGCGATCCTGCCGCGCACGTGCACCGCCGCCAGCGCGCGCGCCAGCTCCTCTTTCGTCGGCGTGTCGGGCACGTCGATCACCACCGCCTGCGCGGTGATCGTTCCGCGCGTACTCGGCGTCCAGGCCACCGCTTCGAGCGCGAGCTCCTGCCGCACCGGCGCCACGATCGCGCCGCTGGCGCGCTCGTTCGTCCAGCCGGCGTGGCCGAAGTCCCACGGCTCGAGATGCGCGTTCTGCATGCCCCAGTCGCGCATCTGCCGCAGCGCCCATTCCGCCGCCGCCTTCTGGTTCGGCGAGCCGGTCAGTCGCGGGCCGTACAGATCCGACAGCGCGTGCATCGTGCGGAGAATCTGCGAGTGCGCCTGCTCCTCCTCCCGGATGCGCGCGACGACGTCGTCGCCGCGCAGCGGCAGCGCGGCGGCGCAGAGCGCCGCGAGAACGATCATGATGCGGCGCATGCGCTACCGCACGAACTCGGCGAGCTTGCGCACGCGGAAGTTCGGATTCGCGCCGAAGATCTGCCGCAGCCAGCCGAGATGTCCGCTGCCGTAGATCAGCAGGATGCGCTCGTCGGGCGAGGCGGCCAGCGGCACGACGTTGCCGTAGATGCGCATGTTGCGGCGATACCAGTCGGCCACGAGATCGGCGCCCGCCCAGTCGTACGGCTCGCTGTACTCCGCCTGCCGGAAGTAGTAGCCGACCGCCTCCGCGGTGCGCTCGTCGGAGTTGAGGTCGAGGAGCGTCTCGAGCACGGTGTGCGAGGCCATGAAGGCGTTGCTCTTCTTCACCATCTCGCCGATCTCGCCGGAGAGCGACTCGAACTCTTTCTCGCGCCCGGTGGCTTTGGCGAACTTCACCAGCCGCGCGTACGGGAACTCGCCGTCGGCGTCGACGGCGTAGATCGCTTTGTGGCCGAGCTCCTTGCCGAGGCGGTAGCCGATCTGCTCGATCTCGTTGCGCGTGAGCTCGTGCTTGCCGGCCAGATAGTCGTCGTAATCCTTTTTCGTGCGGGAGTCGAAGGGATCGCGCTCGATGGCGATCTTCGTCGGCGCGAAGCGCTTGAGCACCTCGATCAGTTGCGCGAGCTCGGCCTGCCGCTTCGGCGCGAGCACGTCGTCAGCCTGCGTGTTGTAGAGATCGCGCCCGGGATTGGCCATGTGGTACGTGCCGAGGATGAGGATCTGTCCGTGCGCGGGCCGCTTTTCCTGTGCGGCGAGCGGAACGGCGGCGAGCAGAGCGAGAGCGAGTGCCGCGGCAGTCTTGACCGTCATGGCCGTTCGACGGCCGCGCAAGCGCGCCGGTTAGGCGGGCACGTTGCCCGGCGGAAAGCCGAAGCTGAGACGCACCGCGGAGTACTCCCGATCGACGCCGCCGTCTCTGGTGCGGATGGTGAGCGGCGGCTCGATGAAGGCTTCGTAGGTCGGCGGCAGGTCTTCGGCGCGCGACGCGGCGAAGAGCGTGATCAGCGGCGCGTCGCCGTCGCGGAAGACCACGTCGCGGCGGCGCACGAGCGTGAGCTGCGCGTCGCGCACCGCGGCGAGCGCGCGCTCGAGTTGCGCGGTCGGGAAGACGAAGGCGAAGAGACCGCCGGGCGCGAGGATGCGCGCGGCGGTCTGCGCGTAGTCGGCCACTGAGCCGCGCACTTCGATGCGCGCCGGCACGGCCTGCGGATGCTCCGCGGCCGTTGCGGTTCCGGGCGGAAAGTAGGGCGGCGAGCCGGTGACGAGATCGAACGGCTCTTCATTGGCAAAGATGGCCTGATCGCGCAAGTCCCCGTGATGCAGCGTGAAGCGCGACTCCAGTCCGTTGTAGCGCACGCTCTTGCGCGCCAGCCGGATCGAGATCTCCTGCGCCTCGACCGTGACGAAGCGCGCGCCCGGCAACCGCCAGGCGGCGATCAGCGCCACTGATCCGATGCCCGATCCGAGGTCGGCGGCGCGCTCGACGCGCGGCGCATGTGCCGTCCCATACCACGCCGTCAGCACGTCATCGGTCGAGTAGCGATGCCCTTTCTCATACTGAAAGATTCGGTAGTTCCCGCAGAGAAAATCGAGCGTCTCGCCCGCCTCGGCATCCACGTCGCCCGGCGGAATGACGCCGGGCCGCCGCCAGCCGCGATAGAAGAGGTCCATGGGAGTAGAGTAACGGCTCCTCGGGTCCTCGGCTCCTCGGCTCCTCGGGTTCTCCGGTAGCTGCCCGAGGAGCCGTGGAGCCGAGGACCCGAGGAGCCCGACTATGTCCTCTAAACTCGTTTGGACCAGCGATCCCGAGGAAGCGCGGCGGCTGCGCGAATACGGAAAGATGGACGTCCGGAAGGACGTCGATCCGGCGAAGCAGACCATCCGTGTCGCGCTCGACAAAAAGCGGCGCGCGGGCAAGACCGTCACCGTCGCTTCCGGATTCGAGCATGCGCCGGAGTCGCTCGAGAAACTCGCCGCGGCGCTGAAGAAAAAGTGCGGCAGCGGCGGGACGGCGAAAGAGAGCGAGATCGAGATCCAGGGCGATCACGCTGCGAAGATCGCCGCGGAGCTCGAGAAGCTCGGCTATCGCGTCAAGCGCTAGCGGCCTGCTCGCGGCGGCAGAACCAGCGCGCGATCGGCACGTCGCTCGACGAATGCGCCACGATCGACACCACGATCACCAGACCGACCAGCCGCGCCGCGTCGCGTGCGAGCGGCAATCCGGAGTTGAGGATCATGATCCCGTAGATCACCGAGGCGAAGCCGCGCGGGCCGAACCAGGCGGCGGTGATCCGCTCGCGCAGATCGAGCGGACTGCCGAGCAGCACCAGCAGCAGCACCAGCGGCCGCGCCACGAGGATCACCAGCAGCGCCAGGGCGAAGCCGCGCCAGCCGGCGCTGCGCAGCAGCTCGACGGTGATCAGCGCGCCGAAGATCAGCAGCGCGAGGAGCTTCAGCAACTGCGCGAGGTTGCCGCCGAAAGCCTCGAACTCGTCGCGCAATTGCGGCGCGATCGTCGCCACGGTCACGCCGGCGGCGAACGCCGCCAGGTACGGATTCCAGCCGAGCTCGATCGTCACGCCGAGGACCAGCAGGCCGATGCAGAAGACGAAGAGCGCCTCGAGCTCCTCGATCACGGCGAAGAGCCGCAGCCGCTCGATGGCGATGGCCACCGCCGGAATGACCACGCCGGCGAGTACGCCGAGGGCCAGCTCCGCGCCGAGCTCCGCCCAGTTCTGCGTGCCGGCGCCGGCCAGTGAGAGCAGGCCGAGAAGCACCGGCAGTGCGAGACCGTCATTGAGACCGCTCTCGACGTTCAGCAGATGGCGCACCGGCAGCGGAATCTCTTCGCGGCCGACGATGGCCGCGGCGAAGACCGGATCGGTGGGGCTGAGCGCGGCGGCGATCAGCGCGGCGTAGATCCACGGCATGTTCGCGACGTAGTGCGCGAACGCAGCGATCAGCACGCCGGTGAGCGGCATGCCGACGAGCAGCGCGCGGCCGGGCAGGTGCCAGGCGCGGGTGAGGTCGCGCACGCCGAGCTGCATCCCTTCGGTGAAGAGCACGGCGAAGAGCGCCAGCTCGGAGACGTGCGTGACCAGCGGCGCGCGCGCGTCGGCGCCGATGCGTCCTATCATCCCGGCCACCGCGCCGCCGATCAGGAAGATTACTGCCGTCGAGACGATGCTCCGCTCGGCCAGCTCGGAGACGAGCAGCGCGATGAAGAGCACCACCGCGAAGACGAGGATGAGCGACATGCGCGCACTGCACCTTGCACGTCACATGCACCGCCCGCGTGCATGTCATCGCCGACCGCAGCCGACATCCTCATCGAGACGCTGATCGACTGGAACGTGGAGGTGGTCTTCGGGCTGCCGGGCGACGGGATCAACGGGATCATGGAGTCGCTGCGCACGCACGCGGAGAAGATCCGCTTCGTGCAGGTGCGCCACGAGGAAGCGGCCGCGTTCATGGCTTGTGCGTACGCCAAGTACACCGGCCGCCTCGGCGTCTGCATCGCCACCTCCGGCCCCGGCGGCATCCATCTGCTGAACGGCCTTTACGACGCAAAGCTCGACGGCCAGCCGGTGCTCGCCATCACCGGCCATCACTATCACGACCTGATCGGCACGTTCGCGCAGCAGGACGTCGATCTCGACAAGCTCTTCGACAACGTGGCCGCCTACAGCGTGCGCGTGATGGGGCCGGCGCATGTGGAGAACGTCGCTTCGCTGGCCATCCGCACCGCGCTCGCGTATCGCTGCGTCACGCATCTCAATTTTCCGGTCGACCTGCAGGAGCAGAAGGGCGGGCCGCGCTCGCCGCGCAACGTGCCGCATCACGTGTCCGACGTGATGGCGCGCGGCGGCGGCGTGCCGCCGGACGACGACCTGCGGCGCGCGGCGGCGGTGCTCAACGCCGGCTCGAAGGTGGCCATCCTGGCCGGACGCGGCGCGCTCGGCGCCGGCGAGCTGGTCGAACAGATCGCCGAACTGCTGGCCGCGCCGGTGATCAAGCCGCTGCTCGGCAAAGGAGTGATTCCCGACGACAGTCCGTACACCACCGGCGGCATCGGTCTCCTCGGCACGCGCGCCTCGCAGGAGGCGATCGAGTCGTGCGACACGCTGCTGATGATCGGCACTTCGTTTCCGTACATGGAGTTCCTGCCGAAGCCCGATCAGGCGAAGGCGGTGCAGCTCGACGCCGACCCGGTGCGCATCGGCCTGCGCTATCCGATCGAAGTGGGTCTCGTCGGCGATGCGCGGCGCACGCTCGAGAAGCTCGCGCCGCTGCTCGAGCGGAAAGCGGATCGCGCGTTTCTGGAGAAGGCGCAGCAGGCGATGCAGGAGTGGTGGGCGCTGATGGACGAGCGCGCCGCGCGCGACGACAAGCCGCTCAAGCCGCAGCGCGTCGCCGCCGAGCTGTCGCGGCAACTGCGCGACGACGCCATCGTCTCCTGCGACTCCGGCAGCGTGACCACCTGGTTCGCGCGCCATCTGCGCGCGCGGCGCGGCCAGCAGTACTCGGTCTCCGGCACGCTGGCATCGATGGCGTGCGGACTGCCGTACGCGATCGCCGCGCAGATCGCCTATCCCGAACGGCAGTGCATCGCCTTCGTCGGCGACGGCGCGATGACGATGCTGGTCGGCGAGCTCGCCACGGCGGTCAAGTACCGCCTGCCGATCAAGGTGTTCGTGCTGAAGAACAACACGCTCGGGATGATCAAGTGGGAGCAGATGGTGTTCCTCGGCAATCCCGAATTCGGCTGCGAGCTGCAGCCGATCGACTTCGCCGCCATCGCCCAGGCTTGCGGCGCGACGGGCATCCGTCTCGAAGAGCCGGCCGAATGCGCGGCCGTGATCTCGCGCGCGCTCGCCACGCCCGGCCCGGTGGTGGTGGAAGCGGTGATCGACCCGTTCGAGCCGCCGCTCCCGCCGAAGATCAAGCCGGAGCAGGCGCTGCATCTCGCCGAGGCGCTGGCCCGCGGCGAGCCGGCCCGTGGCAAAATTTTGAAGACGATCCTGGAGGATCGGATCAAGGAGATGGTGTAAGGAAATCCATTGAATCCCATGCGTCTCTTCACTCTCTTTCTCTCGATCGCTCTCGTCTTCACCATGCATGCAGCGCCGCGGCGGCGGGTGGTGCGCGTGCCGGCGCGCGAAGTGGCGCGCGTCGTCACCATCGCCGACGACTTTCGCCTCGGCGACCGCGGGTGGTTGCCCGGCTTCGCGGATTACTCGCCGCTCTCCTCGGGGATGGATCTCGAGGCCTCGATCGCGCCGCTGCCGCCGGAGCTGCACGTCGACGGCACCGGCTATCGCGTGAGCGGCAACAATCACTCCGACGATCTCTTCATGTTCCTTTCGAAGCGGCTCACGGCGGCCGACGGCATCAAGCCGAACACGCGCTACTCCGTCTCCTTCCGCATCGTCTTCGCTTCGAATGCCGGCAGCGGCTGCGGCGGCATCGGCGGGTCGCCGGGTGAGGGCGTGATGTTGAAAGCGGGCGCCGCCGGCGAGCCGCCGCAGGTCGTGCTCGCCGGCGATCACTACCGCCTGCAGCTCGACAAAGGGAACCAGATCAACGGCGGCGCCGATCTCAGCGCGGTCAGCCACATCGGCAATGGCACGGCGAACTGCTCCGGCAACGCGCCGTACGTCACGCTCGAGCGGAGCCACACGCATCCGTTCGCGGTGACGTCGAATGAGTTCGGCGAGCTCTGGCTGTTGGCCGGCACCGACTCCGGCTTCGAAGGGATCACCACGCTCTACTACCAGTCGATCGTGACGACGCTCACGCCGCTGCCGTAGTCGCGCACGCGGCGTGCAGTCGTTGGCGCGCATGAACGCTCTCGACCTGCTCCGCGCCGATCACGACCGCTTGCGACAGATCCTGCCGAAGCTGGCGGATCTGAGCATCCCGTCCGAGGAGCGGAAGAAGTATCTCGACGCCGTCGAGCAGGAAGTGAAGATGCACTCGCTCGTCGAGGAAGAGATTTTCTATCCGGCGTACAAAGACGCGGCGCGGCGGCGGCAGGAGCGCGACATGTACTTCGAAGCGATCGAAGAGCATCACGTGGTCGACATGCTGCTGCCGGAGCTCAAGCCGCTCGACGCCTCCACCGACGGCTTCCGCGCCAAGGCCACGGTGCTGCGCGAGCTGATCGAGCATCACGCCGACGAGGAGGAGACGGAGATGTTCGCGAAAGCGCAGCATCTCCTCGGCGACGCGCGCCTGCGCGAGCTCGGCGCGAAGATCGCCGCGCGCAAAGAGGAGCTCGAGCAGCAGTGGGCTTCAACGCTCGGCGGGATGCTGCGCAAGGCGCAGAGCGTGGCCGATAAATTCGCCCCGACTTCGCTCAAAGACGCGCGCGGCGAAGCGAACAAGTCGTGACGCCCTCCGTTCGGTTGAATACGGAAGGCGCCGTTCGCGTTACCATCGCCGAGTCCAATGATCGGCCAGGGTGTGGTGATCGCAATCGGCGGGAACGAGAGCAAGCGCGGGCAGCGCAGCTCGATCCTCGCCTCGTTCGTACGGCGCGCAGGCGGTCCCGACGCGCGCATCATCATCATTCCTTCGGCGTCCGAAGCACCGGAAGCGCGCGCGCTTCGTTATGACCGCCTCTTCCGCCGCCTCGGCGCCGGCGCCGTGCTGGCCGTGCACGCCGAGCGCGGCACGGTGACCCCGGACGAGCGCGACGCCGTGCGCAGCGCTACCGGCATCTTCGTCACCGGCGGCGATCAGGTGAAGCTGATGGAGCATCTGCGCGACGTCCGGCTGGTCGAGCCGATCCGCGATGCCGTCCGCAACGGCGCGGTCTACGCCGGCACGAGCGCCGGCGCGTCGGCGGTGTCGGGCAAGATGATCGCCGGACGCGAAGACGGCTCGGTGGCGATCTACGAAGGGCTCGGCCTCGTGCCGGACGTCATCGTCGACCAGCATTTCGGCGAGCGCCAGCGGCTGCCGCGGCTGCTGTCGGCGTCGCGCGCGGTGCAGCTCGTCGGCATCGGCATCGACGAGAACACCGCCGTCGTCTGGAACGGCTCGAACGGCGAGGTCACGGTCGAAGGCGTCGGCCAGGTGACGATCGTCGATCGCCACAAGATCCACATCCTCAAAGGCCGGTAGCAGCGAGCTCCGCCTCGGAAGTGAGGCACATGTCGAGGTCGCGCAGCAATCCATCGCTCAGGCCGTAGATCCAGCCGTGCACGGCGAGGGTCTGGCCGCGGCTCCAGGCATCGCGCACGATGGTGGTGCGCGCGGCGTTGGCCACCTGCGCGCGCACGTTGAGCTCGCAGAGACGCCGGTGCCGCGCGGCTTCGCCGTCGATCGCGTCGAGCTCGCGGCGGTTCGCGTCGCGCACTTCCTGGACGTTGCGCAGCCAGTTGTCGATGAGGCCGAGGCGGTCGTCGCGGAGTGCGGAGAGCACGCCGCCGCAGCCGTAGTGGCCGCAGACGATGATGTGCTGGACGCGCAGAACGTCGACGGCGAATTGCATGGTCGAAAGGCAATTCAGATCGGTGTGTACGACGACGTTCGCGACGTTGCGGTGCACGAACATCTCGCCGGGCAGCATGCCGACGATCTGATTCGCAGGTACGCGGCTGTCCGAGCAGCCGATCCAGAGATAGCGCGGCGCCTGCTGCGCTGCGAGCCGCGAGAAAAAGTCGGGATCCTGCCGCGTCATCTCCGCGGCCCAGGCACGATTCTGTTCGAAGAGCTGATTCAAGACGCGCATCGCCGCGGAGCATAGCAGCGACTGCGCTACGATCGCTTCATGCGACGCCTGTTCGTGATCGGAATGCTGCTGATGACCGCGCAGGCCGCGGCCGCGGCAGAGGTGGCGCGCGCTGGCGCGCACGTGTTCCACAGCAGTTTCTGGATGAGCCTTCACGAGCGGCTGCGGCATGAGGCGCTGGTGCCGGAGACGCGCGACGTCGCCGATGCGGAGTGGACGGCGGCGACGGCGGCGTACCGGCAGCAGCTCGGGCGTCGCAGCGCGGTGTTCGACGAGGAGCTGGTGCGCTGGACGCGCGCGATCGCGCGCAGCGGCGACGGCGCGCTGACGAAGGATGTGCCGGAGCCGCTCGCGGCGGCGCTGCACCGCGCGGCGCCGTTCTATCGCGCGCACGACTGGCCGCGCGACGACGCCGCGAATCGCTTCTGGATCGCGTACGCCGCGGAGCTGGTGCGGCAGGCCGGCGGCGACATCAGCGCGCGTCTCGCGCAGGCGTACGGCGCGCCGCTGCCGAAGGCACTGCACGTCGAGGTCGCGCCGTACGCCGATCCGTTCGGCGCGAACACGCCCGAGGCCGCGGGCGATCTCTACCTGACCACAGTCGCGTCGCGCGTGCCGGGGATTCAGGGATTCTCCGCGCTCGAGCTGCTCTTCCACGAGCCGCTGCATCACCTCGACACGCTCTTCGACGGCATGCTCGCCGCCGCCGCGAAACGGGCGAACGTCCCGGTGCCGGGCAACCTCTCGCACGCGATCCTCTTCTATACCGTGGGCGATGCCACGCGTCGCGCGCTCGCCGCGCGCGGCACTTCGTACACGCCGTATGCGTACGCCACCGGCGTGCACAAGCGCGCCTGGCCGGAGCTGCTGCCGCTGCTCGAGGAGCACTGGCAGGCGTATCTCGACGGGAAGCTCACGCGCGACGACGCGCTGGCGAAGATCCTGACGGCTGCGCCGCGTCAGTGACGCGCGGAGCGGCGCTTGCCGCTCTTCGGCAGCACGGAGTCGAGGGTCGGATCGAAGCCGCCAAAGTAGGGCGACGCAAAGACGGAAAGGCGCACTTCCGGATCGACGGAGGGTGGATCGGAGCCGGGCATCAGGGCGAAGTATTTGGTCGAGTAGAAGATGGTTAACCGCGAATTCGGCAACGCGAAGTTGAGGATCTCGCCGTACGCGTTCGGCTTGCCGCCGGTCGGCTCGCCGACGAGCGTGGCGTTGGTCTGCCGGTCGAGGTCGAGCGCGTTGAGCATCGCAGAGGAGAAGGTGGCGCGGCCGATGAGCACGAAGAGACGGTCGGCGCGGTTGAGCGCAGGCGAGGACTGGATGGCGCCGATCAGCGGCGCGAGGACCGCCGAGTTGCCGCCGGGGTTCTCGCGCAGGTCGATGATCAGCCGCTCGATGGGCGCGTTGGCGAACGCTTCGCGCACGAAGGCATCGAACGGTTTGGCTGGATCGTTCGCGCAGCGGTTGTAGCGGATGTAGAGCGTCCGCTGCGCGGCGAGGTAGGCGCTCCAGTAGTTCGGCTGCGGACGCGATTGGGCGAAGGTGGCCGGCGGCTGCACGAAGCCCGACGGGATGAGCATGGCTCGCAAGGTGCGCTCGAAGCGCGTGCCGTCGCCGCGCTCGAAAGTGAACGTGGCCGCCTGCGGGTCGTCGGTGATGCCGAGTGCCTGCAGCACTTCCGGCGCGACGAAGAACGAGGGCGCTTTCTGCCGCAGCCAGGAGTCGTTCTCATGCGCGAAGAGCGTGGCCACGCGCTGCATGACGTCGAGCGCCGCGGTGCCGCCGACCGCAACGACGCGCGTGCCGATCAGGTCCGCGTTCGCGGCCGTCGCGGCGGTGACGTAGATGCCGTCGTCAAACCAGTAGACGCCGATCGGCAGCCGCACGAAGGACCAGCCGCCAACGGTGGTGTGGCTGTCTCCCAGCAAGGCGACGAGCTGCATGACGCGCACCGCGACCTGCGCATCGGTCAACGCCGGGATGTCGTCCCGCAAGGCCGCACTCGCGCTCTCGAACTCGGCGGCGCTGATGCGAAAAAACGGATTCACATGCCGCCGCGGCAACTCGCGCGTCAACGTATCGAGATCGCTCCGCCAGGCAGCATCGTTGGTCGATGCCAACAGCCGCCCGCAACACAACAACAGCAGTAGAACCCGCCGCACCCGGGCAGTGTAAGGCACCAGAGAACGACGAGGCCTCCGGCGGGCCGGCACCGGCGTGCCCCAGGCAGAGTCGTTCCACCTCGGAACAACCGCGTTCGCTGCATGACCGACGCCGCCGGCCGTGCCGGCCCGCCGGAGGCCTCCGGTCGTTCCCTGTTGCCTACTGCGCCGGACGCGCAGGCACCTGCGTTTTCGACGGCAGGATGGGACGTTTCGTGCGGAGGTCGAACCCGTAATTTTCCGGCAGCACGTGCAACACGGCGTCCGTCATGGCGATGACCTCGTCGTCGTACACCTCGGGCGCGTTCGAGTGCGTCACCGCTCCGTCGAACACGAACGCCGCGCCTTCGCCGACGACCAGGAAACGCTCACCTGGCCGCACATCCACCGCCGTGTTCTCGTCGATCCCGATCCCGAGAATCTGCGGGTTTTGCGCGAACAGCACCAGCATCCGGCTGATGCGTCCGCGTTGCGCGAAATGCGTATCGACGACTGTGTCACGCCAGTAACCGAGACCTGGCGCGAGACGCACGTCGGCGCGGCGCACCGTGCCGCGCTCCGCGCCTCCGATGATCATCGTCGAGCTCACCGCCGCCGCGCCCGCGCTCGTTCCGGCCACGACCAGCCCGTTGTTCCAGAGCCGGTGCCGCACCTCTTCGCCGAACGGCGTCCCGGCGATGATGCTCGTGAGCCGCAACTGATCGCCGCCCGTGAAGAAGACCCCTTTCGTGCGGCGCACCTCGGCGAGCAGCTCATCCGCCTCCGCGTCCTGGCGCGTGCGCACATCCGCCTCGAAGACATGCTTCGCGCCGAGCTCGCGGAAAATCTTCGCGTACTCGCGCTCCTTCTCCTTGACCCGTTTCGACGGAGTCCCGCAGACGATGATCCGCGCGCGCTTGCCGCCGCACAGCTTCACGAAGTGGGGAAGGATGCGCATGTCCTTCGCGTCCGAGTGCATGTCCTCGTTTCCGCCGATGAGGAGCAGCCTGCCGATGTTCCGTTCGCCCGCCGGGTGTGCGACGCGCCGCTTACGCTGCCTGGTGGACAACCTCACCTCCGGCGATCACGTAGCGCAGCGCCAGCGACCGCTCGTCGAGCACGAGCAGATCGGCGCGTTTGCCTTCCGCGATCTCACCGGCCTCATGCAGCTTCAGGAGCCGTGCCGGATTGCTCGTCGCCAGCGGCAGCGACTCCTCGAGCGGCAGCGCGCGCACCTGTTCCAGCAATGCGCCGACGCGCCCGATCGGCGCATCGGTGGAGATCGTCACCAGCGAGCGATCGCCGTCGAACAGCCGCCACCAGCGCGGCAGATCTTCTTCGACGACGTCGAAATCGACCGCCACGCCGCGCCGCGTCAGCTCCGCCGCTTCAGCGAGCAGACCCTCGTTGCGATTCACGTGCGTCGGATGCAGCGCCGCCGCCGAGATGCCGCGGTCGAGCAGCTCGCGCACGATCGACAGCCGCTCCGGCAGCTCGCCCGTGTGCAGATGCAGCACGCCCGCTTTTCCGGTGAGCGTGCCGGCCACGTAGCAATCGCTGGCCAGCCGCGCCAGCTCGCGCGGAGAGAAATGCGCGCCGCGGCGGTCGGCGATGGCGATCTCGCCCGCCCCGACGATCTCCTCGATCAGGACGATGTCGTCGCGCACGCGGCCGGTGAGCGAGCGCGCGTCGTAGCCGCCCGTCCACATCTTCGCGTTCAGACCCTGTTCGCGCAGCGCTTTCACTTTCGCCAGTAGCGCCGGCAGCGTGCGGGTGGTCGTGTCGGTGCCGAGGAGGCCGATCACCGTGGTGATCCCATTCGCCAGCAGCTCGCGCGCGTCGATGCCTGCGGATGCCGAGGCGAAGCCTTTCTCGCCGCTGCCCCCGATGAGATGACTGTGACAGTCGATCAGTCCCGGCGTGATGATGCAGCCGGATGCATCAATAATCGTCGGTGAAAACGATGACGCATTCACATCACCGATTTTCTCGATGCGTCCGCCGGCGACGGCGATCGTCGCCGGTCCGATCGGCTTCGGGGTGTAGACGTTACCGTGCCTGAGTAACAACATCGGGCGACATCACCGCGAGCCGGAGCTGTTCGACGAGCTTCGCCGCCACTTCCGGCTTGTCGGCGATGTAGACGATCAGATCGCCGCTCTCCGCTTCACTGACCGCCCGGGCGATGGCCTCGGCCTCGTCGGGCTGTTCGGAAATTTGCGTCTCACGCAAACCGCCGGCGATCAATCCCTCGCGGATCAGCGCCGCCACCTCGCCCGGTTTCCGTCCGCGCAGATCGAAGTCGTCGCGGATGATCACCCGGTCGAAGACGCGTCCGATGATGCGGCCGGCCTCGCGGATGTCGGTGTTGCGGCGGTCGCCCGGCAGGCCGAGGACCGCCACCAGCCGTCCGCGGCGCATCGCGTTGGCGAAGTCGCTCAGCGCGCGCAGGCCGTGCGGGTTGTGGGCGTAGTCGATCAGCACGCTGAAACCGTCGAACTCGACGATGTTGAGGCGGCCGGGCGTGGTGTTCGCGGAATGGAAGAACGACTGCAGTCCGCTGACGATGTCGGTCACCGGGATCTGCGTGGCGTGCGTGGCCAGCACCGCCGCCAGGGCGTTGGCGAGGTTGAAGCGCGCCTTGCCGCCGAAGGTGATGGGCACCTGCGTCTCCTCGCAGAGCGGAATGCGCATGCCGTTCTCGTACAGCATCAGCCAGCCGTTCTCGATCGCCGCGCCGAGGCCGCCGGCGTCGATGTGCTCGCGGAAGGTGGGATGGTTCGCGTCGAGCGAGAAGAAGGCGAGCTTGCAGTCGGCGTGCTCGCGCAGCACCGGCGTCATCTCGTCCTCGGCATTCAGAATCGCATAGCCCATCGGGAAGACGCGCTCGAGCGTCACCGCCTTCACGCGCGCCAGGTCCTCGACCGTGTTGACGTCGCGCAGCCCGAGGTGATCCTCAGCGATGTTCGTGACCACGGCGGCGTTCGACCAGTCGTACGCGACGCCGGCGCGGAGAATGCCGCCGCGCGCGGTCTCGAGCACGGCGAAGTTCACGGCGGGATCGCGCAGCACCACCTGCGCCGAGGTCGGGCCGGTGGTGTCGCCCTTCTGGATCAGTTGATTGCGGATGTAGATGCCGTCGCTGGTGGTCAGGCCGACGCTCTTGCCCGACATGCGGGCGATGTGCGCGCAGAGCCGCGCGGTGGTCGTCTTGCCGTTCGTGCCGGTGATGGTGATGATCGGGATGCGCGCTTCGCAGCCGGGCGGAAAGAGCATGTCCACGACTGCTTCGCCGACCGGACGCGGCTTGCCGATCGTCGGCGCGAGATGCATGCGGAAGCCGGGCGCGGCGTTCACTTCGACGATGCCGCCGCCGTTGCCGGTGATCGGCGTCTCGACGTCGGGCGCGACCACGTCGATGCCGCAGATGTCGAGGCCGACGAGGCAGGAGATGCGCTCGGCCAGCTCGATGTTCGCGGGATGAACGCGGTCGGTGACGTCGATGGATGTGCCGCCGGTGGAGAGATTCGCGGTGGTCTTCAGATGCACGACCTGCCCCGGCTCGGGCACGCTCTCGAGCGAGAGGCCGCGCAGCGACAGCAGCCGCCGCGTGGATGCGTCGATGTTGATCTTCGTCAGCACCTTCTCGTGATGCTCGCCGCGGCACGGGTTCTGGTTCTCGAGCTCGACGAGCTGCTCGATGGTGTGCGTGCCGTCGCCGGTGACGTGCGCCGGGACGCGCTCGGCGGCGGCGACGAATTTGTGATCGATCACCAGCAGGCGGTAATCGCGGCCGGGCAGGTAGCGCTCGACCACGATCGTGGCGCGGTAGCGCTTCGCATCCTCGAAGGCGATGCGGAGCTCTTCTTCGTTGCGGATGTTGGTGACGATGCCGCGGCCCTGTGAGGCGTCGAGCGGCTTGACCACGACCGGCCAGCCGATGCGCTGCGCGATTTCGACCGCCTCTTCGTAGTCGCGGGTGACCTCGCCCGACGGCACGGGGATGCCGTGGAAGCCGAGGATGGTTTTGGTCTTGTCCTTGTCGCCGGCGATGTCGACGCCGAGGTAGCGGGTGGTCGAGGCGATGGTGGCCTGAATCTTTTTCGCGTTCGAGCCGTAGCCGAGCTGCACGAGATTCAGCTCGTCGAGGCGCATGTACGGGATGCCGCGCTTGACCGCGGCGTCGACGATGGCGCGCGTCGACGGCCCGAGCGAGTTGCGGTCGTAGGTGCGCCGCAGCTCGGCCAGCCGCTCGTCGAAGGGGTAGGGCGTGTCGTTGATGAACGACTCGATGATGCCCATGGCGATCTCGCCGGCGAGGATGCCGGTCTGCCGCTCTTCGATCTCGTAGATGACGTTGTAGACGCCGGGCGCGCCGCCGGAGCGCGCGCGGCCGAAGCCGACGTCGGAGCCGGCCAGCCCCTGGAGCTCGATGGCGATGTGCTCCATGACGTGGCCGAGCCACGTGCCTTCGTCCACGCGCGAGAGGAAGCCTCCGCGGACGCCTTCGCTGCAGCGGTGCTCGATCAGCGACGGCAGGAGCGCGCGCAGCCGCTCCGCGAAGCCGGGGATGCGGTCGGTGGGCCGCTCCTCGTACTCGCCGATGTCGATCTTCCACTTGATGCAGGGTCGGTGTGCGTAGAGGTTGGGCCCCATGAGCGCGAGGCGTTCCAACACTGCGATCCGGTAAGGGGTCTGCTCGGACATTGGGTTCCGCTCGTCTCTGCTGATTGTTGGTGGTGACTACGTTCCCGAATCGTGCAGGAGCAACCGTTGTGCCGGATCGTTTTTGCGTCAGACGCAAAATGCGACGGGGACCGACCGGAGGCCTCCGGCGGCCGGGGCCACGGGCCCCGGACCCCGTCTGTTGGCCTAGCCTCCGCGACACTGTGTCGTGAGCTTGGAAGGCAGTGTCGCGGAGGCTAGGCCAACCAATGG
>DASVQE010000099.1:0-95880 GCA_036389275.1 Thermoanaerobaculia bacterium
CGCGACACGGTGTCGCGGAGGCTAGGCCAATCAGCGGGGTCCGGGGCCCGTGGCCCCGGCCGCCGGAGGCCCCCCGTCGTTCTTAGATCAGCGCCAACTACAGCCCCATCGGGAAGGTCAGGTTGTAGACGTAGCGGCCGCGGGCGACGGATAGGACGATCGACGAACGTTCGGCGCCGCGGATCAGTTCCGTGTTGAGCTCGCGCGTGGTGGTGATCTCGGCGCCGTTGACGCCGACGATCACGTCGCCCTGCGCCAGGCCGATCTGCGCGGCGCGCGAGCCGTTCACCACTTCGTCGATCACCACCGAGCGATTCTCGTCGGCGACGCGCAGGCCGGCCACCTGCTCGAGGATGCGCAGGCCGAGGCTGCCGGGCGGATCGGCGGGACGCACCTGCACTGTGCGCGTCGTGCCGCCGCGGGCGATGGTGAGCTCGATCGGCTGTCCCGAGGCGAGCGTCGCCGTCGCGGTGGAGAACGCTTCGCGCGAGTCGATGGGGC
The DNA here is from genome assembly GCA_036389275.1 of Thermoanaerobaculia bacterium. Taxonomy (GTDB): domain Bacteria; phylum Acidobacteriota; class Thermoanaerobaculia; order Gp7-AA8; family Gp7-AA8; genus QHVT01. The sequence goes on from DASVQE010000099.1 coordinate 502, forward strand.
GGCCGGCGACCGCAGTGATCACGTCGCCGGCGCGCACTCCTGCCGCTTCCGCCGGCGAGCCGGCGAAGACGCGCGCGACCAGCGCGCCGCGCGCGGTGGTGTGGCCGAGGCGCTTCGCCTCCTCCGGCGTGAGCGTCGCCGTCACCGCGCCGATCCAGGCCGAATGCACCTCTCCATAACGAAGGAGATCCTGAATGACTTTTTTCGCGCGATCCACAGGGATGGCGAAGCCGATCCCTTGTGCCTGCGCGTAGATGGCGACGTTGATCCCGATCACCCGTCCCTCGATGTTCAGCAGCGGACCGCCGGAGTTGCCGGGGTTGATCGAAGCGTCGGTCTGAATGAAGTCCGTGAACGTGCGGCCCTGCTCCTGCGACGGCACCGAGCGGCCGAGCGCGGAGACGACGCCGGTGGTTACGCTGCCGGAGAGTCCGAACGGATTGCCGACCGCGACGACGGTCTCGCCGATCATCAAGTCGGCCGACGTGCCGACCGGCGCGGCGGTGAGGTTCTTCGCGTCGACGCGCAGCACCGCCAGATCGCTGTCGGGATCGACGCCGAGCAGCCGCGCCGCGAGCTGCGTGCCGTCGCTCAGGTTCACGGTGATGCGCGAGGCGCCTTCGACGACGTGGTTGTTCGTGACGATGATGCCGTCGCCCGACCAGACGAATCCCGAGCCGAGGGACTGCGAGGTGTAGGCGCGCTCCCGTCCGCCGAAGAATCCGAAGGGATCGAGGAACGGGTCGACGCTGCGCTGCCGGATGGTGGCCTCGGTCTGGATGTTGACGACGGACGGCAGCACGTTGTGCGCGACCACGACGATCGGCGTGCGCCGCGCCGCGCTCACCGTCGGCGGAATGTTCTGCGGGTCCTGCCGCGGCGCCGGCAGCGTCTGCGACTCGGTCGGCTTGCAGCTGATGCTGAGAGCGAAGAGGATCAGGGCGGTGCGGAGCTTGTGCATCGCCGCGATTCTACGTAACCTCGGCGGCCTCGGGTGCACCTCAAAATCATCTACAACCCTGCCGCCGGACGCGGCCGAGCACGCCGCCGCGTGCGCGAGGCGGAGGAGTATCTGCGCGGCCGCGGCGCGCGCGTCGACTGCGAGCCGAGCACCGATCCGCAGGACCTGGTGCGCATCGCCGCCGAGAGCTCGCGCGATCCGCGGTACGACCGCATCGTGGTGGTCGGCGGCGACGGCACGCTGCATCTGGCCGTGCGCGAGCTCGATCGCGCGCACGCGACGCTGGCGCTGGTCCCGAGCGGCTCGGGCGACGACTTCGCGAAGGTGATGGGGATTCCGCGCGAGCTGCGCGCCGCGTGCGACAACGTCCTCTCCGGCACGATCCGCACCGTCGACGTGGCCACGGCGAACGGCATCCGCTACCTCGGCGTGGCCGGTCTCGGCTTCGACTCGGAGGTGGCCGACTACGCCAATCGCCACGTGAAACTGCTGCGCGGATCGGCGGTCTATCTCTACGCGATCCTGCGCGTGCTGCCGCGCTTCACGCCGCGGCCCGTGCGCATCATCGCCAACGGCACGAGCCGCGAGATCGAGATCATGTTCGCCGCCATCGGCAACACGCGCCAGTACGGCGGCGGCATCCGCATCACGCCCGACGCGGTCGTCGACGACGGCCTCCTCGACGCCTGCATCGTCCACCGCACCACCCGCCTCGAGCTGCTCAAGACCCTCCCGAAAGCCTACACGGGCGCGCACGTGCGCAGTCCTTTCGTCGAGACCGCGCGCGCGTCTGCGTTCACCTTCGAAAGCCCCCACCCAATGGCGGTCTACGCCGACGGCGAGCCGCTGACTGCTACACCTGTAGCATTCGCGATGGAACGGGAGCGGCTGCGAGTGGTGGTGCCCGCCACGTCATCCCGAGCGTAGCGAGGGACCTGGGCGGGTGGGTGGCGGCAGGCACGTGCAAACGAGCACCGCCCGCCGACGGCGAGAGTGGTGGTGCCCACCATGTCATCCCGAGCGTAGCGAGGGACCTGGGCGGGTGGTGGCGGCAGGCACGTGCAACGAGCACCGCCCACCCAGGTCCCTCGCTACGCTCGGGATGACAGCGCGTTAGTCGACCAGCGTGATCCCGCCTTTCGCCGGCGCGGTTGCCACCGACGATGACGGCGGTGCGCCTACCGCGCGGGACAGGAAAAGATCGGTATCCGCTTTTCCGTCTGCTGCAAAACCGATTACGAGGTAGCGCTCCGGGCGCGGCAGGTATTTGTAGGCGTTGCCCCAGGGGTCGTGGAGCATGGAGCGGTCGATGTAGTGGGGCGCGAGCTCGGCCAGCGTGCGCGGGACGTTGCCGTGCACTTCGTTGTATTTGTCGATGGCTTGGCCGATCGCTTCGATTCGTTGCAGCGAGATCGCCTTGCGGGTCTCGCCGGCGGCGGAGAGGCCGCCGCTCAGCGGGCGGAAGCCGTTCAGCGGGTTCTTGTACGACGTCACCAGCGAGGCGAGGGCGAGGATGACCAGGATGAGCACCAGCGGGAGCGGAACCGGCGTCTCCGCGACCTCGGTCTCGTCCATCGGGGTGGCCTGCTCGATCACGGCCGCGGCGCCGGCGCCGCGCATCTCCTCGATCAGGTCGCGCGTGAGCAGCTCGTAGAGCGCTTTGTTCGTGTCGAACTCGGAGAGGCGCGAGACCTCCACGATCTCGCCGACGGTCATGGTGCCGTCGACCATGTCGTAGATCTGTTTCTCTTCCTGCGAGATGCGGATCTTGTCGGCCAGTCCGCCGCGCCGCCGCGCGCGCGTCGACTCGCCGTCGAAGTCGACTTCGTCCGCCTCTTCCGCGCCGACCACCACGATCTCCTGGTCGGTCAGCTTCTTGCGGAAGACCATGTCGTACGAGCGGATGCGCTTCTCGATGATCGGCCACTCGTCGATCATCCGCGCGCCTTCCATCAGGATCGACTCGGCGGTGATCGGCACGACGTTGTCGCGGTCGTACTCGATGGTCGTTTCCTGCGAGAACTGGTAGTCGCCGTCTTTCCAGCGGAAGAGGCGATAGACGATCTGCATGATCTGCAGCTGGATCGCCTCGCGCAGCGACTCCTGCGAAATGATTCCGTAGTGGGTGAGGATGAAGCCGAGGCGCTGGAGCGTCTCCTTCTGGATCTCGAGGGCGCGGTTGAGCTGATCGCTGGTGAGGAAGCCGGTGCGGATCAGCACCGAGCCGAGGCGGTTCTCGAGACGGCGGTTGAGCGAGTCGGCGCCGACCACTTTGCCGTCGAGGAAGGTGACGGTGACGGTGTCGTCCTTGCCGCGCAGCGTGAGCACGCCGGTCTTCCGCTGCAGGCCGATCAGTTGAAAGATGTCGGCCAGGCTGAAGTCTCTGAGAGTGCCTTCCAGTGCCATCGCGTTATCCCGTCGCTCTCCGCCGGTAGACCGGCAGCGCCATGAGCAGCCAGATCACGACGGCCAGCGCGATGGCGGCCACGCGCACGACCAGTTGAGCGACGTCCGCCACAGGCCCGAGCGCCGGCGCGAGGCGGCCGACCAGGATGGCCACGGCCACGACCAGGGCGAAGAAGAACATGCCGAGGACGCCGGTGAGTGCGCGGCCTTCCATCATCTGCGCCGAGCCGGGGAGGAAGGTGGCCATGATCCGGTTGCGCCGCACCATGCCGGAATGATGTTCGGTCACTTCCTCCAGCTTCTTGCGCTTGGTGTCGAGCGAGACGCCGTCGCGCTTGAGGTAGATGTGAATGCATTGCGTGCAATACGTCGTGCTCTCGCGCGCCGACTTGCAGCGGTGGCAGAAGGTGCGGCCGCACTTGATGCAGGCGTTGGCGTAGCCGGAGCGGCGGCGGAAGAGCCAGACCGCGAGCGCGAGCAGCAGCGAGGCCAGCGCGCCGAGGGTGATCGGATTGAGGGCGCTCGCGGCGGGATCGAAGGCGGCGTAGTTGCCGAAGAGCGCGCGCGCGGCCTTGCGCGAGGCGAGCGAGCGCGAGACCGCCCACGCTTCGCTGAGCGGCACGTGGTACATGACCACCTTCGGCATCGGCGCCGGCGGCGGATTGCGGGCGAGCTTCTCGATCGCCGACGGATCGGCGGCACGCGCCTTCTCGAGCATGCGCGCCTGCTCGTCGAACTTGTACGTCTCGCCGCTGGCCACCGAGTCGTTGTAGAAGGCGATGGCCAGCTTCGAGTCGCTCTGCTGCGCCTGTTCGTACTCGGTGATCGCGGCCGGGAACTCGTTGTTGACGAAGTGCAGATTGCCGAGGTTCACGTGCGCGCCGGCGTAGCCGCGGCGCAGCTCGATGGCGCGGCGATAGTGCAGCGCGGCCTGGTCGTCCTGCCCTTCGAACATCTGCAGATTGCCGAGCAGCAGATGCAGCACGGCGTTGTCGGGCACGACTGAGATCAACTCCTGCAGCCGCCGCAGCGCTTCCGGTTGATAGGCCTGCTCGCGGCTCGCCAGCGCGGCCATCATCACCGGGCTGTCGACGCCGGCCACCTGATCGGCGGCGTAGCCGACCGCGATCGGCAACAGCGCCACGAGCAGCAGCAGCACGACGATCGCGCCGCGCTCGAGCGGAGTGGCGTAGCCGAAGAAGATCGCCATCCAGTAGAGCAGCAGCCACACCGGTCCGAGCCAGAGGAAGAGCGGCAGGAACAGCAGCGCGAAGGCGAGCACCGACACCGAGCCGCCGTGCAGCCGCGCGCTGAGCATCTCCCGGAAGTCGTGCGCCATCGAGTGGCCGTAGCGGATGAAGAGCGCGATGGCGAACATCGCCGCGGTGACGGCGATCGCGAGCGCGATCACCATCAGCAGATCGGCGCGGCTCAGCACGTTCGTGCGGTAGTTGCCGAAGACGCGTCCGAAGCCCTGCAGCGCCAGTCGCAGCGCGCTGCTCCAGTCGTTGCGCGCGGCGGCGCGGTCGGCTTCGCTGAAGGCGAGCGCGGGCGAGACGGGATCGAGCTGCCGCGCCGTGTCGGCGGCCCAGGTAGTCAGCGCCGGATTCGTCTTCGCCGACTCGTTCGCGAGACCCGCGGCCGAGCCGCCGTACAGCGGGAAGGTGCGGATGCCGAGCGAGCGGCCGGAGTTGAGCAGCGCCGCGGTCTGCTTCGAGGCGGTGTCGTAGTCGCCGTCGCGCGCGGCGGCGGTGGCCTGCGGCCAGACGTCGCGCGGCGGCAGCGTGTTCTGCTCCGCGCGCGCGGCGAGGCCTGCGAGCGCGAAGACGGCGAACACGGCGGCGGCGCAGCGTCTCATCAGATGCTCTTGGTGCGCTGCACGTAGGCGAGCTTCAGCTCGCCGAGGTGAGTCTCGAGGAAATCCTCTTCATCGGCGGTGAGATTGCCGGCCGTCTTCTCGCGCAGCAGCGTGAGGATCTCGATCATCTGCCGCGCCGCGCCGGCATCGATCTTCGTCTGCGGCTGATACGGATTGCGCAGCATGCCGAGCGAGACGTAAGCCTGCATGATCAGCCCTTCGAGAAAGTCGGCGAACGGCGTGGCCGGACTGGCCGCCTTGTCGGCCACCGAGCGCGAGTTGCGGCGATCCTCGCCCTGCGGCGCGCGACGGTCCGCTGCAGGCTTCGCTTCGCGCGCCGCTTCCTGCGGCGGCGGAGGCGGCGGGTCGGGCGGACGCGGCGGCTGCGGATCGGCCGGCGTGATCTCCTGCTTGAACTCGTCGCGAATCTCGCCGTCGGCCGTGAAGATCCGTTTATCCGTGACCTTCAGCTCTTTCGGCGGCTGCTTGTCTTTCGTCGACAAAGGCGTTCTCCTTCATGACGTTACCACGCAACCTCTGCGCGAAGAAGCGGTCGATCCGCGCCTGCGCGTCGCGCGCCGCGGCGGCGTCGTAGCCTTTGGTGTTGTTCTCGTTCATGAAGGCGTGGCCGGCGCCTTCGTAGATCTTGATGTCGGCCTCTTTGCCGGCCGCCTGCAACGCGCGCTGGAAGGCCTGCACGTCCGCCGGCGGAATGCCGCGGTCGGCGCCGCCGAAGTTGCCGAGGATCGGCGCCTCGATGCGGGCGATCGTGCTCGGATCGGTGACCAGGCGGCCGTAGTTGATCACCGACGCCGCGAGGCGCGGCTCGGCGGTGGCGAGCGCGAGCGAGTAGCCGCCGCCCATGCACCAGCCGACGACGCCGATGCGTTTCGGATCGACGTCGGCGCGCGCGGCGAGATAGTTGAAGGCGCCCTTCAGATCGGCGAGCGCGCGATCTTCCGGCAGCGCGCGCGACAGCTCGTGCGCCGTCTCCTGATCGCTGGCCACCTTGCCGCGGTAGAGATCGACGGCGAGTGCGACGTAGCCCTGCGACGCGTAGCGATCGGTCTGCTGCCGCACCCAGTCGTTGAGGCCCCACCACTCGTGAATGACGATGATCGCCGGCTTGCGGCCGGAGCCTTTCGGCGTCGCGAGATAGCCGCTGGCCTCGCCGCCGAGGGATGCGTACGTGACGAGCGGACCGGAGGTGCGGGCCGGATTGGCACCGGGGTTGTCGCGGATGCAGGAGGCGAAGAGGAAGGCGAGAGCGAGTGCGACGAAACGGGTTCCGCGCATGGCGGCGAAACGATATCAGAAGTCGCGCAGCGTCCGGATCAGCGCGCGGTGCACGTTCGGATCGGCGGCGATGCCCTGATGTCCGTCGCAGAAGAGCATCGCTTCACCGCCGCCGCGCGCGCTCGAGAGCGGGATGGTGCCGTCGCCCGGCTCGAAGAGCAGCGGCGCGAGCGCGCGTTCCGACGCGCGCAGCTCGTCGGGATAGAAGACGAACGAGCCGTCATCGCGCGCGAGAATCTTGCGCGCGGTCGGGACGCAGTCGCCGGCGATGACGGAGACGCGCACCTCGGATGGCATCGGCGTCTCGCGCAGCCAGTCGTGGAACGCGCGCGCCCGCGCGAGCTGCGGCGCGACGTCGAGCTTCCACGTCTTCGCGTCCCACAGATCGCCCGGCAGCGGCTGGCCGCGCTCGTCGACGAAGACGCGTCCCTCGTCCGGCAGCAACTCGAACACCGACGGCCAGGTGGCGATCATCTCCCGGCCGAAGGTGCGGCGGAGGAAGCGTTCCGGACGGACGAAGACCCGGAACGCTTCGAGCGAGCCGCGCTGCGCCGGCGCGATCATCACCAGATGCTCGACCGGCGGCGTGGCGGTCGATTTCAGATACGCCAGCGCGACCAGCGCGCCGGCCGAGTGCGTGACCAGGTCGACCTTGCCGCCGCCGCGCACTTCGTCGATGAGCGCGCCGAGGAGCTGCGCGTTCTCGCGCGCGGAGCGGCGCCAGTCGTAGAAGAAAGGATGCAGGTCGCGCCCTTCGGTGTAGCCGCCGAACTTGCGCAAGGCGATGGAGAGCTGCCAGCCGATGTTGACCGGTCCGCGCGAGCCGACCCAGCCGCGCGCGACGAGCCGGTCGTGCGGATCGAGCTCGAGATCGTCGGGATACTCGGTGCGCCACATCGCGTGCGGCGTGCCCCAGACCGTGACGTTCGCCACCGGATCGACCAGGCGCGTCACGCCGAAGCCGGCGATGATGATGGCCGGGCGCGGCGGTGCGCCGAGTGCAGCCGCGTTCGCGCGCAGGTAGGCGCGGCGCGTCCGATCCGTGGTGTTACAGTGCGCCAGCGCCGCGAGCGCCGCCGCACTGAGAATGAAGATCTTCCAGGTCCTCGAGTTCAATCAGTTCAACACCGGCTCCGTGCACCAGATGTTCCAGGCGGCCGCAGGCCTGCGCGAGCGCGGCCACGACGTGGCCATCCTCAGCAAGCCCGACGAGGTGCTGGACCGGAAGGCCGGAGAGCAGGATGTCCGTTTTTACGGACTTCCGTTTCGCCATCAATTCGACTTCGACACCATCGCCCGGCTGCACCGCATCATCCGCGTCGACAAGCCCGACGTAATTCACGTGCACAAGGGCGTCTCGCACGCGCTGGCGCTGGCGGCGACGTGGCGCGATCCGGCCGGCGCGTTCGTGGTGAACCGCGGCGTCTCGTTTCCGCTCGACCTCTTCAACCGCGGCAAGTACCGCACGCGCCGCGTCGACCGCGTGGTGACGGTCTGCCAGCAGATCAAGGATGTGATCGTGACCTCCGGCAAGCTGCCGCCGGAGAAGGTGCAGGTGGTCTACGCCGGCACCGACGTCGCGCACTTTGATCCGGCGCGCTGGGACGCGCGGGCGTTCCGCCGGGAGAAAGGGATCGGCGACGACCGCTTCGTGGTGGCGCAGGTCGGCGTGCGCGACTGGAAAGGGTGGAAGGAGCTGATCGACTCCGTTTCCGACGTCGCGCCCGCGCATCCGAAGGTCGAGCTGCTGCTGATCGGCTGCCGCGGCGAGAAGGAGAAGGAAGAGGTGCTGGCCTACGCCCGCGCCGTGAACATGCAGGAGCGCGTGCGCGCGATCGAGTATCGCAGCGACATGCCGAACGTCTTCGCCAGTTGCGACCTGGTGGTCGACGCCTCCTGGGCCGGCACCGGCATCACCGGCACCATCCGCGAGGCGATGGCCATGGAGAAGCCGGTCATCGCCACCGACGCCGGCGGCAACCGCGAGCTCGTCTCATCGAGCGAAGTCGGCTGGCTGATCCCGATGAAGGACCGCGCCGCGCTGACGAACGCGCTGCGCGAGGTGATGACGGAGCGGGAGCGCGCGATGCGCGTGGCGCGCGCGGCGCGCGCGCATGTGGTGGGTGGGTTTTCGAAGGAGCTGAGGATCAGTCGGTTGGAGGAACTGTACGCATCGATCCTGGCTTCGAAACGATGAACGATGAACGATGAACGATGAACAAAAGCAAAAGGCCCGTGCCTGCCTGCCTTTGTTCATCGTTCATCGTTCATCGTTCATCGTTCGTCCAACGCCGCAACGTGCTCGGACACCGACGCCGCCAATCCTTCCAGATCGTATCCGCCTTCCAACAACGACACCACCCGTCCCTCGCACCACCGCTCCGCGCACTCCACGATCCGCGTCGTCAGCTCGCCGTAAGCCTCCTCCGTCACGTTCATGCCGCCGAGTGGGTCTCGCCGGTGGGCGTCGAAGCCGGAGGAGAGGAGGATCGCGTGCGGCTGGTAGTCGTCGATGGCGCGCACGATCTCCTCTTCCGTCGCGCGGAGCAGCGCTGCGTCGCCGAGGCCGGCGGCGAGTGGGATGTTCTTCGTGAAGCCGCGGCCGTTGCCGCTGCCGATCTCGCTCGCTGCGCCGGTGCCGGGGTAGAACGGGAAGCGGTGGATCGAAGCGTAGAAGACGTCGTCGCGATCCTCGAAGAGATGCTGCGTGCCGTTGCCGTGATGCACGTCGAAGTCGAAGATGAAGATCCGCTCGATGCCCGGCTGCTCGCGCAGATACTCCGCCACGCAGGCGATGGTGTTGAAGAAACAGAAGCCCATCGCCTCGAGCCGTTCGGCGTGATGTCCCGGCGGACGGGCCACGATGAAGGCGCGCTCGGAAGTCTTCGCGCGATAGACCGCATCGGCCGCGGTGAGCGCCGTCGACACCGCTGCGCGCGCGGCGCCGTAGGTGAACGAGGAGATCGGATTGTCGATGGAGTGGAAGTAGCGCTGGCCGCCGCGCACCGTGTCGTGGAACTCGCGCTCGTAGTCGGCCGAATGCGTCTTGGCGATCAGCCGCGAAGTCTCGGCGTGCTCCGCTTCATTCCGCTCGATGCGCTCGGCCAAACCGGCGCGGGCCACGCCGTCGAATGCCGCGTCGAGCCGCGCCGGCCGCTCCGGATGCGCGAAGCCGGTGTCGTGCCGGTAGAAGAGCGGATGCGTGTGAATGGTCAGCATGAAGCGTCGTGATACAACTCGCCGCGCGTGAAACGCATTCTCCAGATCGCATTCATCGCGCTCCTCACGGTCTTCTTCCTCTGGCTGTTTCTGCGGAATGCGAATCTCGCCGACGTCGGCCGCATCCTCAAGACGACGCAAATCAGTTGGGTGCTGATCGGTTTCGCCGTGAACGTGCTGGCGCTGATCCTGCGCACTGTTCGCTGGCGAACCATCCTCGATCCCGTCGAGCCGCCGCCGTTCGCGGCCACGTTCTACGCGAACACGGTCGGCTACATGCTCTCCACGGTGCTGCCGATCCGCGCCGCAGACGTGGCCCGTCCGGCGCTGCTGGCGCGCCGGACCACGCACCGCTTCGCCGGCGCCCTCGGCACGGTGCTCACCGAGCGCGTGCTCGACCTGATCAGTATCCTCAGCCTCTTCGTGATCTTCGCCGTGCTGCGCTGGAACGAGTTCTCGCACGATCCAGAGACGCATCGCTGGTTCTACATCGTCCGCGCCGGCGCCATCGCCTCGGCCGTGCTGCTCGCGGCCATGCTCTTCCTCCTGATCGGTCTCTACTTCTTTCGTCCGTTCATCCGCCGCCTGCACGAGCGCATCGGGCGCATCCTGCCGCAGCGCTTTCGCGAAGGATGGATGCACTTTTTCGACAGCTTCACCGAGACCCTGCGCATCACCCAGCATCGCGCCGCCTTCGTGCGCGTGCTCTTCTGCACCGCCGGCGTCTGGCTCTGCCTCACCTCGCAGTTCTGGTTCGCGACGATGGCCGTGCACCATCCGCTGCCGTTCGACTCGAGCTTCTTCGTCACCGGCGTGACCACCGTCGGCCTGGCCATCCCGACGCCGGGCGGCATCGGCGGTTTTCACAAAGCGTGTCAGCTCGTCCTGACGCGCTTCTACCGCTTCGACATCGACGCGTCCGTTGCAGTGGCCGTGCTCTTCCACATCATCGGCACGCTGCCGGTGCTGGTGATGGGCGTGACGCTGCTGGCGCGCTACGGGATGACGCGCCGCGCTTCGTGATATAGGAGCGCGCGATGCGGTGCCCGTTTTGTGGGAATGTGGAGGACCGCGTCGTCGACTCGCGCGAGAGCCGCGAAGGCGACGTGATCCGGCGGCGGCGCGAATGCGCGGCGTGCGAGCGCCGCTTCACGTCGTACGAGAAGATCGAGATCCCGACGTTTCAGGTGGTCAAGCGCGACGAGCGCCGCGAGGCGTACGACCGGGAGAAGCTGATGCGCGGGCTGCAGATCGCCTGCAGGAAGCGGCCGGTGCCGCAGGCGGCGCTCGAGCAGGTGGCCGACTCGATCGAGTCGGCCATGCAGGATGCGGCCGAGCGCGAGATCTCCTCGCAGCAGCTCGGCACGCTGGTGATGAACCGCCTGCGCGAGCTCGATCCGGTGGCCTACGTCCGCTTCGCCTCGGTCTACCGGAACTTCGAGGATGTCGATGCTTTCGTCAAGGAACTGCACCGTTTGAAGTAGGCACTTGCAGGAACAGCCATTGCACGAGGACCCTTCGGTCCCGCCACTTGTGAGGTTGAGATGACTGACGCGAACGAAACCGCGAAAGAAGAAGCAATCAAGATCCCCGACGTCCTGCCGGTGCTGCCGCTCAAGGACCTGGTGATCTTTCCATTCATCATCGTCCCGCTGTCGGTCTCGCGGGAGAAGTCGATCAACGCGGTCGATCAGGCGCTGGCCGAGAACCGCGTCATCATGCTCACCGCGCAGAAGGATTTTCAGAACGAGGATCCGGGCGAAGAGGATCTCTACCGCGTCGGCACCGTGGCCATCATCATGCGCATGCTGAAGCTGCCGGACGGCCGCATCCGCATCCTGGTGCAGGGTCTCTCGCGCGCGCGCATCGATTACTTCATCCAGACCGCGCCGTTCTTCAAGGCGAAGATCACGCGCATCGAAGAGCCGGTGACGAAGGATCGCGGCCTGGAAGTGGAGGCGCTGATCCGCGCGGTGAAGCAGAACCTCGACCGCGCCGTCTCGCTGGGGAAGAACATCTCGCCCGAGGTGATGGTCATCGCCGCGAACCTCGACGACCCGGCGCGACTCACCGACCTGGCCGCGTCGAATCTCGATCTCAAGCTGGAAGAAGCACAGGGCATTCTCGAAACGATCGATCCGGTGGAGCGCCTCAAGAAGGTCAACGAGATGCTCACCAGAGAGATCAACTTGTTGACCATGCAGCAGGAGATCTCGTCGGCGGCACAGGGCGAGATGAACAAGAGCCAGCGCGAGTACTTTCTGCGCCAGCAGCTCAAGGCGATTCAGTCGGAGCTCGGCGAAGGCGAAGAGCTGGCCGAGGAAGTGGAGAACTACCGCAAGAAAATCGAAGAGAAGATGATCCCGGCGGAGGCGAAAGAAGAAGTCGAGAAGCAGATCAAGCGCCTCGAGCGCTCGCATCCCGACTCCGCCGAGACCTCGATCATCCGCACCTATCTCGACTGGATGACCGGCCTGCCGTGGGGCGTGATGTCGGCCGACAATCACGACCTGACGCGCGCGCGCGGTGTGCTCGACGAGGATCACTACGACCTCGAGAAGATCAAGGAGCGCATCCTCGAGTATCTCGCCGTGCGCAAGCTGCGCGGCCAGAAGATGAAAGGTCCAATCCTCTGCTTCGTCGGGCCTCCCGGCGTCGGCAAGACCTCGCTCGGCCGCTCGATCGCGCGCGCGCTCGACCGCAAGTTCGTGCGCATTTCCCTCGGCGGCGTGCGCGATGAGGCGGAGATCCGCGGGCATCGCCGCACCTACGTCGGCGCCTTGCCCGGCCGCATCATCCAGGGCATCAATCAGGCCCAGACTTCGAACCCGGTGTTCATGCTCGACGAGGTCGACAAGATCGGCGCCGACTATCGCGGCGATCCGTCGTCCGCGCTGCTCGAGGTGCTCGATCCCGAGCAGAATTTCTCGTTCCGCGATCACTACCTCGGCGTGTCGTACGACCTTTCCAACGTGATGTTCATCGTCACGGCGAACGTGCTCGACACGATCCAGCCGGCCTTCCTCGATCGCATGGAAGTCATCCGCCTCTCCGGCTACACGGACGAGGAGAAGCTGATGATCGCCAAGCAGCACATCATCCCGAAGCAGATGGAGGAGAACGGGATCAAGGACGTGCCGGTGGTCTGGACGGATTCCGGCATCACCCGCGTCATCACCGGCTATACGAAGGAAGCAGGGCTGCGCAATCTCGAGCGCGAGGTCGGCACGATCTGCCGCAAGATCGCGGTGCAGGTGGCCGACGGGAAGACGGAGCAGAATTACCGCATCACCGACGCGAACGTCGACAAGTACCTCGGGCCGATGAAGCATTTCGCCGAGGAGCTGCTCGAGCGCGATCAGGTCGGCGTGGCGACGGGACTGGCCTGGACGGCGGTCGGCGGCGACATCCTCTTCATCGAGGCGACGGCGGTGCGCGGCAAAGGCAAGCTCTCACTCACCGGCCAGCTCGGCGAGGTGATGAAGGAGTCGGCGCAGGCGGCGCTCACGTACGCGCGTGCGCACGCCGACGAGCAAGGCATCCCGGCCGATTACTTCGAGACGCACGACATCCACATTCACGTGCCCGCGGGCGCGATCCCGAAGGACGGCCCGTCGGCCGGCATCACCATCACCACGGCCATCATCTCCGTGCTGACCGGACGTCCGGTGCGCCGCAACGTGGCGATGACCGGTGAGGTGACGCTGCGCGGCGACGTGTTGCCGATTGGTGGAGTGAAGGAAAAAGTGCTCGCCGCACGTGCGGCAAAACTGAATACCGTCATTCTGCCCAAATTGAACGAGCGCGATCTCATCGACGTGCCCGAGCCGATCAAGCGCGACATGACCTTCCACTTCGTCGAGCACGTGGAAGACGTCCTGGCCATTGCTCTGCTGGAGCGCAACGCCGCCGACCAGAAAACCACCGACCGCGCCGGCCGCGAGTCCCACCCGCTACCGGAGCCGGAACCGGCCAGTCACGAGCACGTGCCGGTGGGACAGGCGTAGTTGTCATCCCGAGCGTGAGCGAGGGACCTGGGTGGGTGGCGCGCGATGCACGTGCCTGCCGCCCCACCCACCCAGGTCCCTCGCTACGCTCGGGATGACAAGATCAGGCGCTGCACTTTCGGCAGCAGCGCGGCGCCGACGGCGACTTTCACCATGTCGGCGAGGACGAACGGCGTGACGCCGGCGCGGAACGCGCTGCGCGCGTCGGTGAGCGTGGCCAGCCACGACCAGCCGCCGAGGTAGATCACGGCGAGGGCGAGCAGCATGCCGGTGACGGCGCGCGTGAACGTCGAGCCCCAGCCGCGTTCGGAGACGAAGCCGGATAGCCAGGCGGCGAACGGGTACGAGAGCAGGTACCCGGCGGTGGGACCGGCCAGCCAGAGCGGGCCGCCGTGGCCTTGCGCGAAGACCGGCAGGCCGCTGAAGCCTTCGAGCAGGTAGAGCGCGGCGGCGGCGGCGCCGCGCGCGGAGCCGAGGGCCACGCCGACCAGGATCACCGCCAGCGGCTGCAGCGTGAGCGGCACCGGCGTGAACGGCAATGGGATGGCCACCTGCGCGGCGATGGCGATGATCGCGCTCGCGCCGATCACCAGCAGCATGTTCGCGGCGGCGCGTCCGCGCACGATGCGGTCGATCACGACGGCAGGAATGGTGGCCACTTTGTCAGTCATTCAGGTTTTCTCCGCAACGACACCAGGATTGCGGGCAGCAGCGTGATCGACGCCAGCCCGCTGAAGAAGATTCCGAAGAACGAAGCATAACCAATCGAGCGCAGACCCGGATAGTGCGACAGCGCGAACGACCCGTAGCCGACCACCGTCGTCAGCGCCGCCATCACCACCGCCTTCCCCGTCTCGCGCGCGGCGGCCGGGAACTGCGCCGGATCTTCCTTGTAGCGGTGGAGGATGTAGACCGCGTAGTCGGTGCCGCAGCCGATGATCATCAGCCCCACGAAGATGTTCATGAAGTTGAACTCGAGCCGGCCGATGGCCATCAGCCCGAGCATCGCCGCCGCGCCGGCGAGGAACGGCACGAACGTCAGCAGCGCCGGCACGAGCCGCCGGAAGGCGACGGCCATGATCACGATCACCGAGATCAGGCCGATGATCGTGGCGCGCGTCGCGTCCGCCTTCACGATGCGCCGCAGCGTGCCGCTGACGAGGTTGATGCCGCTCAGGATCTCGTCGGGATGGCGCGCGCTCATCGCCAGCAGATCGGGCGGCACTTCGCGCGGCCACTTGCCGCCGGTCGGATAGAGATACGTCACCGACATCCAGCCGTCGCTGGTCTGCTTGACGAAGCGCGAGGTGAGCGCGAGCAGCTCCGGATCCTTGATCGTGTCGAGCGTGAGCGGCTCCTTCGGCGCGACCGTCTGCGCGAAGAGCTCCATGTAGCTGTCGTAGGCGTCGGGACGGAAGCCGTTCTCTTCGAGCGCGCGGCGGAACGTCGTGTTGATGCGGTCGAAGTTGAAGCGGTCCGCGCGTCCCGCTTCGAGCGTGCGGATCACCGCGAGCTGCTGCTCGCGCGGCGGCACGAAGGTGGCGATCGACTGATACGAGGCGATGCTCTTGCTCGCCACCAGCGGCCGGATTTCCTGCGCGCGCTGATGCGTGCGCGTGATGACGTCGTCGAGCGACTTCCCTTCGATGACGTACATCATGAACTCGAACGACTGCCCGAATTTCTTCGTCACCTTCTCCTGGTTGATGACGCCCTCGTTGCCTTTCGCGCGCAGGTCCTGGATGTTGTCGCTGAAGCGGATCTGCGTCGCCGCGATCGAGCAGATGGCCACGAAGGCGATCCAGAGCCAGATGGTCATGCGCGGCCGCTCGAGCGAGAAGTTGATCAGCTTCTCCGAGCCGAACGAGTGCAGGTAAAGCTTCGGCGCGCGCTTGGCGCCGTGGCGCTCGCCGAGGACGATCAGCGCCGGTAGGAGGATGGCGGTGCAGGCCAGGAAGAAGAGGATGCCGGTGCCGGTCAGGAACCCGAGTTGCGTCATGCCCCGGAAGTCGGTGGCGAGGAACGCGTAGAACGTGGCCGCGGTGGTGATGGCGGCCACGAAGATGCCCGGCAGCGAGCCGCGGATGGCGGTGATCAGTCCGTGCGGCATCGTCGCGCCGCGATTGCGCTCGTCGACGTAGCGGCCGTACAGCACGGTGATGAAGTCGATGCCGAGTCCCGCGAGCAGCGCCGCGAATCCGGCGCTGGCCGACGAGAGCTGGCCGTAGTAGACGCCGGCGATGCCGAACGTGAGCGCGAGCCCGAGCGCCATCGGCAGCGCGGCGTAGAACACCGAGGCCACGCGACGGAAGGCGTAGAGGAAGAGCGCCAGCACGCCGAAGAACGAGCCGAGGACGTTGATGACGATGTCCTGGCGAATGAGGTCGGCGTCGCCGACGGCGATCTGGTATCCACCCGTGTGCTCGATGCGCGGCAGCGGCGTTCCCTGTGCCGCCGTCTTCTCGAATTCCTTGAGCGCTCTCGCCTCGATGATCAGCCCCTCGGCCAGCAGCTCTTTCGCGAACGGCACGTCCTGCGCCGCATGCTTCGGCTTGGCCAGGATCAGCAGCATCGTGTGATCGGCCGACAGGTAGTACCCGCTCGCCGCATCGATGTGGAAGCCGCCGCCGGCCGCGGTGAACTTCTCGAGGAAGATCGGCGCGAGGTTGAACGGGTCGTACTGGATGAGCTGCTTGAGCGCGAACGACTGCGGCGTCTGCAGCATGGTGCGGTTGCGCGCCACCGAGGCGCGGATGCCTTCGTCGGAGAGCTTGCTGCCGACCAGCTCGACCTGCTCCGGCGTGAGGAACAGCAGCGCGCGCGGCAGGATCAGCTCCACGAAGTCGAGCGGATTCGGCAGGCGGTACTGCACGTCGGCGATGCGGCTGCTCTGCTTGTAGCCGTTGGCGATGTTCTCGATCAGCGCGTCGTAGGTGTGGATGTCCGTGCCTTTCGGCAGGTGCAGCACCACGACGTGGTTGTCGAGCGTGCCGAGCTGCCGCAGCACGCGGCGGAAGTCGTTCACCTGCCGGTTCTTCTGCGGAATCAGGTTCAGCAGGTCGGGATCGAAGTGGATGCGCGAGGCGCCGGCGATGGCGATCGCGCCGACGATGGCCGCGGCGATGGCGATCTGTTTGCTGTGCCGGAGGCAGAGCTTGGCGAGAGCGTCGAGAATGCGATCAGTCAAACCGGCGGCAGATAACATGCGGACGATGACGAGTCAAGGAATCTACACGGCCGCGCTCGTTGCGCTGCTCCTCGTCGGCTGCGAAAAGGCGGAGCCGCTGACGGCGGAGAAGGCGGAAGAGATCGTCGGTCTCTGGACGCTGCGCCACGAGCCGATCTACGCGGAGGTGCCGCAGAAGGTGTGGTGGACGCCGCGCGCGCCGAAGGACGACTACGACGAGAAGGCCCTGCGCACGCTGCGCAACCTCGAGCGCAACGGCCTGATCACGGTGACGGAAACGGTCACGCCCGACAGCGCCACCTACGTAGCGAAGGTGACGGAAAAAGGCTTCTCCATCCTCGGCACTGCCCCGAGCATGCGCGGCCCCGTCTACCGCGGGAAGATCTGCGAAAAGCGCTACGACGGCCTCCGCAACTTCGTCCGCCACCCGCACGAGCCGACCGTCGGCCACGCCGACCTGGTCTGGCACTACGACAACCCCACCTGGCTCTATCCGCTCTTCGAGACCAAGATCAACAAACCGCTGCGCCGCCCGTTCGGTTCGCAAATTTCGTTCTATTACGAAAAAGGGCAGTGGAAATTTTCGGTGATGACGAAGAAGGATGAGTTGTAGGACGGGGGGCTCAGGTCGTCAACGTCCTTACCAAATTCGACAGCGCCGGTGATACCGCCGAGACACGAGTAGCGACGCACCGCGCTCAATTGATCAACTTCTTTATCAGTTCCGACAGCGCCGGTGATGACGACGAGGCACGAGCTCTTACGGGCGCGTCTCAATTCGTCAACGTCTTTACGAAATTCTCCAACGCCTCTTCCGCATCTCCGCGCGCCGGTTGCGCGGCCGCACTGGCGGCGGAGCGGCCGTTGTCGATGGCTCGGCGGGCGCCTTCCACATCCCCGAGTTCTTTCAGCGCCGTGGCGTAGCGGAGGTAAACGAACGGCAGGGTCTCGGCGTGCCGCGTCGGCGCGTCGATGGCGCGCTCGAGGTGGGTGGCGGCGTCGCGCCACTCCTTCTTCTTCATGGCCAGCATGGCCAGAGAGTAGTCGGCGAAGAAGCGCGCGGCGTAGCGGTCGGGCGACGGGACGTTCGCGAGCGCGTTGCGCGCCAGCGTCTCGGCCGGACCGAGGTCGTCGCCGGTGAGCGCCTGCCGTACGGCAAAGTAGGGCGCGGCGGCTGCCGCTTCGAGGCGCAGCTCAGGCGTCCAGCGGAGAATGCGGTAGTGCGGGTCGAGCTCCGCGGCGAGTACTTCGAAATCGGCCGGCACTTCCACGCGCGTCTCGCCACCGCTCACGTCGACGACCGTGCGCAGCGATTTCTCCGCGCCGCGCAGCTCGACCTCGAGCGGCGCGCGGAAGAAGGGCGGCGGCTGGGTGACGACGAGTTGTACGCGCCCATTCGCCTGCGTCCAGGCCAGCGTGAATTCGGGCGCGCCGCTGCGCTCGACCCACTGGTCGAAAAACCAGCTCACGTCGCGGCCGGCGCCGCGCTGCACCGCCGCCACGAACTCGTCCCACGAGATGCCGCCGAATGCGTGCGTGCGCGTGATCTCGCGCAGGATCGTGCGGAAGCGCTCGCGTCCGAGCTCGTCGCGCAGCATCAGCCACATCCAGCCGCCCTTGCTGCGCGAGAGCCGGTCGGACACGACGTCGTCCGGCATCTCCGCGAGCGGCCGGTCGAGTCCCGCCGCGTTCATGCGCAGATAGCCGGGCGCGCAGTAGCAATAGAGATCGTCGTGAAAGCCGGGATAGCCGCTGCGGCGATAGCGCTCCGCCGCCGCCTCGCCTTCGAGCGCCTCGACCGCGGTCATCGACGCGTACTGCGCCAGCGCCTCGTCGAGCAGGTAGTTGCCGCGCGTGGTGCCGAAGCGGAGCGAGACGAGGTTGCTCCACCACTGATGCCCGACCTCGTGCGCGTAGTAGGCGACGTTGAGCGGCACGTCGAACGCGCTCGAGCGCGAGACGATCGCGCCGGCGCTGCCGAAGGCGTTGAATCCGCCGGCGTCGACGGCCGCCGCGCGCGAGATCTCGATGAGTTTGAAGCGGCCGTACGGATACGGCCCGAATTCATTCGCCAGCGCCGCCAGAATCGCGTCGAGCTTGCGCAGGTTCGCCGCGGTGTCGGGCCGCGGCGTGAGCAGGTAGGCGGTGCTGTTCGCACCGTTGACGACGCGGTAGCGCGCGGCGGCGAACCAGAACAGCAGCGGCACGTCGACGGCGAACTCGCCGCGGCGCCGCTCGACGCCGGCCGCCGCGATGACCATGTCCGGCGGCGCGTGATAGCGCACCACGCCGATGCTGTTCGTGCCGGCGATGACCGGATACCACGGCATCTCGTTCGCGGTGGTGAAGGCGCCGTCGGCGTCGACGTGCAGCAGCGACTGCTTTTCGAGCTTCGACGCGCTCGCCGCAAAGTGCAGCAGCCGCGATTTCGTCGTGACGCGCCACGTCGTCACGTTCGCCTCGGTCTTCAGTTTCTCGACCGGTCCATCGGTCGACGTCAGCACGAACGGATCGCGCAGCCGCAGCTCGACCGCGCCCGCGGCCGGCAGTTCGAGCGTGCCGGCGACGGCGAGGCCGCGCTCGGCCGGCGTGATGGTGACGTCCATGTCGTAGCGCACCGGCGCGGCAGCGAACGCATGCAGCGACGCGGCCGCGAGCGCGGCGAGGAAGAGTGGCCTCATGCTCACAAGGTACGTACGCGAGCGGGCCGAGGATAGAACCCGATTCACTTTTTGGATTCGCGCTCGCGGCGGCGGAACTGGCGCGGCGTGCAGCCGAGGGCCGCGCGAAAGACGCGGGTCATGTGGCTCTGGTCGGCGAATCCCGCCTCGGCGGCGACGGCCGCGAGCGGCGCACGCGTGCCGCGCAGCAGCTCCGCCGCGAGCTCGGCGCGCTGCTGCCGCAGGAACGCGCCGACGGTGCAGCCGAAGTGCTGCCGGAACGCAGTCGCCAGATACGACGGGTTCACCTCGAACTGCCGCGCGAGCGCGCGTAGCGAGTGCTGCGCCGCGGCGTTGCGCGTGAGGTGCTCGCGCACGCCGCGCAGCCACTCCGGCTCGCGCGGCTCGGCCGCGCCGCGCGCGAGCAGTCCGGCGAGCTGCAGCACGAGGCCGTGGGTGATCCACGTCGACGACGCGTCGCCGCACGCGAGCTCGCGGCGCAACTGCTCGCCGATGTCGGCCACGCGTGCTCCGGCGATCGCGCTCTGCACGCGCGGCAGCGTCGCCGCGACGCCGTGCGAGGTTTCGATGGTGAGGCAGCGCGTGCGGTCGAGAAAACGGTTCGTGTGACGCGCAGCGGCCGGGCGGAACGTCGCGCTGCCGCGCTCGCACTGCACGTGGTGTCCTTCGCAGCGCTCTTCGAAGCGGCCGCGCAGCACGAGATTGAAGCGCGCGGTCTCGTGCGCGTGAGACTCGAGCAGCACGCCCGGCGCGTACTCGACCTCCGTCGCCACGAACTCGCCGATACGCGCGCTGCGCAGCACCTCTCTCATCGCTTCATCCTGCGCAGGCCGCCGTCGCCGGCGATGATGGCCTCGGTCGCTTCAAACGGAAAGAAGCCGGTCTCGACGACGCCGGCGTGCTCGCGCATGCGCGCCACCACGTCGGCGATGTCGGCGTTGCCCGGCACGGTCACGTCGAGGATGCGGTGCCCTTCGTCGGTCACGCGCGGCGCGCCGTCGTGCAAGCGCAGCACCGGGTCGAGTCCCATTTCGGCGAAGCGCCGGGTGACGACGTCGAGCGCGAACGGCGTCACCTCGACCGGCAGTTTGCCGACGCCGAGGCGCTCGACCACTTTCGATTCGTCGGCGATGACGATGAAGCGCACCGCCTGCTGCTCGACGATCTTCTCGCGCAGCAGCGCGCCGCCACGTCCTTTGATCAATCGCAGCGAAGCATCGATCTCGTCGGCGCCGTCGATGGCTAGATCGAGTGGCGCGACCTCGGACAAAGAAAACGTCGGGATGCCTTCCTGCCGTGCCTGTGCTTCGGTTTTCTCGGAGGTGCAGGTGCAGCGGATGTCGCGGAGCGTGCCGGCGCGCAGCGCTTCGCCGAGGAGCCGCACGAACTCCGCGGCGGTCGAGCCGGTGCCGAGGCCGAGGGTCATGCCGGAGCGGACCTCCTGCAAGGCGGCGCGCGCCGCGGCCACTTTGAGCGACTCCATCAGAAACCTCCTGCCGCGCCGCCGTGCCGCGGATCGGCCACGGCGATGAGTTGATTGCGATCGAAGAGAATGGCCTGCACATCGCCGATCGACTCGCGCGCGGCCACGCCGTGTCCCATCAGGTTGAGCGCCTCGATGGTCGGCTGCGGCGCGAGCGCGCGTTCGTAGCCGAGGTCCTCGGGCGTAGCCTGCTGGTCGTAGCGCGGCGCGGCGACGGCGTCCGGCAACGTCCTTCCATACACGACCACATTCAGGAACACCTGAAGGATGGTTGTCGGGATGGATGGACCTCCGGAAGTCCCGAGTGCCAGAAACGGCGCGCCGTCGCGCAGCACGAGCGTCGGCGCCATCGACGCGACGGGACGTTTCTGCGCCGCGAGATCGTTCGGCGCCGCGCCGAAGTCGCCCATGGCGTTGTTGAGCAGGAAGCCGAGGCCGGGGACGAGAAAGCCGCTGCCGAAATCGTCGCCGAGGGAAATCGTCACCGCGGCGACGTTGCCGCGCGCGTCGGCGATGGTGAAGTGCGTGGTGTGCTCGCGCTCCGTCGCGATCGCGCTCGGCTCGGTGAGCGTGCCGGTGGCGGTGGCGCGCAGCTCGTCGATGGAGCGGCGCCAGGTGTCGGCGCGCTCGCGCGAGAGCAGCTCGCGATACGGAATGCGCGCGACCGCGGGATCGGCGGCGTACTTGCCGCGGTCGATGGCGGCGCGGCGCTCCGCCTCCGCGATCAGATGCAGCGCCTTCGGCGTCTGGTAGCCGCGCGCGCGCAGGTCGTCATTGGCAAGGATGTTCAGCGCCTCGGCGAACAGCAGTCCGCCCGCCGCCGGCGGCGCGACGGTGTAGACGTCGTACGCGCCGTAGCGGAGTTTCAGCGGCGCGCGCCAGAGCGGCTGGTAGTCGCGCAGGTCGCGAAAGCCGATCGTGCCGCCCGCGGCCTGCACGCGCTCGACGAGTTTCTTCGCCAGGTCGCCTTCGTACAACGTGCGCGCGCCACCCTCGGCGATGCGCGTCAGCGTCGCGGCGAGCTCCGGCTGCGGCACGGTCGTCCCGGCCGCGGCGCCGTTGAAGAGGTCGAGATTGCGCTCGCGCTTCGCGGCGGCGATGCGCTCGGCGAGCGCCGTATCGACGCGCAGTCCGTCGCGCGCGAGCAGCACGGCCGGCTCCAGCAGTTCCTTCCAAGGCTTCGAGCCGAACTTCGCGTGCAGCGCCTCGAGTCCGGCGACGGTGCCGGGTACCGCCGCGGCGCGCGCGCCGTTGCGCGCGGCGTTTGCGTCTCGCGCAAACATGTCGCGCGTGGCCGCGCGCGGCGCGAGCTCGCGAAAGTCGAGTGTCCAGACGCCGTGCGTCGACGCGTCGTAGTAGACGAGAAATCCGCCGCCGCCAAGGTTGCCGGACTGCGGCTGCACGGCGCCGAGCGCGAAGGCGACGGCCACCGCGGCGTCGGCGGCGTTGCCGCCTTTTTGCAGGATCTGCAAACCGGCGCGCGTGGCCAGCGGCGACGACGTCGCCAGCGCGGCGCTCTTCGCGGTGACGGTGGAGCCGGCGCGTGCGACGCTCGCCACGAGCAACAAGGCGGCCGCGGCGCGCTTCACTTCCGTCCCCGGCGCGGCGAGCGGTTGCGGTCGTAGATGATCTTCAAGCCTTTGAGCGTCAGCTCGGCGTCGACTTCGTCGATGTGCTCGCTCTCTTCGGCGAAGAGCGTGGCCAGGCCGCCGGTGGCGACGACGCGCTTGAGCTTCGGCACCTCGCGTTTGATGCGCGCGAGAATGCCGTCGACCAGGCCGAGGTAGCCGAAGTAGATGCCGGACTGCATGTTCACGACGGTGTTCGTGCCGATGACGTGCTCGGGCCTGCGCACGTCGACGCGCGGCAGGCGCGCCGCGCGCGCGAAGAGCGCCTCGGCGGAGATGTTGAGTCCCGGCGCGATCACGCCGCCGACGAACTCCGCGTTCTCGGTGACGACGTCGAAGGTGGTGGCGGTGCCGAAGTCGACGATGACCGTCGGTCCGCCGTACGCCTCGTGCGCGGCCGCGCAGTTGACGATGCGGTCGGCGCCGACTTCGAGCGGATTGTCGACGTGAATGGCGATGCCGGTCTTCACGCCCGGCTCGACGAACAGCGGCTCGATGCCGAAGTACTTGCGGACCATGAAGGCCATGGCCGTGTTCAGCGGCGGCACGACCGAGGCCACGATCGCGCCCTCGAGCCGCGCATGCAACGCATCGCCGACGAGCTGCCGCGCGAGAATCCCATACTCGTCCGCCGTGCGCTCACGCGCCGTCGCCAACCGCCACGAGCTCACCAACTCCTCGCCGCGATACAGCCCCAGCACGAGGTTCGTGTTGCCAAGGTCGACGACCAGCAGGTTGGACGACACGGCGGGATGGTAGTACAGGGCGCGTTGTCTCAGCCCAACATCAAATCGCCGGCGCTCACGCGAATCTCGCCGCTGCTCGTGTTCAGCACCGCTCGGCCGTGATCGTCGATGGACGACCAGGTGCCGGTGACGGTGCGGTCGGCGAGGACGCAGTGGATGCGGTCACCCGGTTTGTGCACGGCGAGCGCGCGCCACTGGCGCAGCACGGCTTCCTGTTCGAACGGACGGGCGAGCTGCGCGTCGACGTGCTCGATGAAGGCCAGCGTCGCGTCGGTGATGGCGGTGTGATCGCGGCGCGTCACTTCGCTGATGGCCACGGCGTTCGGCCGCGCGTCGTCTTTCACCGGTTCGACGTTCACGCCGGTGCCGATCAGCAGGTAGACGCGCTCGTCCTGCACGCGCGCCTCGATCAGGATGCCGGCGATCTTGCGCGCGTCGACCAGGATGTCGTTGGGCCACTTGATGCGGGCGTCGATGGCGTAGACGTCGCGCAGGAACGTCGCCACGATGTTGGCCATCGCCAGCGGCACGAGCGCGAGCTCGCGCGCCGGACGGGTGAGCAGCGTCGTCGCGTAGATGCCTTTGCCCGGCGGCGACGACCACTGCCGCTCGTTGCGGCCGCGTCCCGCGAACTGCTCGCCGGCGATGATCATCGCCTGCGGCAGCGAGAGCTCGTTCTCGATGCACTCGTTCACGATGCGCCGCGCCACGAGGTTCGTCGAGGCGACGCGCGGAATCACCGCCAGCGACTCGATGGCCTTGAGGCGAGGCACGATGGACCGCGTGTCGAGCTCGATCATGCGCTACTGATTCTGCTGGAGCTTTTCCAGTCTAGCGCGCAGCTCGGCCTGGCGCGCCTGCGCGGCCTGCACGATGTGCTGCGGCGCGTTGCGCACGAACTCCTCGTTGGCCAGCCGCGCGTCGGCCGAGGCGAGCTCCTTCTCGGTCTTCTCGATGTCGCGCCGCAGCTTGTCGAGCTGCTCCTGCGAGACCTCTTTCTCCGGCAGCTCGATGGCGATGTGGAAGCCTTCCACCACGTCGCGATGCGCGCCCGCGGGCGGCTCGCCGCCGACCACGACCTCGGTGAGCCGCGCCAGCTCGATCAGCAGATACGCCGAGTCGCGGAAGAAATTCGACTCGCGCGGATCGTTGCCGCTCACGTAGAGCCGGAAGCGATCCTTCGGCGTGAAGCCGCGCTCCGCGCGCACGTTGCGCACGGTGGTGATGATCGCTTTGATGGCCGTCATCAGCCGCTCGGCCTCGCTGTCTTCCAGCACTTCCTCGGCGATCGGATAGGGCGCGATCATGATCGACGGTTCGACGCCGCCGAGCTTCTGCCAGATCTCCTCGGTCACGAACGGCATGAACGGATGCAGCAGCCGCAGCGAGCGGTCGAGCACTTCGAGCAGCACGCGCTTGGCGAGCGCGCGATCGCGATCGCTGCCATGCCGGCCGAGGAGCACCGGCTTGGCCATCTCGATGTACCAGTCACAGAACTCGTGCCAGAAGAAGTGGTAGATCGCATTCGACGCTTCGTCGAAGCGGTACGCGGAGAGTTGCTTGTTGACCTCGGAGGTCGTGGCGTTGAGCCGCGAGAGAATCCAGCGCTCGACGGTGCGCAGGTGGTCGCGATCGATCGCGCCGGCGTCTTTCAGATCGGCGTCGACGTGCATCAGCGCGAATCGCGACGCGTTCCAGATCTTGTTGACGAATGCGGAGTAGCCCTGGATGCGCGACTTGCCGAGCGGAATGTCGCGGCCCGACGCGCTGACGGCGAGCGTGAAGCGGAGCGCGTCCGCGCCGACTTCGTTGACGACGTCGAGCGGATCGATGACGTTCCCTTTCGTCTTCGACATCTTCTGCCCTTGCTCGTCGCGCACAAGGCCGTTCAGGAATACGTGGCTGAACGGCGCGCGGCCGGTGAAGCGCAGGCCGAACATGATCATGCGCGCCACCCAGAAGAAGAGGATGTCGAAGCCGGTGATGAGCGTGTCGGTCGGATAGAAGACGTCGAGGTCGGGCGTCTTGTCGGGCCAGCCCATCGTGGAGAACGGCCAGAGGCCGGAGGAGAACCAGGTGTCGAGGACGTCGGTCTCCTGCGTCACCGGCGCGTTGCATTGCGGGCAATGCGTCGGCTCGTCCATCGTGACGGTTGTGTGGCCGTTCGCGCAGTGGAAGGCCGGGATGCGGTGGCCCCACCACAGTTGGCGCGAGATGGTCCAGTCGTGGATGTTCTCCATCCAGTTGAAGTAGGTCGCTTCCCAACTTTGGGGAATGATCTGGATGGTGCCGTTGCGCACCGCTTCGATCGCGGGACGGGCGAGCGGCTCGATCTTCACGAACCACTGTCGCGAGATCATCGGCTCGATGACGGTGCTGCACTTGCCGTGGATGCCGACGGAGTGGACGTAGTCCTCGACCTTGACCAGGCGCTTTTCTTCGTCCAGCTTTTGGATGACCGTTTTTCGTGCATCAAAACGATCCATGTTTTCGAATTCGGCGCCGGCGGCGGCGAGCATGCGGCCGTCTTCGCCGATGACCTGCATCTGCGCGAGGTCGTTGCGCAATCCGGCGGCGTAGTCGTTCTTGTCGTGCGACGGCGTGACTTTCACGACGCCGGTGCCGAAGGTCGGGTCGACGAGGATCGGATCGCCGATGACCGGGATCTGGCGGTTGGCGATCGGCAGCGTCACCGACTTGCCGATGAGGTGGCGGTAGCGCTCGTCGTCGGGATGGACGGCGACGGCGGTGTCGCCGAGCATCGTCTCCGGACGGGTGGTGGCGACGACGAGGCGCGTGCCGTCGTCGCTGGTGTATTCGATGTGGTAGAGCTTCGACGGGCGCTCTTCGTATTCGACCTCGATGTCGGAGATGGCGGTGCGGCATCGCGGGCACCAGTTCACCATCGCCAGGTCGCGGTAGATCAGACCGTCCTCGTAGAGTTTGACGAAGACGTAGCGGACGGCGCGCGAGAGGCCTTCGTCGAGTGTGAAGCGCTCGCGCGTCCAGTCGGCGGAAGCGCCGAGGCGCGTGAGCTGGTCTTTGATCTCGGTGGCGTGCTGCTCTTTCCACTCCCAGATGCGCTGGACGAACTTGTCGCGTCCGAGCTCGAAGCGGCTCACGCCCTGCTTGGCCACTTCGCGCTCGACCACCATCTGCGTGGCGATGCCGGCGTGGTCGGTGCCGGGAAGCCAGAGCGTGTTGAAGCCGGACATCCGTTTCCAGCGCACGACGATGTCCTGAAGCGTGTTCACGAGGGCATGGCCGATGTGCAGCCGGCCAGTGACGTTCGGCGGCGGGATGACGATGGAGAACTTCGGCCGCTCGCGATCGACGACCGGCGTGAAGTACCCCTCGGCCTCCCACTTTGCGTAGATGCGCTGCTCGAACGTCTCCGGCTCGTACCGTTTTGCCAGTTCTTCTTTCATCGGTTCCTGCTGTTGCGGGTCGGGGCGGGTGTCGCTTGCATCCATGTCTTACTGCTCGAACCTGGTGGCGTTTCTCGTCGTCACCGGTGTGCTGCGCTCGTTGCACGCTGCGGCCTTGCTGCTACGGGTGGCCGTGGTCGCTTTCGTTTGCATCATCTCTTCGGTACCGCTCGAACTTCGCGGCGTTACTCGTTCACCCTGTTGTGCTGCGCCCGTTGCGTACCGCACCTCACAACGTCGGCTCGTTGCCGCGGGTCGCGGTGGCCGCTGTCGGTTTCATCATCTCTTCGTCACTGCTCGACTCGTGGCGTTACTGCCTCGCCACCACCTGCGCGGTGCCCCCGTTGCTGCGTTGCGGCGTTGTCAAACATCCATTTGGTACTGCAGATCGCGGCGCCGCTTCCCCTTGCATCGTCTCTCGTGCACGCTCGAACTTCGCCGCGTTACTCGTCACCTGCTGTGCTGCGCCCGTTGCGCGCTGCGGCGTCACAACGACCGTTCCTTGCAGAGGGTCGCGCGGCCCGTCGTTGCTTGCATCATCTCGTCACTGCTCGAACTTCGCCGCGTTACTCATCACCTGTTGTGCTGCGCCCGTTGCGCGCTGGGCGTCACGCCGTCCGTTTCTTGCAGCCGGGCCCGTTGTTGGTTGCATCATCTCTTCGTCACTGCTCGAACTTCGGGCGTTACTCGTCGTCACTATGTGCGGTTTCGTTGCGCGCTACCGCCCTTCATGACGTACCGTTTGTTGCTGCGCGTCGCGGCGACTGCTTTCGCTTGCACCATCTCTTCGTCGCTCTCGAATTTTGTGGCGTTACACATCGTCAACTCTTGCACGCGCGCCTGTTGCGCGCTGCGGCGTCACAACGACCGTTTGTTGCTGCGCGTCGCGGCGGGCGGCTTTCGCTTGCATCATTTCTTCGTTGCTCTCGAACTTCGTGGCATTACTCGTCGTCACCTGTCGTGCTGCCGTCCGTCGCGCAGGTCGCCGCTGCCGCTGTCGCTTGCCTCATCTCTTCGTCACTGCTCACACTTCGTGGCGTTACTCGTCGTCACCTGTTGCGCTGCGCCCGTCGAGCGTCCGGCCTTCACGACGTTCCGTCTCGTTCACCCTCGCGTGCGCCGCGTCTTCCGAGGGCGGATCGTCTGTCGCGCCGCCTCCCGGCCGATCCTGTTCCGCCGCGCGGCGCTTTGGTGTCGCTCGACCCGGCGCCGCGTCCGCGCGATATCCTCCGCCACGTTGGAGTGGCGGATTATAGATTCGTTGTTGTAGGCGACGCATGATCCTCGGAATTGAAACGTCCTGCGATGAGACCTCGGTGGCGCTGCTCGAGCGCGACGGGCGCGTGCGCGCGAACGTGATCGCCTCGCAGATCGCGCGGCATCAGCCGTTCGGCGGCGTCGTGCCGGAGATCGCCTCGCGCGAGCACCTGCAGCATCTCTTTCCGCTCGTCGAGCGCGTGCTCGGCGATGCCGGCGCATCGTGGAGCGACGTCGACTCGATCGCCGTCACGGCTGGACCGGGTCTCATCGGGGCGCTGCTGGTCGGCGTGGCCGGCGCGCAAGGTCTCGCGTACGGCCTGGGAGTGCCGATCGTGCCGGTCAATCACCTCGAAGGGCACATCTACTCTCCATACCTCCAGACGGATGGACCTGCGGCACTCCTTCCGGAACGCTTTCTGTCACTCGTGATCTCGGGAGGTCACTCGGCGATTTACGACGTGCGCGGCCGCAACGTGCGGCAGATCAACCGCACGCGCGACGACGCCATCGGCGAGACGTTCGACAAGGTGGCGAAATTCGTCGGGTTGCCGTATCCCGGCGGACCGCAGATCGAGAAGCACGCCCGCGCCGGAACCGCTGATCCGAAACGGTTCCCCTTTCCGATGCCGCAATTCAAGGAAGGCGCGACGTCGACGGTGCCGGAGAATCCGGGCGGCGCGCTCGACTTCTCCTACTCCGGCATCAAGGCTGCGGCCATCCGTCTCGCGCGCGAGCATGGCGTGCGCGCGGACGGCGACGCGCAACTGCTCGGCGATTTCTGCGCGACGTTTCAGGACGCGCTCATCGCCCAGCTTTTCGAGCGGCTGGAGCGCGTCTGGTCGCGGCTCGACGAGCCGAAGCCGACGGAGCTGGCGATGGCCGGCGGCGTCGCGGCGAACGGCGTGCTGCGCGAGCGGATCCGCGCCTGGGGCGAGAGCCGCGGCATCGTGGTGCGGCTGCCCGAGAAGCGCTACTGCACCGACAACGCCGGCATGATCGCGTTCGCCGGGTTACAGAAAGGTGAACCGTCGGATCCGCGCCGGGTCACGGCGCGCTCGCGCATCGCGCCGCCGTAACCTTTCGCGCCGCGCCCCGTCTGAACCTAACGAGGGCACGCAGTACACGAACGAACGAACCCCCTACTCCTACATTTCCTACCCGATCCGAACGAACGACTGCCGCCGGCCGCAAGGCCGGCGGTTGTCGTTTGCGGCTAGACTCTCGGGCCGATGAAGATTGTCATTGCCGGCGGCAGCGGATTTCTCGGCGAACCGCTCGTGCGGAGGCTGGTCGCGCGCGGCGACGAGGTGGTCGTGCTCTCGCGCAACGCGGCGAAGGTGAAGGCCGGCCGCGGCGTGGCTTGGAACGGGCGCAGTCACGGGCCGTGGACCGCGGAAGTGGATACCGCGGATGCGGTGATCAACCTCGCCGGCGAGAACATCGCCGAGGGAAGGTGGACCGAGGAGCGGAAAAAGCGGCTGGTGGAAAGCAGGGTGCAGAGCACGCGCGCGCTGGTCGATGCGCTGCGGCGCGAGCGCGACCGTCCGCGGGCGCTGCTGAACGCCTCGGCCGTCGGCTACTACGGCAACCGCGGCGACGAACTGCTCGACGAGAGCGCGAAGCGCGGCGACGGATTCCTGGCCGAGCTCGTGGCGCGGTGGGAAGAGACGGCGAAGGAAGCGGAGGAGTTCGCGCGCGTGGCCATCCTCCGCCTCGGCGTCGTGCTCGCCGCGGACGGCGGCGCGCTGGCCAAACTCCTCCCGCCGTTCCGCATGGGCGCCGGCGGCCCGATCGGCTCGGGCAAGCAGTGGATGTCGTGGGTGAGCCGCGACGACGCCGTGCGCATGTTCGAGTGGGCGCTCGACGACGCCACTATCTTCGGCGTCTACAACGTCACCGCCCCCGAGCCCGTCCGCAACCGCGACTTCGCCAAAGCCCTCGGCCGCGCGGTGCACCGCCCGGCCCTCATCCCCACACCCGCCTTCGCCCTCCGCCTCGCCTTCGGCGAGATGGCCGACGAAGCCCTGATCGCCGGCCAGCGCGTCATCCCTAAACACGCCACCCGCGAAGGCTTCACCTTCGAGCAGAAAACCCTCGACGCGGCGCTGCGGCACGCGTTGGGGAAGTGAGGCGGAGGCGCGGAACGCGACGCCGCGCGCGGCAGGGATGAGGCGAAGAGGAGTGAGGACGTGCGACCGGAGGCGCTGCCGGGTTGGCGGTGACTTGCGCAGACGATGGCGATGGATCCGCGGCGTGCGGCGTTGAGTACGTGCGATTGGAGCCGCTGCGACGTCCGCGACGAGTTGAGCAAACGATGTGAGGTGTAATCCGCCGCGTGCGGTAGCCGTGGTCTGAACCATCGCGACT
Source organism: Thermoanaerobaculia bacterium (assembly GCA_036389275.1). Classification (GTDB taxonomy): domain Bacteria; phylum Acidobacteriota; class Thermoanaerobaculia; order Gp7-AA8; family Gp7-AA8; genus QHVT01. The sequence continues at coordinate 31,029 of DASVQE010000099.1, forward strand.
GATCATCACGCGCGATGGCGCCCGCGCTCAGCAAGGCAAGGAGCGCGTGGATCAGGACCGTTCGCGGATGCGAGGTCGGCGCGCCAGCTGACCAATGCGCGGTGCACACGTTCGGAACGCTGCGGGTGATCTTGTGCGGCGCGGCGCCTCACCGCACAAGCGCGCACGCTACGCCGAGGACCACGGCGACTCGCGCCGCGGATGAAGTACGGCGGTTGAGAGGACGTACAGGATACGCAGACGACGTGAACGCACCGAAGTCATCGCCGCCGAGACACACGACGTATGACGTGTGCGGCCGAGGATGGGCAGTAGACACGCTGAACGTGCTGCGCGCCAACGGCGTGCGTGCACGCGGTCATCGCCGGCGAGACGGATGGCATGCAGCGTTTGACAACGTGGGTGGACACGTAGAACGGGCTGCACGCGAACCGTCCGTGCGCACGCCGTCATCGCCGGCGGAGACGAACGACCGGCGACGTGCAGCGTTCGAGAACGTGCGATAGACAGGTAAACGTGCCGCCGCGCACGTCCTGCGTGCACGCGGTAAGTGCCGGCGAGACGAACGACCATGACGTGCCGCGATCGAGAACGTGCAGTAGCCACGTTCTCGCGCTGCGCGCCGACGTCATCCGCGCACCGCGTGCGCGGATGATGTCCACACCGTTCGGGACGGCGACCGATGATGGTGCCGCGCGTTGGGAACGTGTGGTGGCCGTTCTCAACGCGCTGCGCGTCATCACGCGAGCCGCCGCCCGCCCGTGGCGCACCTCCTCCGCAACCTTCGCGCTTGGGAAGCGCGGGCATTCGCCCGCGCTTCCCACGTTACCGCTCGCGCGTCAGTTGCGGTTGGTAAGCATGTTCCATTCAGGGTTGTCGCGCAGGTAGGACGGGCGCTTTTCCTTGATGGTGTTGTTCACCTCGGAGGCGGTCTCCATCATGAGCTGGAACTTGGCCAGCATCGCTTTGGCAACCGGTTTCGGGAGCGCGCGGAGCTCTTCGCAGAGGCGCTGGGCGGCGCTCTCTTCTTCGTCGAGCTCCCACGGGGCGATCTCACGCTCGACGCTGCCGCCGAAGAAGTCCGCCTCGGTCATGCCGTAGACGGCGAGCATCCTCCGCAACTGCTCGAGCTTGAGCGAGCCGATACGCTGCCCCGTCTCGAAGGAGCTGATGGTCTTCTCTCCGACGCCGGAGAGGCGGGCAACGTCTTTCTGGCTCAGCCCGCGGAGCCGCCGGATTTCACGAAGTTTCAGTACGAGATCCATGGGTTCCTCACATTCCGCTACGACAGATCAAAAGCGCCGCATGAGACCGACCACCACACCCTGCACCGCGACGTCCCGGGCAGAGGCGTAAATCGGGGACATCAGGGAGTTCGCCGGCTGCAGCCGCACGCGCTCTCCTTCGCGATAGAGACGTTTGAGCGTGACTTCGCCGTTGACGTTGGCCACCACCATCTCGCCGTTGTCGGCGCGCTCGCGCCGCGAGATGATCACCAGGTCGCCGTCGAGAATCCCGTCGTCGACCATCGAGTCGCCACGCACCTTCAGCACGTAGTTGTCGCCGCGCGAGGTGAGGTGCGCCGGCACCGCAATCATCTCGTCGGAGACGTCGACTTCCAGCGGCCGGCCTGCAGCGATGTAGCCGAAGAGCGGCAACTCGCGCAGCGCGTCACTCGCCTCGGAGCGCGCCGCCGGCGCCGCCGGCTTCTCGCCGGGAGCCGCAGGCTGCTCGACCAGCTCGACGCCGCGCTTCTGATTCCAGTCGCGGCGGATCAGCCCCTTTTTCTCCAGCAGCGACAGGTGCTTGTAGACCGTGCCGTAGGAGGAGAAGCCGAAGTGGTCGCAGATCTCGCGGTGCGTCGGAGCGACGCCGCGCTCCTTCTGGAAGTCCCGGATGAAACTGAGGATGTCCCGCTGCCGTTCGGTCAGGTATCGCATCGCCTACGTAATGTAGGCGGTAACAGGGCGAAAGTCAAGCGTAAGTGGCGGAATTTGCCGCGATCGCTCAGCGGCTGGCGGTAAGAAGGCGAAAGCAAAAAAAGAGCCGGCCGAGCGGCCGGCTCTCCCCACAGTTCGGGCCCGCTGAAACTCAGTCCAGCTTGATGGCTTTCTTGGTCTTCTCGCGGCGCGACGATTCCTTGGCGTTGTACTCGTCCATGCAATCGCCCTTGTCGACCATGGCGCAGCCGAGGTACTCGCTGATCTCCATGATGACGGCGCGGATGGCCTTGCCGGTCGGGGTCTTCTCATACTTGGAGAGGTCGCCGCCGAAGCCGCCGCGATAGAGGCCGAGGTTCAAGCCGCCGCTGGAGGCGCGCGCCTCGACGGTGCGGGTGAACTCGACTTCGCCGGTGGTGGTGTCGATGACGCGCAGGTCGACGGCCATGTAGGCGTCTTCCTTCTTGCCGCCGACGCTGATGCCGCGGAACGAGAGACCGCCGCCGGTGCCTTTGACGTCGCTCTCGAAGGAGCTGAGCGTCGCCACGACGAGGTACTGCGCGCCGGTGAGCTTGCCGATCTTCGCGCCGGTCTTCTTGGCGATGCGGCCGGAGTCGGCCAGGTCCTGCTCGTCGAGGACGGCGTTGAGCTTCTCGCGCTCGACGACTTTGAACTTGCCGGTGCCGGCCAGTTCGTTGCTCAGCATGCCGGCCAGATCGCGGCCGACGCCGCCGTACCACCAGCCCGCGGACGTGTCGTTCTGGAACTCGGCCACGCCGAGGACCGGCTTGTCCGAAGCCATGACCGAGCCGGTCACGAGCAGAGAAATCACACAGAGAGACAGAAGAATCTTCGATCGCATAGAACTTTCCCCTTTGACTTTGAACCGATGTGCGCCGCTCAATCTAGGTCGACGGATTCACGAATGTCGTGAGCCCGATCACGAAACCTGCGATCAGTGCGACACGCCGCCCTCGAACCCTTCGAGGAGCGCCTTGTCCCACATTTCGACCCGATTGCGACCGCGCGTTTTCGCCGAGTATAACGCGCGATCGGCCCGATCGAGGAGCGCGGCGGGACTGAGCACCTCCACACTCTCGACGGTATCCATGCCGGCGATGCCGATGGACGCGGTCACGGTGATGGCCGCGTCGCCGCACGTCACCTCGGTGGACGCAAGCCGCTGCCGGATGCGTTCGGCGACGACGGTGGTGTTGCCGAGGCGCGTCTCCGGGAGGACGATGCAGAACTCTTCGCCGCCGTAGCGGCCGGGGACGTCGTACACGCGGCAACTGTCGCGCAGCAGCTTGCCGATGGTCTGCAGCACCTGATCGCCGGCGGCGTGGCCGTACGTATCGTTGATGCGCTTGAAGTGATCGATGTCGAGCATGAGCACCGACATCGGCGAGCCGTGGCGCAGCGCGCGATTGATCTCGCTGTCGATTTTCTCGATCACGTACCAGCGGTTGAAGAGCCCTGTGAGCGTGTCGCGCGTCGAGACCTCGGAGAGCGCGCGGTTGCGCACCACCAGGTCGAGGTTCTCGCGCTGCAGCAGCAGCATGCGCTGTTCGAGCTCGCGATAGCGCGACTCGCTTTCCTCGGCGGTGCGCACGATCTCGAAGAGCTCGCGCACGAGGCGGCGCTCTTCTTCGGTGAAGGGCGTGCCGTCGGCGGAGACGACCGCGACGCGCGGCGCGTCGAGGCGCACGGCAAAGTTGTTCCCGGCGTCGGGCGACTGCCCGTCGACGAGCGAGAGACGCTTGCACAGCAGCTCGGACAGCGGAGCGAGAACCCGTCCGGCCGCGGATTCGAATGTGTTCATCACTGCACCTGCTTACTTGCGAGAGAGGCGCGGAGTATAGCCAGACGCGCGGCCGGAGCCAACGCGCAATGTTGGCAAGTTCAGGCGCGATGCTCGACGACGAAGCGGTTCACGCCGGCGCGGATCTCGTCGCCGCCGCGCACCTTGGTGTTGCGGGCCGGCAGCGTGTTGAGGAAGGTGCCGTTGCGGCTGCCGAGGTCGCGGACGCGGACCGTGCCGTCCTCGTCGCGCAGCACTTCGAAATGCTTGCGGGAGAGGAACTCGTCAGGAACGCGCACGTGTCCTTCGCGGCCGACCACGAGGCCCGCGGGCGGCACCTCGAATTCCTGCCCGGCCAGCGGCCCTTCGACGCAGACCAGCACCACGCGCGAGACCGCCGCCTGGATCGGCACGGTGGAACGGGCGGTGCGGAGCTTCTGCACGAGCGCCGACTCGTCGGTGACCTCGTCGTCGCTGATGGTGATCGGCTCGACCGGCAGGCCGCGCTGGTCGGTGGTCTCGACGGTGACGAGGGCGGCGCCGACGCGCAACAGATGCACGCCGTCCTCGAGCGCCACTTCGTCAACTTGTTGACCATCGAGGAACGTGCCGGTATGCGAGTCGGCGTCGCGCACGACCAGCTCGCTGCCGCGCACGGAGATCGAGCAGTGGCGGATCGACAGCTCGCCGTCGGGCAGCTCGACGTGGCAGCCCTTGCGACCGATCCAGAGCGGATGCTCGTAGATGGTGAAGACGGTGTTGATGGAGTGATGCGCGCCGCGCGCGACGATGCGCACCGAGCGCGGCGTGAGCGGCCCCGGCTCGGCCGTCTCGATCGGCGCGGGCGCGGACGGATCGATGCGGTACGGCTTCATGTCGATCTCGCGGATCTCGCTCGGATCGACCAGCCGCGCCAGGATGGCGGCCTTGCTGCCCGAGAGCCATTCGCCGCACGCGCAGGTGGCGATCGACTGCGGCAGGCGCACCGCCACCACGCCCGGCACATCGTAGGCCTGCCCGCATTTGGGGCAGTGGAGGATGGGCATGGGCAGGATGATAGTCGAGAGGCGGGTGCTCGGGTCGAGGACCCCGACACTGCTAAACTCCGGCGCGTCCATGCCTGCCGGCAATCAGAACGACGCGAACGTCCGCCTCGGCCTGCGCTCGAAGTTCGTCGGCGCGTTCGCGCTGCAGACGGTCGTGGTGGCGCTGGTGATCCTCGGCATCCAGCAACTGCTGGTGCGCCGCGCCATGATCCGGCAGACCGTCGATCAAGGCGAAGCGATCGCGCGCACGGTCGAGTCGACGGCCGGCTACTACGTCATCTTCGGACTCAACGACGACCTCAAGAACATCGTCGGCGACCTGGCGAAGAACACCTCCGTCGACTACGCCGATTTTCTCGATGCGAACGGCAAGGTGCTCGCCGCCAGCCACCGGAGCGTGCCGGAACCGCTCGCGCAACGGCCGCTGGCGCGCGCGCACGGCGAGGCGGTCGGCGGCGGGCTGCACGCGTACGTGGTGCCGTTCTACGAGGCCAAAGCCGACGCCGCGAAACCTGACGCGAAACCGAAGGGGTGGTTCCGCCTGCTGATGAACGAGACGCAGGCGCAGGATGCGGTCCGCGCGCTGCGCGGCTGGAATGCCGGCATCACGCTGCTGGTGCTGATCGGCGCGAGCCTGCTGGCGTGGCTGGCGGCGCGGCTGATCATCAAGCCGATCCTGGCGCTGGTCGAGACCGCGCGGCAGATCGCGAAAGGCGATCTCACCCAGCGCGCGCGCATCGACACGGGCGACGAGATCGGCAGCCTGGCCGAGGCGTTCAATGCGATGGCGGCGAACCTCGAGCGAACCGTGAAGAACCTCGGGCAGTCGCAGGCGAAACTCAAGTCGGTCGTCGAGACCGTGCAGTCGCGCTCGCAGTCGGTGATCCGCCGCGTCGACGACGAGAGCGCGATCATCGCCGACACCTACCACTCGATCGATCAGCTCAACAGCGGCGTGCGGAAGATCACCGACAACGTCGAGGCGCTGTCGGCCTCGTCGGAAGAGACGTCCTCTTCGATGCTGGAGATGGTCGCGTCGATGGAAGAGGTGAGCCGCCACACCGACACGCTCTGGACCTCGGTGGAGGAGACGGCGTCGGCGACGCACGAGATGGTCTCGTCGATCAACGAAGTCGATCAGAACGTCGTCTACCTCACCAACTTCGTGACCGACACCTCGTCCTCGATGGTGGAGATGTCGGCCTCGATCGCGCAGGTCGAGACCAACGCCGCGCGCTCGTACGATCTCGCCCTGGCCGTCGCCGACGCCGCGGAGTCGGGGATGCGGGCGGTGCGCGAGACGATGGAAGGAATGGAGCAGATCCGGAAGTCCGTCCTCGAGGCGAACGCCGTCGTGGCGCGGCTCGGCGACCGCTCCGCCGCCATCGGCAAGATCCTCAACGTCATCGACGACGTGGCGGAGCAGACGAACCTGCTCGCGCTGAACGCGGCCATTCTCGCGGCGCAGGCCGGCGAGTACGGCAAAGGGTTCTCGGTGGTGGCGGCCGAGATCCGCGAGCTGTCGGAGAGGACGGCGTCCTCGACGCGCGACATCGCCAATCTCATTCGCGGAGTGCAGGACGAAGTGGAGAACGCGCTGCGCGCGACGTCGTCCGGCTCGCAACTGGTCGAGGACGGCGTGGCGCTGTCGCACGAGGCGGGCCGCGCCCTCAACAACATTCTCGAGTCGGCGGCCAAGGCCTCGAACATGGGGAAAGAGATCGCCTCCGCCACGCGCGAGCAGGCCACCGGCAGCGAGACGGTCACGCGCGCGGTCGACCGATTGCAGGAGATGGTCGGGCAGATCAACTCCGCCACGCGGCAGCAGGCGCAGGGCTCGGATCACATCATGCGCGCGGTCGAGTCGATGCGCGAGGTGACCAAGTACGTGCGCCAGGCGATGGTCGAGCAGAAGTCGGGCTCGTCGATGATCTCGGCCGCGGCCGAGCGGATGATCGACATGATCCACGAGATCTTCCAGGTGGCGGCGGACCAGGCCAACGAGAGCGAGAAGATCGTGGCCACGATGCAGCAGGTGCGCGCCATCGCCGACGTGAACCGCAGCACCGCCGCCGACATGAGCGACGCGGTGGGGCTGCTCAACGATGCCATCCGCTCGCTCGACGACGAGGTGCGGAAGTTCCGGGTGCGCGGCTAGTTCGCCATGCCCGACACCAATCTCCGCCTGATCACGTTCCGCGTCGGCCCGGAGACGTTCGTGCTCGACATCATGGCGGTGCGGCAGATCGTGCCGTACAACGGCTCGACCTCGGTGCCGACCGCGCCGTCGTTCATCGAAGGGATCATCGTCCTGCGCAACGAGGTCGTGCCGATCCTCGACCTGCGCGCGCGGCTCTATCCGCACCTCAAGGAGCGCGCGCCGCAGCCGCTCGTGCTCATCACCCACACGGCCGCCGGCGTGATCGGAATCAAGGTCGACGAGGTGCGCCGCATCATCAACGTCTCGACGGAATCATTCCTCCTCCCGCCGCCGCTCGTGCGCGGCATCCGCGGCGAGCTGCTGATCGCGGTCGTGCCGCACGGCGACGAGGTGTATCTGCTGGTGGACGTGGAGAACGTGCTCAGCGAGCCGGAGAAAAACGAGCTGCGCGGAGCGGAGCTCGCGGAACAGGGAACGCGGAACGCGGAACGGGCTAGTCGGTAGTCGGGACGTCGCTGCGCTGGCCGGTTCGAAATCCGTAGGGGCAGTGGCGGCAACCCGACTCGCAGCAGTAGCCGCGCTCGCGCAGATAGAGCTCGGTGAACACGACGTAGGGTCCCTCGCGATAAAAGTGCACGCCCTCGACGAGGCGTCGTTCCGCGTTCGGTGTTCCGCGCTGGTCGTTCACGTTATAGTCGCTCCGTGTTCAGCCGCTCGCGTCTCTTGCAATTGAGCGAGGCGATGAAGGGGAAGCTGGTCGTCGTGTACGGCGACATCGTAGCGGACCGGTTCATCTACGGGACTCCGAAGCGGATCTCGCGCGAGGCACCGGTGCTCATCCTGCGCCAGTATCGCGACGACGTGCTGCTCGGCGGCGCCGGGAACGCCATCAACAATCTCTTCGCCCTCGGCGGGCTGCCGGTCCCGGTCTCGGTCCTCGGCAACGACACGGCCGGGACGATGCTGATCGAGACGCTCACCGCGCGCGGCATCGACTGCAGCGGCATCCTGCGCGCGGAGCGCTATCACACGCCCACCAAGGTGCGCATCCTCGGCGGCATGCCGCACGCCAGCCGGCAGCAGATCGTCCGCTACGACATCGAAGACACGTTCGCGATGACGGCGGATGAGTCGCACCGTTTCGCCGAGCTGCTGCGGCAGGAGCTCGCGCTCTGCCACGCCGCGCTGGTCAGCGACTACGGCTACGGCGTGGTGACGCCGTCGCTGGTCGGCACGCTCACCGACCACGCCCACGGCCGCGCCGTGACGCTCGACTCGCGCTACGACCTGCTGCGCTATCCCGGCGTCACCGCCGCCACGCCCAACGAGGAAGAAGCGGCGGCGGCCGCCGGCACGTCGCTCTGGAACGGCGAAGACGACTCGGGCGGCCAGAAGCGCGTCGGCGAGGTGGCGCAGAGCCTGCGCGAGAGCCTCGACTGCGAGGCGATCCTGATCACGCGCGGCAGCCGCGGCATGGCGCTGCTCGAGCGCGATCGCGACGAGCCGCTCTTCATCAACGTCTACGGGACCGACCAGGTGGCGGACGTCACCGGCGCCGGCGACACGGTCATCGCGACCTTCACGCTCGCGCTGGCGGCCGGCGGCTCGTACGCCGAGGCGGCGAAGCTGGCGAACTACGCCGGCGGCATCGTGGTGATGAAGATGGGAACGGCCACGGTGTCGAACGACGAGCTGCGCTACGCCATCGAGCGCGACGAAGAGCTGAACGCATGAACGCGCCGATCCTCGAGGAAGCGCAGCTCGCCGAGGCGCTCGAGCGCGAGCGCGCCGCCGGCAAGTCGATCGCCTTTGCCAACGGCTGCTTCGACGTGCTGCACGTCGGGCACGTGCGCTATCTGCAGGACGCCGCCCGCGTCGGGGACGTGCTGGTGGTGGCGGTCAACGGCGATGAGTCGGTGCGGCAGCTCAAGGGCGAGGGACGTCCGGTGATGAACGAGCGCGAGCGCGCCGAGATCATCGCCGCGCTGCGCGGCGTGGCCTACGTCACCATCTTTCCGGATCGCAGTCCTTCCCGACTTCTGCAGTTCCTGAAACCCGATTTTCAGTGCAAGGGGACCGACTACACGCCCGACAGCGTGCCGGAGGCGGAGCTGGTGCGCGCGTACGGCGGCCAGGTGGTGATCGTCGGAGACCCGAAGGATCACTCCACGAGCGAGCTGCTGAAGAAGATGCGCTCTGAACGATGAACGATGAAGGATGAACGATGAACGACAGCGAGGTTCAGCGTTCATCGTTCATCGTTCATCGTTCGCTCCTCGTGCTCCGTCTGTCGGCGCTCGGCGACGTCATTCACACCATTCCCGCCGTGGCCGCGCTGCGTGAGACGTACGACGTCTCCTGGGTGGTCGAGCGGCCCTACGCGGAGCTGGTCGAGATCGTGGCGCAGGTGCACGCGATTCCGGTACGCATCAAGAAATGGGCGCGCGCGCCGCTCGTGCACCGTCGCGAGATCGCCGAGGCGCGGCGCGCGCTGCGCGGCTTCGACGCCGCGATCGATTTTCAGGGGCTGATGAAGTCGGGGATGCTCGGGCTCGGCGCGCGGCAGCGCATCGGGTTCACGCGCGAGGCCATCCGCGAGAAGCCGGCGCTCCTCTTCACGAACGAGAAGCGTCGCGTCGACACCTCGAAGCACATCATCGAACAGAACCTCGAGCTGGCGCGCGTCGCGCCGGGCGAGGGCAACTGGCGCTCGTTCCCGCGGCCGGTCGACGCGCACGGCGACATCGTGCTGCTGCCCGGCGCCGGCAAAGCCAACAAGCTCTGGCCGGCCGAGCGCTTCCGCCGCGTGGCGCAGCACTTCGGCGACCGCGTGCTCGTGGCCTGGGGACCGCACGAGCGCGAGCTCGCCGCGGCCATCGGCGCGCGCGCCGCGCCGCCCACCGACCTCCGCCAGCTCGCCTTCCTGCTGCAGCGCGCGCGCGTCGTCGTCGGCGGCGACACCGGTCCGCTGCACCTCGCCGCCGCCCTCGGCACGAAGGTGGTCGGCCTCTACGGCCCGACCGATCCGCGCCGCAACGGGCCGTACGGACAACTCAATCGTTGCATCAACGTTTTTCCATCCGCGAAATCGATGGACGCGATTTCTGTTGAAGAGGTCGTGAAGCTCATCGAAAGGGTGCTCGCCGAGTGACCTTCCTCCTCGCCGTGTTGCTGGCGATGCAGGTCGGCGGACCGCTGCCGGTGCAGCAGGCCTTCGCGAAAGGTGAGACCCTCGACTACAACCTCACCTGGCTGAAGATCACCGGCGGCACGGCGCGCATGACCATCGGGCCGCTCGGCGACGACCGTTTCCGCATGACCTCCGTCGGCAAGTCGGGCACCGGCTTCTCGCGCATCTTCCGCGTGCGCGACGAGATCGAGTCGACCGTCTCGCGCGAAGACTTCTCGACGCTCCGCTACGTCAAGCGCCTCGAGCACAAGGACGACAAGAGCGACGAGCTCACCGTGATCGAAGAGGGCGTGGCCACGCGCACGCGCAAGAAGGTGAAGAAAATCGCCGTGCCGCGGCCGGTGTACGACCCGATCTCGGTCATCTACTTTCTGCGCACCCTCGACCTCTCGCCCGGCAAGACCCACCAGCTCACGCTGATCGCCGACGGGAAGCTCTACACCGTCGACGTGCGCGTGGTGCGGCGCGAGACCATCCAGACGCCGGCCGGCACCTTCAACACCGTCGTCGTCGAGCCGCAGATGACCAGCGGCGGCGTGACGCGCGAGGAGAAGCTCTTCATCTGGTACTCCGACGACGACCGCCGCCTGCCGGTGCGCATCCGCACCGAGGTGAACTTCGGGGCGATCACGGCGACGCTGCGCGCCGTTCAGGCGGGCGCGGCCGCAGCCGAGCCTCCGACGTTAAAATAACTGACGCGTCCCTCGCGTTCCCGACTGCACCGGCGCCGCCCCTTCGGCGCGGGTGTTAAACTCGACCGTTCGAATCTATGTCCCGTGTTAGAAAGCACCTATGAGTGTTCGTCTCGGTGAGCTGCTCACCAAAGCGAGCCTGATTAGTCAGGATCAGCTCAAGGAAGCGCTCCGCGTTCAGAAGGAGACCGGCGGCAAGCTCGGCGAAACGCTGATCAAGCTCGGCTTCGTCTCCGAGGAAGACATCACGGAGTGTCTCTCCCAGCAGTTCGGCGTCCCGTCGATCAACCTGCAGCACTTCGAGATCGACGCCTCCGTCATCAAGCTGATCCCGGGCGACGTCGCTCGCAAATACAACATCCTTCCGGTCAACAAGACCGGCGCCACGATCACCATCGCCATGGCCGATCCGACGAATGTCTTCGCCATGGACGACATCAAGTTCATGACCGGCTACAACGTCGAGCCGGTCGTGGCCTCGGAGCTGGGGATCAAGGCCGCCATCGACAACTACTACGGCACGACCTCGTCGCTCGAGCTCAAGAAGGTCATGGAGGACCTGCAGACGCAGGAGACCGCCGACCTGGAAGTGCTCGAGGAAGAGGAAGAGCTCGACGTCAATGCGCTGGCCGAGGGCGCCGAGGAAGCGCCGGTCGTCAAGCTGTGCAACCTGATCCTGACGGACGCCATCAAGCGCGGCGCGTCGGACATCCACATCGAGCCGTACGAGAAAGAATACCGGGTGCGCTTCCGGATTGACGGAATTCTGTATGAAATCATGAACCCGCCCTTGAAGCTCAAGGACGCCATGACTTCGCGCATGAAGATCCTGGCCAAGCTCGACATCTCGGAAAAGCGCCTGCCGCAGGACGGCCGCATCAAGCTGAAGATCAAGCTCGAGGACAAGAACAAGGAGCTCGACTTCCGCGTCTCGGTGCTGCCGACGCTCTTCGGCGAGAAGATCGTCATGCGGCTGCTCGACAAGGACAACCTCCGCCTCGACATGACCAAGCTCGGCTTCGAGCAGGAGTCGCTGACGCGCTTCGAGGAAGCGATCTTCAAGCCGTGGGGCATGGTGCTGGTGACCGGGCCGACCGGCTCGGGCAAGACCAACACGCTCTACTCCGCGCTGGCGAAAGTGAACTCGCCGGAAGTGAACATCATGACCGCGGAAGACCCGGTGGAGTTCAACCTGCCGGGCATCAACCAGGTGCAGATGAAGGAGTCGATCGGCCTGAATTTCGCCGCGACGCTGCGCTCGTTCCTGCGGCAGGATCCGAACATCATCCTGGTCGGAGAGATCCGCGACTTCGAGACAGCGGAGATCGCCATCAAGGCGGCGCTCACAGGACACCTGGTGCTCTCGACGCTGCACACCAACGACGCGCCGTCGACGATCAACCGCCTGATGAACATGGGCATCGAGCCGTTCCTGGTGGCCACGGCCACGCAGCTCATCGCGGCGCAGCGGCTCACGCGCCGGATCTGCTCGCAGTGCAAGGAGCCGGTGGAGATGGCGCCGCAGGCGCTGCTGAACCTCGGCTACAAGAAAGAGGAGATCGGCTCGTTCACGGTCTACAAGGGGCGCGGCTGCGACAAGTGCAACAACACCGGCTACAAGGGACGCGTCGCGCTGATCGAGGTCATGCAGATCGACGACGACATCCGCGACCTGATTCTCTCCGGCGGCACGGCCATCGACATCAAGCGGAAGGCGATGGAGAACGGCATGATCACGCTGCGCCGCTCGGGGCTCGTTAAAATCAAGGAAGGCGTGACGACCGTCGAAGAGGTCGTGCGCGAGACGGTTCTGTAAGCGGAGATCGAATGCCAGTCACTCTGCATCAGCTTCTCAAGACCATGGTCGAGCGCGGCGGCTCGGATCTGCACGTGACCACGAACTCGCCTCCGCAGATCCGCATCGACGGCAAGCTCGTGCCGCTGGACATGCCGCCGCTGAGCGCGCCGGAGACCAAGCAGCTCGCCTACTCGGTGCTCACCGACGCGCAGAAGCACCGCTTCGAGGAGGCGCTGGAGCTCGACCTCTCGTTCGGCATCAAAGGGCTGGCCCGCTTCCGCGCCAACATCTTCAACCAGCGCGGCGCTACGGCCGCGGTCTACCGGCAGATCCCGTACGAGATCCTCGGCTTCAAGGAGCTCGGCCTGCCGCCGGTGGTCGAGGAGATCTGCAACAAGCCGCGCGGCCTGGTGCTCGTCACCGGCCCGACCGGCTCGGGCAAGTCGACCACGCTGGCGGCGATGATCGACAAGATCAACCGCGAGCGCCACGAGCACATCATCACCATCGAGGACCCGGTCGAGTTCCTCCATCAACACAAGAACTGCATCGTCAATCAACGGGAGCTGCACGCCGACACGCACTCGTTCGCGAACTCGCTCAAGTCGGCGCTGCGGCAGGATCCGGACGTGGTCCTGATCGGCGAGATGCGCGACCTCGAGACCATCGAGTCGGCGCTGCGCATCGCCGAGACGGGCCACCTCACCTTCGGCACGCTGCACACCAACTCCGCGGCGCAGACCATCAACCGCATCGTCGACGTCTTCCCGGCGCACCAGCAGCCGCAGATCCGCGCGCAGCTCTCGTTCGTGCTCGAAGGGATCATGTGTCAGACGCTGCTGCCGAAAGCGAACGGCAAGGGGCGCGTGATGGCGATGGAGATCCTCGTCCCGAACGCCGCCATCCGCAATCTGATCCGCGAGGACAAGGTCCACCAGATCTATTCGATGATGCAGACCGGGCAGTCGAAGTACGGAATGCAGACTTTCAATCAGTCGTTGGCGACGCTGTACTTCAAGAAGCTGATCACGCTGCAGACGGCGCTCTCGCGCTCGTCGAATCCCGACGAGTTGCAGGAGATGATCTCGCGCGGCGCCGGCGCGTTGTTCCCGCAGGGACCGCCCGCGGCGATCGGCGCCTCGCGCCCGTCGCGGCCGGCTTGATGGACGAAGGGAATCCCAGGAGCTGAACGATGCCGACATTCGAGTGGAAGGGAACGGCCAGGAACGGGCAGACGCAGACGGGTGTGCTGGTCGCGGACTCGAAAGACGCCGTGATCAACGTGATGCGGCGGCAGCAGATCGTCGTCACCGCGGTCAAGGAGAAAGGGAAGGAGATCGCGCTGCCGAAGTTCGGCGGGCGCGTGGCGCCGCAGCAGATCGCCATCTTCACCCGGCAGTTCTCGGTCATGATCGACGCCGGCCTGCCTCTGGTGCAGTGCCTGGAGATCCTCGGCGCGCAGCAGGAGAACAAGACCTTCAAGCGGACGCTGATCCAGATCCGCCAGGACGTCGAGTCGGGCTCGAGCCTGGCCGACGCGATGCGCAAGCATCCGAAGGTCTTCAACGATCTGTTCACGAACATGGTCGCCGCCGGCGAGGCGGGCGGTATCCTCGACACGATCCTGCAGCGCCTGGCCACGTACATCGAGAAAGCGGTCAAGCTGAACTCGCAGGTGAAGTCGGCCATGATCTACCCGGTCGCCGTCATCTCCATCGCCGCGATCGTCGTGGCCATCATTCTCTGGAAAGTCATCCCGGTGTTCGCCTCGCTGTTCGAATCGCTCGGCGCACAGCTCCCGCTGCCGACGCGCGTCGTCATCGCGCTGTCGAACTTCATCGCCAGCTTCTGGTGGCTGATCACGATGCTGATCATCGTGACCATCTACGCGGTGCGGCGCTATCACCAGACCTACAAAGGGAAGCGCGTGCTCGACGGGCTGCTGCTGAAGATGCCGGTCCTCGGCATGCTGCTGCGCAAGATCGCCGTGGCGCGCTTCTGCCGCACGCTCTCGACGCTGACCTCGTCCGGCGTGCCGATCCTCGACGGCCTGCAGATCACCGCCCGCACCGCCGGCAACTCGGTGGTGGAAGACGCGATCATGGCCACGCGCAAGTCGGTCGAGGAAGGCAAGACCATCGCCGAGCCGCTCGGCGATACGGAAGTCTTCCCGCCGATGGTCGTGCAGATGATCGCCGTCGGCGAACAGACCGGTGCGCTCGACACGATGCTCACCAAGATCGCGGATTTTTACGAGGATGAAGTCGACGTCGCCGTGGCCGGTCTGATGAAGCTCCTCGAGCCGATCCTGATCGCCTTCCTCGGCGTCGCCATCGGCGGCATCGTCATCGCGATGTACATGCCGATGTTCTCGCTCATCGGGCAAATCGGATAGGCGCGCGGCGTGGCCGCGCGCCGGTGCAAAGTGCTAAGTGCTGAGTGCAGGCGCGTCCGGACCGGCCGCACGCGCACTGCACGTGTCGCGACCCTGTACTCGCGCTGCAGGTGGTCACCCGCGCCGCGAGTGCCGCTCGCCACGCAGGTGCCCAGCACTTTGCACTTAGCACTTAGCACTTAGCACTTAGCACTTAGCACTTAGCACTCTCATGTCCTCCGATACCCGGATGCTGATCGCGGTGCGCGTGGTCGTGGTGACCACGCTGCTCCTGGCCGCGCTCATCATCCAGTACACGGTGCGGCAGGTCCTGCCGCTCAACTATCTCTACATCGCCGCGGGACTCACGTATGCGCTGACGCTCGGCTACATCGCTCTCGGCGTGACGGTGCCGTCGCGCGCGGTGAATCTGATGATCCAGATCGGCGGCGATCTGGCGGTGGAGACGCTGCTGGTCTACTTCACCGGCGGTCTCGACTCACCCTTCTCCTTTCTCTACCTCGTCTCGATCATCACCGCGTCGATGCTGCTCTATCGCCGCGGCGGACTGCTCGCCGCGTCGGGCGCGGCCATCCTCTACGGCGCGCTGGTCGACCTGATGTACTACGGCGTCTTCCCGATGCCGGAGCAGTCGCTCTTCCTGCCGATCGCCTGGACCTCGTCGCGGCTCTACTACAACATGGCCGCGAACTTCGCCGGCTTCTACGCCACGGCGCTGCTCACCTCGTATCTCTCCGAGAAACTGCAGCGCACCTCCGAGGAGCTCGACGTGAACCGGCAGAACCTCGCGGAGCTGCGCGCGCTCAATCAGAACGTGGTCGAGTCGATCCCGTCGGGCCTCATCACGCTCGCGCCGAACGGCACCGCCGCATTCGTCAATCCCGCCGGCGCGCAGATCCTGCAGTCGCAGCCGGCGTCCATCCTCGGCCGCCACGTCGTGGAGCTCGGCTTCTTCGATCAGCAGGGCTGGGACGAGACGCTCGCGCAGCTCGCGCGCGGCGTGGTCGTGCGCGACGAGATCGAAGGCGTCGAGGTCGACGGCGAGCGCCGCAGCCTCGGCTTCGCCGTCAGTCCGCTCAGCACCCTCGACGGCGCCGCGGCCGGCTACACGCTCATCTTCCAGGACCTCACCGACATGAAGAAGCTGGAAGCGGAAGTGCGGCTGAAAGACCGCATGGCCGCGGTGGGCGAGCTCTCGGCCGGCATCGCTCACGAGATCCGCAATCCGCTGGCGGCGATCGCCGGGTCGGTGCAGGTGCTGAAGAATTCGCAGTCGCTCTCACCGCAGGAACAGCGGCTGATGTCGATCGTGCTGAAGGAATCGGAGCGGCTGAACAAATCGATCTCCGACTTTTTGAGGTTCGTCAGGCCGCAGGAAAAACGGAGCGTCGCCTTCGACGTCGCGGCCAGTCTCTCCGAGACGCTCGACCTGCTGGCGAACTCGCCGGAGCTGCAGCGCGAGCACGAGATCGTGCGCGAGATCGCGCCGCCGTCGTACCAGCTCGTCGGCGACGCCGATCAGATCCGCCAGGTCTTCTGGAATCTCGCGCGCAATGCCGTGCAGGCCATGCCGCGCGGCGGCGTGCTGACGGTGCGCACGGTCGTCGACGACGGCTCTTATCACATCGTCTTCTCCGACAGCGGACGAGGAATGTCGCAGGGAGATTTGCAGCGCCTCTTTCAGCCCTTCCGCACGAACTTTCCCTCGGGCACGGGACTGGGGATGGCCATCTCCTACCGCATCGTGCAGGAGCATGGCGGCAGGATCGAGGTCGTGTCGCGCGAAGGCCTCGGCACGGCCATCACGGTCACGCTGCCGAGCAAAGTACACTGAGCGGAGTGACCGAGCGCATCCTCGAGCCGACGGCCGTCGACGACGATCTCCAGACAGAGCTTTCCCTCCGGCCGCGCATGCTGCGCGAGTACATCGGGCAGTCGAAGGTGAAAGCGAACCTGGAGATCTCGCTGGCCGCGGCGCGCAAGCGCGGCGAGCCGCTCGATCACGTGCTGCTCTTCGGACCGCCGGGTCTCGGCAAGACCACGCTCGCCAATATCGTCGCCAACGAGATGAATGCCAACCTCCGCTCCACGTCGGGGCCGGCGCTGGAGAAGCCAGGTGACCTGGTGGCCATCGTGACGAACCTCGAGGCGGGCGACGTGCTGTTCATCGACGAGATCCACCGCCTGCCGGCCATCGTCGAAGAGGTGCTCTACTCGGCGATGGAAGACTTTCACGTCGACGTGGTGATCGGACAAGGTCCGGCCGCGCGGACGTTGAAAGTGGAGCTGCCGCGCTTCACGCTCGTCGGCGCGACCACGCGCGCCGGCCTGCTCACCGCGCCGCTGCGCGCCCGTTTCGGCATCGTGCACCGCCTCGACTTCTACGACGTCGACTCGCTCACCGTGATCGTCCGCCGCTCCTCGGAGATCCTCGGCATCCCGGTCGAGCGCAACGCCGCCTCCGAGATCGCGCGCCGCGCGCGCGGCACGCCGCGCATCGCCAACCGCCTGCTGCGCCGCGTCCGCGACGTTGCGGAAGTGCGTCATGAAGGACGTGTGGATGTGGGGATTGCCGGAGAGGCGCTGAGCATGCTCGAAGTCGATCAGTACGGCCTCGACGAGATCGACCGCAAGCTGCTCACCACCATCATCGAGCGCTTCCACGGCGGCCCGGTCGGCGTGAACGCGCTGGCCTCGTCGATCGGCGAAGACCGCGGAACCATCGAAGATTTGTACGAACCCTACCTCATCCAGATCGGCTTCCTGCAGCGTACGCCGCGCGGCCGGGTGGCCAGCCGCACGGCGTACGAGCACCTCGGATATCCGATCAGCGCCGCCCGCAATCAGCGCGATCTCTTCTGACGCGAGCTACGGCTGCGGTGAGATGGTGGTGATGTGCTGCGTCTCGTTGTTCGTCACGCTGACGAACGCCCACACCGGCACGTTCGCGCCGACCGGCTCGACGATCACGGCCACCGGCGCGCCGTATCCCTGGAACGTCGACAGCACTCCGTACGCCGGCTCGAAGACGTTGCGCGACGCGGCGAGCGTCACGAATTCCGGCTGCGGCGGCAGGATCGTCGGCGAGCCGATGATCTCCGGACCTTCGAACGAGACCTGCACCGTCACCGGCTCGTTGGCGTAGACGCGCAGCGTGTTGCGGAATTGCGAGCCGAGCGGCACGCCCGGCAGCACGATCCGCGTCGAGAAGTCGCGCTCGCGCACGACCCGCAGCTCGGTGCCGAAGTTCGTGGCGTTGCGGCTCACGTCGAACGCGCGCAGGTTCGCGGCGAGGCGGCCGCTCTCTCCTTTCGGCACGTAGATGAAGCGCGCCGGCGTGCCGTTGTTGACGATGTCGGCCGGCATCACCCAGCTCTGCGGCTCGAGGTGCAGCGGCTGATTCGGATCGACGAAGCAGAGCTCGACGGGACAGAAGCGCTGCAGTCCCCAGACAGTCACCGGCTGTTCGGTGCTGCGGTTCCAGAGCGTCAGCTCCGTGCGGAACTGTGAGCCGAACGCGCCGTTGACGGGCGCCGACAGCAGCGGCACGAGGATGCGGTCGAACGCTTGCGGATCGGTGGTGGGCGTCTGCGCCGCGAGCGATGCGGCGAAGGTGAGTGCGGCAAAGAGTCGTGCAATGTTTTTCATCGGTCGCCTTCCGGTTCCGGAGAGATGGTCGTGATGTGCTGCGTGTCGTTGCTGGTGACGCTCATGAAGGCCCACAGCGGAGTGATGCCATCGAGCGGCTCGACGACGACCGCGACGGGAAGCTCGTAGCCTTCGAACGTGCCGAGGATGGCGTAGGCGGGCTCGAAGACATCGGCGCCGGCCGTGAGCGCGAGCGTCTGCGGCGGCGGCGGATCGACGACCGGCGAGAGGTGCGAGGGCGGACCTTCGAACGACACCCGCACCGTCACCGCTTGCGCCGCGTAGACGCGCAGCGTGTTGCGGAAGCGGTCGGTGAACGGCACGCCCGGCAGCACCACGCGCGTCGAGAACTCGTTCGCGCGCGCCAGCGGAATCTCGGTGCCGAAGTTCGTGGCGCTGCGGCTCACGTCGAACGCGCGCAGGTTCGCGGCCAGCCGCGCGCTCTGACCTTTCGGCACGTAGAGGAACCGTCCCGGCGTGCCATTGTTGTCGAGCTCCGACGGCATCAGCCAGCCGCCCGGCTGCAGCTCGATCGGATCGAGGGTCGGGCAGGTGACGATGCAGCGCGTCCGCAGTCCCCACACTTCGAGCGGCTGCTCGGCGTTGCCGTTCCACACCGTCAGCTCAGTGCGGAAATCCGAGCCGAAGGCGCCATGGATCGGCTGCGTCAGCAGCGGCACCAGCACGCGCTCGAACGCCTCCGGATTTCCGGCCGGCGTCTGCGCGCAGAGCGGCGCCGCGCACAGCAGAGCGATGATCATCGAAAACATGCGTCTCACGGTTTCCTCCTCGGTTGCGGCGTGACGGTGGTGATGAGCTGTGTCTCGTTGTTGGTGACGCTGACGAAGCCCCAGATCGGAACGGCTCCTTCGGCGACGACGCGCATCTCGATCGGCGGCGTCTCCGGAATCGCGCCTTGCACCTCCGGGATCGCCAGCGATGCGAAGGCGGGCTCGAAGCGGTCGCCGCCCGCCTGCAGTTGCAGCGTCTCGCGGCGGCCGTTGTACGTCACCGTCACGCTCAACGGCGCGGCGGCGTAGACGCGCAGCATCCGCCGGAAGCGGCTGTTGTTCGGGATGTCGAAAAACGCCAGCGGCTTGGTGGTGAACTCGTCCTCGCGCACCACCGGCAGCTCCGTGCCGTAGTTCTGCTGCGAGCGGCTCTGGTCGAACGCGCGCAGGTTCATGGCCAGGTCGTTGAGCTGGTCGCGGCGCACGTAGAGGAAGCGTCCCGGATTGCCGTTGTAGTACGTCAGCGGCGCCTGCGAGCCGGGCTGCACCGTCGTCGGAAGCTCGGGACTCTGCGGGATGCATTCGAAGAAGCACTGCGGCACGAAGCCGAAGACGTCGATCGGATGCTCGCTGAGGTTGCGCGAGTCGAAGCTGGTCATGAAGAGCGCGCCGTTCACGCCGCCCACCGGCGGGATGAAGAGCGGCAGCAGCACGCGCTCGAACGCATCGCTCGCCTCGCCGGTGAAGGTGAAGCGCGCCGTCGACGCGGCCACGCCGGTGGCCTGCGCGTAGTAGACCGGCACCTCGCCCGGCAGATGCGGCGGCGTCGTCGCCACGATTCGCGTCGAGTCTTCGATGCGCGCCTCGACGCGGATGCCTCCGAAGTCGAGGTACGGCGCGAAGCAGGGCGTGTCGGGACGGCACTCGTACGAGAACCCGCTGCCGCGCACGACGATCTGCGTGCCGCCGGTGACCGGACCGTGGTCGGGCGTCACCGAGGTGATGGTGATCGCCGCATGAGCGGCCGAGGCCGCGAAGAGCGCGAGCAGCAGCAGCGCGCGCCTCACATCTCACCTCGCGGCTGCGGCGTGATCGTGGTGATGTGCTGCGTCTCGTTGTTCGTCACGGTGATGAACCCCCAGATGCGTGGCACCGGAATCGGCGGCGAGCAGATGATGCACTGCTGCGGTCCCTGGATCTGCACGCGCACCTCGTCGTTGCCCTTGGTGAAAAAGTCGGAGAGCTCCGCGTACTGCGGCTCGAACGGCAGCGTGCCGCCGGTGAGCAGCACCTCGCGCGTCTGGCCGCGCACCGTCACCTGCACCGGCACCGGCTCCGGCCAGACGCTGTACAGACGGAGCGTGATGCGGAAGCGCGCGTCGCCCGGCACGCCGTTCAGCGTGAACGGCGTCGTCACGAAGCGATCGAACCGCACGACAGGCATTTCGGTGCCGAAGTTCGTGGCGCTGCGGCTCAGATCGAACGCGCGCAACGTCATCGACAGTTGATGCGCCGTTCCCGGCATCGCGTAGATCACGCGGCCCGGACGGCCGTTCGGCGCGAGCGCGCCCGCCGGAATCTCAGAGCCTGCGCCGAGCCCGATCGGGTGGAACGGATTCGGCGGGACGCAGGTGATCGGGATGTTGCACGCCGCGTCGAAGCCGAACAGCAGCGTGTCTTCGGGACCGTCGTTCGAGACGCGCAGCTCGGTCGCGAAGAGCGACCCAAATGCGCCGGAGACCGGCTGCGTGTAGACCGACAGCAGAATCGCGTCGAGGCCGAGGGTCGGGTCGCCCGTGTACGTGAAGGCGTCGCGCAGACCGCCGACGCCGTCGGGCTGATAGACCGTGACCTCGACCGGCCCCGGCAGATGCGGCGGCGCGATCGCGCGGATCGTGCTCGTGTTGATCAGCGTGGCCGCCGCCGGCGTGTCGCCGAAGAAGACCGCGATCGGCCGCGGCAGACATTGCGTCGGCGGCGCCGGGCACTGCTCGGTGAACATCTCTCCGGAGATCGTCACGACCGTTCCGCCGCTCACGCTTCCCGAGGAAGGCGAGACGCTGCGGACGACCGGGATGGCGAAGAGAGAAGAGGAGAGGAAGAGCGAGAGAACAGCGGTGGCGGCCAGGCGCATTCATGCGGTTATAGCATAAATTTATTGCGCGTGGACTGCGGGTGCCAGTTCAATCTGCCCGAAAGTGCGCGCCGATCGAGCGCGGGTTCCGGATCGCCGCCGACGCCACGATGGCCGCCATCTGCTGACCGTGGAAGAGCTCCACGATCGACTTGCTGATGGTCGACTCGTGGTAGTACTTCGTGAGGCGGTTGCCGAGCTGGCGCATGTCCGCCACCGCGCGCTTGAGCCGCTCGTAGGTGCGCACGATCCCGACGTAGTTCCACATCGTGTGCTGGATGGTGGTCCAGTCCTGCAGGATCAGCGCGGGATCCTCGAGGTTCTCTTTGCCCGGCGGCTGCCAATCCGGAATGGTGGAGAGAATGCCTTCATGCACCCGGCCGCGGCCGGCCGGCAGCGACGAGAAGGCGCGCTGCACCGCCGGCGACGCGCTCGACGCCGCGCCTTCGAGCTTGGCCCGGATCGACTGCGCCGCGTAGTAGCCCCACGTCACGCCCTCGAGCAGCGATGTCGAGGCGAGGCGATTCGCGCCGTGCAGTCCCGAGCAGGAGGTCTCGCCGACCGCGTACAGCCGGCTCAGCGTCGTCTCGCCGTGCGTGTTCACCAGGATCCCGCCGCAGAAGTAGTGCGCCGCCGGCACGACCGGGATCGGGTCGCGGGTGATGTCGACGCCGATCTCCTCACACGCCGCGGCGATGTTCGGGAAGCGCTCGCGGATCGGCTGGTGTCCGTCGTAGAAGTTCGCCAGGTCGAGATAGACGAACTCCTCCTTGTTCTGGGTCATCTCGTCGACGATGGCGCGGGCCACGATGTCGCGCGGCGCGAGGTCTTTCTGCGCCGGCGCGTAGCGCTGCATGAAGTATTCGCCGCGCTGGTTTCTCAGCCGCGCTCCTTCGCCGCGCAGCGCCTCGGAGATCAGAAAGTGATTGGCCTTCTTGTCCGCGAGCGCCGTCGGATGGAACTGCACGTACTCGGCGTTCATGATCCGCGCGCCGGCGCGATGCGCCATCACCACGCCGTCGCCGAGGGAACTGCGGGTGTTCGTGGTGTGCAGATAGATCTGCCCGAGACCGCCGGTGGCGAGGATGACGAAGTCGGCGAAGACGGTATAGACGTCGGTGGTCTCGTTGTCGAGCAGATAGGCGCCGACGCATTCGTTGGTGAGGCGGTAGCGCACCTGCACGTCGTTGGGATGGTGGTGCGTGGTGAGGAGGTCGATGGCGGTGACGTTGGTGGCGAGCCTGATGTTCGGCTCGGCCTTGACGCGATTGAGCAGCGAGGTCTCGATGGCGCGGCCGGTGGCGTCGCCGGCGTGAATGATGCGCGAGACCGAGTGCGCGCCTTCCTGCGTCAGATCGAGCTCGCCCTCGACGTTGGTCGAGAACGGCACGTGCACTTCGTCGAGCAGCAGTTCCTTGACGACCGGCGGACCTTCCTCCGCGAGAAAGCGCACCGCCTCGTAATTCGAGATGCCGGCACCGGCGCGCAGGATGTCGTCGACGAGCTTCTCCGCGGTGTCGTTCTCACCCTGATAGATGATGCCGCCCTGCGCCCACGCGGTGTTGCAGTCGGCCGGATCGACGGCCTTGGTGACGAGCACCACTTCGATGCCGGCCGAGGCGAGCGTGAAGGCGGTGGTGAGCCCGGCGATGCCGGTGCCGATCACGAGGACGGGAACGTGCTGTCTGTGCTGCAGCTTCGACACGGGCGCGATTGTACTTCGCGCGCGAAGTCCGTCCTCCCGCCGCGCGATCGGCGGCGGGAGGACGGGAGCGAAACCTCAGAAGATCGCGAAGCCGACTGCCTTCGACGTGAAGAACGTGCTGCCGCCGTTGCTGTTGCGGATGGTGCGGTCCCACGCGCGGAGCAGAACGGTGTAGCCGCACGGATCGATCGTGGCCGCGTTGACGATCGACCAGAGGCCGGTGACGCCGCCGCTGCCGTCGTCGCCGTGATCGCTCAGCGCGGTGCACGCGCGCACCGTCGTCACCACGCCGTTGATCCGCGTCTGCGCCGCGTTCACGTGCGTCGACGGCTGCAGGTCGAGGGTGTACTGACTGAAATACGGATGGATGACTTTCACCCGGCCGTCGAGCCGCAGCGGCGTTCCGGAGAGATCGGTGCCGTGCGGATAGAGCTTGCAGTCGCCGCCCTGGATCACGATGTCGACGTCGTAGGCGGTGTCGATGCTCGTGCCCCAGTTCGGGCTGGTGGTGAAGTCTTTGTTGTTCACTTCGATCGTGACGGTCTGCTCGCCGGTGATGACGATCGGGCCGCTCGCGACGTTGCTGTCGGTGTACTGCAACTGGATGTCGTACGTGCCCTGCTCCGCCGCGCCGGTGTTCCACCATCCGAGGAGCGCGGTGCGCTCGAGAATCGGGAACGGTGCGGTCGGATTCTCGAGGTACGGGCGCCAGCCGTTCGCATCGGCATTCACCGTCACGAATTCCTTCGGATAGAGCGGATCGCTCGGCAGCGGATGCATCAGCTCGATCGTGAACGGATTGACGAGCGTGGTCCACGCGCTCGTGCCGCTCTTGCGCACGCGCAGCCGGTAATGCACGGAGCCGGGCGTGCCGGTGCCGTAGATGCGGCCGCCGATGCGGATCGCGCCGCCCCACGGGCGATACGTCGACGGTCCGGGCGTGCCGGGATAGGCGAGGTGCGTGGCCGGATCGATGTTCTCCATCGTCACGTTGCCGATGTCGTAGAGCAGATGGGTGATGCCGAGGCCGCCGCTCTGGCCGGGCCGCAGTTGCACGAGGACGTCGACGCGGTTGCCCCAGGTGTTGAGGTCCCACGGATCGGTCGTCGACGGCAGCGAAGACCACGACAGCACGGCGCGGATGCGGATGACGTTCACGTTCGCGCACTTTTTGAGGTGCTGCAGGATCTTCGGCGTCGGGAGCTGCACGGCGTAGTCGATGGCGTCGGTGTGCGGCACGTCGTGCACTTCGACGCTGGCGGTGCCGAGGTAGTCGAACGAGCCGTTGTTGTTCCAGTCGGCCCAGAAGGCGACGTGCTCCTGCGAGCCGAGCTCGCAGAGGCTGCCGCTGTAGCCGACGGCCTTCTTCACGCGGACGATCGCGCCGAGCGTGTCGCGGGCCGGGTTGAGGCCGACGCAGGTGAGCTCTTCGTAGTCGACATTCGCCTTGTCATTCAGCGCGGCGATCAGTTTCGACAGATCGATCTTGAGCGCTTTCAGCAGCCCTTCGTTGAAGGTGACGTTCGTCGGCGCCAGCGGCTTCAGCGCCGCGAGCGTCTGCGGCTGCGAGGCCGCGAAGGCCAGCCGGTGCTCCGCCCTCGCCTCGGTGTACATCTGCGCCTTCGACAGGAAGTCGGGCTGCACCGGCTTGAACTTCAGGAACGTGGCCGGACCGAGGGTCGCGCCGATGTTTGCGTCGAGAACGCCGGCATTGACCGCGTCGATCGGGAGGAAGCCGAGGCGCGGCTTGAGCTGCACGCGCGTATCGACGCGGTTGCCGAATACCGGCGTCGCATTCGGATCGGTCGACGGCGGCGTGTTCCAGGAGAGGATCGCCCGCACCTTCGGCAGCACGGCGGTCCGGCACAGCTTGCGATGCGGGTCGGCGTCGAGCGGCAGTTGCACGAGGTAGCGCAGCGGATGCTGCGGCCCCGGATCGTCGTCGGGGATGTCGTGCACCTGCACGGTGCCGATGCCGGCGTCCTGGAAGCCCGCGCCGTCTTCGTAGTCGACGAAGAAGCGTACGTACTCGGTCGAGCCGGCGGCGCAGAGACCGCCGCTGTAGCCGCTCGAGCGTTTGATCGTCACCGTCGCTTCGAGCAGCGAGAGCTCGGGGTTGTAGCCCACGCATCCCAGCTCTTCCCACGAGGTGATGCCGGTACCGATCTGCAGTCCATTGAATGTCGACAGAGCGAGAACCTGCTGCCGGCCGGCGAGGACTTTCGCCGCGATCTTGTCGTTCGATACGAACGCCAGATTGGTGAGTTTTTTTGCGTCAACGGTTGCCATCGAGAGAGAACCTTCTTTCTCCGCGCCCGCGGGTGCGCGGTGAACACCGGTGCTGTTCTCGATAGTGACGGCAGGAACGGAAACGTTACGCGGCCGGCTGCGCGAATCCCGTGATCACGTAGGAGCCCGACTTGAGGTCCTTCTTGATCTTGATGATCTCGTTCTTCTGCGCGTCCTCCAGCAGGTCGCTGAAGGTGTTGTAGCCGTAGTACTCCTCGTTGAAGGTGGGCTTCTTGCGCTGCATGGTCTGCTTGACCATCGAGCCCCAGAGGATCTCTTTGTTCTCGCGCATGAGCGCTTTGATCGAGTCGATGAGGAGCTTGAAGACTTCGCTCTTCTTCTTGTCCTGGAAGGCGACGGTGGGCGCCTTCTGCACGCCGCGCACGAGGTCTTCGTAGAAGATCCATTCGTCGCAGTTGTCGATCAGCAGGTCGCTCGAGGAGTTCTTCACGCCGCAGCCGATGACGTACTTGTCGTTCTCCTTCAGCTTGGAGACGAGCGGCGAAAAGTCGGAGTCGCCCGAGGCGATGACGAAGAGGTCGATGTGCTCCTTCGACCAGCACATGTCCATGGCGTCGACCGCCATGCGGATGTCGGCGGAGTTTTTCCCGGAGTAGCCGCGGCCGGGGATCTCGATCAGCTCGACGGCCGCCTCGTGCAGCTCGCGCTTGTAGTCGGGGAACTTGTCCCAGTCGCAGTAGGCGCGCTTGACGACGATCTTCCCTTTCTCGAGCAGGCGCTCGAGGACCAGGCTCACTTCGAATTTCTTGTACTTCGCGTCCATCACGCCGATGGCGATGTTCTCGAAGTCGATGAATAGTGCAATCTTGCTTTCACTCATGGTGCGGGACGAGTTGTCGACGTCGTCGTCGCCATCCTCGTGGCTTTCGAATCGCGGTCTGCGCGGCACGGCGGGCAGTCTACCAAACGGGTGCCTTCCTGCAGCCATTCCGCGCGGAGCTCAGCCGTATCGCGCAGTACACTACGCGGCCGTGAAGCGCTACGTCACCCTGGCCCGGCCGTTCACGCTGATGCCGCCGCTGCTCGGCATCGTCTCCGGCGCGGTCTGCGCCTGGGGCTCGGCGCACAATCCCGATCCGTCGCGCACGCTGACGACCTCGGTGATCCTGACGGTGGTGCTCGGCTCGGTCTGCGCGGCGTTTCTCAACGCGGCGAACAACGCGCTCAATCAGATTTACGACCTCGAGATCGATCGCATCAACAAGCCGAACCGGCCGCTGGTGACGGGCGAGCTGTCGATCCCGCAGGCCTGGACGTTCACCTGGATCATGTACGCGCTCGGCACGCTGCCGACGTGGCTGGTGGTGGTCTATCCGTTCTCGACGTGGATGCAGAAGCTGCTCGCGCCGCTGCCGCTGCACGAGTGTTTCTTCATCTACATGATCGCGCTGGTGTCGACGTTCGTGTACTCGGTTCCCGCGCTCGGCCGCACCAAAGCGCATCCGCTCGGCGCGAATCTCACCATCGCCATTCCGCGCGGCTGTCTGCTGAAAGTGGCCGGCTGGACGATGGTGGCGCGTGCGACGTTCGCCGAGCCGTGGTTCATCGGCTCGATCTTCATGCTGTTTCTCCTCGGCGCCGCCTCGACGAAGGATTTCAGCGACATCGAAGGCGATCGCGCCGGCGGCTGCCGCACGCTGCCGATCGCATTCGGTGTCCGCCGCGCCGCCTGGATGATCGCGCCGTTTTTCATCTTTCCCTGGCTGCTGATGCCGATCGGCGCCCGCACGGGCGTGCTCACCGGCAACGCCACGTTCCTGTCCGCTCTCGGATTTTTTCTCGCCGCCTGGGGCGCCTACACGGTCTGGCTGATCGTGCGCAATCCGGACGAGCTGACGTCGACCGAGAACCACCCGTCATGGCGCCACATGTACCTGATGATGATGGCCGCGCAGATCGGCTTCGCCTTGGCGTACGTCGTCTGATCCGAATGCTCTGATGTCGCGCGACTGATCGGGGGACGACCGGGGGCCTCCGGCGGCTGGGGCCGAGGGCCCCAGACCCCATCTGGTTGGCCTAGCCTCCACGCCACATCAGCGGAATCTTGGCGAGTCTGTGGCGTGGAGGCTAGGCCAACCAACGGGGTCCGGGGCGCGTGGCCCCGGCCGCCGGAGGCCTCCCGTCGTTCCCCGAATCAGTCGCGCGACATCAGAGCATTCGGATCAGAACGACGTCTCCAGGGCGATGAACGGTTCGGCGCGGTGATCGCGCCAGCGGTAGGCGATTCCCATGCGATAGCGCAGTGGTGCGAAGTAGCCGAGAAAGACGTCGAGCGCGACTTCGGCGCCGGTTGACGCGATCGTTTCGCGGCCGCCGTTTCGTTGCCACGCCGCGCCGGCGTCGGTGAACACATCGCCGACCAGGCGGTTGAAAAACAGCGGCCAGGTGCTGGGGCCGCGGTCGATCTGCCAGAGCGGGACGCGGTACTCGAGCGACGCCAGCGCGGCGCGGTTGCCGCGCAGCGTGCTCGAGTCGTAGCCGCGCACCGGGAAATTGCGCGACTCGATCGAGAGGAACTCGCCGGCGCCGGTGCCGCCGACGCGCAGCTCGCGCTGCAGGATGAAATCGCCCGTCGTGTAACCGCCGGCGACGCGCGCGGCCAGCACGTGACGCCCGTTCGGCGAGCGGCGCACCGGCACCGAGAGATAGCCGCGCAGATCGGCGCGGTACTGCTGCAGCGTTGCGTCGCTGCCGAGGGCGCGGCTGAGATTCTCGTAATCGACACGCGCGGTGATCCCGTCCTCGGCGCTCACCGAGAACCCGAACGTGCGCGCCGTGTTGAACGCGGCGCCGGCGCGCACACCTTGCAATGTGCCGCGGAAGACTCCGACCCGCGCGAGGTCGGCGTCGCGCACGCCGAGTGGCGGAGTGCCGCTGATGTGATCGCGCACGCCGCCGATCCAGCCGTACGCCTGCCGCTCGTAGCGCCGCCACGGCGCCGACACCTGCGCGAACAACCGCTGCGTCGTCTCCGTGTACGCCACCACGCCGCCCGGCGTGCGGAACGCCACCGGATCGTCGTCGTAGCGCAGCGTCGCCAGCGTGATCGTCGGATAGAGGCGGTCGTATGCGTAGACCAGCGCGTGACCGTCGTTCGTCAGCGTGGCCGTGTACTGATGAAAGCCGAGGACGTCGCCGCCGGAGGTGGTGATCCCGTAAGTCCCGTCGCTGATGATCGGCGACCACCACTTCGGCAGCGCGGAGCGGAGCGGCGAGTACGGACGATCAGTGACATCCGTGCGCGCGGCCGCCACCGTGCGCGAGACCCGCGTGCGATCGGCGGGCGTGATCCGGTAGTCGGCGGCCGTGGCGCGGGCGACGTCGAAACCATTCGCGTGATAGTCGGCAAAGTAGAGCGTGCGCCCGTCGCGCGTGGCCGGAAAGAACGCGCCGCCGTAGACATTCGTCAGCCTCCGGATCGCGCCGCCGCCCATCGGCACGGAGTAGATGTTGGCGATGCCGGTGACGTCGCTCGAGAAGATCACGTCGTCGCCGGCGAATCGCGGCGCCGCATTCGTCGAGCGCGGCAATCCGGCAGTCAGCACCTCCATCCGTACACCTTTGCGGCTGTACGTCACGACGTCGATCCGTCCTGCCTTCCATTCGGAAAGGACGATCCGGTCGTTGCGCACGTCGGGCTCGGAGAACTGCGTCTCATCGTCCGGCTGCACGAGCGTGCGCACCGCGCCACTGACTGCGTCGACTTCGACCAGCGTGTTGCGCCCGGCGCGATTCGCCACCGCCACCAGCGCCTGTCCGTCGGGCGTGAACGCCGGGTGCTTGAGCCGCGCGCCGCGGGTGATGCGCCGCTCGCGCGTCTCGCCGATGCGCCAGACGTAGAGATCCGACAGCAGCGAAAACGAACCGACGTACTCGAGATCGGAGTAGGCGATGGACTTCCCGTCGGGCGACCAACTGATCGACGAGGCGCTGTGGACCTCGTGCGTGGCCACCTCCCGTCCGGCGGCGAGGTCGTAGACGCGGATGGTCGGCCGCTCGAACGGGCCGCGGTGGGTGTAGGCGAGGCGCGTGCCGTCGGGCGAGAGCGCCAGATGCTGCGTCGAGTATCCGAGTGACGTCAGGCGCTGCTTCTCCGTGAGCCCCGTCGCGCGCAACGCTTCGAGCTGATTGCGATACGCGACAGTCTGCTCGCGCGTCCACGTCTCCCAAAGTTCGGTGATGCTCGCGCCGAAGACTTTGCGCGCGGTGCGATTCACAAAGTAGGGGACGATGCGCGAGGCGTAGGCGTGCGTGAAATTCGCCAGCGATGCGGTGCCGTTGCGCCGCGCCAGCCACGTCAGAAACTTCGACCCGAAGTAGTAACGCGCCGCGCCGCCCGGCCAGAACGGCGTGAGCCCGCCGGCCTGCGCCTCGCTCGGCCAGTGGTCTTCGATGGCCGCGGTGCGCAGCACCATCTCCACGAACGTTCCCTTCACGCGTCCGGCATCGGTCAGCTCCGACTCGGCGAACGTGGCCAGACCCTCGGTGAGCCAGAGCGGCGAGAACTCGTTCGGGAACGCGGCAGGGTTGCGGCCGAGGAGGCGGCGGAGGAGTGCGGGAAGCGCGTGCGCCTCGTCGAGATGCAGGATGTGCGTGTACTCGTGCGTGATCACCAGGTCGAGCCAGTCGTCGTAGTACGAAAGCTCGCTCGACGGATCGCCGCCCGGCGCGGAGACGTAGATCTCGATGCGGTTGCTCGGGAACGTCGTGGCCGAGCCGTTGGAGACGTCGACGTGATCGGTGAGGATCAGATGCGTGCGGCCGCGCGGCGTCCAGCGCATCAGCGGCACGAGCCGCGTGTGGATGTCTTCGGCGATCGCCGCCGCGCGCCGCGCCAGCGCGTCTTCGCCGCCGTGGTAGTGCACCTGGAAATGCGCGGTGTCGATGGTGCGCCACCGCAGCGACGGCGGATACTCCGAGGCCGCATTTGCGGCAGACGCAAACGCCAGGAGCACGATCGGGAGAAGCCGGCGGATCATGCAAGAGAGCGACCCGCTGCTACACTCGCCTCCGTGCCGTCGCGACGCTCGCTGCTGCTGGCCATCGCCCTCGGGCTCTGCGCCGCCGCGGTCTCGTTCATCGTCGAGAAGAACCTTCCTACGGTTGCCTATCGCGGCAACGCCGACCTCTGGTACGAAGGCGATCTGCATCGCGTCTTCGACAACATGACCGACCGGCAGAGCGATCACTATCGCGCCAAAGTGCATCCGCTCTTCTCGCTGCTCGTCTACTCCGCCGTGTACATCCCGCGCGTGCTGCTGCACGTCGAGCCGCTGCTGTCGGTGCGCATCGTGGTCGCTGCCGCCGCCTTCGCCTGGGGCGCGCTGCTCTACGCGCTGCTCGAGGAAGTGGCCGGGAGCGTCGCCGGCGCGGTGACGTTCTCGCTCGCGGCCATCGTGAGCGCGGCCATGCTCTTCTGGGGCACGGTGCCGGAGACGTATCTGTTCGGATCGGTGAGCATCGTGCTGGCCATGCTCGCCGCCATTCACGTGCGGCGCGAATCGGCGCTGACGGCGGTGAGCGGGCTGACGATGAGCTTCACCATCACCAACTGGATGGCCGGCATCGCCGCGGCGTGGTCGGCGCTGCGGTGGCGGCGCTCGCTGCAGGTGACGGTCAACGCCTTCGCCCTGGTGGTGCTGCTCTGGGGCGTGCAGAAGTACCTCTTTCCGTCCGCGCAATTTTTCATCGGCGACAAGGAAGAGCGCGACTACCTCTTCCGCCCGACGCCGCCGCGCATCGCCCAGGCCGCGGGCGATTTCTTCGTGACGACGATGGTCATGCCGCGCAGCCGGGCCGAGTTCCGCGACTACCAGCCGCAGGCGGTCCTGCTGACGCAGCACGCGCAACTCGGCTCGAACCGCCCCTGGGGTTTGATCGCCACGATCCTCTGGCTCGCGCTGCTCGCGCTCGGCGCGGCCGGCGTCGCGCGGCTCGCGCCGCCGCTGCGCTGGACGCTGCTGCTCACGCTCGCCGGCCAGCTCGTGCTGCACATCCTTTACGGCGACGAGACCTTTTTGTACGCGATGCACTTTGTGCCGCTCCTGGTCGTGCTGGCGGCCTGCTCGCTGCGCACGCGCGCCCGAAAGATCGCGCTGGCGCTGGCGGCGCTCTTCGTCGTCACCGCCGCGGTGAACAACGTGCGCGAGCTGGGGCGCGCGCGGCACTACGTGCGCGTGCCGCTGGTGAAACCGCAGTGAAGCACTACCTCGCGCTCCTCCGTCCCGCGCAGTGGATCAAGAACGGCTTCGTCCTGGCGCCGCTGATCTTCTCGCGCTCGTTCCTCGACGGCGGCGCGGTCGTGCGCGCGCTGGCTGCCTTCGCCGTGTTCTGCGCCGCGTCGAGCGCCGGCTACGTCATCAACGATCTGGTCGACCGCGAGCGCGACCGGCAGCATCCATTGAAGCGCACGCAGCGCCCCATCGCCGCCGGCCACGTCTCACCGCGCGGCGCGACGCTCGTGGTCGCGTTGCTGCTGCCGCTCGCGCTGATCGCGGCGTGGCTGCTCTCGCTGCAGTTCCTCGCCGCCGTGGCGACGTATCTGGCGGTGAGCATCGCCTACAGCGTGCGTCTCAAGGACCTGCCGATCGTCGATCTCTTCGCCATCGCCGTCGGATTCGTGCTGCGGGTGTGGGGCGGCGCGGTGGCGCTGCCGGTGGCGCTGTCGGTCTGGATGTTCATCACGGCGCTCTCGCTCGCGCTCTACCTCGCCGCGACGAAGCGGCGGCAGGAGCTGCTCTCGAGCGGCACGGCCGTCGATTTTCGCGCCGTGCTGCAGCACTACACGGTGCGGCTGATGGATTACTACTCGGAGATCGCCGCGGTGGCGACGTTCGTGTTCTACAGTCTCTACATCGCGAACGTCCGGCCGCAGCTCGCGCTCACGATTCCGGTGGTGCTGTTCGGCCTCTTCCGCTATCGCTATCTGATGGAGCTCGACTCCGGCGGCCACGTCTCTCCGACCGACGCGCTGCTGCGCGACCCGCAACTGATCGCGTGCGCCGTCGTCTGGACGGCGGTGTCGGTGGTGGTGCTGTTCGAGACTTCCTGATGGTGACGTACGAAGATGAGCTGGAAGAGCTCCGCCCGCTCCTCGGCGACGAGTACAGCGACGCGCGTCTGGCGCGCGAGCGCCGCCAGGTATTTTCCGTAGATCCGGAAGTCCGTTTCTGCGCCTGGGGCGGTGCGTCGCTCCTCGCCGCCGCCGCCGGGGTCGTGCTGAAGAACAATCTCGAGCGCATCGGTCCTCTGGCGCTGGCGCTGCTGATCGCGCTCGCCGCCGCGGCCTGCTACGCGTTCGTCTGGCTCCGCCGCGCGCGCGCTTCTGCGATCGACCCATACATCCTGCTCCTCGGCGGGCTGCTGGTCAGCGCCGACGCCGCGTTCGTCGAGAAGCAGTTCCATCTCCTCGGAGCCGACGCGCCGCGCCACTTTCTCTGGCTGGCGTTGATCCACGCGGCGGGCGCGTATCTCTACGGCTCGCGCATGCTGCTCTCGCTCTCGGTCGCCGCGCTGGCGGCGTGGTTCGGGATCGAGCGCGCGCTGCCGTTCGACACCACGGCCGACGCGCCGCGCTACTTCGTCTGCGCCGCGATCGTCTTCGCCTGGCGGCTGCTGCACGCGCGGCTCTCGCGCCACGACTTCGGCCCGGTCTTCGAGCACGCCGTCGCCACGCTCGCATTCGCCGGCGGCTTCGCGATGATGGTCGATCATCAGACGCGCGCGCTCGGCTGCTTCATCGTCGTCGCCATCGCCGCGGCGGTGATCGCGTGGGGCTTCTACGTCCGCCGGGAGCTGTTCGTGCTCTACGCCTTCATCTACGCGGTCATCGCCGTCGACGTGCTGGTCGTCTCGAACGTCTCGGCGGATGCGATCGCGCTGCTGTTTCTCCTCGTCTCGACCATCGCCGCCATCGCCGTGCTGCTGGTGATCCACGCGCGGTTTCATGAGGCGCGGCCGCGTCACGGAGCGCAACCATGAACGCTCGCGAAGAACGCCTCGCCGCGCTGCGCACCACGCTGCCGCCGCACGTCGCCGCGACCATCGAGGTTCCGTGGCGCACCAGCCGTCTGCTTGCGCAGATCGTCTTCTTCATCCTCACCGCCATCGGCATGGAGGTCCTCTACTTCTTCTGCGACACGATCGGTTTGCCGGCCGGCTTCGTCACCGGTGCGGTCGGCGTCGGCCTCGCCGAGTACCTGATCGGCGTGCGGCGTTGGTGGAACACCGGCGTCGAGCCGGCGCTCTGGCTCGGTGCGATGATCGCCTTCGTCACGCTGCTGCCGCGCAGCGGCACGCCGGAGGCGATGCTCGTCCTGGCGCTCGCCTGCGGTATCGCCGGCGCGCGCGTGCGCCATCCGCTCATCGGCGCCGTCGGAGCCGGATTCGTGGTGGCGTGGTGCGAGCAGCGTTTCGACCTCGGCGTCGTCGCCGCGCTCGCGATCGGCGCCGCCGCGCTCCTCGCGCTGACGCGCACCTGGCAGCGCCCGTCGAACGAGCACCTCTGCGTCGCCCTGTTGCTGCTCGTTCCCGCCGGCGGCTGGTTCGCCGCGGATGCCGAGTGGCGTCGCGCCACCATCGCGCTCTACGCTGCCTTCGGCGCGCTCGCGCTCATCGCGGCGCTGCGCAGGCGCCATCACGCCATGTTCGCCGCCGCGGCCATCGGCCTCGGCATCGCCGGTTTTGAGAGCTCGCGTCTGGTCGCCGCGCCTGCGGCGCTGAAGCTCGCCGCCGGCGGCGCGCTGCTGCTGGCGATCGCCTTCGCCGTCTCGCGCGCGCTGCGCGGACGCACCAGCGGCTTCGTGACCATGCCGGAGGCGCCGAGCGAGCTCGCCGAGGCGGCCGAGCTCGGCGGAACGCTGGCCGCGTCGCAACTTTCTTCGTCGAAAAGCGGAGAAACGGCGCCGGACGAGCGTCCGCAGGATGGCGGCGGCTTCGGCGGCGCCGGCGCGACCGGCGACTATTAGCCGCAGCCGGCGGAAAAATGTTCCACGTGCCACATTGTGTGTGCACCTCGCCTCGGGACCACCATTACGAGTGGTCCAAACGCCCCGAAAGGCGCTTTTCCGCAGATTTTGGATTCCGCTTGCTTTTCGCCCTTTTTCTCACGTGAATTCCTCCGGAATCGAGACGAAAAAGCTGATGAAAATCCGCCTCGCGGCTTTGCTGATATTCGCCACGAAAAACGTGTGCAATTCATGTGGAGAATTGCAGGATTTGCTGAGGAATCCGCGCAAATCGCCCTGTGAAAAAGCCTGTGGATTTCCTGTCGGAAACCGGCGGAATAGCAGTGGAACCGCGGCTGAAAACCGCCTCGCTGGCGACAGCAGACTGGTCCGTGTAACTCGCTGCAAAAACGCCACTTACTCACGATGTTGTGCTCTTCTTCGCGGCGACCACAAGATATTGTGGTCCGCGCTTGACACGCCGGGTCTCTGGGCGTACGTTGTCTGCCATCACAACAACCTAGCGAAGTGAGGGAGGAGCATGAAGCATTCGAAGCATGAGACACGCTCGGAAAACCGGCTTCCGGTCCGCTCCGTATCGCTCCAGATTCGCGATTTTCAGGTGTCGTTGAAAGTGCGTTCTGCCGTACCGCAGGCGGCTCCGCAAGCGGCCCGCGCCGCCTTCCGCTGACGGTTGTTGTCGCCGCCCGCGCCGAGCCGCGGACGACTCGTTCTTTTGCGCCGTCCGTGTCTTCGGATGCGGCCGGCAGTGCTGGGGAAGAGGGGACGGCAGTTCAGCCCCGAGGGACATCGGATCACCGGCGCGCTCCGTAAAGGATCCGCGGCATCGCACCGGCCGATCTCCTTCGCCGCGCAGCGAACATCCTTCCTCTGTTTTTTGTTGAAGCCGAAGGAGAAAATGCCATGACGTCCATCGATCTGTCCGTCCGTTCGCGCACCTCGCCGCCGCGCAAAGCGGCGAAGAAAGAGACCAAGGGCGGCGGTATCGCGATCGACCGTTACTTCACCACGCCCGGCGTCGACGTCTACGACACGTGCGAATGGGAGCTGCGCAACGCCGCCATCAGCAACGAGAGCGGCGGCGTCGTCTTCGAGCAGAAGGAAGTGGAGATGCCGAAGTTCTGGTCGCAGATGGCCACGAACGTCGTCGTCTCGAAATACTTCCGCGGCCACCTCGGCACGCCCGACCGCGAGTCGTCCGTGCGCCAGCTCATCGGCCGCGTCGTCCGCACCATCACCGCCTGGGGCCGCGAAGGCGGCTACTTCGCGACGGAAGCGGACGGCGACACGTTCCGCGACGAGCTCACGCACATCCTTCTCTATCAGATGGCGTCGTTCAACTCGCCGGTCTGGTTCAACGTCGGCATCGAAGAGCGTCCGCAGTGCTCGGCGTGCTTCATCAACTCCGTGCAGGACACGATGGACTCGATTCTCGGCCTGGCCAAGACCGAGGGCATGCTCTTCAAGTACGGCTCCGGGACGGGCTCGAACCTCTCCAACATCCGCTCCTCGCGCGAGCTCCTCGCGGGCGGCGGCACCGCCTCCGGCCCCGTCTCCTTCATGCGCGGCTACGACTCGTTCGCCGGCGTGATCAAGTCGGGCGGCAAGACCCGCCGCGCCGCGAAGATGGTCATCCTCAACGCCGACCACCCCGACATCCTCGACTTCATCCAGTCAAAAGAAACCGAAGAGCGCAAAGCGTGGGCGCTGATCGAGGCCGGCTATGACGGCGCGTTCAACGCTCCGGGCGGTGCCTACGATTCGGTGCACTTCCAGAACGCCAACCACTCCGTGCGCGTGACCGACGAGTTCATGCGCGCCTATGAGAAGGACAGCGACTGGCAGACGCGCGCGGTCACCGACCGCACTCGGGTGATGGGCACCTACAAGGCGCGCGACCTGATGAAGCGGATGGCGCAGTCGGCTTGGGTCTGCGGCGATCCGGGACTGCAGTTCGACACCACCGTCAACGACTGGCACCCGTGCCCGAACACGGCCCGCATCAACGCGTCGAATCCCTGCTCGGAGTACATGTTCCTCGACGACTCCGCCTGCAACCTCGCCTCGCTGAACCTGATGAAGTTCTACAGCGAGTCGGGCGGCTTCGACGTCGAGGCGTATCGCGCCGCGCTGCGCATCGTCATCACCGCGCAGGAGATCGTCGTCGATTACGCCTCCTATCCGACGCCGGCCATCGAGAAGAACTCGCACGCTTTCCGGCCGCTCGGCATCGGCTACGCCAACCTCGGCGCGCTGCTGATGGCCCGCGGCGTTCCCTACGACAGCGAAGACGGCCGCCACTACGCCGCCGCCATCACCTCGATCCTCTCCGGCGAGTCGTACGCACAGTCCTCGCGTATCGCCGCGAAGGTCGGCCCGTTCGCCGGCTACGCCGAGAACGAGGAGCCGTTCCTCCGCGTCATCGACAAGCACCGTCGCAGCGCCTACCGCCTCGACGTCCGCTCGCTCCCGGCCGATCTCGCCGACGCCGCCTGCAAGGTGTGGGACGAGGCGTACGCCCTCGGCCAGCAGCACGGCTATCGCAACGCGCAGATCTCCGTGCTCGCGCCGACCGGCACCATCGCCTTCATGATGGATTGCGACACCACCGGCATCGAGCCCGACATCGCCCTGGTGAAGTACAAGAAGCTCGTCGGCGGCGGCATGTTGAAGATCGTCAACAACACCGTGCCGACCGCGCTCAAGCGCCTCGGCTACGATCCGAAGCAGGTCAAGGAAATCGTCGAGTACATCAACGAGAACGACACCATCGAAGGCGCGCCGCACCTGATCGAACAGCACCTGCCGGTCTTCGACTGCGCGTTCAAGCCGGCTAACGGCACGCGTTCGATTCACTACCTCGGGCACCTCAAGATGATGGGCGCCGTGCAGCCCTTCATCAGCGGCGCGATCTCGAAGACCATCAACATGCCGAACAGCGCCACGGCCGACGAGATCGAGCAGGCGTACTACGAAGCGTGGAAGCTCGGACTGAAAGCGGTGGCCGTCTATCGCGACGGCTGCAAGCGCTCGCAGCCGCTCTCGACCGCGCGCGACAAGCAGCAGCTCGAGCAGCTCGGCGTCGCGCCGGCCGCGGTGCGCCGCAAGCTGCCGGACGAGCGCGAGTCGATCACGCACAAGTTCTCCATCGGCGGCCACGAGGGCTACATCATCGTCGGCAAGTACGAGGACGGCAGCCCCGGCGAGATCTTCATCACCATGGCCAAGGAAGGCTCGACGATCTCGGGTCTGATGGACAGCTTCGCCACGATGACGTCGCTCGCGCTGCAGCACGGCGTCTCGCTGCAACTGCTCGTCGACAAGTTCACGCACACGCGCTTCGAGCCGAGCGGCTTCACCAAGAATCCCGAGATTCCGATGGCGAAGTCGATCATGGACTACATCTTCAAGTGGCTGGCGATCAAGTTCCTCAGCCGCGAGAGCCAGACCGAGGCGGGCGTGATCCTGCGCGACGACCTCGCGCCGGCTCCCGCCGCGAACGTCACCACGCCGAGCGCCAGCGATCTGTCGTTCATCGAGAGAGTCTCGACCGCCACGCCGCCGCCGATGGCGTCGGAGTCGGCGAAGGTGGTCGGCTTCGTGATGCCGGCCAAGAACGCCGACGGCGTGAATCCGACGAAACAGGGGACGTTCCTCTACCAGCAGGACGCGCCGTCCTGCAGCGACTGCGGCGAGATCATGGTCCGCAACGGCGCCTGCTACAAATGCCTCAACTGCGGCTCGACGAGTGGGTGCTCGTAGTCGCGACGAATGGCTTCGTCCCGTCGCAGCGCACCTTGGTGAGGGGCGGCCGAAAGGCCGCCCCTGGTTTTTGTGCTACGACAGTCAGCGGCGAACGCTGCGGCGCCGGCTCGACGCGGCGACGACCTCGTACGTCAGGGTGGCGGTCGATGATTCGTAGCGCTCGTCGCCGAGGTATTGCGCCTGGATCGTGTGTCTTCCTTCGGCCAGCGTCGTCGTGATCGTGGCGGCGCCGCCGGCGACCGGCGCGTCGCCGAGGACTCGCGAGCCGTCCGTGAAGCGGATGATGCCGGTGGCGCCCGGAGCGTCTTGCAGCGACGCGCGCAGCGCGACCGCCGTGCCGGGGCGGGCGCTCTTCGGCGGATCGGCCGTGAGCGTGAGCCAGGTCGACCGCTTCGAGACCTTCACCGTGAGCGAGTACGCATCGTCGCGATAGTTCGCGTCGCCGCTGTATCGCAGCTCGATCGTGTAGGTGCCGGGCGGCAGCGGCGCGAGCTCGAAGGCGATGTCGGGCGCCGGCACGCTGGCGATGAAGACGCCGCCGCGCATGTAGATTGACACGTTCCCGGTGAGCGGCGGCGCGCCGCGCCGGTCCCTCGGTTCGAGGTGTCCCGTGAAGCGAATCGGCTCGCCAACAAACCTGTAGAGTGGAGCACCGGCGGACGGGACGT
Source organism: Thermoanaerobaculia bacterium (assembly GCA_036389275.1). Lineage (GTDB taxonomy): Bacteria > Acidobacteriota > Thermoanaerobaculia > Gp7-AA8 > Gp7-AA8 > QHVT01. The sequence continues at coordinate 69,979 of DASVQE010000099.1, forward strand.
TCCACTTCACAGCGCCGCGCTGCACGACGATGTTCTGCGACGCGACAGCCGGTGCGTAGATCTCGTCGCCGGAGTACGTCACCGTCAGCCGCTGCGGACCAGCCGCGGCCGGCGCCGGCCTGCCGTCGACGTCGCGCCGATCGACCTCGGTGATCGCGGTCGTGCGGCCGTCGAGCGCGAAGAGCATCGCGCCGCTGCCGATCCACGGGCTGCTCGCGGCCGCGACAACCTCGACCATCAGCGGCGTCCCCACTTCCAGATCGCGCGAGATGTCTTCGCTGTTGCGGAGGCGTTGGATCGTCATCGGCAGCGGCAGATTGCGCGACGTGCCGGCGCGCGTGCGGATCACGTCCAGACATCCCGCGTCCGCGCTGGCGACGAGCAGGTCGTCCGAGCCGTTTCCGTCCACGTCCGCCGCCGCAAGCGCACTCGCCGAGTTGAACGTGCGAAAGCGTGCATAGCCGTCGAACGAGCCGCGCCCGTCGCCGAGCAGGACCGTCGTGCCGAGGGCGAGATCGGTCGCGGCGTCGCCGTCGAAATCCGCCGCAACCGCTCCGGCGAGACTGCCGAACGACTGCAGTTCGAGCTCCGCCAACTTGCGAAACTCCGCATCGCGGATCGTGAGCAAGGCCACCGGCCAATCGCTGGTGAGGCCGATGATCTCGCTGCGGCCGTCGCCGTCGAGATCCGCGAGCAGGCACTGATCGGTGTAGCCGAGCGGCGACTGCACGACGCGAAACGAGAGGTCGGCCTGGCCGAACCAGACCGCTTCGCTCGTCAGGATGTCGTCGCGGCCGTCGCCGTCGATGTCGGCAGTGACCTTCGACACTTCCGGCCAGAGGAACCACGGTGGATTCGCGCCGGGTCGTCGCGTCTCGCGCGGAGTCGGATCGAACATGCCCGCGCCGCGGCCCGCGTAGACGTAGACGCTGTACTGGCCGACGAGGGCGATGTCGCGTTCTCCGTCTCCATTGAAGTCGCCGGTCAACAGCGTCCACCTGGTGGAGGCGAGTGATGGATCGAACGCGCCCGATCCCGTCTTGCGGAACGTGCCGTCGCCGTTTGCGAGCCAGCATTCCGGCCCGTCAACGATCGCGTCGGGGAGACCGTCGCCGTTGAAGTCGCCGAAGGCCGCGCGGCGCGGCGTGTAGCGGAGCGGCGTGTCGGTGCGGCGCTCGAATGCGCCGGCGCCGTCGCCGTGCAGCGTGACCAGCGTGGCCGCGGCCACCGCGACGTCGATCGAGCCGTCGCGATCATAGTCGGCGGCGGTGAGCGCGGGAGCGCCGTACGAATCGAGGGCGCGGGAGAACGGATATGCGCGCTCGGCGACGAACGTCCCGTCGCCGTTGCCGTGCAGCAGCGACGCTCCGATCCGCGCGTTGTCGATCGCTCCGACCGCGAGGACGTCTGCACGCCCATCGCTGTCGAAGTCGCCGGCGGCGATGACGGCCGCGTTGGTCCCGGCGAGGTACACGCGCGGCGGATCGGACGTGCCGTCGGCGCGAGTCGTCGAGACGAATACATGACCGGAGACATTCATGAGCACGTCGGGCCGCGCGTCGCCGTTGACATCACCGGCGGTCACGCGTGCAGACTGCGGCGCGAAGCCGGCGCTGACGCGCGTGAATCCTTGCGGCGTGGCAAACGCGAACGCGCGCTCCTGCAGCAACGCATCGATCCAGGTCATGTCGTCGCGACCGTCGCCGTTGAAGTCGGCGACCGCCGCGCTGCCGTTCGCCGGCTGCGGGACCGGCGGCTGCAACGTGCCGTCGCCGTTGCCGAGGAGCAGGCTCGAGCCCTCGAGGAACACGTCGCGCCGCCCGTCGCCGTTCGCGTCGAGCAGGTGAATGCGTCCGGCGCCGTGCGCTTCGGTGACGATCGGCGCGGCGAAGTTGCCGCCGGCGATGGCCGGGAAGACCAGCACGTCGCAGGCGATGATGTCGGCGCGGCCGTCGCCGGTCATGTCGGCGAGCGCGAACCAGGCGCTGTCGCATGGGCGCGAGCCCGATCCGGTGCCGCCCGCGCGGCGGAACGTCCCGTCGCCGTTGCCGAGCAGCGCGTGCAGGAGGATTCCCGAGCCTTTCCAGCCGCTCGAGCCGACCACGTCGAGAATCCCGTCGCCATCGATGTCGCCGATCTCCATCGCCGACGCGTCGGCGGTGAACTCGCGGTTCACCAACGCGTCGCCAAACGTGCCGTCGCCGCGCCCGAGATGCACTTCGAACCGCATGTTGCCCTCGAACCGCAGCAGCGCCAGATCGAGCAAGCCGTCGCGGTTGAAATCCGCGGGACGCGCCGCGAAGAGCGTCCCGGTCGCGAGCCGCACCGTCGGCGTGTTCTGAAACAGCGGCGGCTCCGCCGCCCGCAGCGGGACGGCGAGCGTGCAAAGCATGGCGACGAGGGCCGGAACGCGCATGGTGTAACAGCATATTACGCCGGATTTCGCCGCCATGTTGTGTGATGAAGTGTGCGACTGCGCGTCATCTGCACGTGATCGTGCACGCTCCCATCACCCGCGTCCTCGCTGGCACCGCGATCGCCGTTGCCGCGCTGCTGACCGCAGCGGTGCTGGTGTGGCGGTTCGGATTCGACTCGGCGTACTGGACGCTGCCGCTGCCGCCGCTGCCGGGACATCGAGGCTTCGCCGCGCTCGCGCTGTATGACTGGCTCTCGCCGCTGTTGCGCATCGCCGCCGTGATCTTGCTCGTCGTCGCCGTGGTGCGCCGCCGCGCACCGCGCGCGATCCTGCCGCTGGTGGTGATGGCCTTCGTCATCGCAACGTATTGGCCGCTGTCGGTGGCCACCGCCCGCCGCGTCGACCGGCTGCAGGGTGAAGTGGAAGAGCCGATCGTGGCGCTGCACGCGCTGTTCGCGATGGTGGTCGTCACGATGCTGCTCTGCGCGATCCATCTCCTGCTGACGCGCGCGCAGGCGACGGCAGTGGCGACGAGCGCGATCGCGATTGCGCTGCTGCTGCACCTCTTCTGGTTCTTGCTCCTTCTGCCGATCGTCAATCGTTGGATGCCGCTCAGTTGGGATCGCGCGGACCCTGCTCGTGCCGTTCCGTCCGTGCCGCGGCGCGATGCTCTGGCACGCCGACGACCTCGCGCCGTTCGGCCGCATCGACGATCTCTGGTCGCACGTCGACGATCCGCGGAAGCCCGGGCGGACGACGGCGGCGGTGTCGGTGAGCGGCGAGTGGCGCGCCGAGTACTACTGGCTCGATGCGTACGAGGCCGCGCGGCTGCGCGTGCGGAGCGACGATCCGCGCGTCGTCGATTGCGACGGCACCGTCCGCGACGACCGCGCGACGCCGGCGCCATGGCACCGCCTCGGCCTCGGCGAGTAAACTCGCGCGCATGAAGCGGATCGTGCTGCTCCTGCTGGCGGTGTTCCTCACGATGGGTGCGAAGCGTGCGCCGGTGGTGACGACGGTGATTCTGGTGCGTCATGCGGAGAAGGCCGCGCCCGACGGCGATCCGCCGCTGAGCGCGGCCGGCCAGGCGCGGGCGCAGGAGCTCGCGCACGTGCTCTCCGGCGTGCCGCTCGACGCGATCTACGTGACGCAGTTCGCGCGCACGCAACAAACCGTGCAGCCGCTGGCGTCCGCGCGCGGCATCAAGCCGCAGGTGCGGCAGGCGGGCGGCGCGCAGAAGGCCACCTACGCGCCCGATCTCGCGCGCGAAGTGCGCGAGCATCACGCCGGCAAGACCGTGCTGATCGCCGGCCACTCGAATACCACCGTCGACGTCTTGCAGGCCCTCGGCGTGCGCAACCCGCCGCCCATCGCCGACTCGCAGTACGACGATCTCTTCGTCTGCACCCTCGTCGCCGGCGCCGAGCCGCGCGTGGTGGCGCTGCGCTACGGCGCGCCCGCGCGTTAGTCGCGGTTCAGAACGCGCGCGAGCATCACGTCGATCGAGTCGACGCGGCGGCGAAGGAACTCGATGGCCGCCAGCGCCGCGTCGAGCTTCTGCTCGATGCGCGCGAGCGGATCGGACGGCGCGCTCTCGACCGGCGCAGCAGTCGCTTCGATCTCGGCCGGCGCTTCCTCGATGACCTGCGTCACCGGCTCCGGTGCCTCGATCGGCGCAGGCGGTTCCGGCACCGGCAGGTTCATCACCGTGCCGTAGTCGTCGAGGGCGAACTGCTGATTGCGGAGCTGGAACGTGGTGCGGTCGCCGTAGTCGAACGGATCGTCGTCGTGGTCGCTCATGAGCTGGGCGTCATGCTGCAAACGGTGTGCTCGGCGAAGTCGCTGTCGAAGTAGCGCGACGGCGTCCAGGCGCCCGGCCGCACCTCGTCCGCCAGCAGCCGCTCGATCGCCGCCAGCGCCGAGGCCACCGTGAAGTCGTAGCCGTCCGGCGTCGACATCGTCATCGTCACTTCCTCGCCGCGCTCGTTCGCCACGCGGCCCCAGAGCTCGACCCGCGCCGCGGCGCGCTCGCTCGCGGTCGGGCTGGCGTGCTTCGATGCAAAGCGCTGGAGCGCGCGCTTCACCATTCCGAATCGCGCCAGCGGCAGCAGCGGCCGCATGCGCCGCAGCCGCGCGATCTGCCGCGGCGACGTGGCGTGATAGACGCGGATGTTCGGAATGCCGGTGGTCCGATACGCCGTGGCCACGTCGCCCCACGGAATGGTCATGGCCGTGCGCGCGCCTCCGGCGAACGGAATCTCGCGCACGTCGTAGAGCATCGGCACGCGCACGATCGCGCCGTCGACGCGGATCGCGCCGCCGTCGCCGAGGCCTTCGAGCATGGTCTTGAGCGTGCCGCGGCTGATCCCGCTGCGGCCGGAATCAAAGGCGAGCCAGAGCTCGCGCGCATCCGGCAGGCGCGCGTGCAACTGCGCGGCGAGACAGTCGGTGGGCACGACGTCGAACCCGACGCCGGGGATCAGCGCCACGCCGCGCCGCTTCGCCTCCGCGTCGCGCGCGAAGAGCGACTCGAACACCTCGATCTCGCCGGTGATGTCGAGATAGTGCACGCCCGCGGCGAGACACGCCTCTGCCATCGGTCCGGACGTATGGATGAACGGACCGGCGCAATGCAGCACCACCGCAACTCCGGAAAGATCGACGTCCATCAATCCGAACGCGCGCCACTCGAGCCCGAGCTCGCGCGCCAACGGCTCGACGCGCTCCGCGCTCCGGCCCGCGAGCAGCGGCCGCAACCCGCGCCGCACCGCCTCGCGCGCGATCAGCTCGCCGGTGTAGCCGTTCGCGCCATACAACATCCATCGCGGCATGGAGCGCGATTCTACGCGCCGCAAAACTTCTCCGCCGCGCGCGCGTCACACCTTCCGACGCTCCGGAGCGTGAATGACATCGCAGTCACTGGAGGCCACGTGCGCATTGCACGAGTCGCAATTTCGCTGTTCCTGCTGTTCGCCGTTCACGCATCCGCACAGACGTTCGAGCAACTCACCTTCATCCGCCTGACCGATGCGCCGATGAGCGCGCGCAGCCAGGCCCTCGGCTCGACGACCGATCCGAGCGCCACCGACCTCGCACTCGTCGCCACCAATCCCGCGGCGCTGGCGTCGCTGCAGAAACGGCTGCTCTCGATCGGCGTCGCGCAGACCTCGTACGACACGATCGCCATGCGCTTCTCCGACAACTTCGTGTCGTCGTTCCGCGACGAGGCCACCGCCGCCGGCATCGCCCACGCCGCGATCGCAATGCCGCTCGGCGACTTCGTCATCGCCGGCTACTACGCCAACGAGCCGCGGCTGCGCGGCAACGGACCGCTGACCACGGCCGTCCCGTTCCGGACGTATGAGCCGGTGCTCTGCGACGGCGGCGCCTGCCCGACCTTCATCCTCTCGGCCGGCCAGCCGTTCGAGCGGCGCGACACGCGCTACGGCCTCACGGCGTCGTGGCAGCGCGGCGCGATCGCCGTCGGCGCGGGCGCGGAGCGGCGCGCGCTCGACGAACAGGCCGAAGTGCTGCGCAGCGTCATCGGCCCGGTGCCGATGCCCGGCCCGACCAACGAGCGCGCGTTCCGCAGAACCTCCGGCAGCGACGTCGTGCTCAACGCCGGCATCGTCTGGACGGTGACGCCGCGCGTGAAGCTCTCCTCCTCCTACCGCGGCGGCGGCGAAGTCTCGCGCACGACGAGCGTCTGCGGCATCGAGCAGATCAACTCACTCTTCTGCGCGACGAACGAGGCGCAGCTCGCGAAAAGCACGCAGAAGCTGCCCGACACGCTGCGCGCCGGCGTGTCGATCCGCGCCACCGACCGCCTGCTGCTCGCGGCCGAGGCGGTGCGGCGCGGCTACGGCGACCTCGCGCACGACGACTACACCGTCTTCGGACTCGCAGCGGACTATCCGTATCGCGACGTCACCGAGCTGCACGCCGGCGCGGAGTATCGCGTGCCGACGCGCGTGCTGATCGCGCTGCGCGCCGGCTGGTGGCGCGATCCCGCGCGCTGGTCGGAGTCTTCCGTCTTCCTGCGCGGGCCGCTCAACGACCCCGTTGAGCATCTGACCTTCGGCCTCGGCCTCGACTTCGGTCCGGCGCAGCTCGACGTCGCCGTCGACAACGCCGACCAGGGCGGCATGCGCCGCGCCTCGATCGCGCTCACGCACGCCTTCTGATGACGCTCACTTGCCGCGGAACCAGCGCTTCACCCGCTGCCACCGCGACGGCTTCTTCTGCGGCGGCTGCTCCGCTTCCGCTTCCGCTTCGCTCTCCCGTTTCGGTTTGCGCGCGACCTTCGTGACTTCCGCTTTCGGTTGCGCCTCTTCGAACTGCCGCCGGGCAGCGTCGCGTTCCATGCGCGCGACGCTGCTCTGCGGATAGCGCGCGAGATAGGCGTCGTATCCGCGGATCGCCTCCTCGTAACGTCCGGCGGCGACGAGCGCGCGCGTTGCGTCGAGCGCGCGCCGTTTCGCCGCCGTCTCCTCGACCTGCGCGCGCGTGAGCAGCGCCGCCGGTTTCTGCCGCGCGGCGGCGTCGCGCAGCAGCATCACCGAGGCGAGGAGCGCGGAGAGCAGCACGAACGTGACGCTCCAGAAAACCAGCGGCGCGACCGGCCGCCGCAGCAGCGGCGGACGCGGCTCGAAGATCGTCGGCAGCGGCGTGGTCATGTCGTCGTGCGCGATGACGTCGATGGTCTCGAGCTCGGAGCCGGGATGCGCCGGCGTCGATGACGGCCGCGCTTTCTCGAGCTCCTGCAGCGCGTCGGCGGCCGACTCGTAGCGGTCGCGCGGATCTTTCGCGAGCAGCTTCGTCACCACCGCCGCGATCGCGGCCGGCACGCCCGGATTCACGTCCGTCACCGGCGGCGGCTCGAGGTGGACGACGTTGTAGAGGATGCCGCTCAGCTCCGGCGCGCCGAACGGCTTGGTGCCGGTGAGCATCTCGTACATCACCGCGCCGGCGGAGAAGAGATCGGAGCGCGTCGACACGGGCGTGGTCTTCACCTGCTCGGGCGACATGTAGTTCGGCGTGCCGACCAGCGAGCGCGCCGAGGTGAGGCTCGAGTGCAGCGGCCGCGCAACGCCGAAGTCGGCGATCTTCGCCTGGCCCTCGGATGTCAGCAGGATGTTGGCCGGCTTGATGTCGCGATGGATCACGCCTTTCGAGTGCGCGTAGGCGAGGCCGCGCAGCAGGTCGGACGCGATGGAGAGCGCCTCGTCGACGGCCAGCGGACGCGTGCGCCGCAGTCGCGCCAGCAGCGACTCGCCGTCGACGTACTCGGTGGCCAGCCAGGTGACGACGTCACCCTCGTAGCCGACGTCGTACAACGTGACGATGTTCGGATGCTGCATGGCGGCGCAAAGCTCGGCCTCGCGCTGCAGCCGTTTGTAGAACTCGTCGCGATCGTCGTCGTCGTCGAAGCGCTGCTCGAGCACGACGGTCTTGAGCGCGACGCGGCGGCCGATGCGGCGGTGACGCGCGAGATAGACCTTCCCGATCGACCCCTTGCCGAGGAACGACTCGACCTCGTAGTCGCCGTGGTGCTGTCCCGTGGCGTCGTTCACGCCCGTAGAGTACGCGAAGAGCTATCATGGCCGCGCCGTTCCGGAGGGCCTCTTGCGCTACGCGATCCTCGTGTCGCTGCTGTTCTGCAGTCCGCTGTTCGCCGCTGATGATCCGATGTGCGCCAGCAGTCCGGCGAATACCGCGGCCGTGCGCGCGCTGCACGAGCGGACGCATGTGGCGCTCAAGGCCGCCGCGCCGGCGGTGGTGCGCGACGGCGCGTTCTATCTCCCGAACGACGAGTCGCTCACGGTCGGCTACCATCCGAACGATCTCCTCGGCACGTCGCTCGTCTTCACGCCGCGCGGCGCGTCGTCGTACTCGGTGGCGCGCGTGCCGCTGCGCTACGTCGAGCCGTCGGGCGAGGCGGTGCGCGATTTTCAGAGCGACAACGCGGCCGTGACGTACGACCTGACCCAGGGCGCGCTGCCGCTCTTCGGCCGCGCCATCGCGCGCGTGCAGCTCACCGCCTTCAACGCCATCGAGCTCGACGGAGCGGACGAGGAAGGCGCGATGCAGTTCGCCGCGCTCGACGGCGCCGTGCATCGCGGCGCGGCGATCTCGCCGCTGATCATCACCAATCGGAAACCGCGGCAGCTCGCGTACCCGCGGCTCTTCGTCGACGAGAGCGCCGACGCGCTGCGCGTGACGTGGCGCAGCACCGCCGGCGAGACGTTCGGCTACGACGTGCAGGCCGAGGTGCGGCGCGATGGCAGCATCGTCTTCTCGTACAAGGCGCTGCGCGAGATGGCCTGGGGCGCGCCGCTGATCACGCGCGGCTTCGATCCGGCCACCGCCGCGCACCGCGTGCTGACCACCGTCAACGACCCGGTCGACGGGGTGACGAAGCCGGCGCAGTTCGGTCCGATGGTCGACGTCGTGCGCGCGGAGCTGACGCGCATCGAGGAGCGCAATCTCGTCTCGGTGCGGCTCCGCCTGGCCGGCGCGGTCGACGGGTCGCAGCTCACCGGCGATCAGTCGCTGCAGTACGACGTCGTGGTCGGCAACACCGGCGCGCGACTGGTCGTCACGCGCAACGGCTACACCATCATCCCGTTCGGCGGCGACCGCGCCATCACCTCCGGTGCCGCCGCGCGTATCGACGGCGACACCATCGAACTGTTCGGCACCGACGATCTCTTCGACACCACGGGTCCGCAGACGCTGCGCGTCACCACGTACCTCCGCCCGAGCGGAAGCTCCGTCGATCGCGTGGTGGCGACGGTTACGTTCGACGCGCCGGCGCGCGGCATCGTTTCCGATCTCTCCGCCGCTTCCGGCGAGCTCGCGCTTCCGATCGTCGAGCCGTTCACCCTCGGCTCGCTCGACGTCTACGCGGTCTGGCAGCGCATCCAGCCGCAGTTTCATCTGAGCGAGGCGAACGTCGACGCGCTGGCGATCTATCAGTCCTTCTATACGGACATCATTTTTTACGCAGGTGCGTACTCGACCGCCGGCAACCCGCAGGTCGACGGCATCGCGCCGCCCGGCTACTTCAGCGCGACGGCGCCGCGCGAGGCCGCGCTGCTGCACATGAATCACTTCACCTACAACTACAACGCGCTGACGCAGACCGCGTCGAAGGTGATCCTGCACGAGTTCGGGCACCGCTGGCTCTACTTCTTCCGCATCAAGCAGGGCTCGTCGCTGACGTTCGCGCTCAACCCGGCCAGCGCGCACCCGGCCGGCTTCGTCAGCACGCCGTCGGCCTTTCCGGTGTACGGCGAGAACGAATCGTCGGTGATGGGCGGCGCTACGTTCGCCGAGCAACCCGACGGCACGTTCAAGGCGCACGCATCGAACATGGGCTATAGCTGGACGGACCTCTATCTGATGGGTCTGGCCGCGCCGGAGGAAGTGCCGCCATGGTTCTACCTGGCGAACTCCGACCCGGCCCTGCCCAGCGCCTACTGGCCGGATGAAGGCGCGGTCGTGCGCGCGCAGCGCACCGACGTCAAGCTCGACCAAGTCATCGCCGCCGAAGGCCGCCGCAACCCGTCGACATCGCTCGCCCAGCACAAGTTCCAGGTCCTCTTCACCCTCGTCACCGACCCGGGCGACACGGCCACCGACGCGCAAGCCGCGCAGATGCGCGCGCTCCGCGACCTCTTCGCGCGCAACTTCTTCACCGCCACCGGGCACCGCGCGAGCGTGAGCACGGACTACGTGACGATCATCAGACGCCGCGCGGTACGTTGACGGAGGAATTGACGCGGAGGCTGCCGGTCTTGTAAGGGTTCCGTATGACCACGGAAGCACCGAGCAAGCCTCGCGATTTCATTCGGGAGATCGTGGAGGAGGACCTTCAGAGCGGGCGGCACACCACCGTCGTCACGCGGTTTCCGCCGGAGCCGAACGGCTATCTGCACATCGGGCATGCGAAGTCGATCTGTCTGAATTTCGGCGTGGCCGGCGAGTACGGCGGGCGTTGCAACCTGCGCTTCGACGATACGAATCCGGAGAAGGAAGAGGCGGAGTACGCGCGGGCGATCATCGAGGACGTGCGCTGGCTCGGCTTCGACTTCGCGGGCGGCGAGCCGCTGCACGCCTCCGACTATTTCGATCAGCTCTACGAATGGGCCGAGGTGCTGATCCGCGACGGCAAGGCGTACGTCGACTCGCTGACGGCCGAGGAGATGCGCGAGCATCGCGGCACGCTCACGGAGCCGGGGAAAGAATCGCCGTACCGCAATCGCGGCATCGAGGAGAACCTCGATCTCTTTCGCCGCATGAGAGCGGGCGAGTTTCCCGACGGCGCGCACGTGCTGCGGGCGAAGATCGACATGGCCTCGCCGAACATCAACATGCGCGATCCGGTGCTCTACCGCATCCGCCACGAAGACCATCACCGCACCGGCGGCAAGTGGTGCATCTATCCGATGTACGACTTCGCCCATCCGCCGTCGGATGCGATCGAGCACGTTACGCACTCGCTCTGCACGCTCGAGTTCGAGGCGCACCGTCCGCTCTACGACTGGCTGATCGAGAACCTGCCGGTGCCGTCGCGGCCGCGGCAGATCGAGTTCGCCCGCCTCAACCTCAACTACACCGTGATGTCGAAGCGGAAGCTGCTGCGGCTCGTCGCCGACGGGCACGTGCGCGGCTGGGACGATCCGCGCATGCCGACCATCGCCGGCCTGCGCCGCCGCGGCTATACACCCGCCGCCATCCGCAACTTCGCCGAGCGCGTCGGCGTGGCCAAACGCGAGAACGTCATCGATGTCGGCTTTCTCGAGTTCTGCGTGCGCGAGGATCTGAACAAGACCGCGCCGCGCGTGATGGGCGTGCTCGATCCGCTGCGCGTCGTGATCGAGAACTATCCGGAAGGCGAGAGCGAGACGCTCGACACGCCGAACAATCCGGAAGATCCGTCGATGGGGACGCGGCGCGTACCGTTCTCGCGCGTGGTCTACATCGAGCGCGACGACTTCCTGGAAGAGCCGCCGAAGAAGTTCTTCCGCCTCGCGCCGGGACGCGAAGTGCGCCTCCGCTCCGCCTACTTCATCACCTGCACGAGCGTGGTGAAGGACGACAGCGGGAAGATCGTCGAGCTGCGGGCCACGTACGATCCGGCCACGCGCGGCGGCGACGCGCCCGACGGACGGCGCCCGAAGGCGACGCTGCACTGGGTCTCGGCCGAACATGCGCTCGACTGCGAGGTGCGGCTCTACGACCGCCTGTTCAACGCCGAGGATCCGGAGGAAGGAGGCGACTTTCTCGCGCACCTCAATCCGAAATCGCTCGAGGTGATCGAGCACGCCAAGCTCGAGCCGACGGTGGCCGGCGCCGCGCCGCTCTCCCGCTACCAGTTCGAGCGCCTCGGCTACTTCTGCGTCGACAGCGATTCCTCCGCGCAACGCCTCGTCTTCAACCGCACCGCGACGCTCAAGGACAGTTGGGCGAAGATGCAGGCGCAGTGACGCTCGTACCACCGATCGCGAAACGGCAGCCGGTCGAGCTGACCATCCACGGCGACGTCCTCGTCGACGACTACGCCTGGCTGCGCGACCGCAACGACCCGGAAACCATTGCCTACCTCGAGGCCGAGAACGCCTACGCGGAAGCGGTCATGTCCGGCACGAAGGAGCTGCAGGAAACGCTCTACGCGGAGATGCTCGGCCGCATCAAGCAGACGGACGTGCACGTGCCGTATCGCAAGGGAGAGTGGCTGTATTACTCGCGGACGGTCGAGGGTGAGCAGTATGCGATTTTTGCGCGCAAGCGGACGCTCGATGACGACGAGCACGTCGTCCTCGACATCAACGCCCTCGCCGCCGGCCACGAATTCATGGACGTCGATGCGATGGAAGTCAGCGATGACGGGAACCTGCTCGCGTACACGACCGACGACAACGGGTACCGGCAGTTCCGGCTGCATGTGAAAGACCTGCGCACCGGCGCGGTGATCGAGAACATCGCCGAGCGCGTCGGCAGCGTGGAATGGGCGCGCGACAACCGCACGCTCTTCTACAGCATCGAGAACGACGCCAAGCGGCAATACCGCGTCTACCGCCACGTCCTCGGCAGCGACGTGCACGAGCTGCTCTTCGAAGAGACCGACGAGCTGTACGACGTCGAGGTGTTCCGCGCGCGCAGCGGCGCGTACGTCTTCATCGTCTCCGACAGCAAGACCACCAGCGAAGTGCAACTGCTCGACGCCGCGCATCCCGAACAGCCGCCGCGGGTGATGGTGCCGCGGCGCGAGGAGCACAAGTACTACGCCGAGCATCGCGGCGACCGCTTCTACTTCATGACCAACGACGCCGGCATCAACTTCCGCGTCGTCTCCGCGCCGGTCGACCGCTACGACGAGTCGCATTGGGAAGAGGTCGTGCCGTACCGCGAGCCGGTGCGCATCGAGAGCATCGATCTCTTCCGCGATCACCTCGTCGTCTACCTGCGCGAAGGCGGACTGCCGGCGTTCGAGGTGCACGACCTCGCGCGCGGCGGCTCGCACCGCATCGTCTTTCCCGAGCCCGCCTACACCGCCACGCCCGGCGCGAACTGCGAGTTCGACACGCACCTCTTCCGCTACACGTATCAGTCGCTGGTCACGCCGCGCAGCGTCTACGACTACGATCTCGACGCGCGCACCGCCGTGCTGCTCGAGCGCACCGAGGTGCTGGGCGGATTCGATCCGGGCGACTACCGATCGGAGCGATTCTTCGTCGCCGCGGACGACGGCGCGCAGATTCCCGTAGCCATCGTCCATCGCAAAGACGTCGACCCGCGCGGCGGCGGGCCGCTGCATCTCTACGCGTACGGCTCGTACGGCGCGTCGGTGCCGGACGCGTTCAGCTCCAACCGCCTCTCGCTGCTCGACCGCGGCATCGTCTTCGCCATCGCCCACGTGCGCGGCGGCGGCGAGATGGGAAAGCAGTGGCACGACCAGGGACGGATGATGGCGAAGAAGAACACCTTCACCGACTTCATCGCCGTGGCCGCGCATCTGCGCGCGAACGGCTACGCGTCGCGCATCTCCATTCACGGCGGCAGCGCCGGCGGCCTGCTCGTCGGCGCGGTCATCAACATGCGGCCGGAGCTCTTCGACGCCGCCGTCGCGCAGGTGCCGTTCGTCGACGTCATCAACACCATGCTCGATCCGACCCTGCCGCTCACCACGCAGGAGTACATCGAATGGGGCAACCCGAACGAGCTCGAGGCGTATCGCTACATGAAGAGCTACGACCCTTACTCGAACGTCGAGCGGAAGGCCTATCCGCCGCTGCTCGTGCGCACCTCGCTCAACGACAGCCAGGTCGGCTACTGGGAAGCGGCGAAATGGTTGGCGAAGCTGCGCGCGCACAAGTCCGATGACAACGAGCTGCTGCTGCGCGTGAACATGGGCGCGGGCCACGGCGGCGCGTCCGGCCGCTACGACCGGCTGCGCGAAGAGGCGTTCGACTACGCCTGGCTGCTGCGGCAGATGGTGCCTGCGTAAACTCCTACATGGCGCCTCCGTTGCACGGATCGAGGTCATGGCCGACAAAGAGCCACTCACCACGCTGATGGCGGCGGGACCGCTTGCGTTGGAAGAGGCTCTGCGCATCGGGCGGGCGGCGGCGGATGCGCTGCACATGGTGCACGGCGAGCTGTGGCCGAGCGCGATCCTCGTTTCCGACGCCGGCATCACCATCACGCCGCCGGGTGTCACCGATCGTTCACGCTGGGGCCAGTACGCGGCGCCGGAGCGGATCTTCGGGAAGCCTGCCGTGCCGCAGTCGGATGTCTTTTCCCTCGGCGCGATCCTCTTTCACGCGCTTGCCGGACGTCTGCCTTTCCGGGGAGACACCCCGATGGAAGTCATGCTTTCCGCATGTGCGGATGCGCCGCTCGACCTGCGGGTCTGCCGCGCCGACGTGCCGCCCGAGGTGAGCGCGGTGGTGGTGCGATGCCTGGCGAAAGATCCGGCGCAGCGGTACGAGTCGCCGGCGGCGCTGCGCGATGCCCTCGACGGGCTGGCCGTGCGCAACAACTGGCCGGGCAAGCGCGTGCTCTTCGCCGACGACGACGCGCCGGTGCGCGATCTCTACACGCAGGTGGCCGCGCGCCTCGGCGTCGAGGCGGACGTCGTCTCCAGCGGCCGCGACGCGGTGGCCGCGCTCAAGACGCGCCGCTACGACGTGGCGCTGCTCGACCTGAACATGCCGCGCGTCTCCGGTTGGGAAGTGCTCGACTTTCTGCGCGCGCAGCCGCAGCTCCGTCCGTCGCGCACGTTCATCGTCACTGGCTTCAGCGACCAGGCCATCAGCAACGCCGATCGTGACACCGTCACCGCGGTGATCTACAAGCCGGCCGCGCCGGAGGAACTGCGTGCGCTGCTGGCGGCGTGCCTCAGCGGACGTCCCGTCGACGTCGGCGCGATCCTGCGCACGACCGGCCATCGCGAAGTCGTGTCAGCGGCCTGACAGCGGCTCGAGCCGCCAGGAGCGGTGCCCTTCTTCGATCTTCTCCAGCGTCCACTGCGCCGACAGCACGCGTCCCGTGAACCAGAGCGCGAAGCGCTGCTGCTGCCAGCTTCCTTCGATCACTTCGTACGCGCCGGCGTCCTCGATGGCCACGCGCCCTTTCCACTGCTTCGGCACTTCGCCGCGGCGATAGGCGGGCTCGATGGCGAACTCGCCGGCAGGCATGGCGATCAGCGACGCATCGCCTTCGCGGTCACGGCGCAGGATGAAACGCTTGAACTTGCCGCGCATGTCGAGCCACAGCTCGTTGCCCATCTCCGTCTTCACCAGCAGGAAGAGGCGCCGTCCCGACTGCGAGCCTTCCTTCGGCAGCGCCGGCGTCTTCGCCGCGGTGACGCGCGGCGGCGTGGTGCGCGGCGGAGGCGCGGCGCCGGGGAGTGACTGCTTGAGCGTCAGCACCGGCGCGAAGAGATCGCCGAGCTTCCGCACGCGCGCCAGCGCCTTGTCGGGCGTGAACTCCAATCGCTTCGGCCGCGAGAGCTCGTTCCACCGCACCGGCATCGAGACGTACGGCGCGGCGCGTTTCGCGCGCAGCGAGTAGACCGCCACGGTGGTTTTGTAATCGGCGTTCTGGCTCCAGTCGATGAACACCTTGCCGCGCCGCAGCGCCTTGGCCATCTTCGAGACGATCTGCCGCGGATGCCGCCGCGCGAGCTCGTCGGCGATCAGCCGCGCGAAGGCCTCCGTCACCTCGTGCGTCGCGCCGCGGCCGTTGAGCGGCACGTAGACCTGGATGCCTTTCGAGCCGGAGACTTTCGCGAACGATTCCAGTTGTATGGAACGCAATGCATCGCGCAGCAGCAGCGCGACCTGCGCGCAGTCATCGAGACCGGCGCCTTCGCCGGGATCGAGGTCGAACACCACGTGCGTGGCCACGTCGATGCGCGGTACGACGTGCAGGAACGGATGCAGCTCGATGCCGCCGACGCTCGCCACCCACGTCAATGTGCGCACGTCGTCGATGACCACGTACTCGATCGGCGGGCCGCCTTCGCGCCGCGGCACCGGAAAGCGCTTCACCCACGCGGGCGTGAACGACGGCGCGTCTTTCTCCCAGAACGACTCGCCGCGCACGCTGTCGACGTAGCGCTTGAACGAGAGCGGCCGGCGTTTCAGGTGCGGCAGGAGGAACTTCGCGATCGCTTTGTAGTACGCGACCGCGTCCTCACGCGCGAAGCCGGCTTCGGGAAAGAGCATCCTGAATGCTAAACTTTCGCCCAGAAGCAGCTACGGGGAGGGTGTGATGGGCGAGATACGGCTGTTCCAGATCTGCTACGAGGGCGACCTCACGGCGGAAGTCTCCCACGTCATGCGCCGCCTCGGCGCGGATCCCAACTTCGATCAGAGCTGGCAGGTCTTTCTGCCCGAGGGCCGCCACTCCGCTGCGCTGGTGCGCTACCTGCGCGCGAACCTCGCCACCGACGCGCGGCTGCTCGTCGCCTGCATGCAGTTCACGACCACGCGCGACTTCCTGCTCGTGCGCCACAGCCTCACGCCGGGCGCCGACTACTCGGAGCTGCACGACGCACTGCTGCGTCTCGGCACCGTGGTCGAGCTGCCGTTCGAGTCGACGTTCGTCATCCAGAGCGACGACCGCACGGACGTGCAGACCCTCGGCGCCGCACTCGCCGAGCTCTGTCCCGACGAGTCGCTCATGATCACCGGCATCAGCCACGACTGGGCCTACTGCAACGCCGGCACGAGCCGCATGTTCGTCGGCGACGAAGAGCAACTCGCCGAGTTCAAGACGTTCTGATCCAGCGCGGCCGTCCGCGCGCGACGAGCCACGTCACCGCGATCACGGCGACGAGTCCCGGCAGGCTGGCCTCGAGTCCGAACGCGGCGCCGGTGAGCCACTCCGCGCTGCTGCCGCGATGCACGACCAGCAGGCCGGCGTCGTGGTTGCCGCTCACGCCGAAGCCGAGGAGCTTGCCCTGCGTGAAGTTCGCGGCGAAGTGCAGCCCGAACGGCATCGCCAGGCGGCTCGTGCGCAGGAAGGCGAAGCCGAAGAGCAGCGAGGCGACGAAGATGTTGATCGCGGCGAGCCAGCGCACGCTGCCGGCATGCGCGAGCGCCGCGGAGTGCGTCAGCACGAACCACGCGGCGACGATCAGTTGCGCGGCGAGTGCGCCGGCGCCGTCGATCAGCCGCTGGAAGAGAAATCCGCGAAAGAGCAGCTCCTCGGCCAGCGCGATGGCGATGACCATCGGAATCGCGCCGGCGATCGCGGCGAGCGTTGCATCGCTCCGCGTCCAGCGCACGGCGCCGATGAGCCGCAACAGCAGCGCCGGCGCGAGCATCAGCGCCGCGCCGAGCGCGCAGCCGGTGAGCAGTTGCATGAGCCACTGCGCATCGATGCGGCCGGTGATTTCCGTGAGCGGCCTGCGGCGCAGCAACTGACAGATGGTGGTGGCGGCGGCGATGATCGCGATCTGCACCCACGGCGACGCGCTCACGCGCTGCAGCGCGATCAGCATCGCCGCCATCAGGGCGAAGAAGAGCAGCAGCCACCAGCCGTTGCGCAGCCGGCGCTGCGCGTTCACGAAGAGATTCATCGCAGGTGTCCTCGCGTCGCAATCACCAGCGCGATGACGACCAGCGCGGCGGCGACGCCGAACGTCATGCGCATGCCGCCGAACGCGAAGAGCGCACCCATCACCGAGGCGCCGGTGATCAGGCCGAGGTTGCGCGAGAGGTTGAGCATCCCGGAGACGACGCCGCGCTGGTCGGCGCGCAGATCGCTCATCACCGCGGTGTTGTTCGCGGCCTGAAAGAACGCGTAGCCGGCGGTGGTGACGACGAGCGGCACCAGGTAGCCGGCGATGCCGAAGCGCGCCGGGATCGTCGCCAGTGCGCTCGTGCCGCCGGCCATCGCCAGCAGTCCGGCGGCGGCGATGCGCGCGGTGCCGAAGCGATCGACGAGCCGGCCGGCAGGCACGCCGGAGAGCGCCGTCGTCACCGGGCCGCAGGCCATCACCAGCCCGATCGCGGCGGCGCCGAGCGCGAGCGCCTTCGCCAGGTGGAACGGGCCGACTACGAGGGTCGTCATCACCACCGTGGTCACGAGCGCGTTCGCGGCGAAGCCGGCGCTGAGCGTCGCGTCGCGCAGCATCGAGAGCTGAATGAGCGGCGCCGCCGCCCTCGTTTCGATGAACAGGAACAGCATCATGCCGGCCAGCGCGGCGAGGAGCAAGGCGGCGTTGCGCGCGCCGAAATGGCCGCGGCCGAGGGTCATGGCCAGCGCGTAGGCGGCGAGCGTCACCGCGAGCAGCAGCGTGCCGAGCGTATCGAAGCGGGCGGGCGCGCGCGCGGCGCGGTCGCGCGGCAGGTGGCGCCAGGCCAGCGCGAACGAGGCCAGGCCGAGCGGCAGGTTGAGGAAGAAGATCGCGCGCCAGCCGGCGGCGGCGATGGCCAGGCCGCCGAGCGACGGGCCGAGCGCCGTGCCGGCGGCCGACATCGTGCCGAGGAGCCCCATGGCGCGGCCGGTGCGCTCGCGCGGCACGGTCTCGCTGACGAAGGCCAGCGCGAGCGCGGTCATGATGGCCGCGCCGAGACCCTGCGCGGCGCGGGCGGCGATCAGCAGCGCGAGCGACGGCGCCAGTCCGCAGAGGGCCGAGGCAATGGTGAAGAGCGCGATGCCGGCCAGCAGCAGCCGGCGGCGTCCGGCCAGGTCGCCGAGGCGGCCGGCGCTGACGATGAGCGTGGTGATGGCCAAGAGGTAGGCGAGCACCACCCACTGCACCTGCTGGAACGACGCGGCGAAGGCGGTCGCGAACGTCGGCAGCGCGACGTTGGCGACGCTCGTCCCGAGCGAGGCCAGCAGGATCGACGAACAGAGACCGGCGAGCGCCCAACGCATCTTCATGCAGGCAACATAGGTCGCGGCGACACCTGGCGGAAGACGCACGAATTGCACGATAACAGTGCATCAGACGCCATGTATCCTATTCGGCATGCCGGACCTCAATCTGCTCGTGACGCTCGACGTGCTGCTGGCCGAGGGCAACGTCGCGCGCGCGGCGCGCCGCCTGCGCCTCAGCCCTTCGGCCATGAGCCGCGCGCTGGCGCGGCTGCGCAAGACCACCGGCGATCCGCTGCTGGTGCGCGCCGGACGCGGCCTGGTGCCGACGCCGCGCGCGCTCGCGCTGCGCGACCGCGTCGGTCCGCTGGTCGAAGAGGTCAACGCCGTCCTCCGGCCGGCCGCGGCGCTGGAGCTGCGCACGCTGGCGCGCACCTTCACGCTGCGCACGAGCGACGGCTTCGTCGAGAACTTCGGCCCGGCGCTCGTGGCCCGCATCGGACGCGAAGCGCCGCGCGTGCGGCTGGCGTTCGTGCAGAAGCTGCAGGTCGACGCCGCGGCGCTGCGCGACGGCAGCGTCGACCTCGAGACCGGCGTCGTCACCGAACACACGGAGCCCGAGCTGCGCATGCGCGCGCTCTTCCGCGACCGCTTCGTCGGCGTCGTCCGCCGCCGCCATCCGCTCGCGAAAGGGAAGGTCACGCCTGCGCGCTACGCCGCCGGCCGGCACATCCTCTTCACGCGCCGCACCGACGGCCGCAGTGCCGCCGACGACGCACTCGCCCGTCTCGGCCTCCAGCGCGAGATCGTGGCCAGCGTCACCGGCTTCGCCGCCGCCCTCGCGCTCGCCCGCGCCTCCGACCTCATCGCCACGCTTCCGGAGCGCCACACCGGCCAGCTCCGCGCCGGCCTGCACACCTTCGCGCTGCCGTTCCCGACGCCGCCCATCACCGTCTCAATGCTCTGGCACCCGCGCATGGACGCCGACCCGGCGCACCGCTGGTTGCGCGACGTCGTGCGCGAAGTCTGCGCGTGACGCGCGCTACCGCACGCCGCCCATCAGCTTGCGGATCGGCGGGATCAGCACCGCGAGCACCAGCGTGATCACTGCCGCGGTGACGAAGGCGGCCATGAACACCTGGCTGAACGTGCGGTTCTGGAGGAAGCTCGCGGCCCAGCCCGCCACGTAGTTTCCCATCGCCGTGGCGAAGAACCAGACGCCCATCATCAGCCCGACGATGCGCGGCGGCGACAGCTTCGTCACCATCGACAGACCGACCGGACTGAGACAGAGCTCGCCGAACGCCTGCAGCAGGTAGAGCCCGATCAGCCACCACGGGCTGACGCGCTGCCCGTGCGCCTCGAAATACTTCGCTGCCGGAATGATCAGCAGGAAGGAGAGGGCGAGGAAGAAGAGACCCATCGTGAACTTCAGCGGGCTCGATGGATTGCGGCGGCCGAGTCGCAGCCAGATCCAGGCGAAGATCGGGGAGAAGATGATCACGAAGAGCGGCTCGGCCGACTGGAACCAGCTCGACGGATAGTTGAAGGCGAACACCGTCAGGCGCGTGGCGCGGTCGGCGAAGAGATTGAGACTCGATCCGGCCTGTTCGAAGCCGGCCCAGAAGATCAGCGCGAAGAACGTGAGGATCGACGCGGCGGCGATGCGGCCCCAATCCTCGCGCGTGAACGCCGGCCCGCCCTGCGGCGCGACCGGCGCGGTCGGCTCGAACTTCGCGAACTTCAACTCCTTCGCATCGATCACCGGCTCGAGGTGCCGGCGGCCGAGCACGAACTGGACGATGCCGAAGATCATCCCGACGCCGGCCGCGGCGAAGCCGATGTGCCAGTTGACCTTCTGTCCGAGCCAGCCGCAGATCAGCGGCGCGATGAAGGCGCCGAGGTTGATGCCCATGTAGAAAATCGAGAAGCCGGCGTCGCGGCGGGAGTCATCGCGCGTGTAGAGCGTGCCGACGATCGTGGAGACGTTCGGCTTGAGCAGGCCCGTACCGATGATGATCAATCCGAGGCCGAGGTAGAACGTGGCGATGCTCGGAAAGGCCATGCTGAAGTGGCCGGCGGCGATGATGATGCCGCCGAAGAGCACCGCCCGCCGATGGCCGAGCCAGCGGTCGGCGACGGCGCCGCCCGGGATGCCCATCAGGTAGACCAGCATCGTGTAGAGCCCGTAGATCTGCGCGCCTTTGGCGTCGGAGAACCCGAGTCCCACCTGCTGCACCGAGCCGACCATGTAGAGCATCAGCAGCGCGCGCATGCCGTAGTAGCTGAAGCGCTCCCACATTTCCGTGAAGAAGAGCGTCACCAGTCCGAACGGGTGTCCGAGGAACTCTTTCTGCGCCATGGCTCACCACATTAAGTTGTTCGTGCCCTCTGGTAAAGTGCGCCGCCATGGCGAAGGAGAAACATCCCCGCGGACTCTACGTGCTGTTCGGCACCGAAATGTGGGAGCGCTTCAGCTTCTACACCGTGAACGCGATGCTCTCGCTCTATCTCCGCGAGAGCTTCAATTTCTCCAACGCGCACGCGGCCTCGGTGGTCTCGTCGTACAACATGTTCATCTACTTCACGCCGCTGATCGGCGGCCTGCTGGCCGACCTCTGGCTCGGCTACCGGCGCGCCATCTTCGCCGGCGGCATCGCCTTCATGATCGGCCACGCGCTGCTGGCGATCCCGAACAACTACTCGGTCGTCATCGTCGCGCTGGCGTTCCTGATCCTCGGCAACGGCTTCTTCAAGCCGAACGTCTCCTCGATGGTCGGCAACCTCTACTCCGAGGGCTCGCACCTCAAGGACAAGGCCTACCTGGTCTTCTACATGGGCATCAACTTCGGCGCGTTCGGCGCGCCGCTGCTGGCCAACTACATCAAGCCGCGCTGGGGCTTCCATCCCGCCTTCTTCATGGGCGCGATCGGGATGGTGCTCTCGCTGATCCTCTTCGGCCTGAACCAGCGCCACGTCCGTCACGCCGATCGCCGCAAAGCACTTGCTGATACCAAGGCCGCGGCGGTGACCGAGGACCTGCCGCCGATGAACGAAGAAGCGGCGCGCATGCAGGCGGTGCCGGAGTGGAAGCGCATCTTCGCGCTGATCGTGGTCTTCATCATCGTGATCGTCTTCTGGATGGTCTTCCATCAGAACTCGATCTCGCTGACCTTCTGGGCGAACGATCACAGCCGCAAACTGCCGGGCATCCTCTCGAACGCGATCAATCCGCTCTTCATCATCCTGCTCTCGCTGCCGCTGGCGGCGTTCTGGACGTGGCTCGACCGCCGCGGCCTCGAGCCTTCGACGCCGGCCAAGATGATGGTCGGGATGCTGCTCACCGGCCTCTCGTTCGTCATCCTCTACTTCGCTGCGAATTCCGGCGGCTTCACCAAGCCGGTGTTCAAAGTGGTGCGCTCCGACGCGCAGCAGACGTGGGTGGCGATCTCGCCCGAAGCGCGCGCGCACCTCGGCATCGCCGCGCCGCCGACGCCGATCGACGAGAAAACCGAAGGTTGGCGCGTGGCCGTGCCGCAGCCGGTGAAGGTGGGCGAGTACGTGCGGCTCGAGGACTCGAGCGGCGGCCAGTTGCGCGTCGCGCCGGCCACACGCGTCTCCGCGTTCTGGCTGATCTGCGCCTACTTTGTGCTCTCGCTCGGCGAGTTGATGCTGAGCCCCATGGGTCTCTCGCTCGTCTCGAAAGTGGCGCCCGTGCGCATGCGCGGCCTGATGATGGGCGGCTGGTTCGCGGCGACGGCGATCGGCAACAAGCTGACCGGCGTGGCGAAGTACTGGGACCTCTGGAGCCACGCGAATTTCTTCATCATTCTCGCCTCGATGGCGCTCTTCATGGCCTTCGTGCTGCTGCTGCTCCTCCGACCGCTCAAGCGCGCCATGCCCGGGGTGTGATGCTCGCGCTCGAAGAGAACGTTCCGCTCGCGCCGTTCACGACCATCGGCATCGGCGGCCCGGCACGGTGGTTCCTGCGCGCGCATCACGTGGACGAAGTGCGCGAGGCGATTGCCTGGGCGCGCGAGCACGAGCAGCCGCTCTTTTTCCTCGGCGGCGGCAGCAACCTGTTGATCTCCGACGAAGGCTTCAACGGACTGGTGGTGCGCCTCGAGCTGCGCGGCATCACGATCGAAAGCGACGACCGCAGCGTCATGGTCAAAGTGGCCGCCGGCGAGCCGTGGGACGACTTCGTCCGCATGACCGTGGAGCGCGGCTGGGCGGGCGTCGAGTGTCTCTCCGGGATCCCCGGCTCGACCGGCGCGACGCCGATCCAGAACGTCGGCGCGTACGGGCAGGACGTGAGCGAGACCATCGCCCGCGTCGAGGCGCTCGACCGCAGCATCGACCGGGTGGTCTGGTTCACGAACTGGGATTGCCGCTTCGGCTATCGCTCGAGCCTCTTCAAAAATTACGAGCGCGATCGCTACGTGGTGCTGTCGGTGACGTTCCGCCTGCGGCCCGGCGGCGAGGCCGCGCTGAAATATCCGGAGCTCCGGAAGTACGTCGAGGAGCAGGGCATTTCATCCGGAGATCTGGAAGGCGTGCGTGACGCCGTGATCGCCATCCGGAAGCGCAAGGGCATGGTGCTCGACGCGGACGATCCCGACACGCGCAGCGACGGCTCGTTCTTCATGAATCCGGTGCTGCGCGCCGATCAGTACGAAGCCTTCGCGCGGATTGCGCCGGAGGCGCCGCACTTTCCGTCGGGCGACGAGGTGAAGCTGTCGGCGGCGTGGCTGATCGAGCACGCCGGATTTCAGAAGGGCTTCACGCACGGCAACGTCGGGCTGTCGACCAAGCACACGCTGGCGGTGGTGAATCGCGGCGGCGGGACAGCGCGCGAAGTGGTTGAGCTGGTGCAGATGGTTCAGCAGCGCGTGCGCGAGCGCTTCGGAGTGGAACTGCATCCCGAGCCGAACTTCATCGGGATCTGAGCGCGCGTCTTACGAGGGCGGCGGCTCGCTGGTCGGCACCGCGCGCAGGCTCGTCTGCGAGGCGCGCTGCTTCTCGCGCTGGATCATCCGCTCGCGCTTCCGCTCGAGCGAGTAGGCGTCCTTCTGGATCACGCCGCGCACGTACATGGCGTTGATCGCGGCGGCGTACGGCGCATCGGGCGCTTCGATCTTCACGCCGCTCGAGTACGCGAGCGCGCCGCCGGCTTCCGTGCGCGACAGGCGGCTCCAGACCACGACGCCGACGACCGACACGACCGCGTCGGCGGCGCGGAACGCGAGGCGTGCGCGCGTGCCGATGCGCAGCGGCTGCGCGTGCACGATCTGCGCGCCGCCGGTGGCGACGTTGGCGACCATGACCTCGGCCGCACCGAACGTGCCTGGAATCGGTTGTACCGCATTGAAGCGGACGCCCTTGCGGAGCTCAGCGACTTCTTCACTCATTTGTGGATGGACGGCAGTTTACCCGAATTCCGGCGGAAATGTTAACCACCAGGGCCACTTCTCCGTAGAACGCGTCGGAGGAACGAACATGGTCTGGATTCCCATCCTCGGCATCATCGGGTCTTTCGTGACCGCGGTGCTGATCGTCTCGACGACCGCGCGGGCGCGCATGCGCCGCGCGGAACTGCAGGCGGAAGTGCAATCGAAACTGATCGACCGCTTCGGCACCGCGCCCGAGCTGATCGATTTTCTGCAGTCGCCCGCGGGCAAGGACTTCATCAGCGGCGTGCAGTCGGCGCCGCGCAACGTGGCGCGCGACCGCGTGGCCGGCGGCTTCAGCCGCGCCATCGTCCTGACGATGCTCGGCGCCGCGTTCGCCGTGCTCACCGTCACGCAGGATCACGACTTCATCATCCCGGCCGTGCTGCTCTTCTTCCTCGGCGCCGGCTATCTGCTCGCGACGTACGTGTCGTGGAAGCTCACGCGCGCGCAGGCGGCGTCGACGCAGATCGCCACGCCCGATTACACGCGCTCGTGACGGCCTGTCATCATGTCCGCCACCGCTCTGATGACGTTGCCCGCCTTCGCCGAGGCGCGCGCACGCACCGGTAAGCCGCAGCCGATGGAAGAGGCACGCTTCGAGACGTTCTATCGCCGCACGGCAGGAGCGCTCTGGTCGTATCTCTTCCGGCTGACGGGCGACGAGGCGGTGGCCGACGATCTGCTGCAGAAGGCGTTCTTCCGATTGCTGCGCGCGAATCCGGCGCTGGCATCCGAGGAGCACCTGCGGCGGTGGATGTTCAAGACGGCCACGAACCTCGCCTTCGATCATTTCCGCGAGACGAAGCGCGCCCGCGCGTACAGCGACAGCGTGCCGCGCGGCGAGGGCGGGCCGGCGCCGGAGCCGCGCGCGCTGCTGCGCCACGACATGATGCGCACGTTCGCCGAGCTCAAGCCGCGCGAGCGCGCGCTGCTCTGGCTCGCGCACGTGGAAGAGGCGGATCACGACGATATCTCCGCGGCCCTCGGCGTGAAGCCGAAGAGCGTGAAGGTGCTGCTGTTCCGCGCGCGCAAGCGGCTCGGCGAGCTGCTGACGAAAAAGGGTCTCGCGCCGGAGGTGAAGCGATGAGCGGCCGCTGCCGCCACGAGCCGGAGGTCCTGCGCGCCGCCGGCGACGATCGCTGGAGCGACGCGCTGCGCGAGCACGTGCTGACGTGCGAGGAGTGCGCGGCCGCCGCCGCCGTCGCGCCGTGGATCAGCCGCTTCGCGCGCGTCGGCGATCGCGAGCACATCCTCCCCGATCCGTCGCTGGTCTGGCTCAAAGCGCAGGTGATGCAAGGCGCCGCCGACGCCGCGCGCATGACCCGTCCGATCACCGCCATCCAACTGATCGCCTACTTCCTCGTCGCCGGCGGCTGGGCCGCGCTGCTGACGTGGAAGTGGGAGGCGGTCGAGCATCTCATCACGCGCTTCACACCGACCGGGATGGTGCAGAGCGCGGTGCGCGCCGAAGCGCTGTCGATGTCGTTCGTAGCGCTGTTCCTCGTGCTCGCGTCCATGACGTTCATGCTGGCGCTGCACACGATCCTGGCGGAGGAGTGACCGGGGACGACCGGAGGCCTCCGGCGGCCGGGGCCACGGGCCCCGGACCCCGTCTGTTGGCCTAGCCTCCGCGACACTGCCTTCCAAGCTCACGACACAGTGTCGCGGAGGCTAGGCCAACCAATGGGGTCTGGG
>DASVQE010000100.1:0-33266 GCA_036389275.1 Thermoanaerobaculia bacterium
AGCCAGTAGGATGTCGCCGGAGAAGAGAAACGGATTGCGCAGCCCCCATTCGCCGCGGGACATCGACCACTGCAGCGCGCGCCGCCACGGGATGAATTGCGCGTAGACGTCGCTGTGGATGCCGGTGCTGACGTTCGTGACGCCGTAGTCGCTCTTCATCCAGTTCAGCGGCACGGTTTCGAACGGCAGATCGACCGGCGCCCAGACCCGGTTCGCGAAGAGCGCGTAGCCGGCCACCGCGAGCGGCAGCGCGAAGAGCGCGAGCGCGGCGCGGCCGCTGAGCGCGCGCACGCAGCGGTGCGTCAGCGCGAGCAGCGCGGCGGCGGTGAGTGTGTAGAGGAGGAGCGGCATCAGCGATTCTTCAGCTTGAGGATCGTATACACGATCCACCAGCCGGCCTTCAGCACGCCGCCGATCGTGCCGCTGATCTTCGATCGGCCGGTGCGCTTGCGATAGCGCACCGGCACCTCTTCGACGCGCGCGCCGAGCTGCAGCGCGCGCACCTGCATCTCGACCGTCCAGCCGTAGCGGCGGTCCTGCATGCCGATCTGATCGAGAAGCGTGCGGCGGATGGCGCGGAACGGCCCGAGGTCGGTGTAGCGATGGCCGTACAACCGCGCGATCAGACGCGTGGCCAACCAGTTGCCGAAGCGCTGCTGCGGAGTGAGCGCGCCGCGGTCGATGCGCGTGCGCGCGCCGATGACCAGATCCGCGCGGCCGGCGGCAATCGGCGCGACGAGCGAGCGCATCTCGGCCGGATCGTCGGAGCCGTCGGCATCCATGAAGACGACGATCTCGACGTCGGCGGCGAGCAGTGAGAGCGCGCCGGCGCAGGCGGCGCCGTAG
Organism: Thermoanaerobaculia bacterium; assembly: GCA_036389275.1. Taxonomy (GTDB): domain Bacteria; phylum Acidobacteriota; class Thermoanaerobaculia; order Gp7-AA8; family Gp7-AA8; genus QHVT01. The sequence continues at coordinate 847 of DASVQE010000100.1, forward strand.
CCGCGCTCGTCGACGCGGACCACGCGCGCGCCGCGTGCGGCGGCAACGGCGGCGGTGGCGTCGCGGCTGCCGTTGTCGCCGACGAGGATGTCGCGGACGAGCGTGCGGTCGACCTCGTCCAGGAGCGGGCCGATGGCCAGCTCTTCGTCGAGTGCGGGAATGACGAGCGCGACCACGGGCACGGCGGCGATTGTCGCAAAAACGAAGCGGGCCGCTTTCGCGGCCCGCCTGGTTGCAGAAGATGAATTGGGTTCGGCCCGAGAGTCGACGCTTTGTACGGCTTGTGGGCAGCCGTGTGGTCAGCCGTGGGAGATCGAGAGAGAGAGAGATTCGCAGGCCCCGCGACTTCGTCAGATCCGCTTCGGAGAGCTGCCAACCCCCACCGAACCCAAATGCATGTTAGTGCATTTTTTCCGGAATGTCTACATTCCGTAGTTCACGACACGCATAGTTTCCTTTTGTGTGGATGTGCTCATCTCCGTCCCAAGCGTTTGGCAAAGTAAGCGGCTCCGCCGATGCCGATCGCGACGGCCAGAATGGCCATGGCGCGGGCGCCGCCGGCGAAGAGGCGCGGATAACGCACCACGTTCAGCACGAGGATGCCGCTGACGATCAGGAAGAGAGCGATCCGCACCGCGTAGAGAATGGGCGCTGGTTTGCGCGCGCGGATCGTGTCGCTCCAGATGATCCAGAGCATCACCGTGATCGTGGCCAGGGCCATCGTGCCCGGATGGATCATCATCAAAGGTCGTCGTACTCCTCCGGCTTGTAGCCGAGGATGACTTTCTTGCCGGAGAGGACCAGCGGCCGGCGGATGAGATTCGGCTCCTCGAGCATGCGGTCGAGCGCCTGCTCTTTGGTGAGGCTGGGCACGTCGAGCTCTTTGTACGACGGGCTGCGCGGATTGAGCACGCCGTCGATGCCGCGCTCGTCGATGAGGCGCGCGAGCAGCTCGCGGCTGGGACGATCGTCGAAGAGATTGTGTTTGTGCAACTCGAACCCGCGACCTTCCAGGTCGTCGACCGCCTTACGGCAGCTCGTTCAGGTGGGCTTGAGGTAGATCTCCAGTTTCTTGCTCATGATGATTTCTTTCTCACCCACCAGGCGTCGGCGGGCGCGGTGTTGTTCGCGGTGGATGGCTGTCGTTTGGCGTAGGCAGGCGCGAGGTCGTCGAGGATCTGCTGGACGTCGGGCGTGCAGGTGCCGCCGCACTGGCCGGTCGTGGCGGTGGTGCGGTTGGCGATGGCGGTGAGCGTGTGGGCGCCTTCGCGGATGGCGCGCTCGATGGTGCGGTACTTGATGTTGTTGCAGCGGCAGACGGTCTTGAGTCCGCGGATCGCCGGGTGCAACGACTCCTGGTCATCCATTCCGGCCGCCCTTAACACGGTCGCCGGCGGCCGGCTTCCCGATCTGCGGCTTGGGACGGGGCGCGGACGTGGTGAGCGCGGAGGCCGGGAGGCGGAGTTTGGGCAGTGAGCGCGAGAGCGAGAACGCGCCGCTGGCCGACCGCTGCTTCCCCACCTTGGGACTGCGCATTGCGCCATCGTAACGCACTGCCGTAGAATCCGCCGCGCGCGGAATTTCCTCGATGACAGGACGTTAGCGCACCTGCTCACCTCGTGGGGCTGTAGCTCAGTTTGGGAGAGCGCCTGAATGGCATTCAGGAGGTCGTCGGTTCGATCCCGATCAGCTCCACCACGAGAACTTATCGCGGCCTTCCTTCCCGGCGCGATGCTCATCATCACCTGACAGATCGTGCTCGCCGTGACCGCAGACGCGGAGCTGTGGCAACACGCCTCACGCCGCGCCCGCCGCGGAGACGATGGCCATCACCACGCAGATGCCGCTCGCGATGTAGCGCAGGTGGGTGGGCGGGAGGCGGTGGCGGAGCGTGACGCCGCAGAGCATGGCCACACTCGCCTTGGTGAGCATGGCCAACATGGCGGCGGACCAGACCACGAGCGGCGCGGCGAAGCGCGCGGCGAGGGCGGCGACGGCGAGTTGGCCGACGTCGAGCCATTCGGAGCAGACGATGGCGGCGAAGGAGACTGCCGTGGCGTGCGGCCAGCGGGTGTCGTTCGCGGCGGTGCGCTCGCGTTCGGGCGGTTTGCGCCAGAGCACCACTGCCATCATCAGGAACGTGGCGGAGCTGATGGCGGCGGTGATGCCGCGCGAGAGCGAAGCGAGGGCGTGGCCGGCGAGGACCGCGGCGCCGATTTTCACGGCGTGGGCGGCGATGACTCCCGCGGCCACCGGCGCGAAGCGGAAGCGCGTGGTGAGGCTGCCGATGGTGTAGAGAGACTTGTCGCCAACGACCTCCGCGGCGAGGACCGTGGCGTACACCGTCAGCAGCACGGCGAGCATGGACGTACTTATGGAGTATCGCTCTTCCGGAGGTGCGTCGTGATGGAAGCGACGAGCCGCATCGCCAGGAAGACCACGAACGGCGCGGTCGGCCACTGGAAGCGCATGCCGTACGCGCCGAGGTCGGGAAGCGCGGCGAAGGGGCCGTAGGCGCAGATCAGCCAGGCCACGGCCACGGCGTCGATGAAGTCGAGGCGGCGGCGCCAGGCGCAGACGATCAGCCAGAGCAACGCGCCGATGGTCGCGGCGAGGAGATGCTTGCTGATGCCGATCACGCCCGGCACGCGCATGCTCATGCCGCCGATCATGATGCCGGCGCAGTAGAGCGCGCGCTTGACGATGGTTGCGAGCAGGCCGGCGCGGCCGAGCGACGGGACAAGCGCGAGGTGCTTGGCGGCGAAGATCGTGTAGTGGCCGGAGACGAGGCCGTTGCGGATGGCCAGCAGCGCGATGACGGCGAGCGCCGGCAGCAGCAGCGCGGCGGCGCGCGCGGCGCGGCGGCGGAGATCGCCGGCGCCGTAGAGCAGGACCACCAGCGCGAGCGCCAGAGGGATCAGTTCGAGATTGAGACGCGTGAGCACCACCGCGCCGAGGAGCGCGCCGGTCGCGGCGTACCACCGGAGCGAATCGCGCTCGCGGGCGCGCAGCAGCGCGAGCGTCGACAAGGCGATCAGCGGACAGGCGAGATTCTCGCTGAGCAATCGGAACAGCAGATCGAGGGCGTTGCGCCACCACATGAAGAGCACGCCGGCGGCGAAGAGCGCGGCGGCCCACAACGGCAGTCCGCGGCGGCCGATCAGAAAATAGAGGATGGCCGTGAGCACGATCAGCGCCGCGTGCACGACGTACGCGTGCTCGGCGTTTGGGCCGAACAGACCGAAGATCGCCGCCAGAAAATAGTTGTAGAGAAAGCCGCCCGGCAGATCGTACGGCGCGCCGGCGCCGGGCATCGTCAGCCCGTGCTCGAGGATGTCGAGCGCGTTCTGCTTGTACTGCCACCAGTCGTCGCCGCGGTCTTTTGCGGTGACGTCGGCATCGACTTTCGAGAGATGGGAGTACGCGCCGTACGCGGCGAGCGCGCAGAGGAAGATCGCGGCCAGGAGAAAGCCGGTGCGGCGCACGAGGCGCGAGTCTACACCGTCGCCGCCTCGAGCTCGCCGCCCGCCGCTTCTTCCGTCTCCACGGGATCGATGCGGCGGTGCGTGCGCGCCACCAGCACGTAGATCGACGGCACGACGAACAGCGTGAAGGCCGTGCCGATGATCATCCCGGTGACGAGCATGATGCCGATCGAGTTGCGCGCGCCGGCGCCGGGACCGCGGGCGAAGACGAGCGGCAGGTGGCCCATCACCGTCGCGGCGGTGGTCATCAGGATCGGGCGGAGACGCGTCGACGACGCCTCGAGCACCGCGCTCAATTTGTCGCGCCCTTCTTCCTGCAGCTCGTTCGCGAACTGCACGATGAGGATGCCGTTGCGCGCGATCAGGCCGACCAGCGTGATCAGGCCGACCTGACTGTAGATGTTGATCGAGGTCATGCCGAGAAACGAGAAGAGGAGAGAGCCGGAAAGAGCGAGCGGCACCGAGCCGGCCAGGATGATGAAGGGATCGCGGAAGCTCTCGAACTGCGCGGCGAGGACGAGGTAGATCATCACGGCCGACAGCAGGAACACGCCGAGGAACTTCGCGCCCTCGGTGCGGAGCTGGCGCGACTCGCCGGCATAGTCCACCGTAAAGCCGCGCGGCAGCGTCCGTTTGGCCTCGTCCTCGAGGAAGCGCAGCGCGGAGTCGAGCGAGACGCCGGGGATGATCGCGCCCTGGATGCGCACCGCGTTGAGCTGCTGGAAGCGCTTCAGCTCGCGCGGCTCGGTGGTGGTCTCGAGCGAGGCGAAGGTCGACAGCGGCACGAGGCGCCCGTTGCCGCCGGTGATGTAGATCTGCGAGAGCTGATCGGGCGTGAGGCGGTCGGCGCGGCGCACGAGCGGAATCACTTTGTAGCTGCGCCCCTGGATGCTGAAGCGATTGACGTAGTTGCCGCCGAGGAGCGTCGAGAGATCGCGGCCGGCCTGCGCGAGATCGACGCCTTGCGCGCGCAATTTGTCGCGATTGAAGACGACGCGCGCCTGCGGCTGGTCGAATTTCAGGTCCGTGTCGGCGTACATGAACTTCCCGCTCTGCATCGCCTTCTGCACGAGTTGATTGGCGAGCTCCGCGAGCTGCGCCGGCTCGGCGGTCGAGACGATCGCGAAATCGACCGGCAGCCCCGACCCGCCCGGCAGCGACGGCGGCACGAGCTGGATCACGCGGATGCCGGGGATCTGCGCCGACTTCGCCGAGACCTCCATCAGGATCTCCTGCACGCCGCGCTTGCGCTGATTGTGCGGCTTCGTCACCAGGCCGCCGAAACCGCCGGTCGGGAAGATCACCTGGAACGACGACTGGTACTCCGGCAGCGAGCGATAGATGTCGTCGACCTGACGGGCGAAGAGCTTGGTCTGGTCGATGGTCGAATTCGCCGCCGCCTGCACGATGCCGAAGAGGAAGTTCTGATCTTCCGCCGGCGCGAGCTCCTTCTGCGAGAGCACGTAGAACGGCAGGATCAGCAGCACCACGATGGCCCAGAGCGTGAGCACGACCGGGCGGTAGTTCAGCGTGCCGCGCAGCGTGCGCTCGTAGCGTTGCCGCACCACTTCGAACTGGCGGTTGACCATGCCGGCGAAGCCGCGCTCCGTGTCGCCGGCGCGCAGCAGCTTCGAGCCCATCATCGGCGAGAGCGTCAGCGCCACCACGCCGGAGATGAAGACCGCGCCGGCTAATGTGAATGCGAATTCACGAAACAGCGAGCCGGTCAAACCGCCCTGCAGCGCCACCGGCGTGTAGACCGTGGCCAGGGTGATGGTCATGGCGATGATCGGCGCGACCAGCTCGCGCGCGGCGTCGATGGCCGACTGCAGCGGCGACTTCCCCATGTGCAGATGGCGCTCGATGTTCTCGACCATGACGATGGCGTCGTCGACGACCAGACCGACCGAGAGCACGATGGCCAGCAGCGTGAGCAGGTTGATGGTGAAGCCGAAGACGAGCATCAGCAGCACCGCGCCGATCAGCGAGATCGGAATGGCGATGACCGGAATGAGCACGCCGCGCGCGGAGCCGAGGAAGAGGAAGATCACCAGGATGACGATCACCAGCGTCTCGACGAGGGTCTTGAGCACCTCGTCGATGGCGGTCTGGATGTAGGCCGAGGAGTCGTACGGCACGCCGGCGGTCATGCCGGCCGGCAGTTGGGCCTGGATCTCCGGCAGGGTCTCGCGCACGCGCTTCATCACGTCGAGCGTGTTCGCCGTCGGCAGGACGAAGATGCCGATGAAGACGGCGGTCTGGCCGTTGAAGCGGACTTCCTGATCGTACGTCTCGGCGCCGAGGACCACGTCGGCGATGTCGCCGAGCCGCACCAGGTCGTTGTTCTGCTCCTTCACCACGAGCTGGCGGAACTCATCGGGCGTCTGCAGGTTCGTGTTGGCGACGAGGTTGACCGAGGTCATCGCGCCTTTGGTGCGGCCGAGTGCGGAGAGATAGTTGTTCGCGGCCAGCGCGGTGCGCACTTCCGACGGCGAGATGCCGCGCGCCGCCATCCGCTGCGGGTCGAGCCAGACTCGCATGGCGAACGTCCGGTCGCCGAAGATCTCGGCGCGCTGCACGCCGGAGATCGCGCTCAGCTTCGGCTGGACTACTCTCGTGAGGTAGTCGGTGATCTGGTTCTGGTCGAGATCCTTCGAGGCGAAGCCGAGGTAGGCGGCGGCGAACTGCTGGTCGGTGGTCTGCAGCTCGATGATCGGCGCTTCCGCTTCCGGCGGCAGCGTGTTTCGCACCTGCGCCACCTTCGACTGGATCTGCGTGAGCGCGGCGTTGGTGTCGTAGTTGAGCTTGAGGTGGACGGTGATGGTGCTGATGCCCTGGCCGCTCGACGACTCGAGGAAGTCGATGCCGTCGGCGCCGGCGATGGCGCGCTCGAGCGGCGCGGTGATGAAGCCGCGCACCAGGTCCGCGTTCGCGCCGATGTAGGCGGTGGAGACCACCACGTTGGCCATGTCGCTGCGCGGGAACTGCCGCACCACCAGCGAGCGGATCGACTGCAGGCCGGCGATGAGGATGACCAGGTTGACGACGATGGCCAGGACCGGCCGCCGGATGAAAAGGTCGGTGAATTTCATGATGAATTAGCGTTAGCTATTTTCAGGAGTAGGCGCGGCGCTGTTCGACGGCTGGATTTTGTTGTTCACGATCACGGCGGCGCCGGGGCGGAGCTTGAAGGCGCCGCTGGTCACCACTTCCTCACCCGGTTTGAGGCCGCTGATCACCGCCACCTGATCGCCGCGCGAGCCGGCCAGCTTCACGAACTGCTGGCGCACGCCGCGATACGGCTTGCCGTCGGGACCTTTCATCTCCTCCACCACGAAGACCGAGTCGCCGAAGGGCGCGTAGCTGATGGCCGACACCGGCACGACGATGACCGTCGCGGCCGCGCCGCCGTCGCCGAGCTTCGCCTCGACGTACATGCCGGGACGGAGGCGTCCCTGGCGATTGTCGAAGATGGCCTGCACGCGAACGTTGCGGGTGGTCTCGTCGATGACGGAGTCGATGGCGGAGATGCGGCCCGACTCGGGCGAGCCGAGGGCGTCGGAGACGACTTCGATGGCAGCGCCGGGACGGAGACGCGCGAGCTGTTGCTGCGGCACGGTGAGGTTGACGTACGCGGGACGCACCGCCTGCAGCGAGACGATGGCCGCGCCGCCGGCGACGTACTGGCCGACGTTGATCTGGCGGATGCCGAGGACGCCGGCGAACGGCGCGCGGATGGTCTTGCGCTCGATGGTCGCGCGGATCTCGCCGACGCGCGCATCGGCGGACTTGAACTCCGCCTGGGCCTGATCGAAATTCGCCTGCGCCACGACGCCGCTGGCCGCCAGGCCTCGATTGCGTTCCAACGCGAGTCGCGCCAGCTCGCGCTGCGCCTCGGCCGCGGCGAGCTGCGCCCGCTCCTGCCGCGTGTCGAGCCGCACCAGCACGTCGCCCTTGTTCACGTTCTGGCCCGACTGGAACCCGATCTCCTGCACGATGCCGGGAAGGTCGGCGCTGACAGTCACGCCGTTGACGGCGGTGACGCTGCCGATGGCGTTGAGGCTGCCCGACCACTGCTCCTGCCGCGCCACCGCGGTCGTCACCGCTTCCGGCGGCGCGGACCAGCTTTGGGACATCGCCTTTTTGATCTGGAAGTACTTATATCCACCCACGGCCGCAATGAACAGGGCGACCGCGGCGAGCATTACGAACATTCGTTTTTTCATGGCCGATTCGGGCGGAGACTCTACAACGAGCGGCGCCCGCGGTGTAGTCTCGAAAGCATGCAGGAAGTGCTCAACGTGAACAATGTCGTCAAAACATTTGCATCGGTGCGCGCGGTGGACGGCGTGTCGTTCACGGTGCGCCGCGGCACGATCACCGGCCTCCTCGGCCGCAACGGCGCCGGCAAGACCACCACGATCCGGATGATCACCGGCATCTTCATGCCCGACTCCGGCTCCATCGTCTGGTCGGGGCGCGGCGCGGCGGAGTCGTTCCGCGATCACATCGGCTACCTCCCGGAGGAACGCGGGCTGTACAAACAGATGAAGGTGGTCGAGCAACTGCTGTTTCTCGCGGAGATCAAAGGGCGCAAAGGTCCGGCGGTGCGCGAGTCGATCGACCGCTGGCTGGCGCGCTTCCAGCTCGGCGAGAAACGGAACGCGAAAGTCGAAGAGCTGTCGAAGGGAAATCAGCAGAAGGTGCAGCTCATCGGCACGCTGCTGCACGATCCGGAGCTGATCATCCTCGACGAGCCGCTCTCCGGACTCGATCCGGTGAACGTCGTGCTGGTGCGCACGCTGCTGCGCGAGCTGAAGGCGGAAGGACGCACGATCCTGCTGTCGACGCACCAGATGGGCGAGGCGGAGAAGATGGCCGACGACATCGTGCTGATCCACCGCGGCAAGGTCGTGCTCTCGGGCGATCTCGACGAGGTGCGGCGCTCGTTCGGCAGCAACACGCTGCACGTGGAGTTCGACGGCGACGGCGCGTTTCTCGAGCAGCAGCCGCACGTGGTGCGCGCCGCGATCGAGAACAACTCCGCCGAGCTGCTCCTCGGCGAAGGCGCCGATCCGCAGGCCATCCTGCAGGCGGCCGTGGGACGCATCCGCATCCGCCGCTTCGAGCTGGCCGCGCCGTCGCTCGAACAGATCTTCATCGAACAGGTCGGCGCCGAGAAGCTGCCGGCGGAGGTCGCGTGAACAAGCTCTTCGCAGTGCTCAAGCGGGAGTACCTGCAGTCGGTGCGCAGGAAGATGTTCATCATCATGACGGTGCTGCTGCCGTTCCTCATGGCCGCGGCGTTCATCGTGCCGGGCGTGGTGATGGTCAAAGGCGTCGGCACGAAGCGCATCGTGGTGGTCGACGGAACCTCGCGCCTGCGGCAGTCGTTCGATCCGCAGAAGGAGCCGGCGGCGCGGCCCGATCTGGCTACGTCGGCGACGCGCGGCGAGCGCGACATGCCGATGTCGCTCGACATTCAATACGTGACCGCGCCCGATCCCGACCAGGCGGCCAAGCAGTACATCGAGCAGTTGCGCAGCGAGAAGGAGCGCGTCGACGGCGTCTTCGTCGTGCCGTCCGATGTCTTCGAAAAGAACGACGCCTCGCTCAAGTACTACAGCCGCTCCTCGGCCGACATCATCACGCAGGAGCGCCTCGGCGAGATGACCAACCGCGGCATCCGCCGGCAGCGCCTGGAGGCGCGCGGCATGTCGGGCGAAGAGGTCGATCAGCTCGTGCGCAACGCGCCGGTCGACGCGGTGCAGGTGTCGAAGACGGGGCAGGAAAAACGGGGCGGCTCGGCGAGCCTGCTCATCGGATTGCTGTTCGGCTTCCTGCTGACGATGCCGTCGTTCATCTACGGCGTCGAGACCATGCGCGGGATCATCCAGGAGAAGAACGACCGGGTGGTGGAGGTGCTGGTGTCGTCGATGACGCCGAAGCAGCTCCTGACCGGAAAGATCATGGGCATCGCCGCGGTCGGCCTGACGCAGATCGCGGTCTGGATGATCATGCTGGCGCTGATCGGCCTCTTCGGCGCGTCGGTGGTGTCGCAACTCGGGATCGACGTCACGCAGTACGTCCACCTCTCCACCTTTGTGTACTTCATGATCTTCTTCCTGCTGGCGTACCTGACGAACGTCTGCGTCTACGCGATCGCCGGCGCGGTCTCGAATTCCGATCGCGAGGCGCAGCAGATGATCGGGCCGGTGGTGATTTTCATGATGATGCCGATGTTCCTCCTCGGCCCGCTCATCACGAACCCCGACTCGAAGCTGTTCGTCGCGCTGTCGATGGCGCCGGCGTTCGGGCCGATGATCATGTTCGTGCGCACGCTCATCACCGACCCGCCGATCACGCAGGTGCTGGTGTCGATGCTGGTATCGGTGCTGACGGTGAGCGCGGCGCTTTGGGCGACGGCGAAGATCTTTCGGATCGGGATCCTGTCTTACGGGAAGCGGCCGACGATTCCTGAGCTGTGGCGGTGGGCGAAGGAGAGTTAGTCGCTGCAGGCAGTTCATCCTGCGGCTTCGCCGCAGGATCTCCGGCTACACCGGCAGGACGTCGCCTAACGTCGCGGAGGCAGCCTCCGCGCCTGTGGCCTAAGGCAGCGCGGTGTAACCGGAGATCCTGCGGCTTGCGCCGCAGGATTGACAGCCAAAGGCGGCGCAGCCGCAGGATGAACTGCTCAAGGCAGCGCCAGCCGCACGTACGCCTCCGGCCCCCGAATCGTCATATCGAGCGCGCCGCGCAGCGACGCCTGCGCCACATCGACATCCAATCGAAAGTATTGATACGCCGCACCGACCCCGAGCCACGGCAGCGGCCGATACTCGATTCGCGCGGCCCCGGTGAGTGCGTGCCCGGTGTAATCGCCGATGGTGACGCGCGGCAGCGTCGACACGGCGGCCTCTCCGTGCAGCCGATTGGTGAACGCGACGCGTCCCTGCAATCCGGCCAGCGCCACCGGCACATCCGTCTCCGCCTGCTCCGTCACCGTGACCGAGACATCGGGACGCGTAGCGGTGACGGCGGCATCGAGCGAGAGCTCAGCGGCGCCGAGAGTCAGGCCGAGACCGTCGCGATCCGTGCGCCGCATCCAGTAGGTGTAGGTCACGCTCAGGTAATCGAGATCGAACTGCGTCGACACGGCGGCATTGACCGGATAACGCTCGTTGCGGAAGACGATCTCGCGATCGATCTGCTGGAAGCCGCGGCGCGGCGCCGAAAAGTACGTCGCGGCGAGCTCGTGGCGGCGGAACGGGCGCCACTCGAGGCCGAAGCGCTGCAGCGTGCGCGAGTCCTCGAGTCCGAGGTCGCGCTCGAAGCCGATGCGCGTCCCGGCCTCGCCCGTCGTTTCGGGATCGATGCGCGCGTTCGTCTCGAACGAAGCAGGAGACGTCGCGGCGGTCAGGCTGAATCGCGGAAAGACACTCTGGGCGGACAGCGGAACGGTGGTGAAGAGGAGGACCAGGAAGAGCCGGCGCATGAATTCATTTACTGCACCAACACCTCCTCGATGCGGATCTCGTTGGCCAGCGTTTTCGCGACCGGGCAGCGGCCGGCGATCACGAGCAGATGCGCGCGCTGCTCCTCGCTGAGCGGACCGTGCAGGCGGATCTCCACGCGGAAGCGATGAATGAATCCCGACTGCGACGTGCACTCGGCGCAGTCGCGCACGTGCTGGCGATCGTGCGTCACCGTCACGTCGACGCCTTCGAGCGGCAGCTTCTCGCGGCGCGCGTAGTAGTGCAGCGTCATGGCCGTGCAACTGCCGAGTCCCGCCGCCAGCATGTCGTACGGAGTCGGACCTTCGCCGCCGCCGCCGGCGGTTTCCGGCTCATCGAGAACGAAGCGATGCGGCCCGGCTTCGACTTCCGTCCGGAAGGAGCCGCGCGCGTGCAGAACGACCGGTGTACCCATGCGTGAAATGGTAACGGCTCGCGGAGGTGTTACCATGCGCCAGTCCAAAAACTCGTCGTTCCAAGGTGTCCCGACCAATGAAGGCTTTCGTTCTCGGTTCCGCGGTCGCGTTGTTCGTTGCGTTCGGCGCTCAGGCGTCGGACAACCTCGTCCCGTCGCTCGTGCGGCAGGCTCCCGGCCTGCGCGCCGAGGTGCTGCGGCTGGCGCTCGAAGCCACGCAGAAAGCGGCGGAGAAAGGGCTGGTGCGGAAGCGCAACCTCCTCACCGTCATCGACTACTCGCTGCCGTCGTCGGAGCCGCGCCTCTTCGTGTTCGACCTCGCCGCGCGCAAGCTGCTGTTCCGCGAGCTCGTCGCGCATGGCAAGAACAGCGGCGGCGATCGCGCCAGCTTTTTCTCGAACAGCCCCGGAAGCCTGGCCACGAGCCTCGGCCTCTTCGTCACCGCCGACACCTACTTCGGCAACAACGGCTACTCGCTGCGCCTGCGCGGACTGGAAGAAGGCGTGAACGACATGGCCTGGGACCGCGCCATCGTCATGCATGGCGCCTCGTATGTCAGCCGCGCCGCGATCCGCGCCCTCGGCCGGCTCGGACGGAGCTGGGGCTGCCCGGCCGTGCGGAAAGAGATCGCGCAGAAGCTGATCGACACCGTCCGCGGCGGCTCGGCCGTCTTCGCCTACTACCCCGAGCGGAGCTGGCTGGCGCAGTCGACCTACGTGCACGCCTCGAAGTAAGGCCATGCGGCGCGCGCTGGCCGTGCCGCTCCTCATCGCGCTGACTCGCACCGCGCTCGCCTGCGCGCCGGCGCCGCCGCCGGGACATCGCGTGAACGTCGTCGAGGAATCGGCGGCCATCATCTGGGAGCCGGCCTCGAAGACCGAGCACTTCATCCGCCGGGCGACCTTCAGCGGCGACGCCGCGCACTTTGGCTTCCTCGTCCCGACGCCGACCGAGCCGCGCATCACCGCCGTCGGCGACACGCTCTTCGACTACCTCGACGCCGCCACCGCGCAAAAAATCGTGCATCGCAAAACCACGGGCGTCGACTGGACGCCGCTGCTGCTGGCGATGTTCGTGGCCAAACGGAACGACGAGATCACGATGACCGCCGCGCCGCCGCTGCGCGTGCTCTCGACGCAAAAGGTCGCCGGCTACGAGGCGGCCGTGCTCGACGCGCGCGACGCCGGCGCGCTGCGCGACTGGCTGCAGCAACACGACTACGGCTCGACGCCCGATCTCGAGCAGTGGCTGGCCGCGTACGTGGCGCAGGGCTGGAAGATCAGCGCCTTCAAGATCGACAAGGATGCCGACGCCGACGCGACCACCTCGGCGGTGAAGATGTCGTTCACCACCGAGCGGCCGTTCTTTCCGTATCGCGAGCCGGCCTCGCAGCGCGACCCTTCGGACGCGAGCCTCGAGCGCGTCTTGCGGATCTGGTTCCTCGGGCCGGAGCGCGTGAGCGGCACGATCGGCGCGCAGGCGGCCTGGCCGGCGTCGACCGACTGGAGCAATCGCCTCACCGCCGATCAGCGCATGCAACTCGACGTCCGCACGCACGTCGAGCTCCCGGCAACCACGCGCCTGACCGCCTTCACCGACTCCGTCACCCTGCGGCCCGGAGTCGACGATCTCTTCTTCGCGCGCGACGCCGACCAGCGCGTCGTCGTGCCGCCGCCGTGGGTCGAGGAAGAGATCGACGTCACCAACGTGCCGCTCGATCTGCTGCTCGTCGCGTTCGCGCTCGTCTACATCGTCGTGCGGTTGATCGTGCGATCATCCGCCGCGCGCAGATGAGTAGGCTCGAAGCATTCCTGCAGATCACCATGGACGGCTACTACGCCGACGCGGCGGGCGACATGAGCTTCGCCCACCGCGACGACGCGGAGTGGCAGCATTTCGTGCGCACCAACGCGCGCGAGGCCGGCCTGCTCCTCTTCGGCCGCACCACGTACGAGCTGATGTCGTCGTGGTGGCCGACGCCGGCTGCGGCGCAGGCGATGCCGGAAGTCGCCGCGCGCATGAACGCGGCGCCGAAGCTGGTCTTCTCGCGCACGCTCGAGCGCGCCGACTGGAGCAACACCACCATTGCGCGCGACTGCGTGGCCGAGGTGCGGCGGCTCAAGGGTGAGTCGGGCGCGGACATGACCATCCTCGGCAGCGGCAGCATCGTCACGCAGCTCGCCGCCGCGGGTCTTGTCGACACGCTGCAGCTCGCGGTCGTGCCGCTGGCCCTCGGCGGCGGGAAGCGACTGCTGGACGGCATCGGCGCGCAACTGCCGTTCGCGCTGGCGCGCTCGCGCACCTTCCGCAACGGCTCGGTCGTGCTCTGGTACGAGCCGCGCTGAAACGAATTCCACACGGACGTCACTATGGATGTGCGGTACTCTGAAGCCACACATCCAACTGGGGGTCCCATGTCGCGTGCAGCGGTCGCCGCTGTGGTGTTGTTTGCGCTGTCGTTGCCGCTGCTCGCGGCGGACGCCGTGCGCCAGCACTCGTCGCTGACGATCGGCAGCGTCGCCTTCAACCCCGACCAGCCGGGCAGCGCCGCGACGATCGATCCGGTGGTGGCCGCGTACCTCGGCCGCATCAGCAAGCGCGCCGTGGTGAAGAAGGCCGACCTCCACTTCGACGTCGTGCGCGGCAACTACTATCAGGTGCTGCGCTGGATGCGCGACGGCACGCTCGACGGCGCGATCGTCTCGCCGTTTCTCTACCGCATCCTGCTCGACGACTCGAGCGACGCCGACAAGCAACCGTTCGGCGCGATCGAGCTGGTGACGGACGGACTTCCGGAAGTCCATCCTGCCCTCGCGGACGGCAACGCGCCCGCCTTTCGCGTGCTGCACGGCGAGACGCCGCTGCCGGATGCGAACGCCGCGTTCGACGCCTGCGTGTTGGCGCTGGTCGAGAGCTCGCGTCCGCAGTGCACGTTCGACTTCGTCAGCCATCTCTCCACCACCGGCTTTCTCTATCCGCTGGTGCGCATCAACGACGTCCTGAAACGCACGCACGGGCTGAGCGTCGAGAGCGTGCTGGACGAAGAGAGCGGCGCGACGGTGATGGACCGGCTGCTCGAGCGCACGCGCTTCACTCTGTGGCACGACCGCGTCGGCGGCGCCGGCACGCGGGTGGTGTTCTCGTACGCGAGCAAGCTGCGCAAGCTCGGCGCGGAGACGGTGCGCCGCGAACGGTGGATGCCGCTGTTTCCGGAGCGGCGGCGCTTCGCCCACGACGTGATCGCCATCAGCGGCGTCAGCACGCGCGCCGAGGTGCTGCGCGATCTGATCCGCGAAAACAACAGCATCTGGACGAAAGAATTCGAGCTGCCGGAAGAGCGCAGCCACTACGTCGACGTGCGGCCGGTCGACGCGCAACTGCAGCAGGAGCTGCACGACGACATCAACCGCGCCTTTCCCGATCACGACCGCTCCAACGGCTGGTGGACGCGCTGGTACGTCGACGAGGAGTTCGAGTTCACGGTGCCGGAGCTGGTCGGCCTGCTGCGCAACGACCAGAAGCTGCAGGCGCGCGACGACGACGCGGCCATCGTGCTGCCGGGCGGCGGCGTGCGCGGCGCGTATCAGGCCCAGATCCTCGACGAGCTCTACGCGCGCTACGTCGCGAACGGCGACACGCGCGACGACTGGTGTGAGGCGCACGCGCCGCTGGTCGTGCAGAGCGTGGTCGGCACCTCGGGCGGCGCGCTCATGGGCTACTTCGCCGCGCGGCGCTATCCGGGCGACCACGCGCCGCTCACCGCGCGCTGGCTCGCGCCGAACGGCGCCGCGGCCGTGCGCGTCGAGGACGTCTTCCCGATGACCGGCGCGCTGCGCTGGCTCTCGATCCTGATCAGCATCGCCATCCTCGCGCTCTGCGCCGCGGCCATGTGGGCGCGCAACAGCGTCGGCGTCGCGGACGGCGTGCCGCTCTGGCTCAACGCGCTGCTGGTGCTGCTCTTCGCGCTCGCGCCGGCGGCGGTCTTCAACCTCGCCGCGATCGACCGCAACAGCGTGCCGCGCGGCACCGGTCTGGTCTACGTGCTGATGCTCGTGCTCACGCACATGCTGCACAGCGTGATCGCGCCGGGCGAGCAGCGCGGCGGCCGGCGCTCGCTGCTCGCCGCCATCGCCACGCTGCTCTGCGGCGGCGTCGCGCTCGGACATACCGCGCTCAATCCGTCGCGCCACGCCGAGCACTTCACGCGCGAGCTGCTCCTCGCCGCGAGCGGCCTTCTCCTCATCGACGCGTCGCTGTTTCTCTTCGCCTGGCACCGCGGCATCCGCCCGTCGCTCGCGAACGTGCGCAGGCTCGCCAAAGGAGCGGTAGCCATCGGCATCTTCTGGAGCGGCGTGCTGCTGATCTTCGGCGCGGCGTGGCTCGGCGACCGCGTCACGACGCTCGAGCTGACCGGCGACTACTGGCTGGTGCTCCTCGGCGCATCGCTGTTCACGGCCCTGCTGGTGATCTCGCTGACCGCGACGCAGACGCGCTTCGGCCATCTGCTCGACGACGGTCTCGACTTCTGGTTCTGCGTCTCGCGCACGAGCCGCTTTTTCTACAACCCGATGCTCACGCTCCTCGGCGCCGGATTCGCGGCGCTGATCTCGTGGGTGGTCTTCGTGGCGCCGGCGCTGTACGACGGCGACACCGGCGCGCGGACGTTCCGCGCGCAAGCGAAGAACGCCGGCGTGCAGCGCGCGACGTTCATCGCCGCGCTGACGAACCTCGGCACGCCGGCCAACGATCCGCGCGCGCTGCCGACCGGCGACTACTACGCCGTCGAGCGCGGCGCGCGCAGCGAGCAGTCGCCGCGCCTGCTCGACTGGGATCGCGAGCACTTCCTCGAAGCCGTCAGCGCATCCGGCTCGCCGTTCCCGATCTATCCCGGCCGCAAGATTCCGCACGAGCGCGGCACGGCCATCTTCGTCGACGGCGGCTTCACGCATCTGGTGCCGATCGAAGGCGCGGTGAAGCTGATGCGCGCGAAGCAGGTGCTGGTCGTGTCGAACGCGAAGCGCAGCTCGCCCGCCGCGCAGCGCAGCATCTTCAGCCTGCTCGTGTCGGACTCCGGCCGCACGTTCAATCTGCTCTTCGACCGCGCGCAGCAGAGCGACGCCGCGCAGAACGACGTCATCGTGGCGACGATCGCCCCGGCCTGGAAGATGGACGATCCGTTCCTGATGGACTTTCGTCCGCAGACCATCCAGACGCTGGTGGACGAAGCGTGGCGCGACCTGCGCGAGCGCCGCCCCGGCCGCGTGACGCGTTGGGGCCAGCCGACGGCGTTCCTCGCGCCGCCGGAACGCCATCCGCATGGGACTTGAGGCATGCGCGCTCTGTCGCGATCGCTGTTCGCACTCTTCGTCGCGTTCTCCGCGCATGCGGCGCAGTGGATCGAGCTCGCGCCGGTCCTCGTGCCGCGGCAGGAAGTAGGCGTCACCAGCGCGCGCGGCAAGCTCTATCTCGCGGGCGGATTCGCCACCGACGCCTCCGTACTCGACAGCGTCGAGGAGTACGACCCGGCCACGAATTCGTGGCGCTTCATCGCGCCGCTGCCGCGGCCGCGGCATCACGCGCCGGCCGTCGCACTCGGCGACGCGATCTACATCGTCGGCGGCTACGAGACCTTCTCCTTCGACCCGCAGCGCAGCGTCTTCCGCTATGACCTGGACAGCGGCACCTGGAGCAGCGTCGCACCGCTTCCTTCGGCGCGCGGCGCGCTGGCAGCGGTAGCGATTGGCGGAAAGATCTACGCGGTCGGCGGCGTGCCGGGCACGGGACGCGAGCTCACCGTCTACGATCCGGCGCTCGATGCGTGGACCACGCTCGCGCAGATGCCGACCGCGCGCGAGCATCTCGCCGCCGTCACCATCGATGGATTGCTCTACGTCGCCGGCGGCCGCAACAACGGCAACACGAACGCGTTCGAACGCTACGACCCGGCCACGAATCGCTGGACGATCCTGCCGCCGCTGCCGGCCGGCGGCAGCGGACTCGCCGCGGCGGTGCTCGGCCGGCGCATCTACATCTTCGGCGGCGAAGGGAATCCGTCGACGCCGACCGGCGTCTACGCCGACACCGCCTCCTACGACGTCGACCGCGGCACGTGGCGCCTCGAGACGCCGATGCCGCACCCGCGTCACGGTATCGCCGCGGCGACGATCGGCGAGCGCATCCACATTCCGGCCGGCGGCCCGGTGCAGGGCTTCAGCACGACGTCCGCGCACGACGCGCTCGTCCTGGTCACGCGGCGGCGCAGCGTTCGTCATTAGAATGCGCGCATGAAGCGCATCGTCGTCCTCGCGATCATCGCCTTCTCCGCCGTCGCCGCCCCGAAAAAGCCAGCGCCCTTCAACGTCGTCGAAGCGTCCATCCCGGACATGCAGGCGGCGCTGCGCGACGGCCGCGTCACTTCGCGCGAGCTCGTGCTGCAGTACCTCACCCGCATCGCCACCTACGACGCGAAGCTGCACGCGGTCATCACCGTCAATCCGAAAGCGCTCGAGGAAGCGGACGCGCGCGATCGCGAGCGCGCGGCCGGCAAAGTGCGCGGACCGCTGCACGGCATTCCGATCGCGCTCAAGGACAACATCCACACCACCGACATGCCGACCACCGGCGGCGCGCTCGCCTTTGAAGGACTCGTGCCGCCGTACGAAGCCACCATCACGAAGAACCTGCGCGACGCCGGCGCGATCATCCTGGCCAAGACGCAGCTCACCGAGCTCGCCAACTGGGTGGCCTCGAATCCGGCCATGCCGAACAACTACAACGCGCTGAACGGCTACGGCTACAACCCGTACGATCCGCGCCGCGATCCGCGCACCGACACCGCCGACGGCCGTCCCGCGCTCAACACCGGCGGCTCGAGCTCCGGCGCCGGCACCGCCGCGAATTTCTGGGCGGCCAACGTCGGCACCGAGACCTCCGGCTCGATCCTCAGCCCGGCCAACGCGAACATGCTCGCCGCGGTGAAGCCGACCGTCGGCCGCGTCAGCCGCTACGGCGTCATCCCCATCACCGCCGATCAGGACACGCCCGGTCCGATGGCGAAGTCCGTCACCGACGCGGCCATCCTCCTCGGCGCGCTGGAGTCGGGCAACCCCGACGCTCACGATCCCGCCACGTCGCGCTGCACGCCGAACCGCGACTACACGCAGTACCTCAAAAAGGATGGTTTGAAGGGCGCGCGCATCGGCATTCCGCGCGCCTTCTACTACGACAAGTTCACGCCGCCCGGCGCCGAGAAGGACGCCAAGCCGCGCGGCGGACTGACGCCGGAGATGTCGAAGGTGATGAGCGACGCCATCGACGTGCTCAAAGCGCAAGGCGCGGTGATCGTCGATCCGGTGGAGATCCCGAGTCTCGCCGACGGGAGCCTGCTCAACTGGGGCGTCTGCACGTCGATGGATGAAGTGAAGGAGCGCAAGTGCTCCATCGTCCTCGCCTACGGCATGGAGCGCGATTTCAACTCCTGGCTCAAATCCCTCGGCGACGCCGCACCGGTCAAGACGTTGACCGAATTGCGGCAGTGGAACAACGCCCATCAGAAGCTCGGCGCGATCAAGTACGGCCAGGCGCTGCTCGACATCTCCGACGCCATGGATCTCGAGCTGTTCCGCGCGCGCTACGAATCCGATCGCGCCAACGATCTCCGCCTCACTGCCACCAGCGGCATCGACGCGGCCATGAAGTCGCAGAACCTCGACGCGCTGCTCTTCCCCGGCCCGCTCGGCGCCTCGATCGCCGCGCGTCCCGGCTACCCGACGGTGATGGTGCCGTTCGCCACGATCCCCAACGCGCCGACGCCGGCGTTTCCCGAAAAATTCGCGGCGAAGCCCGCACCCTTCGGCGTCAGCTTCACCGGCATGGCCTGCAGCGAGCCGACACTGCTCCGCCTCGCCTACGCGTTCGAACAAGCGACGAAGCGGCGCGTGCCGCCGGAGCTGAAGTGATGTCCCGAATTCCACCCATCCCGATCGACGCAGAACCGCAACTCCGGAAAATTTTCGAGGCGCAGACGAAGCGCTGGGGCGCGCCGCTGCTCAATCATCTGGTCTATGCGCGGCGGCCGTCGATCTACCGCGGCGCGCGGGCGATGTGGGCCGGGCTCGACGAGTCGGGGCTGCTCGACGCGGCGCTGGTGGCCATGGTCAACCGGCGCGTCGCGTACCACAACGGCTGCGTCTTCTGACAGGACATCAACGCTGCGGTCGGCAGCGAGAACGGGGTCAGCGACGAGAAGCTCGACGCACTGAGCACGCCCGAGGTCGACCCGTCGCTCTTCACTCCGCGCGAGCGGCTCGCGCTCGAATACGCCGACGCGATGACCATCACCGGACGCGAAGTGAGCGACGAGCTGTTCGAGCGGCTGCGCGCGGAATTCGGCGACGACGCGCTGGTCGAGCTCACCGAGACCATCGCCTGGGAAAACGCCTCCAGCAAATTCAATCGCGCGCTGCGCATCCCGTCGCAGGGTCTCTGGAAGCGGCGCGGCTGATGTTCGACCGCGCCGCGCACGAGCGCGTTCACGCGCAGGAGCTGCTCGACGCGAACGCGCGGGCCATCGTCAGCGACGGCAGCGCGTTCGCGGTGCACAACGATTCACTGACCACCGTCGCCGTCGACGCCGAGCCGCTGGCCTTTCTCGGCCGCCTCGACGGCGCGCCGCTCTTTCTCCTGCGCGGCGATCCCGGCGCCGGCGCCGTCGACTTTCGCGCGGCCGCCGCGGCGCTCGCGCGCGACCAGGTCGAGGTCCTCTCGCTGGCGAAGGCGCTCCTCGAATGGGACGCGCGGGCAAAGTTCTGCGGCGCCTGCGGCACGGCGCTGACGAACGCGCGCGGCGGCTTCGTGCGCAGTTGCGCGCAGTGCGGCATGGAGACCTTCCCGCGGCTCGATCCGGCCGTGATCATGCTGGTCACCCTCGGCGAGCGCGCGCTCCTGGCGCGGCATCACGCCTACTCCAACCGCTGGTCGACGCTGGCCGGCTTCGTCGAGCCGGGCGAGACGCTCGAAGCAGCGGTCGCGCGCGAAGTGCTCGAGGAGACCGGCGTCGTCGCCGCGTCCGTCACCTACTTCGGCTCGCAGCCGTGGCCGCTGCCGTCGTCGCTGATGGTCGGCTTCCGCGTCGTCGCCGCCACCGCCGAGATCCGCGTCGATCCGGAGGAACTGGCCGACGCGCGCTGGTTCACGCGCGAAGAAATCGTCGAACAGAACGTGCCGCTCTCCGGCCCCGTCTCCATCTCGCGCGCGCTCATCGACGCGTGGCTGCGTTATGCTGGTCCCTCACCGTAAGGGAACACTGCGATGCCCAGCGACAGCGCGCTCGGGCCGGGAACGGTCCTCGACGGCAAGTACGAGATCCTGGCGCGCATCGGCGCCGGCGGCATGGGCGAGGTCTTCAAAGCCCGCCATCTGCATCTGAACGCCTACCGCTGCATCAAGGTGATGAAGCAGGGGCTGCTCGCCGACGAGGTCTACCGCATGCGCTTCCTCCGCGAGGCGCGGCTGGCCACGCAGATCCATCACCCGAACATCGCCGTCGTGCACGACTTCTTCGTCGGCGACGGCGGCAACTACATGGTGACGGAGTTCATCGACGGCACCACGCTGCGCCAGTGGTCGGCCGCGCACGGTCCGTTCGCCGTGCCGCTCGCCGCCGACGTCGCGGTGCAGGTGCTCTCCGGGCTCGATCACATCCATCGCCGCGGCCTGCTGCATCGCGACATCTCACCCGACAACGTGATGCTCTCCTACGATGCCGACGATCGCCTGACCGCGAAGATCATCGACCTCGGCATCGCCAAGGACGTCAACACCGCCTCGTCCGCCGACACCACGCAGGTCGGCGTGCTAATCGGCAATCCGAAGTACATGTCGCCCGAGCAGCTCGGCGCGCTCGAGGACGGCGAGCAGGTCGACGGCCGCGCCGATCTCTACTGCCTCGGCGTCGTCCTCTACGAGATGCTCCTCGGCGTGCCGCCGTTCGCCAGCGAAACGCCGCACGGCTACATCATGAAGCACCTCACCCAGGAGCCGCCGCCGTTCGCGAAGGCGCGCCCCGGCGTCGAGTTGCCGCAGCCGCTCGAGGCGGTCATCCGGCGCGCGCTCGAGAAAGACCGCAACCGCCGCTACCGCGACGCGCGCGAGATGGCCGCGGCCATCGAGCCGTTTCTCTCCGCGGCGGCCGGGTCGCTCTCGCGCGACGACGTGGCGCGGCTGCGGCGCGGCAGGCAGGAGGTGCTGCCCGACAAGACCGTGGCGGTGTCGCTGGCGGCGCTCGCGGCGAACGAGGCCACCATCGCCGATACGCCGTCGCAGGAGCTCGCGGCCGAGGCGGAGTTTCAGCGCGCATGGGAGGACGGGCGGGCGGCGGCGTGGCGCGCATTCATCGCCGCGTATCCGCGCTCGCAACATGCGGCGCGCGCGCAGCAGCTCCTCGAGGAGGCGGTGGCCTTCGAGCGCGCCGCCGGCTCCGACTCCGATACGGTCGTGCGCGAGTTTCTTGCCGCATGGCCGGATGGACGTCATCACCTCGAGGCGGAGATCCGTCTTTCCGCAATTCGGCAGCGGCTGGCCGGCGACGCGTTCCAGCAGGCGAAGACGGCCGACTCGTATGTGGCCATGCGCGACTTTCTCGCGCGCTATCCGAACTCGACGCACGCCGAGGAGGCGAAGCGCATCGTGGCGGAACGTCTCGCCTTCGAGACCTCCGCCGCTGCTGACTCGGAGGACGCGTGGGATGCATATCTCGAAACGTGGGGCGACGACCATCACGCGGATGAGGCGCGCACGCGCCGCGAGCTGGCCCGCGCGAAGGAAGAGGAGGCGTTCCGCGAGGCGACGAAAGGCAAGAGCGCCGCGGCGTGGGCGAAGTTCCTCGAGCACTATCCCGACGGCAAGCGCGCCGCGCGCGCGGAGCGGAACCGGCGCGAGGCGGTGGCCTTCGAGCAGGCGCGCGACGGCGGACGGGCGGCGTTACAGGAGTTCGTGCGCGCCTACCCCGAGGGAACGCTGGTGAAGGATGCGCAACGCCTGCTGCGGCAGGCGGCGGAGCGTGAGGAGTTCGAGCATGCCCGCAAAGTCGACACGCCCGCCGCGTGGCAGTTGTACCTGATGGCCCATCCCACCGGCGCGCACGCGCCGGAGGCGCACGCGCGGCTTTCGGCGCTCGAGGATGCGGCGTTCGCGGCGGTGCTGGCGTCGAAGGATCCGCGCGCGGCGACGCAGTTCATCAGCGACTATCGCGACTCGCCGCGGCGCGACGAAGCAGCGCGGCTGGCCGCGCGTTGGGAAGACGTGGCGAACGCGCAGGCCGCGCTCGCGGCCATCGACGCGAATGACCTCGCCCGCGCCGACGCGTTGCTCGCGCGCATGCGCGATGACGAGCGCCGCCGCGAAGTGGCCGCCGCGCTCGAAGCCGCGCGCGCGCGTCTCGACCGCGCCTCCGAGCCCCGCGACTTCGACGCCGCCTGGGAAGCCGGCACCGCCGCCGCCTGGGACACCTACCTCGCCGCCCACCCGACCTCGCCGCGCCTCCCCGAAGCCCGCCAATGCCGCCAGGAAGCCGCCGACTTTGAGCTCGCCACCGCCACCGATACACCCGCGATGTGGCGCGCCTTCCTGAAGACCTGGCCGGAAGGACGGCATCGGATGGATGCGGCAGTGAGGGTGAGGAAGTAGCTCATTAGTGACGGATTGCCATCAAACCGGAAAGACGTTAAACTGCAAGGATGACCCGACCGGCCGTCGTCCTCATGGTGGTGCTTCTCCTCGCGACAACCGCTCTCTACGCCGGCGACTGCATCCAGGAATGTGCCGACGCCGCAGGCTGCATCGGCGGCTGCAGCATCGACAGCTACGAGTGCGGCGTCGCCTGCTGGGGCTCCGGCTGCTCGTATAACTGCAAGATCTTCTCGGGTCCCGACTGCGAGGCGGCGACGATCGCCGGCGAATGCGTGCGCAAACGCCCGCCGCTCGGCGCCGGTCCCGTGGTCCTCTCGCACGACACCACGCGCGATGCCGCCGGCTTCCAGTGGGCCATCCTCGAACATCCTCCCGTCCCCGGCGGCACGCTGCGCGCGAGCGACGTGCGGGTGCTCGCCTCCGCTTCGCCTTCCGCGGCCGCGGCGGCGCTCGAGCGATTCGTCGGCGACTACAACAGCGAGATGCACGCGCAGGTCGAAGCCGATACGCGTCCGGCGTCCGCGCGCGTCGCGCCGGAGCGCGTGCTCTACTCCTTCGGCGCGCGTTCGCCGGTGCGGCCGCGGCTCGTCATCGACGAGCGTCACCTCGGCGACCCTGCCGCGGCGGGAACGAGCGGCTTCTTTCGCGGCGTCACCGACGCCAGTGGCGCGATCGTGAGTCTCGAGCCGCTCTACTCCGACGCGCCGCGCTCCCTCGCGCCGCTGGCCGCTTTCGTGCGGCAGCACGTGCGCGTCACCACCGCCGGCCGGCCGTCCGAGTTCTTCGGCTACTTTGCCAGCACCGCGCGCGGGAACGACCTCTCGGCGATGGTCACCTCGGCCGACGCGCGCTGAAAAAACTGTCGCTTGCCCGGCGCGCCGCGCGTGCCGATCTTTTTCGGATGTCGAACGAGATCGAGTGGCCGGCCAAACCGTTCTACATCGAATCCAAGATCGGATTTTCGAACTGGGCTCTCACCGCCGACGACAGCGCCATTGCGCCGCGGCTGCGGCTCCGGCGGCTGGATGGCTCGATCGATTTCCTCTGGACCGCGCACCCCGATCCGCGCGGCGGCGCCACGCTCCAGCATGTGAAGAGCGGCCTGTACCTCACGGCGCACGACCAGGCGCTCACGCTCGCCCATCTGGCGCCGTCCGACGATGGCCAATGCTTCCGCCTCGAAAACCTCGGCGCCAACTGGAGCGGGATCAACAAGCTCAGTGACTGGGAGCAGAAAATCAACGTCTACGCCTCTGATCCCAACGGAACCGTCGGCATGTTCAAGTGGGACGGCGGCGCCGACAACGAGAAATGGCGGCTGATCCAGGAGCTCGGCGAAGTCACGACCGAGTCGGTCCACTACGACATGCAGCACGCGCTCACCGATCTCAATCTGCGCATGGAGATCGGCGCGAGTCTCGTCCAGGACAACCGCGACGGCGCGGTCCCGCTGACCGGCAGCCAGACGCTCTCGCGCACCATCACCATCTCGCGCAGCATCACCAACTCGACCAGCGACACCACCGGTCGCAAGTACACGCAGACCTTCGGCATCAAAGGCGGCATCGAGAAAGTCTTCGAGGTCAATGCCTCCGGATCTTTCGAGGAGTCGACCTCGTCGACGCTCTCCTACACGGACCAGAACACCGAGACGAAAACGCTCGTCGACCAGCAGCAAATCACCTTCAACGTTCCGCCCGGAAAGCGCTACCGCTACCAGGTCGTCGTGCAGTACGGCAAGTGCGCGATTCCCTACACCGCCAACATGATCTTCCAGTCGATCGTCGCCGGCACGGCGCCCTACCGCTTCGTGACCAGCGGCACGTACACCGGCGTGAACAAGATCAGCAGCAACGTGACGGTCTTCGACATCACCCACGACCACCCGAGCGCCGCCACGATCGTCGAGCGACGGCCGCTCTGACCGCGGCGCGCCGCGTCCGGTTTCTTTCCGTCGACGCCAGGCGTCGAACCTCTGCAGACAGGTTGGCACCGCTTCAGCACAGCCTGTTTGCTCTCACGAGACAGAGGTGGCGCGATGTTCGACGACGTCTTGATCGAGTCCGCGGGCAAGGACAAGAAGAAGGGCGGCTGGATTACGGCCGTCATCTCGGCAATCATCCACCTCGGCGTCGTCGGGGCGATCGTCGCCGCCGGTTACTACGTCAAGGAAAATCCCGAGGTCATCGAGAAGCCGATCAACGCCTTCATCGTCGCCTCCGCACCGCCGCCGCCACCGCCTCCTCCGCCGCCCGCCGCCTCGCACGCCAGCTCGACGCCGACGCGCCCGAAAGTCGAGACGCCGCGCGAGGAGACGCCGCGCGAGACGTTCCGCCAGCCGACCGAAGTGCCGGACGAGATCCCGGAAGTCGATGAAAGCGCCGGTCGCGATGACGAAGACGCCGACGCCGGCGTCGAAGGCGGTGTGGTGGGTGGCGTGAAAGGCGGCGTGGTCGGTGGAGTCGTCGGCGGAACGGTCGGCGGTGTGATCGGCGGACAGCTCGGCGGACAAGTCGGCGGCCAGATCGGCGGCCAGCCCGACGCGCCGGTACGCGTCGGCGGCAACGTCAAAGCGCCGACCATCAAACGCCGCGTCGATCCGATGTACACCGACATCGCCCGCCGCGCGCGGCTGCAGGGCTTCGTCATCATCGAAGCCGTCATCGACCGCCAGGGCAACGTCACCGACGCCCGCATCATCAAAGGCCTCGGCATGGGCCTCGACGAGACCGCGCTCAACGCGCTACGCCAGTGGAAATTCAGCCCGGGCACCCTCAACGGCCAGCCGGTGCCGGTCTATTACAACCTCACGATCAACTTCCAGCTCAATTCGTAGACGGGAGAGGAGAAGTCATTCATGGAAGGCATGGACGCCAGTTTCAGTCTCCTGGGGATGTGGAATTCGATGACGGCGCTCGGGAAAGGCGTGGCCGTGGTGCTGCTGCTCATGTCGGTGTGGTCGCTGACCATCGCCGTCGAGCGCCTCTGGCGCTTCCAGCGCGCCAAGAAAGAGTCGCTGCAGGTGGCCCTCGGCGTGACGCCGCTGCTGCGCGAGCACAAGCTCGGCGAAGCGATCACCTTCACCAAGGACAAGCGCTTCCGCCACAGCCATCTCGCGCGCGTGCTCTCGGCCGGGCTGACGGAGTTTCAGTACCAGACCACCGCGCAGGAGTTGCCCGAGGACTTCGACGTCGTCGAGTCGGGCAAGCGCGCCATCGAGCGTGAGACGCTGATGACCACGGCGGAGATGAAGAAAGGTCTCGGCAATCTCGCCACCATCTCCACGACCGCGCCGTTCGTCGGACTGTTCGGCACGGTCATCGGCATCATCAACGCCTTCCGCGGCATGGCCATCTCCGGCTCGGGCGGACTCGGCGCGGTATCGGCCGGTATCGCCGAGGCGCTGGCCACGACCGCGCTCGGCCTCTTCGTGGCCGTGCCGGCGGTCTGGATGTACAACTACTTCCTGAACAAGGTAGAGCGGTTCCAGGTGGAGATGTCGAATTCATCGTCGCAACTGATCGACTACTTCATCAAGAACGAAGCGCGCGCGCGCGCACGGTAGCGGAGGACGCGATGGCATTCGGCGCCGGCGGTGGCAGTCCCGACGAAGTCAAGGGTGACATCAACGTCACGCCGCTCGTCGATGTCTGCCTCGTGCTGCTCATCATCTTCATGGTCGTCACGCCGATGCTGCAGCAGGGCGTCGACGTGCTGCTGCCGAAAGGTCCGCACGCGGAGAAGAAGCCGGGCGATCAGAGCGATCTGATCGTCTCGGTCAAGAGCGACGGCTCGATCTTCGTCGGACAGAACTGGATCCCCGACAAGGACCTGGCCAGGTACCTGCGCGCGGAGCATCAGAAGGACCAGTCGCGCGCGATCCTGCTCAAGGCCGACAAGCGAATCAACTTCGGCAAAGTGCGGCTGGTGATGCGCGCGGCGAACGAGGCGGACTTTCGCGGCGTCGCGATCATGACCGAGAAGCAGCAGGCGGGCGCGCAGATGGCGCAGGGAAGGATGTAGCGATGGCGTTCGGCGGCAGCAGCAGCGGCGGCACGCGCTCGGAGATCAACATCACGCCGCTCGTCGACGTGGTGCTCGTGCTCCTGATCATCTTCATGGTGGCCACGCCGATCCTGCAGATGGGCCTCGACGTGGAAGTCCCGCCGAAGGTGGAGATGACGGCGCCGCCGCCGCGAACGACCCAGAATCAGCTCGTGATCACGGTCAAGAGCGACGGCACCTATCTGAACTCGCTGAAGATGGTGTCCGTGGACGCATTGCGCGACGCCATCGCCCGGCAGATGGTCTCGCGCCCACCCGACCAGCGCGTCGTGTTCATCAACTCGGAGGACGCGCTCGCCTTCGACCGCGCCGTCGCGGCGATGGACGCCGCGCACGCCGGCGGCGCGCAAAAGGTGGGCTTCCTCACCGATCCGCCGCGGAAGTGACGCGGCGCGCGAACGCGCGGAAAAAGTATTGGCGGAGGCGTGTCGGAATCGAACCAACCTTTCGACGCTTCCGCGCCGAAACAACGGTTTTGAAGACCGCGGGAGCCACCAGACCCCATTCGCCTCCGGGTGGTGAGCGCGCACGATAACACCGTCGGGTGCGCGGGCATTGCACGTACAATCCGACGGCGATGGCGTGGTTCTTTGCAGCGGCGGCGTTCGCGATGGGCGCGATCGTCGGGAGCTTTCTGAACGTCGTCATCCACCGCTATCCGCGCGAGGAATCGGTGGTCTTTCCGCCGAGCCGTTGTCCGCACTGCTCGGCGCGCATCCGGCCGTGGGACAACGTCCCCATCCTGGCCTGGCTCTGGCTCGGCGGCCGTTGCCGCGACTGCCGCGGCCCGATCAGCGCGCGCTATCCGCTCGTCGAGCTGGCCAACGCCCTCTTCTACGTGGCCATCTTCCAGCGCACCGGCCTCTCGCCTGCCTTCGCCGCCGTGGCGGCCATCGCCTCGATGCTCATCGCCCTGATCTACATCGACCTCGAGATCCAGATCCTGCCCGACGTCATCGACCTTCCGGGCATCGTCGTCGGCCTCGCCATCGGCGCGCTGCACTTCGGCGCGCTGCATCCCGAGCTCACGCTCTCCTCCACACTCCTCGAGTCGCTCCTCGGCGCCGCCGCCGGCGCCGGCGTGCTGCTGGCCATCGGCCTCACCTACAAGCTCGTGCGCAAAGTCGAAGGGATGGGACTCGGCGACGTGAAGATGATGGCCATGCTCGGCGCGATCTTCGGCTGGGAACCGCTCTTCCCGCTGCTGCTCATCGCCAGCGTCGTCGGCGCGCTGACCGGCGTGCTCGTGGCCATGCGCAGCGAGCACGGGATGCGCGTGGCGTTGCCGTTCGGCGTCTTCCTCGGCCTGGCCGCGCTGGTGATCCTCTTCTTCGGCCGCGCCATCGAACAGCTTCTGCTGCCGGGCGTCGTCTACTACTGACGTACACTCGCGGCGATGGCGGTGCCGAATGCGCGACCGTTGCAGCGCGAGATCCGCACGTTGATCGGCGCGCTGATCGTGTTCCTCGGCACGCTGATCGTGACGCTGCTCGCGCTGGCCGTCTCGATCCTGCGCATGGACCGTCTGGCCGCCACCGCCGACACCGCGCGCGCGACCATCGCGCCGCTCGCCAACACCATCTCGCAGCGCGACCTCGGCGCACGACTCGAGCTGCTGCGCGCCGAGAGTGGCATCGCCCGCGTCGAGGTCTACCGCGGCGACGATCTCTACGCCTCCGCCGGCACGCTGGTGCGCTCGGCCGAAGTGCTCGCCCGTCCGCTGCCCGGCGGCACGATCCTCTGCTACTTCGACGTCTCCGGCTGGATGGGCGGGCGGCGCTCGGCGCTGATCGTGGCGGCGCTGGCGACGATGGCCACCATCTCCGGACTGCTGCTGCTGATCCTCTACGTACCGAAGTTTGTCCGGCCGCTCGAAGACATGCTCGCCCATGCCTCGCAGCTCGGCGGGCCGCAGCCGGGCGACGACGACGCGCGCTATCTCGTGCAGTCGTTCCGCGAGGCGGTCGAGCGGATCCAGCGGCAGTCGAATGAGATCGAGCAACTGCGCGACGCGGCGTCGTCGCGCGCGCCAGACATCCGCGAGCTAGCCGGCGCGATCCACCGCAGCTTCAGCTCCGGCTTCGTCGCCGTCGACGCGCACGGCAGCGTCGTGGCCATCAACGACGCCGGCCGGGCCATCCTCGGCGTCGCCGGTGACGCGGCCGAGCGCGGGCTCGCGCTCGACGAGCTGCCGGCGCCGTTCGCGGACCTCGTCCGCAGCTCGCTCGGCGCGCGCGTCGGCTTCACGCGCCGCGAAGTGCTGCTCGCGGGCTCCGAGTCGCTCGTCGGCGTCACCACCGTGCCGCTCTTCGAAGGCGAAGTGTTCCTCGGCCTCTTCGCGCTCTTCACCGACCTGAGCACCTTCCGGGCGATGGAAGGACGGCTGCGCGATCTCGAGAACCTGATCGGTCTGGGACAGATGTCGGCCGGCATCGCCCACGAGTTCCGCAACTCGCTCTTCACCATCCTCGGCTACCTCCGTCTCGCCGAGCGGAGCGCGACGCCGGAAGCGGTGGCGAAGATCCGCAACGCCGCGAGCGAAGCGCAGCGGCTCTCCGCCGCCGTCGACGCGTTGCTCAACTTCGCGCGGCCGCTGACGATCCGCGCGCAGCGGCTGCGCCTCGACGAGCTGCTCCGCGAAGTGGTCGCGCGCACCGCCGAGGAAGCGCGCGACATCGCCTTCACCACGAACGTCGAAGCAGCGGTCGAAGTGCACGGCGACCGCGAGCTCCTCGAGCGGATGCTCGACAACATCCTGCGCAACGCCGTCGACGCCGTGCGCCAGCAGCATCCCGACGGCGGCGGCACCATCGCAGCATCGACGCGCGCCGAGCCGCATCCGCTGGTGGTCATTCGCGACAACGGCATCGGCCTCGATCCCGCCGCCGCGGCCACGCTCCTGCTGCCGTTCCAGTCGCAGAAATCGCACGGCTTCGGCCTCGGCCTGCCACTCGCGCGCAAGATCGCGTTGCATCACGGCGCCACGCTGAACCTCGACGGCGCGCCGGGCGAAGGCGCCGCCGTGACCATCGAATTCTTCCCGTGATGTGGTACAAAATGTAACAGTCCCGCGAAGAGGCCGGACCAGTCACCGAGCGACATCACCAGCTAACTGTAACGCGCCGCTGCGTTTATCGCGATCGAAGCCCGCTGGCGCACGGCTCGCACAAGGAGCGCGCCCATGAGCGAAGCAACGATCGACACCGCGAACGAAACGGCGATCGACACGAAACGAATCGAGCGAGGCTTCAGCCTCGCCGAGGTGCTGGTCGCGACCGCGCTGATGGCCGTGATCCTGCTCGCGCTGTTCGGGCTCGTCTCGGCCAGCGTGCGGCGCGCGTACGGCGGCAAGCAGATGACCCAAGCCATCACCGTCGTGCAGTCGGTGATGGAGCGCGCGAACATCCTGCAGCCGCAGGATCTCCTCGGCGCCGCCAGCACCGCATCGACGGCCACGGTGACGTGGACGAAGACCAAGAACGGCACCGGCACGACGCTCGACAGCTTCGTCACCGCGGCGGCCGAGTCGGGATCGGACACCGCCGTCACCACGCGCAACGAATGGCGCCGGCTGCTGCGCGACACCAACCTGCCGTCGTCGTCCACCAAACCGTCGACGCTCACCGTGACCATGACCGCGCTGCCGTCGGGCCGCACCTTCGCCAACTGCGCGATGATCCGCATCGACGCCAACCTGAGCTGGTTCGAATGGGGCACCCGTTCCCGTTCGGTGCGGCTGCAGGCGCTCAATCTCCGCACGAACAATCCCTGAGGAAGAAACGCCGATGCAATCAAGCGCAGTCCGCAACGCCCGCAACTCCGAACGCGGCATGACGCTCGCCGAGACGCTGGTGGCCGTGGCCATTTTCGCGATCGTCTTCATCGCGGCGCTGACGCTCTACACGGCCGCCAACCGCGCCTACCTCGCCACCGACTCCGCCACCATCCAGCAGCAGAACACGCGCTTCGCCATGGACCGGATGATGGAGACGCTGCGCGACGCCGGCGCGAACTACAACACCCTCGGCTCCGCCAGCCTGCCGGACGAGCAGGTGGAAGGCGCGTGGCAGTCGGCCATCTTCGTGCGCGGCGACTACGACAACCACCGCGAGCGCACCGCCGAAGGCGCGCCGACGACGCTCGAGGCGAGCGACAACGTCCACGACATCGTCACCACCGGCAATGACGAGATCGTCGGCTACGTGCTGCGCAAACCGGTTGGCGCGACCGACCCGAACACCATCACCCTCACCATCAAGGCGGACTTCAGCGCGC
This sequence comes from Thermoanaerobaculia bacterium, assembly GCA_036389275.1. Classification (GTDB taxonomy): domain Bacteria; phylum Acidobacteriota; class Thermoanaerobaculia; order Gp7-AA8; family Gp7-AA8; genus QHVT01. Next base: position 32,288 of record DASVQE010000100.1, read on the forward strand.
CGCGCGACGCGACGCTCAGCGGCACGACCATCGCCAACGAAGAATCGAAGACGGTGAAAGTGGCGGCGACCGACCTGCCCGGCCAGACCAGTCCTCCGTACCAGCTCGTGCGCGTCACCTTCGATGCCAGCGGCACGGCGCAGTACGACGTCATCGCCGAGAACGTCTTCCGCCTCTCCTTCACCTACTACAACTCCTCGAACGCCACGATCACCACGCCGCCGGGTTCGGACGACGGCACCAGCAACGCCGACCGCACCACGCGCGGCACCATCCGCAAGTTCGACGTGAACCTGATCGGCATGTCCGATCGCCCCGACTCGCAGTACACCGACACCACCGTCTACTCGCCTGCGGAAGGCACGGCGACGAAGCACTACCGGAAGTTCTCGCTCTCCGAGCACATCCTGGCGCCGAACCTCGGCGTGAAAGGGAAGAAGCATCAGTTCGCGCCGTCGACGTCGATCACCGCGCCGGCCTCGCTCACCGTCTGCACCGGCCACTGCTACTACTTCCATCTGAGCTGGCCGGCGTCGTCGACGTCGAACGTCACCACCTACAAGATCCACGTCACCGCGGCGGCCGGATCGACCGCCGCCGCCGTCGATCAATACATCACCGTCGACGACCTCGAATACAACTACAAGCAGCCCGACACCGAGCTGCGCGCCTTCAACTTCCAGGTTGCCGGCACCGGCGTCGGCGGCGACGGCGCCTACACCTCGACCGCAACGGCGACGTCGAGCAACGCCGCGCAGAGCATTCCGAGCGCGCCGGCGAACGTGAACGCCGAGCAGGAAGTGCACATCGACGCGCTCGCCCTCGAAGTCACCTGGGAACCGGTCACCACGAACACGCAGGCGTTGAACACGGCGCTCTGCACGACCGTCGGCTCCGGCGCTGGCTCGACCGTCCCGACCGCGACGTGGAACACCGACGCGCCCGACATCGATCACTACGAGGTCTATCGCGTCCGCTC
>DASVQE010000101.1:0-26996 GCA_036389275.1 Thermoanaerobaculia bacterium
AGCCTCCGCGACACAGTGTCGCGAGCTTGGAAGGCAGTGTCGCGGAGGCTAGGCCAACAGACGGGGTCCGGGGCCCGTGGCCCCGGCCGCCGGAGGCCTCTGGTCGTCCCCCAGCTACTTCTTCGGCGAGCCGCTCGGCACTGCCGCGGCGGCGACGTGCGCCGGCGTCGCGGGTGCGGGCGCGGACACGCGCGCCGCGGCAGGTGCGACGGCGGCCGGCGCGCCTCCGGGTGCGGCGGCGGGCGTGCCGGGCGGCGGTGCGGCGGGCGCGGGCTTCGGCGGAGCCGGGAGCTGCAGGACCCACGACGCTTCGACGCGCTTGCCGGTCTTGAGATCCGTACCCCAGACGATGGCGCGGTGATAGCGCGACTTGAGCGAGCTGAGCGCGTCGCGCAGGACCAGCGTGACCGAGCCGTTGCGCGCGTCGTACGAGTACGGCGTCATCGCGCCGAGGCTGAGCAGCGCCATGCCGACCGACTTCGGATCGAGCGACTGGAAATTCGGGATCTTCGCGGAAATCACCGTGACGCCGGGATCGACTGCCTTCGTCGGCGCGGGCGTCACGTCCGCGATTTGCAGCGGATTCGCGCCGAGGTAGTGGCGGAAGGCGGCGAAATCCATCTTGTCGTCGATCACGAAACGCTTCATGCGCAGCGGATCGCTGCCGCGGCGGACGCGTCCGAAATCGCAGGTGAGCGCGGCGGTGTAGCCGGCCGTGGCGGCCTGCTTGGCCACGCGGTCGTCGTAATCGCCGTAGGGATAGGCGATGAACGACACCGGCTTGCCGGTCTCCTTCTCGAGCAGCCGCTTGCTCTCGACGAGCTCGCGGTGCAGCCACTCGCCGTACGCCTCGTCGCCGAGCGACGCGTGACGGCGCTTGGTGAGATAGGGATGGGAGAGCGAATGGCTCTGGATGTCGACGCCGGCGTCGGACATCTCCTTAATTTGCTTCCACGTCAGCGCGTTCGCGGTCTGCCCGATGATCTTCGGATAAATGAAGACCGTGAACGGAAATCCGCGTTTCTGCAGTTCCGGAAATGCTTCCGTGTAGGTGCTGCGCCAGCCGTCGTCGATGGTGATGACCACGGCGTTGTTCGGGATCGAGGCGCGCTTGCCGGTCACATATTCATAGAGGTGACGCAGCGGGATCACGTTGTAGCCGGTCATCTCCAGGTAGCGGAGATGCTGGCGGAACGTCTCGCGGTCGATGTGCATGCGCGGTGCGGCAGGCGCTTCGACGATGTGGTAGCAGAGCACCGTCGCCGTCGGCCCGACGGGCACGTCGCGGCGCGCCGGCGTCGCCGTGCCGGCGTAGCTGCTGGCGGTGAAGAGAACGACGATGATGGCCGATAACGCGCGCCGCGCGGTCATGGTGCTCCCGGACTCGATGAGATCGTTTTTAAGCGTGAGGCCCGTCTGCAACTTCAGTGCCCCGGATTGTACAGCGTCCCGCGCACGTTGACGGCTCCTGTTTGCTCGTTTAGAGTCCGCTTTCTTCGCAACGGAGGCATTTTTCCCCAATGGATCGTCAGCAGCGTCACAACCTCAGACACGACAAGTTCGTCGACGAGATCGGCCATCTCTCGACGCGGGCCCGCGCCAACCAGCGCGTGCTCGCCATGATCGCGGGCGCGGCCGTGCTCATCGCCGCGATCGTCTACGGCATTTACTTCTATCGCACCACGCGCGAGCGGACGGCGCAGGAAGCGCTGGCCGCCGCCATCGACACCGTCGACGCGCCGATCGATCAGCCGGGTCAGCCGCCGAAGGCCACCGGCCCGCACTTCAAGACCGCCGACGAGCGCACCGCCGCCGCCGAGCGGCTCTTCCGCGACGTGCAGGCGAAGTACTCCGGCACCGACGCCTCCGACGTGGCCGGCATCTACATCGCACGCATCGCCGTGACCAAAGGCGACACCGCCACCGCCCGCAAGAATCTCGAGCAGTTCGTCGGCGAGCACAAGGATCATCTGCTGGTCGGCGCCGCGCGCTACAGCCTCTATCTGCTGCGCATCGACGGCGGAGAAGCGCCGCAGGTGACGACCGAGCTCAACGCCGAGCTGGCCAAGGCCGAGCCGTCCCTGCCGGGCGACTCGCTGCTCTCGCTCCTCGCGCACGCCTACGAGGTGCAGGGCAACACCGCCAAGTCGCGCGAGACCTACCGCCGCATCGCCACCGAGTTCCCCGACTCGCCCTACGCGGTGGAAGCGCAGCGGCGCGCGGGCATCGCCGGAGCGTAGGAAGCGGTTCCTCGTAGTTCCTCGTTGCGAGGACTACGAGGAACTCCGCCCATGCCCTCACTCCTGCTCCTCATCCTCTGGCTCGCCGCGCTCGTGCGGACGATCGTCAACTTGTTGACTGTTCCGCGGCTGCGAGTGCGGGCGCTGGAGCGGACGCCGCTGGTGTCGGTGATCGTGCCGGCGCGGGATGAGGAGCGGACCATCGGCCGTACGGTGGCCGCGCTGCTGGCGCAGAGCTATCCGGCGCTCGAGGTGATCGTGGTCAACGATCGCTCCGCCGACCACACGGGCGAGATCCTGCGCGGGTTCGACGATCCGCGCCTCGTCGTGGTCGACGGGCAGGAGCCGCCGGCCGGGTGGCTCGGCAAGCCGGCCGCGCTGCACCTCGGCTCGACGCACGCGCATGGCGAGCTGCTGCTCTTTGTCGACGCCGACGTCGTGTACGAGCGCGATGCGGTCGCCGCCGCCGTCGCCTATCTCGAGCGGCGCGGGCTGGCCATGCTCTCGATGCTGCCGCGTCTCGCGGCGCGCGGTTTCTGGGAGCGCGTCCTCATGCCGAACCTTGCCCTGATGGCCTTCATGGTCCTGCCGCTCTGGCTCGCCAATCGCTCGCGGCGGCCGTTCTTCGGCATGGGCGGCGGTCCGGGCAATCTGGTGCGCCGCGAGATCTACGACGCCGCCGGCGGCCACGCCGCGCTGAGCGACTCGGTGATCGACGACGTCGCCCTCGGGCGTCTGGTCCGCCGCGCCGGCGGCCGCACCGAGATGACCCTGGCCGACCACCTCGTCTCCGTTCGCATGTACCACGGCCTGCGCGAGGTGGTGAACGGCTTCACCAAAAACTCCTTCTCCGTCTTCGGCCGCAACTACGCGCTCACGATCGCGCTGCTGGTGGTCTCGCTCGTCACCAGCCTTGCGCCATACGCGCTCGCCGTCCGCAACGCATACGCCGCCGGCGCGCTCGTGGCCATGCTGCTCGCGCGCGTCATTCTCTACGCCGCCCTCGGCTACGGCTTCTTCAACGCGCTCCTCGGCCACATCCCGATGACGCTGGTCTGGTCGTGGATTCTCGTGCGCTCGATGTGGCGTACCGGCATCCGCCGACAGCTCGAATGGCGCGGCCGCACATATGATGCGAGCCGCACGCGCTTCGGCGCGGATTGACGTTTGCAAGGAGCGACTCGCATGACAGAAAAGCCATTTCTGACCGACGTCGAGGAGCTGCGCCGCCGCGCGCGGCACCACATCGAGAGCGGAGCCGTCACCGACGGCTATCGCGCGAATCGCGAGACGGTCATCAAGATCCTCAACGAAGCGCTGGCCACGGAGATCGTCTGCGTGCTGCGCTACAAGCGGCATTACTTCATGGCCCAGGGCATTCACGCCGAGCCGATCGCGCAGGAGTTCCTGCAGCATGCGAACGAGGAGCAGGGTCACGCCGACGAGCTCGCCGGCCGCATCGTGCAGCTCGGCGGCGCGCCGAACTTCAGCCCCGACGGCCTGCTCATGCGCTCGCACTCGGAGTATGTCGAAGGGCAGACGCTCGTGGAGATGATCAAGGAAGACCTGATCGCCGAGCGCGTGGCCATCGACTCCTACACCGAGATGATCCGCTACATCGGCGACGACGACATCACCACGCGGCGGATGCTCGAGGGCATTCTGGCGGTCGAGGAAGAGCATGCCGACGACCTGTCGAGCTTCCTGGCCGACATGGAAAAAGACTGGCGCGCGCGCGATCGCTCGACGCGCTGAGCGTCCCCGGACGACCCTCGGAAATATGATAGATTTCCGAGGGTTCTAGTCCTGACGCACTATGTCCAAACCCGCCGAACGCTACGCCCAGATTCTCGATCAAATCAGCGCGCCATTCGACCTGAGCCATGACTTCGGGCGCAAAGGCGCTTACGAAGCGGCCATCGAGTACGCGCGGCAGAATCTGGTCGACGATCCGCACTGCAACGAGTTCCTGCTCGCGGCCGCCAAGCGCCTCGGCTTCGCCGCAGTCACGCGCGAAACGCTCGAAGGCCGCATCAAGCTGCCGAAGGAAGCGTGGCTCGACCTCTGGATCTCCGACGAGGACGACGAGGTCGCGCTCACCGGCACGCGCGAAGGCATCCAGTACCTGATCGACCTGCTCACGCAACTGCGCGACGCCAGCGATCCCGAACAGCACATCCATCTCGACCGCGGCACGCTGCCGATGACCGAGAACTCCGCGAACCTGGTGCTCTTCAAGGAAGACGAGACCTGGTTCACCGGCGCGGCCGGCGAAGGTGTGGAGGACTTTCCGCAGCGCGAGATCGATCCGAAGTCGATCTACGCCATCCAGTTCATCCACTATCCGCCCGACGATCTGCCGATCAGCGCGCACCGCCTCTATCGCGTGCTGAAGGTGGAGGAGGAAAGCGGCGAGCCGGCGAACATCAAGGAGTTCGGCGAAGGGACGGAGACGCGCTACTACCGCTTCACCTTCATCGCCGACAACGACGAGCGCTTCACCTACACCTTCCACCTCGACGACCCGGCCGTGAATTACTTCACGCACCGCGAGATTCTGTCGCTGGCGATGAAGGCTGTTTAGAGTTCCTCGGAAGGCGCTGCGATACACTTCGCGGCGTGATTCGGAGCATCTCCATTCTCGGCACCGGCACGATGGGGCGCGGGATCGCGTATCTATCGGCGGTCGCTGGATACGACACCGTTCTCTATGACGTCGAGGCCTCCGCCCTCGATGCGGCGCGCGCGGCGGTCGATACGCTCCTCCGGAAGGGTGTAGAGAAGGGGAAGCTGAATGCCGCAGATGCGGACGCGGCCCTCGGGCGGCTGCAGACCGTGCCCGATCTCGAGCCGGCGGTCAGCAGCGCCGATCTGATCGTCGAGGCGGTGCCGGAGAACTTCGAGCTGAAGGTCGATCTCTTCGCGCAGGCGGATCTCTTCTGCGCGCCGGAGACGATCCTGGCGTCGAACACCTCGTCGATCTCCATCACCAAACTGGCCGGCAACGTCGAGCGGCGCGACCGCTTCGTCGGCATGCACTTTTTCAATCCGCCGCACTTGATGAAGCTGATCGAGATCGTGCGCGGCGACCGCACCAGCGAAGAGACGGTCGCGCAGGTGCGCGAGGTCGCCGAGAAGATGGGGAAGACCTCCATCGTCGTGCGCGACAGCCCCGGCTTCGCCACCTCGCGCCTCGGCGTGGCCATCGGACTCGAGGCGATCCGCATGCTCGAAGAAGGCGTGGCCAGCGCCGAAGACATCGACCGGGCCATGGAGCTCGGCTACAACCATCCCATGGGGCCGCTGCGCCTGACCGATCTGGTCGGGCTCGACGTCCGCCTCGGGATCGCCGAATACCTCGCCTCGACCCTCGGGCCGCGCTTCGAGCCGCCGCAACTGCTGCGCGAGCTCGTCGCCGAAGGGAAGCTCGGGAAGAAATCGGGCGAAGGGTTTTACCGTTGGCCGCGCGAGTAGCCGCCGGCTCCGAGGCTTACGGCGCCTTTGCCTACGCGTACGACCAGGCGCTCGGCACCCGCTTCTTCGCCGCGGTGAAGCGGATGCTCGATGACGTGCTCGCGCGCTATCCGACGCCGAAGCGCAGCCATCTCGATCTCGCCTGCGGCACCGGACTGGCGCTGCAGTACTTCCGGAAGGCAGGATGGACGTCGGTCGGGATCGATGGATCGGTGGAGATGCTGCAGATCGCCCGCGGCCGCGCCTCACGCCTCGCCGCGGCCGACTTTCGCGCGCTGCCGCTGCGCGCCACGTTCGCGCGCGTGACCTGCCTCTACGACAGCCTCAATCATCTGCTCGACTACGACGATCTCGCCGCGACCTTCAAAGCGGTGCAGGGCGTGATGGCGCACGACTCGTTGTTTCTGTTCGACATGAACCATCCCGACATCTATCCGGCGGTGTGGGGCATGGCGGAGCCGTTCGAGTCGGCCGGTCCCGATCACAAGCTCACCATCGCCACCACGTATCGCGCGCGCGAGAAGATGGCCAAGGCGCTGGTGCGCGGCTGGGCCGCCGTCGGCGGCGAGCGCACCGAGATTCACGAGCTGCGGCGGCAGCGCGCGTACAGCGAGCGCGAAATCGTTTCCGCGCTCGCTGCGGCCGGCCTCACGCCGGTCGACGTGATCGACTTCGACCCGTATCAGGAGTCGGAGCTCGTCGAAGGCGGCGTGAAGCTCTTCTTCGTCTGCCGTCGCGTGTGACGCGCGCTTACTTCGCGCCGAGGATGGCGTTCTTGAAGTCGCCGCCCGGGCCGGGCTTCGGTCCGATCCAGGTGTTGAGGATCGCGTCCGACACCGCCTTGCCGCCGAGGGTGCCTTTGGTCTTGCCGTTCACCTCGACGGTCGTGCCGATGCCGGGGACGTACGTCAGCACGATGCGCTGGCCGCTCTTCACGTCTTCCATCCATCCGGCGAGCGTCTTGAACGCGGTCTTCACCTCGGGCGAAGCGTTGGGCGTGTTGTCCGCCAGACCCTCGTCCCACGCCTCGGCGATCTTGCCTTTGTCGACGCTGAAGAGGAAGTGCATGACCATCCGCCGCGGCTGATCGGCGGCGAGGATGGCCGTGGGGCTCGATTGTTTGGCCGGCAGATAGAGCGCGCCGACGTAGACTTTGATGACGAACTTCTTCCGCAGTCCCGCGCCGTTGAGGACGAGGTTGTGACCGCTGACCGAGGCCGTGTCTTCGATCTTCGCGCCCGCGACAGTCGCGGCGCCGGCAGTGGTGGCGAGCAGGAGTGTGGCAGCTAAAAGGAGCTTGCGCATGTCGAGGGATTGTAACGCCTCAGGCCGACGTTAAACTCCGCGCTCATGGTCAACCCGCTCCAGCGCTCGTTCTCGATCGGCAACGTGCGCATCGAACAGCCGCTCGCTCTCGCGCCGATGGCCGAGGTGACGGACACGTACTACCGCTCGCTCATCAAAGAGCTCGGCGGCGTGGGGCTGGTCGTCTCCGAGTTCATCTCCGCGGAAGGGCTCACGCGCAAGAACGACCGCAGCCATCAGATGCTCGCCTTCAACGAGAACGAGCGGCCGGTGGCCATTCAGATCTACGGCGGCGATCCGGAACGGATGGATGACGCCGCGGCCATCGTCGAGGCGCAGGGCGTCGACATCGTCGACGTGAACATGGGCTGCCCGGTGAAGAAGGTCGTCAGCAGCGGCGCCGGCTCGGCGCTTCTGAAGGACTTCGACAAAGCGGCGCGCGTGGTCGAAAAGATCAAAGCCGCGGTGAAGATCCCCGTGACGGTGAAAGTGCGCAAGGGTTGGGAGTCGAACGACGTCATCCCGCTGCTCAAGCGCTTCGAGGAGATCGGCGTCGCCGCCATCGCCATTCACGGCCGCACGCGCAACGAGGCGTACACCGGCGCGAGCGACTGGAACTACATCCGCGAGGTGAAGGCGTCGCTCACCATTCCGGTGTGGGGCAACGGCGACGTGAAGACGCCGGAGGATGCCATCCGGATGTTCGAGACCACCGGCGTCGACGGCGTGATGATCGGCCGCGCCGCGCTGCACAATCCGTTCATCTTCCGCGACATTCACGCGTACGTGAACGGCGAGCCGCTGATGATGAACGAGGTCGAGCGGCGCATCGACGCGATGCATACGTACCTGACGAAGATCGACGGCGCGCCGCAGATCGACCGCTGGAAGCTGCACAAGGCGCGCACGGTGATCGGCTGGTTTTCCAAGGGCATCCCGCACGGCAAGGACATCCGCCTCGGCCTGCAGGACATCGCGTGCGTCGGCGACGCGCAGCGTCTTCTCGACATGGCGCGGGCGCGCATGGCCGCGTACGCGGCGTAGCGCGTGCCGTTTCCCGAGCACATCGAGCGCGTGCTCGTCGCCTACGGTCTGCCGGGCGATACGAAGGAAGCGCTCTACGCGCTCTACCTCGGTCTCGGCGACGAGGTGCTGGAAGTCTTCGGCGACATCGCCGAGGGTGCGGCCAGCGTCGCGTCGCTGCGGCCGGAAGACACCGAAGGCATTCGCGAGCGCGTCGTCGAGCGCTATCTCACGCGCAATCATCCGAAGTGGGTGAGAGGCGAGCCGACCGCGAGCCTGTGGCATCCGCGTGCGGCGGAAGGACGGGCCTCGGGACTGGCGGTGCCGCTGGGCGAGCTGCCGGAGCCGGCGCGGCGCGTGGTCGGCGACGACCAGCCGCTGCCCGACGGGATGCTCATGCTCGGACGCAACGCGCACTTTGGCGGACGCGCCGACACGATCTCCTTCGACATCGTGGCGCGCGAGTTGGGTGACGCGCTGCTCTTCGGAAAAGCCGCGGGACAGCAGCACACGCTGCCCGGTTCGGCCGGCGAGACCAGCGGCACCTTCGACGGCACGCGCGGCGTGGCCTTGTTGTGGGAAGTGCAGCCGAACGTCTACAAGCCGTCGGGCGAGCGCAATCGCGACATCGCCAGACTCTATCGTCGCCACCGCAACTGGCACGTGGTGACGCTCGCGTCCGCGCTCGAGTGGCTCGCGCTGCAGCAATGCACCGCCTTCATCGTCCGCGGCGCCGCGCTCTCCATCACGCACGAAGTGAATCCGGCCAAGCCGGTCTCCGCCGACATCGCCGCGATGCACGACCGCACCGTGGAGCGCGTCGTGCCGGCGGCCGCGGCGACGCTGCGCGAGCCGTCCGACGAAGACGAGCGGACGCTGCTCGACTCCTCGGTGATGAACCACGCCTTGCGGCAACACGTCCTCCGTCACGGCGCGGCCGGCATGCTCTGGCGCATCGAGTGGAATGCCGGAGTGACGGAACTGCTTTAAAATCCGTCCATCTCGTTCAGGAAAGGGTTCCCCATGACCGGACGTTTGCTGTCCGCCGTTGCCGTCTTGTCTCTGCTTTGCTCACCCACGCTGTTTGCCGGCTTCTCGCAGGGCCAGGACTTTCGCAACGCGACGCCGGAGGAGCTGGCGATGAAGGGCGTGCCGTCCGCGCCCGGCGCGTCGGCGGTGGTGCTCGACTGGGTCGTCGTCAATGACGATCCGAACTCCAGCGCCTCCGAGTACGTCCGGATGAAGATCTTCAGCGAGGACGGGAAGAAGTTCGCCGACATCGAGGTGCCGTACGTCGCCACCTATCCGTACAACGCACGCGTGAGCGACATCTCCGCGCGCACGATCCGCCCCGACGGGAAGATCGTCAACTTCGACGGCAAGGTCTACGACAAGATCGTCTACAAGGGCGGCGGCCACGCCGTCCGCGCCAAGACCTTCAGCCTTCCCGACGTGCAGCCCGGCAGCATTCTCGAGTACCGCTTCCAGCGCCGCTGGTCGCCGAACCTGCTGCTCAACAGCGCCTGGGAAGTGCAGCGCGAGCTGCCGGTGGTGCATGCGAAGTTCAAGCTGACGCCGTACGTCTCGCCCGACGCCGACCTGGCCAGCTTCTTCACCTTCCGCGGCCTGCCGCCGGGGAAGACGCCGCAGCGCAACCCGACCCGCGACTACGAGCTCGAGCTCAACGACATCGCCGCGTTCGTGAGCGAGCCGTTCGCGCCGCCGGAGACGCAGCTCAAGGCGCGCGTCGACTTCTACTACACGCGCAGCCGCGTGCAGCCGCAGGAGTTCTGGACGGTCGAGGCGAAGGAGATCAGCAAGAACGTCGAGAAGTTCATCGGCAAGGGCGTCTCCGCCGGCGGCGGCGCGACGCTCGCCAACCTGCAGAAGCTCTACGCCGACGTGCAGTCGTTCCGCAACTACAGCTACGAGAGCGAGAAGACCAGCCAGGAGATCGCCCGTCAGGATCTCGGCGCGGCGCGATCGGCGCGCGACGTGGTCGAGCACAAGGCCGGCTATCGCGACGAGATCAACCGCGCCTTCGTGGCGCTGGCGCGCGGCGCCGGCTTCGACGCGACGGTCGTGCGCGTGCCGTCGCGCGACGAGAACTTCTTCACCGACCGCATTCCCGACGGCTCGCAGATGAACGCCGAGATCGCCGCGGTGGTCGTCGACGGGCAGACGCGCTATCTCGATCCCGGCACGCCCGGCGCGCCATTCGGCACGCTCGCGTGGGAGAAGACGAACGTCCCCGGCATCCGCGTGATCAAGTCGGGGCAGGTCGAGTGGGTGAAGATTCCGAACGAGACCACCGCGAAGACGATTCGCAAGGCGGAGCTGAAGCTCGCCGACGACGTGCTTTCCGGCACCGTCACCGTCACGTACCTCGGCGAAGACGCGCTCGTCGAGCGCCTGCACGCGCTCAACGACGACGACGCCGCGCGGCGGAAGTCGCTCGAGGACGACGTCAAGCAGTGGCTCGGCGAAGGCGCGACGGCGACGCTCAAGAATGTGACCGGTCTCGTGGCCTCGTCCGATCCGCAGGTCGTGGCGACCTTCGACGTCACCGCGCCGAACCTCGTCTCGCACGCCGGCAGCCGCATCGTCGTGCCGCTCTCGGTCTTCGCCGCCAGCGGCAAGAACCCGTTCAGCGCCGCCACGCGCGTGCACCCGATCTACTTCGCTTATCCGTACAGCATCGAGGACGAGGTGAAGCTCACGCTGCCGGCCGGCGCGACCATCGCGGTGCTGCCGCCGCCGGCGAAGCTGAGCGGCGGCCTGCTCAACTACAGCAACGAAACGAAGGCGGAAGGGAACGTGGTCACGTTCCACCGCACCAAGTCGATCGACGGCATCCTCATCGAGACGAAGTACTACAACGCGATCCGCAACTTCTACGCGGCGGCGCTCACCGCCGACCAGAAGCCGCTGATCCTGCAGGCAGGCCAATGAGAAAACTCTTCCTCCTCGTACTGAGTCTCGGCGCGGCGGCATCGCTGCACGCGCGCGTCAACGTGCCCGACTGGGTGCGCGAGGCCGCGCGGACGCCGGTGCCGGCGAACGTCGGCGACGCGAAGGCGGTGGTGCTGCTCGACTCGACGAACATCGAGGTGGTCAGCCCGACGTCGATCACGCTGCGCCACAGCCGCGTGCTGAAGATCCTCACCGCGGCCGGCCGCGACGCCGGCTACGCGGCGGTCGGCTTCGACCGCGACACGAAGCTCGGCTCGCTGCACGGCTGGAGCATCGATCCGAAAGGCGTCGAGTACGAGGTGAAGGAGCGCGACGCGGTGGAGACCTCGCCCTACAACGGCGAGCTCTTCTCCGACACGCGCATGAAGATCCTGCGCATCCCGGCCGCCGATCCCGGCAGCATCGTCGCGTGGGAGTACACGCAGTCGGAGCGGCCGTACCTGCTGCAGTCGCTCTGGATGTTTCAGGACTCGCTGCCGGTGGCGCGGGCGCGCTTCAACGCGACCTATCCGCCGGGCTGGACGCACGAGGTGCGCTGGGCCAATCACGATGCAGTCGCGCCGCTGACCGCCGGCACGGCGTCGTGGGAGCTGCGCGACGTCCCGGCGGTGGCCGACGAGCCGCGCATGCCGGCTGCCGAAGCGGTAGCCGGAAGAATGGCCATCGACTTCATCCCGCCGAGCGGCGACGCCACGGCGCGCGCGCAGCGCTCCTGGGGCGAGATCGCCCGCTTTTTCTGGTCGCTCGCGTCGACGCGCAACAACGCCACGCCCGAGCTGCAGAAGAAAGTGCACGAGCTGGTGCCGGAGCCGGCGAAGAAAGCCGACGCGGTCCGCACGCTGGGACGCTTTGCGCAGCGCGACGTCCGCTACGTGGCGGTGGAGATCGGCATCGGCGGCTATCAGCCGCACGCCGCCGGCGACGTCTTCTCCAACCGCTACGGCGACTGCAAGGACAAGGCGACGCTGCTCCGCACGATGCTGCGCGAGGTCGGCGTCGAGTCGGAGTACGTGCTCGTGCACACCACGCGCGGCGTCGTCGCCCCCGACCTGCCGACGATGTTCACCTTCAATCACGTCATCAGCGCGATCCGCGTGCCGGCCGACGCTCCGAAGTGGAGCGCCATCATCGAGCATCCGAAGCTCGGCAAGCTGCTGCTGTTCGATCCCACCAGCACCACCACGCCGCTCGGCAGCTTGCCGTCGTATCTGCAGGGCAGCCGCGGCCTGCTCGTCACGCCCGACGGCGGCGAGCTGATCGAGCTGCCGGCGCTCGACGCCGAGACCAACCAGTTACGCCGCAAGGCCACGCTGCAGCTCGACGAGAGCGGCACGCTCAGCGGCCGCGTCGAGGAAGTGCGCACGGGCCACATCGCCGGCGAGCTGCGCTCCGCGCTGCAGTCGCTCAACGAGGCGGAGCGGCAGCGCTTCATGGAGTCGGTGATGTCGGCGCATCTCGCGCACTACTCGGTGGCCGGCCTGACCATCGAGAATCTCGATGACACCGATTCCGACCTCATCGTGAAGTACGACGTGAAGGCGCCGAACTACGCCACGCGCGTGGCCGGCATGCTGCTCGTCCGTCCGCGCGTGATCGGGCAGAAGGGCGAAGGCGTGATCGATCTCGCCAAGCGCACCCTCGGCTACGTCACCGAAGGTCCGAGCGTGCAGACCGACGAAGTCGAGATCGCGCTGCCGTCGCCGCTGGCCGTCGACGAGCTGCCGGCGCCGGTCTCGATGAAGACCTCCGCCGTCGACTACGCCAGCAAGTCGGAGTTCCACGACGGCAAGCTGCGCTATCACCGCCGCTACGCGCTGCACACTTTCTTCGTGCCGCGCGAGTCGATCCCCGAATTGAACAAAGCCTTCACCACGATCCTCGCCGACGAGCGGGCCAGCGCGGTGCTGAAATGAAACGAGCGATTGCGATCTTCGCGCTGCTGCTGACGCCCGTCCCCGCCCAAGCGGCGTCGGACGGTTTTCACGACGCCACACCGGCGGAACTGCAGATGAAAGAGGTGCCGTACGCGCCCGGCGCGCCGGCGGTGGTGCTCGACTGGAACGTGCGCCACGACGACGAGTCGTCGATCGCCTCGGAGTACGTGCGCATCAAGGTGCTGACCGAGGCCGGCAAGTCGTACGGCGACGTGAAGCTGCTCACCGTGCCGGCGACGTTCACCGTCCGCGACGTACGCGCGCGCACCACCCGTCCCGACGGCACGATCGTGCCGTTCGACGGGAAGATCTACGACCGCGTGGTCGTGAAGCATCGCGACGTGCGGCTCATCGAGAAGACCTTCACGCTTCCGAGCGTCGAAGTCGGCTCGATCCTCGAGTACCGCTACAGCGTGACCTGGCCGTACACGCAGGCGCGCACGAACCGCTGGGCGCTGCAGCGCGAGATCCCGATCCGCAACGCCACGTTCTTCATCCGGCCCGCGCCGAGCATTCACTCGATCTGCACCACGCGCGGTCTGCCGCCGTCGAAGGCGCCGACGAAGAACGGCAATCACTACGACTTCTCCATGATCGACGTGCCGCCGTTCGTGGCCGAGCCGTTCTCCGGACCGGACGAGGTGCTCAAGCCGCAGCTCGAGTTCTTCTACACCGAGGGCGATACGCCTGCGTACTGGAAGACCTTCGGCGAGACGGTGGCGCGCTACACCGAAGACTTCATCGGCAAGCCGTCCGCGCTGGCGACCGAGGTGATCGGCATCGTCGGCGACGCGTCGGCCGAGGAAGCGAAGCTGCGGCGCATCTACGACTTCGTGCAGAAAGAGCGCAACCTCTCGTGGGAGCCTGACAAGACGGAGCAGGAAGCGAAGCGCGAAAAGCTGCGCGACCGGAAGCACGCGCAGGACGTGATCGACTACGGCTACGGCACGCGCGCGGAGCTCAACGCGCTCTTCGTCGCGCTGGCGCGCGCGGCCGGCTTCGAGGCGGAGACGGTGCTGGTGTACGACCGCGACGACACGTATCTCTCGCGGCAGTTGCCCGAGGGCGACAAGTTCTCCGGCACCATCGCGGTGGTGAAGCTCGGCGGCATCGACCGCTTCTTCGATCCCGGCACGCCGCACGCGCGCTTCGGACTGTTGCGCTGGCAGAACACCGCCCTCACCGGCATGCGTCTCAACAAGAAGCAGGGCGGCACCTGGGTCACCACGCCCGACCATCCGCACCTCGGCACGACCATCGCCCGCGCGGCCGATCTGCACCTCGAGGACGGCGTCGTCAAAGGCACCGCCACCATCACCATGATGGGGCAGGAAGCGCTGGTCTACCGCCTCCTCGGACATGGCGAAGACGAGACCACGCAGCGCAAGCGCATCGAAGAGGCGGTCAAGAAACTGCTGCCGGCAGCGAGCACGGTGAAGCTCGCGAGTGTGACCGGACTCGGCGGCACCGACGAGCCGCTGATCGTGAAGCTCGACCTCGAGCTGCCCGACCTCGCCTCGACCACCGGCTCGCGCGCGCTCGTGCCGCTGGCCATCTTCGAAGGCTCAGCCCTTCACCAGCGAGCAGCGCAAGGCGCACGTGATGTTCCCGTATCAGTACCAGGTCGACGACCGTATCGTCCTCCATCTGCCGCAGGGCTATCACGTCGAGAACCTGCCGAAGCCGGCCGAAGCCGACGCCGGCGCGCTCACCTACAACGCCGCCTGGAAGCAGGAAGGCAGCGCGGTCACGCTCACGCGCCGCTTCGCCCTGAAGACCTCGTTCATCCAGGCCGCGCAGTACGCGCCGCTGCGCACGTTTTACGGAGAGATGGGGAACAGCGACCGCGCGCCGCTGGTGCTCAAGAAGGAGTGAGGAGCCGGGCGGGAAGCGCCAACGCCTCCCGCCTGTTGCACCGCATCCATGACCGCAACAGCCTCTGTCCGCCGGGTGGGAATGATCTCCCTCGGGTGCCCGAAAAATCTCGTCGACGCCGAGATCATGCTCGGGCAGTTGCAGGCGGAGTCGGAGGTCGTGATCACGAACGACCTCGAAGACGCGGACGTGGTCATCGTCAACACCTGCGGCTTCATCGATGCGGCCAAGCAGGAGTCGATCGACACGATCCTCGAGATTGCCGAGAAAAAAGGGCGCGGCGTCGAGCGGCTGATCGTCACCGGCTGCATGGTGCAGAAGTACCGCACCGACCTGCAGCAGTCGATTCCGGAGATCGACGCCTTCGTCGGACTCGATCATCTCGAGAAGATCACCGAGGCCGTGACCGGCATCGTCGATGACGCGGCGCCGGTGAAGCGGAAGATGTCGGTGCGGCTGTACGAAGACCTGCCGCGCGTGCTGACGCAGGGCACCGCCCACGCGTACCTGAAAGTCAGCGAAGGCTGCTCGAATCCCTGCACCTTCTGTGCGATCCCGCAGATGCGCGGCAAGTTCCGCTCGCGCACCATCGAGTCGCTTTTGCGCGAGGCGCAGCAGCTCCAGTCGGCCGGCGTGAAGGAGCTGAACCTCGTCGCGCAGGACACCACGCGCTACGGCGAAGACCTCGGCGTCGCCAACGGTCTCACGCGACTGGTCGAGACGCTGCTGCGCGAGACCGACTTTACGTGGATCCGTTTTCTCTACGCCTATCCCGGCTCGCTCGACTGGTCGCTCTTCGAGCTGATGGCGCGCGAGCCGCGCTTCGCTTCCTACTGCGACATTCCGCTGCAGCACGTCTCCGCCAACGTCCTCGGCCGCATGCGCCGTCCCGGCTCGCCGCGCGAGTATCGCGACATGATCGCGCGCATGCGCGAGCTCGTGCCCGACATCACGTTGCGCACGACCTTCATCACCGGACATCCCGGCGAGACGGCGAAGGATTTCGGCGAGCTGTACGACTTCGTCGAATGGGCGCAGTTCGACAACATGGGCGCGTTCGTCTATTCGGCCGAGGACTCGACCATCGCCGCGCGCATGGAAGACGTGCCGACGCGCAAGACCGCGGAGCGGCGGCGGGCGAAGCTGATGGAACTGCAGCAGAAGATCGCGCTCTCGCGCAACGAGTCGCGCGTCGGCCGCACGTTCGAGGCGCTCATCACCGGCGTCTGCGAAGAGACCGAGCATCTGCTCGAAGGGCGCATCGCCGGCCAGGCCCCGGAGATCGACGGCCGCCTGCTGATCAACGACGGCATCGACCTGCTGCCGAAGGCGCTGCCCGCATTCGCGCGCGTCGAGATCACCGAGGCCCATCCGTACGATCTCGTCGGCGCCGTGGTCGCTTGAGCGCCGCGCGTTAACGCGGCGCCGCTCGCGCGCGTAGTAGGTGCATGATTCGCGTCGGGAGAGCTCTCGCAGTCGCCTCGTTTCTGTTCGCGTCGTGCGCGCATACGCCGCGCCGCGTCGCGCCGTACACCGACTATCACTTCCATCTGCTCAGTCCCGCCGGTGCGGCGGTGTTGAAGACGCAAGGTGTGGAGATGGCGCCGATCGATGCGGCGGCGGCGGTGGCGGCGCTCGATCGCGCCGGCATCCGGCGCGCCGTGATTTTGTCGGATGCGTATTTCTTCAAGTCGTACGACGAGTTGAAGGCGGAGAACGACTGGACCGCTCGCGAAGTCTCCCGCTTTCCCGATCGTCTGGTGGCCTTCTGTGGCGTCAATCCGCTGGCCGATGACGCGCTCGCGGAGATCGATCGCTGCGCGCGCAATCGCGTGTTCCGCGGGCTCAAGCTCCACTTCGACGAGTCGCACGTCGATCTGCTCGATCCGGTGCACGTAGCGAAAGTGAGGCGCGTCTTCGAGGCCGCGAATCGCCACCGCTTTCCGGTCATCACCCACATCGGCGCGGACGTGCAGCCGCCGTACGGGCCGCGGCACGCGCGCGTCTTCGTCGACGAGCTGCTGAGCGCCGCGCCCGATGTGACGGTGCTGGTCGCGCATCTCTGGGGCGGCGCGGCGTGGTCGGACGAGGTGATGGGCGTGTTCGCGGAGGCCGCGCGCACGCATCCGAATCTCTACTTCGAGATCTCCGGCGACGCGCTGCGGGTCGCGCGCGGATCGGAGCAGGCGAGTGCGATCGCCAGGCGGATGCGCGAGATCGGCATGCGTCGCTTTCTCTTCGGCTCCGACTTTCCCGTGCTCGGCGGCGCGGCGTACGAGAGCGTCTGGCCCGCGTACATGCAGAACATGCCGCTGACCGCGCAGGAGCTCCGCACGATCGCCGCGAACGAAGCGCCGTTCCTGCGCCGTTAGCGCGGCACGCGGCGCGTCAGCTCGCTCGTCCAGTTGAGCGCGATCGAGAGCTGCGGCACCGTGCGGATCTCGGCCGGCTTGACGAGCAGCAGGCGGCCGTCGGGGCCGAACTGCACGTCGCGCTCGTACTCTCGCGTGAAGAGGAGCTGCGGCTTGCCGGCGCGGAACGACGGCGTCGTCTCGACCGGCACGAGGTAGAACTGCGGGCCGTTGCGATAGATGATGGTCCGCCCGTCGGCGCTCCATTCAGCCGCGCTCGATTCACCGGCGCCGCTCGTGACCTGCCATCTGCCTCCCGCTCCGGGGAACGGGCGGACGTACAGCTCGCGACGCCCCGACTCGGTCGACCAGTACATGATCCAACGGCCGTCGGGCGAGAAGCCGGCCACGCGCTCGTCGTGCTCGGTGCCGACGAATCGGCGCACCTGACGCGTGGCAATCTCGAGCAGCATCACGTCGGCTGAGCCGGGTTCCGATTCCTCGCTGAACGCGAGATAACGCCCGTCGGGAGAGGCGCAGCCCATGTACTGCATGCGCGGAGAATTCGTCAGCCGTTCCTCTCCGCCGCTGCCGTCGGTCGGCGCGCCGTAGATGTTGTAGACGCCGCTGCGCGCGGAGCGCCAGAAGACGTAGCGGCCGTCGGGCGCGAAGATCGGCTCGGTGTCGTCGGCGCCGAAGGAGACGCGGGTGATGATGTCGCGCGCGACGTCGAGCAGCCAGATGTCGTACGTGTACGACTCCAGACAGACCGCCACCATGCTGCCGTCGCGACTCATCACCGGCAGGCTATACGGACGCCGCGTCGGTACGACCGGCGTCTCCGTGCCGTCGCGCGATACGAGCAGCAATTGGCGCGCGTCGGCGAGCAGGCCGCCCGGCACGTAGAGCAGATCGCCGTTCGCATCGACCGCGTACTTCGCCTCGCCGTTCGCCGGGTTCATCTCGATGCCGGTGGCGACCGTGGCGGCGCTGCCGGTGAGCCGGAGCGACTTCGCGTCGAACCGCTGCGCCAGCAGCGTCGTGCCGCGCGCGAACAGCAGATGTCCGGTAGGCGAGTACGAGCCCATCGTGCCGTCGACGAGCGGTTCGACCGCCTGCTCGCGCGCCGAGATCGCCACGATCTTCGCCTCGTCCCACGATCGGCCGGTCCACGCCGTCGCCACGATGGTCTCGCTGTCCGGCAGGCATTGCGGCCAGACGATGGCGCGGTAGCCGCGCTTCGCATCGAGCGGCGCGACGCGCTCCGGCGTGCCGCCACCGCTCGGCACGCGCCACATGCCGCCGGTGAAACCGGCCGGGTAGTAGATCCAGTCGCCGCACCAGGAGAGGCCGGCGGCGGCGTCGCCGGCGCGCGCCAGCGACGCCTGCGTCGACGTAGGCGAGCGAGTGTCCGTCGGGAGAGAACGCCGGAAACTCGCCGCTCACGCCGAGCGCGCGCGGCGTCGGGTCGGCGGCACCGCGGACGTAGAGCGCGCCGGGCGCGGCGCGGTAGACGATGCGCGCACCGTCGGGCGAGATGGCGAACGCGCCGGGACCGACCGACATCGGCGCGCTCGGCAGCGTGTTGATGGTGAAGCGCGCCACCGGCCGCGGCGGCGTGCGGTCGCGCAGCGCGAGCCACGTCGCGACGGCGCCGGCGGCGAGTGCGACCAGCGCCGTCGCGGCGATGGCCATCGCGCGTGAGACGCGCGCACGCCGCGGCACCGGCGCCGGCGTCTCGGCGCTCGCATCGCGGATCCACCGCAACTGCGTGGCGACGTCATGCGCGCTCTGCCACCGCTCGTCCGGATCTTTGGCGAGACAGGTGCGGATCACGCGCTCGAGCGAGAGCGGCGCGAGCGGCTGCACCGTGGAGATCGGCGGCGGCTCGCGATCGAGGATCGAGGCGATCAGGCTGGCGCGGCTCTTCGCCTCGAAGGCGCGCTTGCCCGTGGTCATCTCGTACAGCAGCGAGCCGAGGGCGAAGATGTCGGTGCGCGCGTCGGCATCGCGGCCTTCGATCTGCTCCGGCGCCATGTACTGGAACGTCCCGACGATCGCGCCTTCCTCGGTGAGCGGCTTCGCATGCGTCATCGCCGCGGTGAGCGCGTTCGGATCGTTCGCCGCCGGCTGCGCGAACTTCGCCAGATCGAAGTCGAGCAGCTTCGCGCCGCTCTTCGTCAGCATGACGTTGCCCGGCGTGAGATCGCGATGGACGATGCCGGCGCGGTGCGCGCGCTCGAGCGCCTCGGCGATCTCGACGCCGTAGCGGAGCACCTGCTCGAGCGGCAGCGCGCCTTTGGCCAGGCGATCCGCCAGCGACTCGCCCTCGAGAAACTCCATCACCAGATAGTCGACGCCGTCGTGCGAGCCGACGTCGTAGGGCGTGCAGATGTGCGGATGGGTGAGCGACGAGATCGCCTTCGCCTCGCGCTCGAACCGCTCGCGCAGACGGGCATCGGAAGAGAGCCGCGCCGGCAGGACCTTGATGGCCACGGTACGGTCGAGCCGCGAGTCGCGCGGGCGATAGACTTCGCCCATGCCGCCCGCGCCGAGCTGCGCGGCCACTTCGTAGGGACCGAGACGGGTGCCGGCGGCGATCAAAGCGTTCCGAGAGGATACCGCGTCCGTGCGGGATTGATTTTGACCGGACCCGCTGTTATGGTGCTCCGTCTCATCCGGAGATACGTGTATCGTTTTACAGGCTCAACCGTTTAACAGGAGACTGGATTTGTCGACGACCAAGGAGCAGAAGTCGGACCTCATCAACCAGTATCGCGTCCACGACGCCGATACCGGGTCGCCAGAAGTGCAGATTGCACTCCTCTCGAACCGCATTACCTACCTCACCGAGCACTTCAAGACCCACGCGAAGGACCATCACTCGCGCCGCGGTCTGCTGAAACTCGTCGGCCGGCGCCGCCGTCTTCTCGATTACCTCAAGAAGACCGATGTGGAGCGCTACCGTTCGATCATCGACAAGCTCGGCATCCGTAAGTAAGCGACCCTTGAACGGGCGGGCTTCGGCCCGCCCGTTCCGTTTCGGGCAGGCCCGAACCCTGCACGAACCTCTCTCTCCGGCCGGATCCCATCATTCGGCCACAAGCGGACAAATCAACAGCGCGGCGGTGATGAGTGGCCTCGCGCACATTCGAAGGAAATCAATGGCGTACAAGAGAGAAATGCAGATCGGCGGGAAAACCCTGTCTCTGGAGACGGGTGCGATCGCCAAGCAGGCGCACGGTGCGTGCGTGGTGCGCTACGGCGACACGGTGGTCCTCGCCACCGCCTGCTACAAGGAAGGCAACGTGATGGGCGACTTCATGCCCCTCACCGTCGACTACAAGGAGTACACCTACGCGGGCGGCCGCATCCCGGGCGGCTTCTTCAAACGCGAAGGACGTCCGACCGAGAAAGAGACGCTCACCTCGCGCCTCATCGACCGGCCGCTCCGCCCGTCGTTCCAGAAGGGCTACCGGCAGGAGACGCAGATCATCGCCCTGGTGCTGTCGGCCGACGGCGAGAACGATCCCGACGTCCTGGCGATCAACGGCGCCTCCGCGGCGCTGACGATCTCCGAGATCCCGTTCCACAATCCGATCGGCGCGGTGCGCGTCGGCTATGTCGACGGGCAGATCGTGATCAACCCGACCAACTCGCAGCGCGATCTCTCCGACCTCGACCTGATCGTGGCCGGCACCGACAGCGCGATCGTGATGGTCGAGGCAGGCGCGCGCGAAGTCGACGAGCGCGTCGTGCTCGATGCCTTCGACGCCGCGCACGCCGAGATCCGCCGCATCTGCGAGATGCAGAAGCAGCTCCGCGCCGACGCCGGCAAGGAGAAGCTGACGGTCGAGTACACGTCGAAGTTCACCGACGAGCTGCTGAATGAACTGATGCAGCAGCATGGCGCGAACCTGCGCCAGGCCATGCTCACCACCGGCAAGGCCACGCGCAGCGCAGCGATGAAAGCGGCGCGTCAGGCCATCATCGGTACGGTGCCGGCCGACGACACCGAGCGACTCGGCGCCGTCACCGCCGCCATCGGCGAGATGGAAGTGCGCATCTTCCGCAACCTCATGCTCGAGGAGAATCAGCGCGTCGACGGCCGCCGCTTCGATGAGATCCGTCCGATCTCCATCGACCTCGGCGTGCTGCCGCGTACGCACGGCTCCGCGATCTTCACCCGCGGCGAGACGCAGGCGCTCGTCACCGTCACCCTCGGCACTCCTCAGGAAGCGCAGAAGATCGAAGACTTCGAAGGCGAGACCTTCCAGCGCTTCATGCTGCACTACAACTTCCCGCCGTTCTCGGTCGGCGAGGTGAAGTTCCTGCGCGGTCCGGCGCGGCGCGAGATCGGCCACGGCAATCTCGCCCGCCGCGCGCTCGCGCCGCTGCTGCCGACCGAGGACGAGTTCGCGTACACCATCCGCATCGTCTCCGACATCCTCGAGTCCAACGGCTCGTCGTCGATGGCCTCGGTGTGCGGCGGCTCGCTCGCGCTGATGCAGGCCGGCGTGCCGATGCGCGCCGCCGTGGCCGGTGTGGCCATGGGTCTGGTCAGCAGCGAGGACAACACGCGCCACGCGATCCTCACCGACATCGCCGGCATGGAAGACCACGAAGGCGACATGGACTTCAAGGTCGCCGGCACGCGCACCGGCATCACCGCGCTGCAGATGGACATCAAGGTGAGCGGGCTCGCGCGCGAAGTGATGGCGCGCGCGCTCGAGCAGGCCAAGGCCGGACGGCTCTACATCCTCGACCGGATGGACGCCGTGATCGCCACGCCGAAGACGGAGCTCTCCGAGTTCGCGCCGCGCCTCTACACGATCCAGGTGCCGAAGGACCGCATCCGCGACGTCATCGGCTCGGGCGGCAAGACCATCCGTTGGATCGTCGAGGAGACGGGAACGAAGATCGACGTCGCCGACGACGGCAAGGTCACGATCGCCTCGACCGATGCGAAGTCGGCCGAGCGCGCCATCGACATCATCAAAGGTCTCACCGCCTCGCCGGAGATCGGCACGAACTACAAAGGCACGGTCAAGCGCATCGAGCCGTACGGAGCCTTCGTTGAGATCCTGCCGGGTCAGGACGGGCTGCTGCACATCAGCGAGATGGCGCACACGCGCGTCGGCCAGGTGACCGATCTCTTCCAGCTCGGCGACGAAGTCGAAGTGCAGGTGGTGGCCATCGAGCCCGACACCGGCAAGATCCGCCTCTCGCGCAAGCCGCTCCTGCCGCCTCCCACCGAGGAGGAGCTGGCGGCCGCGCGCGCCAGCCGTCCGCCGCGTGAAGGCGGAGACCGCGATCGCGGCGATCGCGGCGGCGACCGTCATCGCGGCGGCGGCGATCGCGACCGCGGCCCGCGTCGCGACGGCGGCGGCGGCGGATTCCGCGACCGCGGCCCGCGCCGCGAAGGTAGCGACCGCGGCGACCGCGGCCCGCGCCGCGAAGGCCCGCGCGAAGGCGGCGACCGCCCGCCGCGCCGCGAAGGCGGCAGCGGCGGCGGCGAATCCTCCGGCGGCGGCTCGCAGCCGGAGTAGCGCGCAAGCATCGAAATGAAAAGTGAGGCCGGGCGATCCATCGCCCGGCCTTTTCATTCGCGGCGCAAACGCGCGGCCGCGCTTCGGCCATGAACGGAATGCAATGAAACGATCCTCATCCGCAGCTTCGCTCGTGCTGGTTGTGATGCCGCTTCTCAACTCGCCGCACGCGCACGCGCAGACCGCGGAGGTGACGCGATTTCTGGTCCCGTTACAGCCGCGAACGGTGACCGGAGCGTTCGGGTCGGTGTGGCGAACGTCGCTGACGGTCTTCTATCACGGTGACGTCGACACGTTCATCTGGCCGCGCATTTCTTGCGGTGTGATCACCTGTCCTGCCGGTGAAACCCTGCAGCGTGGCGCGCGGCCGCGCCTGTTTCAACAGATCGCATCCGACGCGGTCGGGTTGTTGCTGGTGACGGAAAAGGGGCGGGAGCGCGACTTTTCGTTCGAGGGTCGCGTGCGCGACGAGTCGCGCGCGTCGGAGTCGGCGGGAACGGAGTTTCCGATCGTTCCGGACGAGGAAATTCGCGCCGAGCCGGTGCGCCTTCTCGACGTTCCGATTCGTGCCGACTTTCGCGTCCACCTGCGCGTCTTTGCACTGCCGGGTGCCGCGCCGCAACACGTGCTGGTGCGGTACCACCGTCACGACTCGCTCGAGCCGCTCCGCGAGGAGCGTATCGCGTTACGGCAGTTCCCGCCGAATCCGGTTTTCGACGTCGAACCCTCGGACGCCGAGATCACCGGCATCGAGCAATTGCCGGAGGCGGCCGGGGCGAGCGCGCTCTGGATCGAGGTGACGCCGGAAGAGCCCGAGCTGCGCATCTGGGCTTTCGTCTCCGTCACGAACAACACGACGCAGGAAGTCACGCTCATCACGCCGCAAGGCCGCTGATGCATCGAAAAGAAAAAATGAGGCCGGGCGATCCATCGCCCGGCCTCATCGTTTTTACGGCGTCTGCTTCCCGATCGCGTCGACCCACACCTTGCCGCCGATGTTCTCGACTTTGACGCGCGTGATGGTCGCGCCGTCGAGGCCCACCGTCGATGCCGGAATCTCGATGCGGTTCCACTGATCGGAGGTCGGGATGGTCGTGCCCATGAACACCGACGAGCTCTCGCCGCCGATCGACGGCACGCCTACCGTGCCCCAGTACACCGAGCCGCTCGTCGATCCCGCGTACCAGGTGATCTTCAGCTCCGTCACGCTCTTGCACGACGTCGGCATGAGATACAGGATCAGGTTGTCGCCCGAGCTGGTGGTCTCATTGAGATCGCTCACCGCGACCACGGCCGTGGCGGTCTGTCCGTAGTACGGATAGACGAGCGACTGCGTGCCGATGGCGGCCTGGTCGTGCTCCCAGTTGCCGTACTGCAGGTACGCGTACGACGGCACGTCGTCGTCGACCCAGATCGTGTCGCCGCTCTCGAGCGACACCGACGATGCGGTCGCAGGCGTGCAGCCGACGCCGTCGGTGCCGATCGAGTCGAACCACACCCGCCCGTCGTACGTTTCGATCTGCAGATGATCGAGCGTGTGGCCCTGCAGGTTCAGCGGCGAGGAGATCGGGATCTCCAGCCGCACCCACGATCCGGCCGCCGGCAGGTTGCCGCGGCGGAAGTTGACGGCCGTACCGCTGATCAGGTTGTCGCCCCAGTAAACGCTGGCGTTGCGGTAGAGGCTCGAGTAGGTGATCTTGATCTCGCGCGTGAGCGAGCACGGGTCGAGCAGGACGTAGACCACCGCCTTGCCGCTGCCGAATTTGTAGAACTGGCTGAGGTCGTCGAGGCGCAGGGTGTTGGTGCCGGCGCCCGAGTGGTAGAACGACTGCGAGCCGCTCGCCGACTGCGAGCTGTCCCAGTTCACGGTTCCGGTGGTGACGGTCGCGCCGCTCGGCAGCGAGTCGTCGATGAGCACTTCGTCGCCCGCGGGAATCGAAGGCTGCGAGGCCGTGCCGATGGGGCATTGCGCGAACGCCGGTGCGGCGGCGGCGAGAACGAACAGAGACACTGCGAGCAGATGCAGCCTGAAGGTCTGCTTCATTGGGTGAATCCTCCTGTTTTTCGTTTGCGCCGGCCGGCTTTTGGAACAGCCTCAGGATGCGTCCGCTAACGCGAATCAGGTAGAGACATTTGGTGATGGATGGGCGTTACTCCTGAAGTGCGGCTTTCCGGCGATACTGATCGGGCGACATGTCGAGGGTGCGCCGGAACGCCCGGTAGAACGTGCGCCGCGTGCCGAAGCCGCACTGATAGGCGATCTGCGTCGTCGAAAGGTCGGACTGCATCAGCAGCCGCTGCGCGTGCTGCAACTGCCGCTGCTTCATGTAGGCGGAGAGCGGCATGCCCTGCAGCGCGGCGAAGTCGCGCGTGAGCGTTTCGCGCGACACGCCGAGGAGCATGGCCAGCTCCGAGACGCGCGGCGGTTCTTCCGTAGAGAAGCAACGATCGAGGTATTCCTCGACCGCTTTCCGCAGATCCATGTCTATGGAGTTAACACGCAGTTGCGCCGCGCATCAACTCCGCCACCACGCGTAGAATCGCCCGCGCATGAAGCGCGTCCTGCTGACGATCGTCGCCGCGTCGGCCGCGCTCTACGCGCTCTCGGTGGTGTGGGCGAAAAACCGCCAGGCGGCCGGTCTCGACTTCTACATCTACTTCGTCAACGCGCAACTGGCCGCCCGGACCGACGTCGAAAATATCTACGCCTCGGATACCCAGGATCGGATCGGTGAGGAGTACTACGCGCGGGCTGCTGCCGGACGCTCCGAGCTGCGCAAGTACGACGCGCAGCGCCGCCGCCGGCTCGACAACGTCTCCAGCCCCTTTCTCTACACGGCGTTTCGGTGGGTGAGCCGCGACTACGATCGCGCGCTGCTGCAGGACCACGTCCTGCTGCTCGCCGCATTCATCATCGGCGTGCTGCTGATCGCGCGCCGCGCCGCCGTGCCGCTCTGGTGCGCGCTGCTGCTGCTCGCGGCGCTGCTGCTCTGGTATCGCGGCTTCGAGGCCGATCTGCGCGTCGGCAACGTGAACTCGCTCCAGCTCCTCGGACTCGGCGCCGCGCTCTCCGCGCCGCCTCTCGTGGCCGGTGCAATCCTCGGATTGCTCTTCGCTTTCAAGCCGAACGTGCTCTTCGTGGTGCTGCTGTTCATCGTCGCGCGCATCGCCCAGCGCGACTGGAGGCGGCTGCGGCTCGAGCTCGGCGGCGGCGCGATCGGCGTCGCCATCGCTATCGTCGCCGCGGCGATCAACTATCGCTCGCTGCACGTCTGGACGCAGTGGGTCGCGCGCGCGAACGAGTTCTATCACCGCATCCCGACGCGCGCGGAGCGCAACGTCACGCCGCTGCTCGCGCTTTATCACCAGCATGGCGCGACGGTGAGCCACCTCGTCGCACTCGCGCTCTTCGCCGTCGCCGCCATCGCGCTGCTGCGCGCGCGCCGCGCCGACGACGCGCTCGTCGCCGGCACGGGCATGCTCATCTACCTGCTGTCGGCGACGGTGGTGTGGCTGCATTACCTGGTGCTGGTGGTGCCGCTCGCGCTCGCGCTGCTGCGCCGCCGCGCCACGGCCGCGATCGCGCTGCTCGCGCTCGTTGCCCTGGCCGAGGTGCCGTACGAATGGCTGACGCACAAGCCGGCCTTCGACGTCGAAGGGACGCTGGTGGGCGTGTCGCTGTTCGCGCTCTTCGCCTCCGCCGTGTACGCGATGTCAGACCGGCGTCCACGCGCCGCTGTTTGACGAGCTGCGCCGCGCGGCGTCGAGTACGCGCTGCTGCATGAGGCCATCCGCGAACGTAGCGGCGGGTGCGAGCGCATCGCGGTCGCCGTCGTCGAGCGTGATGCGCAAGGCGCGGCCGAGGTGCAGCGTGCCCGTGCCGAACGCACCGCCGGGCGAGTTGCCGGGGCGCTGCTCGAGCGCGCCGCCGAGGATGCGCGCGTAGGGCGACTGCCGCTGCGAGAGCAGCACTTCTTCGCCGACGAAACGCATCGCGCCGCGCTCGCCGTGGATGGTGATCGTCGCCGGCTCGTCGTTCCCGTTGGCGACCGCGCTGATGGTGAGCGAGGCCAGCGCGCCGCCGCGCAGCCGCAGGTGCACCGCCGCGAAGTCGTCCGCCGTCACCGCGCGCATGCCACCGTCGAACGGACGCTCGGCGATCGTCGCGCGCAACGCCGCCTGCGCCGCCTCGATCTCCAGCCCGAAGTAGCGCAGCGCGTCGACAAAGTGCGAGCCGACCGCGCCCCAGATCCCGCCGCCGCGAGCAGCTGC
>DASVQE010000102.1:0-5960 GCA_036389275.1 Thermoanaerobaculia bacterium
CGAACGCACAGAGCTGCTCGCCGACGTGAAATACACGATCGACAACTTCAAGCCCGGCGTCGATTACTACGTCGCCCCGCTATTCGCCCGCAACGGATCGGACGTGACGTTCAACATGCTCGACCGAACCTCTGACGCACCAAAGATTGACGACGCGGAAGGGCAGATCACCGTTCGGTACCCCGTCGCGCGTGAGCTCGCGAGCCCTCACCTCGCGCGTCCGGTGACGATGTGGTTCTATGTCATGGAACGCGTCGGGAATGAAGGCACGCGCGTGATCGGCAAGACCGGTCCGTTCAACTTCACGATCGCAGCGCGCTGACTGCCTCAGCTCACGATGCCGCGTCGCGGGTGCCGTTCAGTGATCCGTACTTTGAGAGCGGCGTCGGCGACGTGCGTGTAGATCTCGGTCGTGGAGATGCTGCGGTGGCCGAGGAGGCGTTGGACGTAGCGGATGTCGACGCCTTCTTCGAGGAGGTAGGTGGCGACGGAGTGGCGGAACATGTGCGGCGTGACGCGCTCGCGCACGGCGCAGCGCTCGCCGTGGATCCTTACCAGACGACGGATCAGCTGCGGCGAGGCGGCGGCGCCGCGCGAGTTGACCAGGAAGGTCTCGGCGGTGACGGCGCAGCGGTCGCGCAGGCGGCGGTACTCGCGCAGGAGCGCGGTGAGGTCGTCGGGCACGAAGACGCGCCGCTGGCGGTTGCCTTTGCCGACGATGGTGATGGTGCCGTCCTCGAGATCGACGGCGGCGTCGACGAGCGAGGCGAGCTCGCTCACGCGCATGCCGGTGGCGAAGAGGAGCTCGGTGGCGACGTAGCCGGTCAGGTCGCTGAACGATTGCGGCGCATCGTGACGCAGCAGGCGCCGCAGATCGGCGCGGGCGATGACGCGCGGCAGCCGCTTCGGCATGCGGATGCGGATGCGCGCGCCGCGGAACGGATCGTCCTCGAGATTGCCGTCCTCCTCGAGCCAGCGGAAGAAGGAGCGGAGCGTGGCCAGATGGCGCTTCACCGATGCTTCCTTGAGCGAGCGCACTTCGAAGAGGTGGCGGACGTACTCGTGGATGACGGTGCGGTCGCACTGTGCGATGACGGCGCGGCGGCCGACGAAGGAGCAGAAGCGGGCCAGGTCGAGCTCGTACGCGCGCGTCGTGTGCGGCGAGAGCTTGCGCACCGACTGGCAGTGCCGGAGAAAGGCGGCGGCCGCGTCTCGTACGTGCAAGAGCGCAGACCTTACAACGGCCAGCCGAAGTCGTCGGCCGCACTTGCGGAACTGCAGACATCCGCACTTCCGCAAGTGGCGTCGTTCTCTGCAGCAACCACGCGTTAGAATCGCGCCGCCTGATGACCACGACCTACGACTCCTCTGCAATCGAAGTTCTCACCGGCCTCGAGCCCGTCCGCAAGCGTCCCGGGATGTACACGCTCACCGAGCGGCCGAACCATCTCGCGCAGGAGGTCATCGACAACGCCACCGACGAAGCGATCGCCGGCTTTGCCGACGAGATCCTCGTCACGCTGCACGACGACGGCTCGCTCTCCGTGCAGGACAACGGCCGCGGCATGCCGGTCGACAAACACGCCAAGGAAGGCGTCTCCGGCGTCGAAGTCATCCTCACGCGCCTGCACGCCGGCGCGAAATTCTCCGACAAGAACTACCGCTACTCCGGCGGCCTGCACGGCGTCGGCGTGTCGGTGGTGAACGCGCTCTCGAAGAAACTGCAGGTGTGGGTGCGCCGCGACGGCAACGAGTACTCGATGTCCTTCGCCGACGGGAAGAAAAAGTCGGAGCTGAAGATCGTCGGGCAGGTCGGCAAGCGCAACACCGGCACCACCGTCCGCTTCTGGCCCGACGAGACCTTCTTCGACTCGCCGAAATTCAGCGTGCCGCGGCTCAAGCACGTGCTGCGCGCGAAGGCCGTGCTCTCGCCGAAGCTGCGCATGCGCTTCGTCAGCGAGCTCGATCCGGCCGAGAATGAGGAGTGGTACTTCGAAGACGGGCTCACCGACTATCTGCTGTCGGAGCTCGCGGGCAACACGCTCATCCCGGAGTCGCCGTTCGTCGGCCATTTCAAAGGGCATGATCACGAAGTCGACTGGGCCGTGGTTTGGCTTCCCGAAGACGGCGACATCCTCGGCGAGAGCTACGTCAACCTCATCCCGACCGCGCAGGGCGGTACGCACGTCAACGGCTTCCGCACCGGCCTCACCGACGCCATGCGCGAGTTCTGCGAGTTCCGCAACCTCCTACCGCGCGGCGTGAAGCTCGCGCCGGAAGACGTCTGGGCGCGCTGCAGCTACATCCTCTCGGTGCGCATGACCAACCCGCAGTTCACCGGCCAGACGAAGGACCGGCTGTCGTCGCGCGAGGCGAGCGCGTTCGTCTCCGGCGTGACGCAGGACGCCTTCTCGATCTGGCTGAATCACAACGTCGCCGACGCCGAGAAGATCGCCGCGGTGGCCATCAACCAGGCCATGGTGCGGCTCAAGCAGGGGAAGAAGGTCGAGCGGAAAAAGCTCACGGCCGGTCCCGCGCTTCCCGGCAAGCTGGCCGACTGCACCGCGCAGGACCTCGGCCGCACGGAGCTGTTCCTCGTCGAAGGCGACTCCGCCGGCGGCTCCGCCAAGCAGGCCCGCGACCGCGAGTTCCAGGCCATCATGCCGCTCCGCGGAAAGATCCTGAACACGTGGGAGGTCGACTCGAACGAGGTGCTCTCCTCGCAGGAGGTTCACGACATCGCCGTGGCCCTCGGCGTCGATCCCGGCTCCGACCAGCTCGAGAGTCTGCGCTACGGCAAGATCTGCATCCTGGCCGACGCCGACTCCGACGGCGCGCACATCGCCACGCTGCTCTGCGCGCTCTTCGTGCGCCACTTCCGCAAGCTGGTGGCCGAGGGACATGTGTTCGTGGCCATGCCGCCGCTGTACCGCATCGACGTTGGTAAACATGTTTACTATGCTCTCGACGACGCCGAGCGCGAAGGAATCCTGGCGCGCATCGCCGCCGAAGGAATCCGCGGGAAGGTCAACATCCAGCGCTTCAAGGGACTCGGCGAGATGAACCCGTCGCAATTGCGCGAGACCACCATGGACCCGAACACGAGGCGGCTGGTGAAGCTCACCCTCGACGATCCCGAGCCGGCGCTGGCTACCATCGACATGCTGCTGGCCAAGAACCGCGCCTCCGACCGTAAGCAGTGGCTTACGGAAGAAGGGAACCGGGCGGAGATTCTCGAGTGAGCCGCACCACCAGGTAAGGGTTGAGCGGCGAGCGCAGAAGCGGCGGCGGCATGAGCGCGAAGGCGAGTGCCGCCGGCGCGGCGAGGAGACGGCCCCACCAGTAGCGCCCGACCTGTTTGAAGGCGAAGCGGCCGCGCGGCGAGAGCGCTTCGATGCGCGCGCTGCCGGCCAGCGCGCGCAGCTCGGCAAAGGTCGGGAGAAACCCTTCGTCGAGCCGGTGCCAGCGCGGCTTGCCGGCGGCGGTGCTGTGCCAGAAGTCGATGGGGAAGCGGCCGTGCGGCGCGTCGATGTAGACGCTGCCGCCGGGACGCGTGACGCGCAGCAGCTCGCCGGCGTAGCGCGCGCGCAGCGCGTCGCGCTCCGGCAGCGGCGTTACTTCGTAATGCGCGCCGCCGCGCTCGGCGACGCCGATGTGCTCGATGACGCCGGAGGAGATCACGGCGTCGAAATGCCCGTCGCGAAACGGCAGCTCGAGCGCGCTGGCGACGGCCAGGCGCGCGCGCTCGCGGCGCTCGCGCCACTGCCACTTGCGCAGCGCGGAGAGGTCGATGCCGTACGCGTCGTGGCCGCGCTCGACCAGCACGTCGACGGAGAGGCCGTTGCCGCAGCCGCAGTCGAGCACGCGCGGCGCGTCGCCGAGGAGCGGACCGTAGAAGCGCTCGATCCGCCAGCGTGCGCCGCGCTCTTCGTTCGCCAATCCCTGCAGATGCTCCGGCGGGAGCTGCTGCCCCGGCTCGAAGGAGTCGTAGTACGCGCCGCGCGCAAAGTCGGCGATGTCGTCGTCGACGGGATAGCGCGCGTCGCATTGCGTGCAATGCAAAGACGACTCGTCGGCGACGAGCGGCGCGCGATCGCGCGGACAGACGAAGGTCGGATGCGCGGGCACTACAGCGCTTCGAACGCCGCGTGCGTCTCTTCGATCGTCATCTGCCGCACCTGCGTGGCCAGCGCGTAGCGGTTGCCGAACGGATCTTCGACGCGCCCGACGCGCGCGCCGTAGAACTGATCTTCCGGCGACGCCAGCGACGTCGCGCCGGCGTCGAGCGCGCGGCGGTAGGTGGCGTCGACGTCCGGCACGTGCACGTACAGCGTCGCCGGCCGCCGCTCCGGCGACTCGCCGAGCATCACCACCGACGCGCCGATCTTCACCTCCGCGTGGCCGACGGTGCCATCCTCGTTGTCGTAGCGATCGATCAGCTCCGCATCGAAGACGCGCATCAGAAAATCGAGCGCGCCGGCGGCGTTCGGGATCTGCATGGCCGGAATGACGGAGGTCTGGTTCTCGCTCATGGCCAGATCGTAGCTCACACCACGCGCGCCACGACCACCGTCACGTCGTCGCCCGGCTCCGCCGCGCCGCGGAAGGCGGCCACGTCGGCGGTGATCGCGTCGCGCAGCGATTCCGCGCTCTCTTCGCCATGCGCGCGCACGACCTCGGCCAGCCGCTCCAGCCCGTACGCTTCGCCGCCGGCGCCGCGCGTCTCGTAGATGCCGTCGCTGTGCAGCACGAACGTGTCGCCCGGCGCGAAGGCGAGCTCGCGCTGCGGAATGCGCACCGGCAGCTTCACGCCCAGCGGCGGCGCGAAGAGGTCGATCGTCTCGACGCGCCCGTCGGCGCGGCGGACGATCACCGGCGGATGGCCGGCGCTGGCGACCGTGGCGCGGCGCGTGGTGCGGTCGAGCAGGACCACCGCCACGGTGACGAGCATGCGGCGGCGGCTGGTCTGGGCGACGAGATCGTGCAGGCGGCGCAGCACCGCGGCGGGATCGCCGAGCGAGTCGCGCAGCAGCGTGAAGCCGCTACGCAGCGCGGAGAGCACGAGGCCCGCCGACATGCCGTGGCCGGCCACGTCGCCGCAGACGAGCGCCACGCGCTGATCGTCGACGAAGTAGTCGTAGTAATCGCCGCCGACTTCCGTGGCCGGCACGGAGATCGAGCAGATGTCCAGCCAGTCGAGCTGCGGCGCGCAGTCGGGCAGCATGCTCAGTTGCAGCTCACGCGCGTAGCGGAGCTCGTCCCGCATGCGGAGCTGTTCGCGCGCCTGCACGCGCCGCTCGTTGAACTCGCCGAGGAAGGAGCGGCGGAGCCGCGAGGACGTGAAGAGCTCGACGCCGGCGCTGACCGCGTGCGTGCAGGCCACGATGATCGTGAACGGCAGGAGATCGCCGCGCGACGGCGCGCCGACGAACAGCATCACCGCCGACGCCGCGATCAGGATGCCGTGCATCAGCAGCAGCTCGGCCGGGATCATCCGGAAGGCGGTGAGCATCAGCGGCATCAGCACCGCCCACGCGTACCACCCGTCCTTGTCGCGGTTGAAGGCGAGCAGCAGCACGTACTGCACGCCGATGTAGCTGATGACCGTCGCGCTCAGATGCGCGCGCACCCAGTTGCCGGCCGCCCAGAGGCCGCGCTGCGGCTGCGCGGCACGGGATGCGCGATGCGCATCGCGCAGCAGGAGCACCATGGCCGCGACGAGGATGATGTTGGCGAAGCCGATGGCGACGTCGGGCGGCGTGCGCAGGTGCGCGTTGGTGGCGATCTCGAACAGCGAGACGATGCCGAAGAGGATCACCAGCGCGACGAGCCAGACGAAGTTGCGCTGGTCGAAGCGCCGCCGCACGACCACGTCGTCCGACGTGCGCGCGACCTCCTCGACCGACCAGCTCAGTTCCACTCGGGGATGGTACGACGAGGGCGGCGGGGGGGGGGGGGGG
>DASVQE010000103.1:0-5917 GCA_036389275.1 Thermoanaerobaculia bacterium
CCCCCCCCCCCCCCCCCCCGGAGGCCCTCGTCGTCCCCATCCCCTACGGCAACCGAAACGTACAGTCCCAACTGCGACCGGCGTCGTCGCAGTGGATGGTGACGTCGAAGGGTAAGAGCGAGGTGATTTCGAGACCGTCGCGTGGCACGGCGCCGCTGGCGGCGATCACGCGCCGCGTCGGGCCCGCGGCGTCCTTGATCAGCCGCGCGAATCCGTGGGCGGTATTGCAGCTCTGCAGGACGATCGTTGCGTTCGGGTCGAGCTTCGAGAAAAACGCGACGAGCCGCGCGCGGTCCGTCCAGTCGAGCGTGCGGCGATGGCGGCCGGAGAGATACATCGAGAACGGATCGCCGTGCCCGGTGATCACCAGCACCGTCGCGCCGCGCACGTCGATGTTGAACAGCGCGTCGTCCGTGGCCACCTGCTCGTGCACGTCGACGTCGTACTGCCGCGCCACGCGCTCCTTCAACTCCTTCTGATGGCGCGTGTAGAAGAGGCGGCGGAACCAGGCGCGCTCGCGCGGATAGACGAAGACAGCGCGATCGCGCGCCGCCGCGACGGGCGCCAACAGCAGGACACCGACGAGAACGAGCCGCCGCGCGTGCATGGGAGCCGGTTTTCTGGACCGGCCCCCATCGTAGCGCGATTACTTGTCGTTGTAGAGCTCGACGAACTCGTAGATGTAATTTCCGGTGCCGAGGGCGTCGGAGAACTCGCTGATGAAAACCCCTTTACCGCATGGAGCAGGCGCGCCGCTGCCGGGCGTGGCCGAGCTCGAGGCGGTGCGGCTCCAGCTCGTCGACGTCCCGGCCGCGCCGCAGCCGTTCGTGCGCTTGAGACTCTCGCCGGCGCCGGAGGCCATGGCCACGCTCGGCCCGTCGAGCGTCGTGCCGGAGGCGTTGAAGAGCGCGTACGTCTCGCTGCCGTTGATCTGCGGCATCGTGTCGGCGGAGTTGAGGAAGACCACGTTCGACGCCAGCGTCACGCCCCAGAATGCCTGGAACTGCGTCTTCGTGCAATTGCGCGCCACGATCACGTAGCCGCGCGACGGGATGATCGTACCGGTCGGCAGCAGGTAGTTGAGCGTGGCGTTGGCCTGGGTGATCTTGTAGCCGCCGATGTTGATGGCCACGCCGTTGCTGACGGTGACGGAGACGCTGGCCGAGGTGGTGACATGGCCGGCGGCGTCGTACGCCTTCGACTGCAGCGTGTGCGCGGCGTTGCTGGCCGTGGTCGTGTCCCAGCTCCACTGATACGGCGCGGCGGTGACGGTCGCTTTGAGCGCGCCGTCGAGATAGAGCTCGACCTTCGTCACCCCGACGTTGTCGCTGGCGCTGGCGGTAACGACGGTCGTGCCGGACACGCTCGCGCCGGCGGCGGGCGCGGTGATGGACGTAGACGGCGCGATGGTGTCGCCGCCCGTGCCGGCCTGATAGGTGATCCACATCGGCGCCGACCAGACGTCGTGACCGTCGGCCTGCACCGCGTGGACGTAGTAGTAGTAAGTGCCGGAGGTGAGCGGCTCGCTCAGCGTGGCGCTGGCGGTGTTTGCGTAGGACGCAAACGCGGCGGCGGGCACGCCGGCGCCGATCTGTCCGCGCCAGATCTCGAGCGTCGACACCGCCTCGCCGTCGGGATCGTAGACGTTGGCGACGAGGGTGGCGCCGCCGGCGGCGTTGAAGATGTCGCCCATGATGTGCGCGCCGTCGCTCGTGCGGAAGACGAGCTGCACGTTCGGATCCTCGGTCGCGTAAAAGTGCCGCGCGCGATGCGCGGCCAGCAGGCTCGCTTTCGTGAGCGACGGCGCGAGGTAGACCGTGCGCGTCGGCAAGGCCATGCCGTAGTTGTTGCAGTGGGAGTCGTGATCGGCGGTCGGCGCGACGTGGAAGCCTTTGTTCAGCGCCGTCTTCCACTGCGCCGAGTAGTCGGTCGCGCCGATGTTCGCGGTGCCGCAGTCGGTGGCGGTGGCGAAGGCGAGTCCGCTGCGGACGGCGATGCCCTGAATGGCATCGTCCGCATTTGCATTGAATGCAAAGTTGTCGAAGTTGCCGGTGGCCGGGTGATTGAACACGCCGAGCGGCCCAGCCGCCGAAGGATGCTCGACCGAGCGCTGGTAGAGGGTGAGATAGCCGGAGCGCTTCGGGGTGAAGACATCGAAGTAGCAGTTCGTGCCCGGCGTGCACTCCGCGCTCGGGCCGTTGCAGGTCGAGCAGGTTTCCCAGCCGAAGAGCGTGGGCGTATCGATGAGCGTGACGTGTCCCTGATCGGCGTTCGTGGTCACGCCCCATTCCATGCCGTACAGGGCCACGAAGGCGCCGTCAGTGGTCGCCGCCGTCGCCGCGCTACGGCCGTCGGCGTAGCGCTGCCGCACCTTCGCCTCGGTCACCGGCGCGGCGTTGGTGGCCACGGCGTCGTTGATCAGGTGGTTGTGCTCGTTGACCATCCAGTAATCGAGACCGGCCGTGTTGCGCGCGTAGTTGAAAACGTCGGCCGGCGCGAAGGTGCCGCTGCCGTACGCGTTGCCGGATGAGCAGTTCGTCACCGGCTGTCCGCCGTCCGACCAGTTCGAGTGCGCGTGCGTCGAGCCGTAGTAGAAGTTGTACCCGAAGCCCGCTTCCATCGGCGCATGCTGCTGCACCTGGCAGCTCGTGGCGTTGGCGCTGATGCGCAGCCGGCGCGCCGTCGCCACCGGCAACTCGTAGTTGACGACGACATCGTCGCTCGACGCCAGCGCCTCGTCACCCTCGGCCTCGTCGTAGCTGGCCGGCACGTTGCGGAAGCGGTCGACGTAGCGCGCCACGAAGGTGTAGCGATAGAGACCGGCCGGCACGAGCCTGCCGGCGTCGTCGCGGCCGTCCCAGTAGAGCTCCGCGACCGCGCCGCCGTCGCGCCCGATCAGCGAGCGGCCGTCGACGGTGAGGACGCGCGCGCCGTCGCTCGCGCGCGTGATGCGCAACTGCCAGACCGCGAAGCCGAAGCGCTTCTCGTGCGCGGCGCGCTGGTACGAGAGGATCGAGAAGAGCCGCACCGCGCCGAGCTCGCCCGCGTGCTCCGGCGAGAACTGATAGGCGCTCGAGCCGATGAAGGCGATGAAGTTCGCGTCGCAGTCATCGTATTCGGCGGCGGTGAGAACGACGGGAACGAGAACGAGGAAGGCACAACAGAGGGACACGAGAGAGCGCATCAGTCCTCCTGAAAGAAAACAAAAATGCGGAGCGCCGCACGATGCGACGCCCCGCTACTCCGCACTCGAATCGCCGGCAGGTGCGATCCGTCTGCGAAATACCTTACTTGATGGGGAAGTACTGCTGCAGGCTCAGCGTGTACGTCTGCACGGTGTTCACCCAGCCGCGCGCACGCGCGCGCCACGCGCCCACCTGCGGTGCGTCGATGGCCACGCCTTCGCGCGCGGTCTGCGACAGCGCCTGGATGTCCTGCGAGTTCGCCACGTCGACCCAGGTGCCGTTGTCGTCGCGCTGCAGGTAGAGGTCGATGTCGTTGACCCATTGATCCCAATACAATTTCGTATCGAGGAAGACGGCGTTCGGGTCGACGGTGAAGTTGTGCGCGACCTCGGAGACGGAGTTGTACTGGCCGGCCGCCGGCAGCAGCGTGCCGGTCTCGATCTTCTCGACGACGTAGACCGGAATCGTCTTGCCCGTCTTCGGATCGCGATACGACTTCACAGTCTTGATGGCTTTCGCCTGCTGCACCGCCGCGTACGCGTTCACCATCCCGGCGCCGGCCGCGTACTGCTCGTACGCCGGCATCGGCGTGGCGGTGTTGACGAGGATGCGCTTGGCGAGATCGGGCGTCATGTCGGGACGGGTCTGGTACAGCAGGGCCACGACGCCGGCCACGTGCGGACACGCCATCGAGGTGCCGGTCATGGTCGTGTAGTACGGGATCCACTCGGTCTTGATGTTCGGATCGTTCCCGGCAAATCCGAGGACGGGCAACGCCGTGTTCGGCGCACGCGTCGAGACAATGTCGGTGCCGGGGCCGGTGAGAGTCGGGTGGTAAAAGTCATCGCGGTAGCGGCCGCGCGACGAGCCGTCGTTGAGCGTGACGCCGTCTTTCAATCCGTTCGCGACGCCGATCACCCACGGCGCGACGCTGTAGCGATTCAGCGTGTCGGTGCCGGGGCCGCTGTTGCCGGAGGCGAAGACGACGGTCATGCCCAGATCGTGTGCAGTCTTCGAGGCTTCGTTGATGGGATTGTTCGGATCGAACGACTCGCCGGGATCCATGGTGCTGCCCCACGAGTTCGAGAGGACTTTGATGTTGTATTTGCTCTGGTTTCGAATCGCATAGTCGAATCCTTCCAGTGCGTAGAAGACGAAGATCGCGTCGCCCGTGCCGATGCCGACCAGATGCGCGCCGGGTGCGACGCCGCTGTAGTAACCACCCGAGGCCGCGCCGGAGCCGGCGGCGATGCCGGCGCAGTGCGTGCCGTGTCCGCTCGACGTGTCGGAGGTCGGCAGGTTCTCGACCGTCTGCACGATCGCTCCGCCGGTCGGCGAATCCTCGGCGCTGACGCCGGCGATCTTCACGTTCTGCACGACCTTCGTGCCGTACGGGAGATCGGGATGCGTGGCGTCGATGCCGCTGTCGATGATGGCGATGCCGACGCCGCGGCCGTCCGCGCCGAGCTCCTGCCGCGCGCGATCGGCGCCGATCAGGGCGACGCTCTCGTGCAGGTAAAACTGCAGGCGCTGGTCGAGGTAGAGGGACTTGAGTCCCGGCGTGCCCATCAGACGCGAGACGCCGGCGGCGTTGGTCTCGAGGAGCGCCATCGGCAGCGCGCTGAGGAACTGGCTGCGCGAGGCAACCGACGAGATCAGCGTGCGGTCGAGTGCGGTGGGCACGTGGTCGAAGGTGGCGATGACCCGCATCGAGCCGCCCGTCGGCACGGCCAGCCGCGCCTGGAGCGCCTTGTCGACGATCTGGGCGCCGGCGGAGAGAGAAAAGAGGAAGAGGAGAAGCGTTCCTGCCAAACGTTTCATGAGGTGCTGTCGGTTTCCTTTCCCGCGTGGTTGGTAGTGCTACTACCATGCGTGATTCCTGCCAGATTTTGTAAGTAGCTGACTACGCGCGGCTTATTTTGGTAGGAGCGCTACCTTGACCGAACGCGCGTCGCGCGCGTACGCTGCCCTCGTGACCGCCTCGGATGCCGACAGCACCCAGACTTCCCGTTCCCGCCTGCTGAACGCCGGCAAGACGCTGTTCGCCCGCAACGGGTACGAGCAGACGTCGACGGCGGCGATCGCACGCTCGTCAGGCAGCTCGGAGTCGCAGCTCATCCGCTATTTCGGCGGCAAGGCCGGGCTGCTCGAGGCGATCTTCAATGAGGCGTGGTCGGGTCTCACGGAGGTGGCGAGTCAGCAGATCGATCAGGCACAGCACGGCCGCGATGTGATGCTCCGCCTCCTCGGCCTGATGATCCAGGCGTTCAGCCGCGATCACGACATCGCGTTCCTGTTCCTGTTCGAAGGACGCCGCATGCGCGGCGGCTCGCACGAGGTGGTGCTGTCGGACGGGTTCCGCAAGTTCATGCAGATCGTCGACGCCGCAATCCAGCGCGGCCGCGAGGATGGTTCGTTCCGCAAGGATGTCGAGCCGAAGGTGCTCTGCTCCGCAATGCTCGGCTGCGCCGAAGGAATGATCCGCGACCGCATCCTGGCCGAACGAAACAACGAGCCGAACGCGTTCAGCGACGACGACATCAAGAAGACGTTCGCGGCGATCGTCAACAGCCTCGCGCCTGCGCCGGAGTAATTCGTTTTCGCGCGGCCGCTCCGAGACGCGCCGTTCGCGCTTCGTTGCACGGACAAGACGAGAGGCCTCCGGCGGGCCGGCACGGCCGGCAGCGTAGGTCATGCAGCAAACGCGTTCGTTCCGAGACGTAACAGTCCTG
>DASVQE010000104.1:0-80304 GCA_036389275.1 Thermoanaerobaculia bacterium
CCCGGACCCCGTCTGTTGGCCTAGCCTCCGCGACACTGCCTTCCAAGCACACGACACAGTGTCGCGGAGGCTAGGCCAACCAATGGGGTCTGGGGCCTGTGGCCCCAGCCGCCGGAGGCCCCCGGTTGTCCTACGACGTCACTTCGCCTGGATTCTCGAGCGGCGTCCTGCGCACGATGAAGCCGAGGGCCACCATCGCGAGCACGACGCCGTTGATGGCCAGGGCCACGGTGATCGACCAGCGCTGGGCGACGTAGCCGGCGATGAGATTGCCGATGGGCATGCCGCCGCGGAATGCGAGCATGAAGATCGACATGACCCGGCCGCGCATGGCGTCGTTGGTCGAGAGCTGCACGAGCGAGCTGTAAAGCGAGATCACGCTGACGATACAGACACCGGCCAGAAACGAGATGACCAGCGAGAGCGGCAGCGAGCGCGAAAAAGCGAAGCCCACCAGCAGCAGCGCGAAGGCGAGCTGCATCTGCAGCGCGACCTTCCCTTTCTTCGTCGCGTGCGCGGTGGCGGCGACGAGCAGCGCGCCGGTCACCGAGCCGAGGCCGTAGGTGGTCATCATCCACGCATAGCCTTTCGCGCCCAGGTGGAAGATCGAGCGCGCGACGACCGGCAGGAACGTCACGATCGGCATGCCGAGGAACGTGCCGGCGAATGCGAGAAACGTCAGCACCAGCAGCGTGCGGCGCGTGGCCACGAACTGAAAGCCGGCCCGCATCTCATCGAAGATCCCGCGCCGCGCCTCCGTCCCTTCGACTTTCGGCGAGCGGATCAGCAGCATGGCGATGATCACGGCGAAAAACGAGATGCCGTTCACCGCGAAGCAGATCGCCGCGCCCCATGCGGCCAAGGCGATGCCGGCCAGGATCGGACCGATCACGCGCGCCAGATTGAACTGCATCGAGTTCATGGCGATCGCGTTCGGCACGTCTTCGCGTTTCACCAGCAGCGGCAGCAGCGAGATGTATGCAGGGCCGCTGAACGACTGCGCGCTGCCGGTGAGAAACGACAGCACGAAGATGTGCCACACCTTCACGCGTCCCGACCAGATCAGCGCCGCCAGAACGAAGGCGAAGGTCATCTGCAGGTATTGCGAGAGCAGCATGATCTTGCGGCGCTCGAAGCGGTCCGCCACGACGCCGCCGAAGAGCGAGAAGATCAGCATCGGGCCGGTCGAGAGAAACCCGTCGACGCCGAGGAGCAGCGGCGAGTTGGTCATGTTCAGGACGACCCAGCCCTGCGCCACGGTCTGCATCCAGGTGCCGGTGGTCGAGGTGAAGGCGCCGAGCCAGACCAGCCGGAAGTCGCGATAGTGCAGCGCCGAGAACGTGCGCGCCAGCCGGCCGCGCGGCGGCGAAGAGCGTGCGTCGGACTCGAGGCCTTCCTGTTCGGGCAGCGACGCGCTCAACCTCGCACCCGCAACCGCGCGTTCGTCCCGGCCGTGTGCGCGTGGCAGATCGCGATCGCCAGCGCATCCGATGCGTCGGTGGTCATCTTCAGCGACGCGCAGCCGGGCAGCAGCATGCGCACCATCTTCGCGACCTGCTCTTTCTCCGCGCGTCCGTAGCCGACCACCGCGCTCTTCACGGAGCTCGGCGAATACTCGAAGACGTCGAGCCGCGCGCCGCGAATGGCCAGCAGCACCACGCCGCGCGCGTGCGCGAGCTGAATGAGGCTGTTGACGTTCTTTCCGGCGAACGGCGTCTCGACCGCGACCGCGGCAGGCTGCGTCCGCGCGATGACTTCGCACAGGCCGTCGTGGATCATCGCCAGCCGCTCCGGCAGCTCCGCGCCGCGCCGCGTCGCGATCGTTCCCTGTTCGACCAGCGCGAGCTTGCCGCGCTCGTAGTCGATCACGCCGAAGCCGGTGTTCAATGAGCCGGGGTCGATGCCGAGGATCCGCACATCCGCATTATGCCTTCCAGAAGCGGATCTCATAAATCGGCCGCCCTTCGGCGCGATATTTGGCCTCGTAATTCGTGCGTGGCGGATCGTCCGGCCCCGGCACGCGCCGCTCCGAGCGGAAGCGCGCCTCGACCAGCGGCGCCGCCGCCTCGAAGTACTCGCGATGATCGGTGACGTAGATGGCCATGCCGCCGCTCACCAGCACGCGCCCGATCTCCGCGAGCACCTCGGCGCGGATGATGCGCCGCTTCTGCTCCTTCTTCCGCGGCCAGGGATCGGGAAAGTAGATGTGTACTTCGGCGACCGAAGCATCCGGCACCATGCGCTGCAGCACGAGAAAGGCGTCGTGGTTGATCAGCCGGACGTTGCCGAGGTTGCGCTTGCGCAGACGCTCGGCGATGACGCGGTGGTAGTGCAGCGATTTCTCGATGCCGAGGAGATTGAGGTCGGGACGCTCCGTCGCCGTGGCGATCAGGAAACGTCCCTTGCCCGAGCCGATCTCGATGACGACCGGATGGTCGTTGCCGAACATCTGCGCGAAGTCGATCCGGTAGAAGCCGGTCTCGCGCGGATTGACGGCGAACTCGCTCATGCGCCGCGCAAGCTACCACGCCAGAACGGCGTCTCGTCGACCATGCGGCGGATGGCGTCGAGGAGCATCGGATCGTGCCGCAGCCGCGCGCGGATCCAGCGCGCGAAGCGGATGTCGCCGTCGTCGCCGCCGCTCTCGCGGAGCTGCGCGAGCCAGGCGTCGACGTCGCCGTCGTAGACGCGTACGAGCACGTGGTAGCGCAAAAACTGCGCGACCATCGAGTGGTCGCTCTGCGGCATGGCCACGAGGTTGTTCGCCGCGCGCGTGGCGATCTCGGCGACGTGCTCGACGAGATCCGAATGCGTCGTCACGGCGCGCACGATCCTGCTCACGCGCAGGCGCCGGCCGCCCGCGCGCAGGATGTCTCCGGCGGCGATTTTCAGCCAGCGATTGCGCGGCACAATGCGCTCGGCGAGCCGGGTCCGGGCGTCGGGCGCGAAGATCACGAATACGTATAAGTTCCTTGTTTTCCTTCGTTTGACTCCGATACGTTCCACTAGAACGTCCTCGTTGAGGGAGTGTGGAAAAAAGGGTGAACACCTACCTCCCATCGTGTTAACGTGACCGGAAACTTTCATGTCGACACTGAGCAGCCCGCGGTCCGACGATCAGCAGTTCGAGGCGATCTATGAGCAGTATTTCGACCTGCTCCTGCAGATCGCGGTCTACAAGTTCCGCGTTCCGGAGACGGAAGCGGAGACGCTCGTCCACGATGTGCTGATGGGTTTTCTGCGGCGGCGCGACGAGGTCGCGGAGCTGCGCTCGTGGATGGTGGGCGCGATCTGTCACGCCAGCCGGCATTACTGGCGGCTCAATGGGCGGACCATCGGAACGGAGAATGACGAGGAGCTCGAGCGCCCCGATCCGGCGTCGCTGCGCATCCTCGACAGCCTGCCCGACCAGATTGCCGCGCGCGAGGCGCTCGAATGCCTCGGCCCGCGCTGTCGCGAGATCCTCCACATGCGGTATTTCGAAGGTTGTTCGATCATCGAGGTAGCCGAGCGGCTCGGCGTGCGGCCGAAGTACGCGCAGAAGCTGATCGGCCAGTGTCTCCGCGCGGCGGAGCAGTTGTACGGAGAGAAAGGACGGATGCGATGAGCAGCGACGCCGAGTCGAGCAACGTCGTCCCGTTCGGCCGCCGCCACCCCGACCCATCGCGCATCGCGGAGTTCGCCGCGACCGCGAGAAGGCTGCAACGGGAACGGGAGGAGGCGGCGTTCGTTGATGCACTGCTCGACGAAACGCCTTCCTCACAATGGCCCTTGCTCGCCGCGAACCGCGCCTGGCAAACCAGCGGAGTGCTCGAAGCTCTCGGCAACCGCATCGCCTCGATCCTCGACCGCGATCCTCCTGAAGCGCTGGAGCTCGCCGTCCTCGAAACGCTGATCGCCGATGCGCTCGCGAACGATTCCTATCCGGCGGTGGTCGTCGCCCAGTTGCGCGCGCATGCATGGAAGGATCGCGGTCAGGCGCTGGCGTACCTCTCGCGCTACGAAGAAGCGCTGGCGGCTCTCGACCGCGCCGAAGAGTTCATCGCGCACTTTGGCAGCCTGGCGCACGACGTGGCCATCGTGCGCTTCGTCCGCGCGACTACGCTGCAGGAGGTCGGCCGCTACGACGAGTCCTTTACGCTGCTGCACGAGTGCAGAATCGTCTTTCGAGATTACGGCGACGGCCGCCGCTACTTCCTCTGCCGCCTGGCTGAAGGCGTCTTGCTCCATCGTCTGAAGCGCTACGCCGCCGCGCGCGAGCAATATCTGCTGCTTCTGGCCGGCATGAACGAAGATGTCGATCCCGTCGACGTCGCGTGTCTGCACAATGTGATCGGGCACTGTTCGGTCGACCTGCGCGACTTTGACAACGCCGAGGTTCATCTCGAGCGAGCAGCGGCGATGTTCCGCGAGCTCGGCCAGCCGCTGCAGGCCGCGAAGGCGGAGAATGGGCGCGGAAAGCTGTTCCTTGCGCGCGGCGAGCTCGCCCGCGGAATCGCGCATCTGCACGCGGTGCGGCAGGAGTTTCTCGCGGCAGGAATGGTCGAGCACGCGGGCATCTGCGGCATCGATATCGTCGAGGCGCTGCTCAACCGCCGTGCAGCAGCGGCCGCGGAAACGCTGGCGCGAACGCTCGTGCTGGAATTCACGGCGGCCGGATTGAACGGACGCGCCATCTCGGCACTCGCATATCTCCGCGATGCGATCATTGCGCGCAGAGCATCCCCGGCCGTTGCCATGCAGGTCCGCGAGTACATCGTCTCGCTCCGGCGTTGCCCGGAGCGAGACTTCGT
This sequence comes from Thermoanaerobaculia bacterium, assembly GCA_036389275.1. GTDB lineage: Bacteria > Acidobacteriota > Thermoanaerobaculia > Gp7-AA8 > Gp7-AA8 > QHVT01. The sequence goes on from DASVQE010000104.1 coordinate 4,794, forward strand.
CGCGACAGCCTGATTACGGCCGCGGAATCGTGAGCATGTCGCCGAGCGCGTGCACGACGCGCTTTGCGATACGAAGCACCGGATTCGGATCCGGATCCCGCGGACCGCCCGGACGTGCGAACGCCGGGGCCGACACCGCGATCAACAGCGACACCACGACCACACCACGAGCCCACTTCGACACATTGCGCATAAGCCCTCCTCTTCCGGCCGTCGGCCGGCAGCGAAAATTTGAGAAGGGCGCCCTCTACCTGTCGGTGTGACGGAAATGCGATTTATGTCACCTGCGAATGTGCAGGGACGTGCACATTAACGGCAGCGAGAAGGCGCGCGAACGATCCTCACGGCTTCGGGATGGTGAGCCCGTCGCCGAGCGCGTGCAGGATCCGCAGCGTGATCCGCACGATCGGATTCGGGTTCGGATCACGCGGCCCATCCGGCCGCGCGAACGCCGGCGCCGCGATCGCCATCAACAACGACACCACGACCACACCACGAGCCCACTTCGACACATTGCGCATAAGTCCTCCTATGTCACCTGTGAATGTGCAGGGACGCGCGCCTCACGGGCGCGGAATCGTCAGGCCGTCGCCGAGCGCGCGGATGATCCGCAACGTGATCCGCACGACCGGATTCGGATTCGGGTCCCGCGGCCCGTCCGGCCGCGCGAACGCCGGCGCCGACACCGCCATCAACAACGACACCACGACCACACCACGAGCCCACTTCGACACACTGCGCATAACGTAATCCTCCAGCTTGGGTGTGACGGAAAGCGGCGGGATGTCACCGGACGGAGTTCCTCGCAGGGATCGAGGGAAGGCGCCACTCGAGGAACTCCGAGGAACATGAGGTACGTGCCGCCGCCGAAGTCGTAGAGCGTCGAGGCGGTCGTGGTGTGGCGGCCGGTGCATCGCTTGTGCAGCGTGTTGGTGGCGAGCTGCAGCGACTCGTCGTGCGCGTTGAGGATCGACGACTGCCGACGCCGCTGTGGCCGACGAGCGCGGCGAGCTTGCCGCGCACCTCGTCGCGCACCTGGGCGAGACCTTCGCCCGTGCGCGGCACGCCGAGCTCGCGGTACGCCGCCTGGCTGCGCGACGGCCGCATCGCGCCGGAGCGGCCGGTCTACATCGTCGCCGAGCGCCGCTGGGATACAGCGGAGAACCTCGTCAGCGTGGCCACGCCGCCGCCGCGAGCCTGCTCGCGTGGCTGCGCTAGGCCGGCGTACCGAACTGCACCCGTCCCAGCACGCTCTCCGCCGCATCGTGCGGGTTGTTCGCTTTCCGCAGGACGTCCTCGAGCAGTTGCTCGTAGGCGTCGCGGGTGATGGTGCCGCCGATGAGGCGTTGCATGAAGCGCTCTTTGAGCTGGGTCTCGATGCGGATGCGGACGCGGTCGCGGTTGCGGCGGTCGAGCTCTCCGGAGCGCAGCGAATAGTCAAGATGTTGACCGATGGCGGCGTCGAGCTCCGGGATGCCGTCGCCGCGCGAGGCCACGGTCTTCACGATCGGCGGCACCCAGTCGCCATGCTCCTCGACCAGCGACATCATCATCGTCACCTCGGTGACGGTCTTGTCGGCGCCGGGGCGGTCGGCTTTGTTCACCACGAAGACGTCGCCGATCTCCATGATCCCGGCCTTGATGGCCTGGATGTCGTCGCCCATACCGGGGACGAGCACGACCAGATTGGTCTGCACGGTGCGGACGACCTCGACCTCGTCCTGCCCGACGCCGACCGTCTCCACCAGCACCAGGTCGAAGCCGGCCGCGTCGAGCAGATCGACGACGTCGTTGGTGGCGCTGGCCAGCCCGCCGAGGAAGCCGCGGGTGGCCATCGAGCGGATGAAGACCCCGCGGTCGGTGTAGAGATCGGACATGCGGATGCGATCGCCGAGGATGGCGCCGCCGGTGAAGGGAGAGGTCGGGTCGACGGCGATGATGCCGACGCGCTTCTCCTGCCTGCGGTAGAAGCGGGCCATGGCCGCCACCAGCGTCGACTTGCCGGCGCCGGGCGAGCCGGTCACGCCGACGATGCGCGCGCGGCCGGTGGACGGATAGATCTCCGCAAGCAGGCGCGCGGCCCGCTCGTCGCCGCTCTCCACGAGCGAGATCGCCTGCGCCAGCGCGCGCGTCCGCCCGGAGAGCACGCCCTCGGCAATCGTCATTGCGCCGCCAGCAGACTGCGCGCGATCACCAGCCGCTGGATCTCGCTCGTGCCCTCGCCGATCGTGCAGAGCTTCACGTCGCGGTAATACTTCTCCGCCGGAAACTCCTTGATGAACCCGTAGCCGCCGAAGATCTGCACGCCTTTCTCCGTCGCGCGCACCGCCACCTCGGACGAGTAGAGCTTGGCCATGGCCGAGAACTGCGTGACGCGCTCGCCGGCATCCTTCATCGTCGCCGCGCGATGGCAGAGCAGCCGCGAGGCTTCGATCTCCGTGGCCATGTCGGCCAGCATGAACTGGATGGCCTGGAAGTCGGAGATCGGCTTGCCGAACGCCTGCCGCTGCTTCGCGTAGTCGCGCGCGGCCTCGTACGCGCCGCGCGCGATGCCGACCGCCAGCGCGCCGATGGAGATGCGACCGCCGTCAAGCACCTTCATCGCGTCGATGAAGCCGTAGCCGATCTTCCCGACCACGCTCGACGCCGGCACCCGGCAGTCCTCGAGCACCAGCTCGGCCGTGTCGGAGACGCGCATGCCGAGCTTGTTCTCCTTCTTCCCGGCGCGAATGCCCTTGCGATCCATCTCGATGGCGAAGGCGGTGATGCCGTGCTTCTGATCGTTGCGGTCGGTGACGGCCAGGACGAGCGAGATGTCGGCGTAGGTGGCGTTGGTGATGAAGTTCTTGGTGCCGTTCAGCACCCACTCGTCGCCGTCCTGCACCGCCACGGTGCGCATGCCGGAGGCGTCGCTGCCGGAGCCGGGCTCGGTGAGGCCCCAGGCGCCGATCCACTCGCCGGAGGTGAGCTTCGGCAGCCAGCGCTTCTTCTGCTCCTCGTCGCCGGCGAGATAGATATGGCCGGTGCACAAGGAATTGTGCGCGGCCACGGAGAGAGCGAAGCCGCTGTCGACCACGCCGAGCTCCTCGATCACGTTCACGTAATCGATGTAGGAAAGCCCGGCGCCGCCGTACTCCTCGGGAATGGTGACGCCGAGCATGCCGAGCTCGCCGGCGCGCTTGAAGGTCTCGACGGGAAAGTGCTGCGCCTCGTCCCATTCAGCCAGGTGCGGCTTGATCTCGCTCAGCGCGAAATCGCGCACCATGCTCTGGATCTGCAACTGCTCGTCGGTCAGACGGAAATCCATTCAGACATACTCCTCGATCGTTGGCTTCGGAGTGTGGCGGCGCTTCGCGCGCGCCTCAGCAGGCCGGGCCGGCATTCTATCCAAGCGCGGCCCGGAACGCACTCAGGCACGACTCACGCATGAGGCGGTCAGTACACGACATTGGAACGGAGGTGGTGTAGGCACCCAGAGTCTCTGTTCGATGAACTTACGCGACTGAAACACCAAATCGAAGGAGAACACAAATGAAGAAAGCAACCACGATCGCTGTCATGGCCCTGATGCTGCTCACGCTCTTCGCGGTCTCGTGCAAGAAGGAAGAGGCGGAGTCGACCGACACCGTCACCACCGGCACGGTCGCAACCGATACGGCCGTCGTCCAGACGGAGACGACCGCCACGACGACGATGTCGCAGGAGACCGACACGTCGGCGCAGACGAACACGATGAGCACGACCGACACGTCGGGCGGCATGACCGGCACGGACACCAGCGGCACGACCGCCACCGGCGGCACGGCCAGCACCACCACGACCTAGTCGTCGCTGGTGAGCTTTACCGAAACGGGCGGCTTCGGCCGCCCGTTTCATTTGCGCGCGTAGTTGCGCACGTACTCCGGCACGTCCGAGGTCACGCGCTCGTCTGCGATCGGCGCGCCGGGCGTGAGCGCGAGCGGCAGGACGCCCGCCCACACCGGAAGCGCGTAGTCCTCGTCGTCGTCGACCGGGCCGCCGGTGCGGATCTTGGCCGAGGCCTCGGAGATGGGGAGCGCGAGCACGAGGGTCTGGCGCAGCTCGCTCTCGTTCGGCGCGCGCACCTCGGCGCCGCGGCCGCGCACCACATGCTCGACGAGCGCATCGAGCGCGCGCAGCTTCTCTTCCCGCTCGGTCACTTCGCGCGCCTTGCCGAAGATCACCACCGAGCGGTAGTTCATCGAGTGATGGAAGGCCGAGCGCGCCAGCACCAGCCCGTCGAGCAGGGTGATGGTGACGCAGGCCTCGACGCCGCCGCGCAGCGAGCGGAGCATGCGGCTGGCGGCGGAGCCGTGCAGGTAGAGCGTGTCGCCGTCGCGCCAGTGGATGGTCGGGATGACCACCGGCGCGCCGTCGACGACGAACCCGGCGTGGCAGATCAGGGCCTCGTCGACGATCGCCCGTACGGTCTCGACGTCGTAGCTGGCCCGCTTGGGCAGCCGCTTCACGGTGGTGCGTTCCGTCTGGAGCATATGTTCTAGTACAATCGCTTTCCTATGATAGTACAAAGGTATCTCAGCGGGACGACCAGCGTCAACATCGCCGCCTCCGTGGAACGGGCCATCGCCGACGGCCGCCTGGCCGCCGGAGCGCTGCTCGTGCCGGTGCGGGCGGCGGCGCAGCAGCTCTCGGTGGCGCCGGCCACCGTGGCCGCCGCCTACCGGCTGCTGGCCGACCGCGGCGTGGTGGTCGGCGAAGGACGCCGCGGCACGCGCGTCCGGCCGGCGCCGCCGCTGACCGCGCCGGCGGAGGCGAAGCTGCCGGACGGCGTGCGCGACCTCGCCGCCGGCAATCCCGATCCTCGCCTGCTGCCCGACCTGGCGCGGGCGATGAAGCAGGTGAAGCTCGAGCAGCGCCTCTACGACGCCGATCTGAATGACCCGGCGCTGCTCGCGCTGGCCCGCGAGCAGTTCCGCGCCGACGGTATACGCGCTGAGCAGGTGACGGTGGTCAGCGGCGCGATGGACGGCGTCGAGCGGGTGCTGCGCGAGCATCTCCGCCCCGGCGACCGCGTCATCGTCGAGGATCCCTGCTTCACCGGCATCCGCGACCTGCTCAGCGCGCTCTCGCTCGCACCGGTGGCGGTGGCGGTCGACGACGAAGGGCTCGACCCGCGGGCGCTGCAGCGCGCGCTCCGCTCCGCCGCCGCGCTGATCGTCACGCCGCGCGCGCAGAACCCGACCGGCGCCGCGCACTCGCCGCGCCGCGCGCGCGAGCTGCGGAGCGTGCTCGCCGCGCGGCCGGAGCTGCTCGTGCTCGAGGACGATCACGCCGGCGCGGTGGCCGGCGCCGAGTACCTGACGCTGATCGATCGCCACCGCACCCGCTGGGCGGTGGTGCGGTCGGTGTCGAAGAGCCTCGGGCCCGATCTGCGCGTGGCGCTGGTCGCCTCCGATCCGCAAACGCATGCGCGCGTCGAAGGGCGGCAGAACCTCGGCATCCGCTGGGTGAGTCACGTCCTGCAGCGATTGGTCGTGGCACTCTCGAAGGATCGTGCGCCGCTGCGGGCCGGACGCCTCTACGCCGAGCGGCGGGAGGCGCTCCTGCGCGCGCTGGCCGAGCGCGGCATCGCCGCGCACGCGCGCTCCGGACTCAACGTCTGGATCCCCGTTCCCGAGGAGAGCGCCGTGGTGCAGGCGCTGCTGCAGAAGGGTTGGGGCGTGACCGCCGGCGAGCGCTATCGCATCGATACGCCGCCGGCCATCCGCGTGACCGTGGCCGCGCTGGAGCCGAAGGATGCGGCGCGTTTCGCGACCGATCTCGCCGCGGCGATGGCGGCGCGCGGACCGCGCGGTGCGTAGAATCGCCGCATGCCGGTGATCGAAGCAACGCGAGGCGGCGTGTTCCTCCGCGATCGCGCTGCGCTCGCGGCGATGCGCGAGACGTTCGCGCGGCAGCATGTGGTCCGCCTCCCCGGCTTCGTCGCGCCGGAGCTCCTCGCCGCCGCGCGCGCGCACATCGAGCGCGGGACGTTCGCGCCGCGCGCCGACGAAGGGATCGCCGTGGAGCTCGCGCTGGCCGAGAACCGTGCCCTCGATCTGCTGCTGTTCGTGATGAATGCGCCGGCCATGACCGCCGCACTCGGCGAGATCGCCGGCGTGCACGTGCCGTCGACGTTCGTCGGCCGCATCTACCGCTTCGATCCGGCCGTCGCCCATCACGACTCGTGGCACGACGACAGCGCCAGCGGCGCGCGCCTGGCCGGCATGAGCGTGAACCTCGGCGAGCCATTCGCCGGCGGCGAGTTTCAGATCCGGGAGAAAGCGCGGCCGGACGATGTGGTCACCATCGCCAACACCGGCGCCGGCGACGCCATCCTCTTCGCCATCGCCAGCCACCTCGAGCATCGCGTGCGGCAGGTCGAGGGCGCGGCGGCCAAGACCGCCTTCGCCGGCTGGTTCGTGCGGAGCGAGAAGGATTACTGGACGCTGCTGCGCGAGGCGCGCGGATGAGCGGCTTCGCCGGCATGGTCGCCTTCGACGACCGCGTGCTTGACCTCGCCGCGATGCGCGAGATCCTGGCGAAGACCGCGCCCGACGGCGGCGGCGAGCACGCCGATGCGTACGCCGCACTCGCCTACGCGCATTTCGATTCCGATCCGTCGCGGCCGCAGGCGATGCTGCCAGCGACGCGCGACGGCGCGCGGTGGATCGCCGGCGACATCCGCCTCGATGGCCGCGACGAGCTTGCCGCCGCACTCGGCGCGCCGCTGCAGACGCCCGACGCGCTGCTCGTGCTGCAGGCGTACGAGCGTTGGGGCGAGGCCTGCGTCGAGCACTTCACCGGCGACTTTGCTTTCGCCATCTGGGACGCACGCGCACGTGCACTCTTCGCCGCGCGCGATGCCTTCGGCGTGAAGCCGTTCTACTACGCCGTGCGCAGCGACGCGTTCGTCTTCTCCTCGGCGCTCGCGGCGGTGCGTACGCACGCCTCGGCCGCGCTCGACGACGACGCCGTCGCCGACTTTTTGCTCTTCGCCATGCCGCTGCAGCGCGAGGCCACCACCTTCCGCGACATCCGCACGTTGCCCGCCGGCGCGCTACTGCGTGTCGATGCGAACGGGTTGAAGACGCGCCGCTGGTTCACGCTGCCGATCGAGGAGCCGCTGCGCCTCACGAAGCCGGAGGTGCTCGAGCAGTTTCGCGCGCACCTCGGGCGCGCCGTCGACGATCGCATCGGCGGCGATCGCATCGCCATCTCCATGAGCGGCGGCCTCGACTCTTCGTCGATCGCCGCCGTCGCCGCGGAACGGATGCGCGCGCGCTTCGCCGCGCCGCGCCTGCTCGCGCAGACGATCGTCTTCGACCCGCTCGTGCCGGACGACGAGGAGCGGTTCGCCGTCGCCGTCGCCGCGCACCTCGGCATCGAGCACGAGATCGTGCGCGCCGCCGAGCATCGCCTCTTCGAGCGTTGGGAGCTGCCGGGCTACGCGAAGGACGAGCCGTCGAGCGACCCGTTCTCGGCCATCACCACCGATCAGTTCCGCCGCGCCGCGCAGCACGCGCCGGTGATGCTGGCCGGCCAGGGCGGCGACGCCGTTTTCTACGCCTCCCATCCCTATTTCTATGACCTGCTGCGGCGCGGCCGCTGGCTGCGCTTCCTGCGCGACGCCGCCGGCTACGCCATCACCCGGCGGCGTCGTCCGCCGCTCTGCCTCCGCTCGAGCTTCCGCCGCGCTCGCGGCATCCAGCCGCCGCGCGAGCCGTTCCCGTCGTGGATCGCGCCGGAGCTGACGCGCGAGCTGCGCCTGCGCGAGCGCTGGGACGCCTACTGGGACGAGCGCCCGACCGTCCATCCGACGCGGCCGCAGGCGTACGACATCCTCTGCGGCGAAGGGTGGCAGCGGCTGCACGAGTACACCGATCCGGCGGCGATGGGCGCGCGCATCGTGTACCGCAATCCCTATCTCGACCTCCGACTGGTCCGCTTCCTGCTCCGTCTGCCTCCGATGCCCTGGTTCGCCGAGAAAGAGCTGTTGCGCGAGGCGATGCGCGGACGGCTGCCGGAGACGGTGCGGCGGCGGCGGAAGACGCCCATAGGCGCCGACCCGGCGCATCTCTGGATGCCGCGGCAGTCGGGCGAGCTGTGCGAGCGGCTGCGGCGGACGCCGGAGCTGGAGCGGTGGGTCGGGCGCGAGGCGGCCTGTGCGGCGATGCAGGAGCCGTCACGGTCGAGTTATCATTCATACCTGCTTTGCCTGCCGCTCAGCCTGGCCTTTTGGCTGGAGGCACAACGGAGGCATCGATGAGCGAAGACGAGACACAGACGCCGGCACCGCAACGCAAACCGTATCGACGGCCGAAGCTGACCGTCTACGGCGACATTCGCGAGCTGACGCACAACGTGCAGCGCAACTCCGTGCGCGACGGCGGCAGCAACAGCGCGCGCACCTGAACCGCGCCGCGCGATGGCTTCCGAGCTCCGTCATCGGCTGAACGGCCTGGTCGTGGCGAGCAACGTGCCGCTGCCCGGCGTGCCGCGGACGACTTCATCGCAGATCGATCTCACCGTCACCCTTGCCGAAGGTGCGGCACCGCCGCCGCGCGGCGTGGTGCTGCAGGGATCGCGACTCTTTACCATCTACGATAACCATCCCGAATTCTGGTTCGTATTTCCGGACGGTGTTTACTTTCGGATCGACGCGTGCGGAACCGAGGTGCACGGCGGCTGGCCGAGCGCGCTCGATGCCTCGATTGCCGTGCTCTACCTGGTGAACACGGTCATCGCCTTCGTGCTGCGGCTGCGCGGCGCCGAGGTGCTGCACGGATGTTCGGCGGTCATCGACGGACGGGCCGTGGCCATCGTCGGGCCGAGCGGCTCCGGCAAATCGACGCTGGCGGCGGCGCTGGCGCGGCGCGGCTTCACCGTGCTGGCCGAGGATGTGACCGTGGTGCTGGAGGATGGCGACGGCTTCGCTACGGCGGCGTCGCACTCGCGGCTGCGGCTCTGGCCCGACGCGGCGAAGCTGCTGTACGAGCGCGAGCTGCCCTACCTCGCCGACCGCGACTGGAAAACGTACGCGGAGCTGGACGGCGATCTCGACGCGCTGGCGGCGCAGCGATTCGAGCTGGCCGCGCTCTACAGCCTCGACGACCGGCGCGACGTGCCGGCGCCGCGCGTCGAGCCGCTGAGCCGCCGCGATGCGCTCCTCGATGTGCTCGCCAACACGTACCACAACCTCGGCGAGGCGCGCTTCGCCACGCGCAGCTTCGAGCGCGCCGGGCGGCTGGTGGCGCGGCTGCCGGTGCGGCTGGCGGTGCCGTCGCGCGACTTGCGCACCGTCCTCGCGCTCGCCGACGCCATCGTCGACGACTTTCGCGCGCTGACGCAGGCCGCATGACCGCCCGCTCCGATCTGGTCCGCGCGCTGGCACACGTCGAGTTCACGCGCGCGACGCCCGCGGCGGCCGAAGGGCTGCTGCCGTTCTTCGCCGACCCCACCGTCGATTGGCAGGACCTGGCCCGTCCCGCCGCCTCGCTGCTGCTGCGCGACGACGCCGACGAGCGGCTGCTGCATGCGTATCTCCGTCACTGCATCAACATCTCGTACGCGCTCGAGCAGCGTTTCATCGCGCTCTGCCGCGACGCGCGCGGCAAGCTCGCCGCGTCGCTGGCCATCCAGCACTTTCTGAACGGGCAGGTCTGGCCGGAGTCGCCGCGCGCGGAGCTCGACGACGAAGAGCTGGTGCGCATTACGATCGACGAGCCGGCGGAAGAGCGCGCCATCGCCGCGAGCCTCCGCGCTGAGGAACCGGCCGACGCGGTGACGGCGGCGGTGCGCGCGCAGTACGAGGAGCATCCCTATCCGCGCTGGCTCACCTTTCATCATCCCGTACCGATCGAAGGCGAGCCGCCGCGCCGCGTGCTGGTGGCCGGCTGCGGCACCGGGCGCGATGTGCTGCGGCTGGCCATGGCGCATCCGCGCTGGTCGATCGACGCCATCGATCTGAGCCGCGCCAGTCTCGCCTACGCCATCCGGAAGGCGCGCGAGCTCGGCGTGGCGAACGTCAACTTCCGGCTGGCCGACCTCCGCTTCGTGGGCGGCACGTACGACGGCATCATCGCCGTCGGCGTACTGCATCACCTGGCCAGCATCGAGGAAGGCTTGCGCGCGCTGCGGCGCTGCCTCGCGCCCGACGGCGAGCTGCTGGCCGGTCTCTACAGCCGCCGCGGACGGGCCTCGCTCGCGCCGCTGCGCGCGCTGGCCGGCGACGTTGCGCCCGACGCGGACAGTCTGCGCGCGGCGCGGCAGCGGATGCTGGCGCAACTGCGCGGCGACGCGTTGCGCGAAGTGGAGGATCTCGACTTTTTCGAGCTCGGCCACTTTCGCGACACGCTCTTTCACGCGCACGAGATCGAGCTGACGCCGCGCGACCTCGGCGAGGTGATCGCGCGCGCCGGCTTCCGCTTCGCCGGTTTCGAGGAGCTGCCGGCCGACGTGGCGCGTCAGCATGGCGGCGAGCTCGATCTGGAGGTGTGGGACGCGATCGAGCAGGAGCGGCCGGAGCTCTTCCGCCACCTGTTTCGCTGCCGGCTCCGTTGCGCGTAACATCGGGCGATGCGCAGCGATTCGCGATTCGCGGTCCGCGACGGGGTGATGTTCAATCGCGTCGGCGACGAGCTCGTGCTGCTCGATCTCGACCGCGGGATCTACCTCGGCCTCGACGCAGTCGGCAGCCGCTTCTGGGAGCTGATTACCGGCGGCGCGTCGATCGCTGAAGCGGTCGAGACGATGCTCGCCGAGTACGACGTCGCGCGCGACGAGCTCGAGGCCGACCTCGCCGGCCTGCTCGCAGAGCTCGAGCAGCACGCGCTCATCACCGCGAAGTCGTGAGCGGAAAAGCGCGGAGCGTGGTCTGCTCCGGCGCGTCGTCCCACGCATCGGCGCGCGCGACGCGCCACCGCCACTCGGTGCCGTCGAACGTCTGCAGCTCCGCGCGCACGACCTCGCCGGCGCGCACGGCGAACGGCCGCGGCAGCGGAAAGAGCGAGTGCTTCCAACTGGGGCAGCCGCCGACTGGATCGTTGGTGATGTCGATCGCTTCGGTGAGCTCGGCGCGGAACCAGACCGCGAGCGCGTGCAGCGTGGCCGCGCGCTCGATGCGCCATTCGGCGGTGCCGCGCAGCGACGGCTCCTCTTCGCCGAGGATGGCGCGTGTGAGGCGCTGCCCCGGGGCCAGCAGTTGGTCAGGCGCTACGCGGACGGCGTGAAACGTCTGCGTTGCGCGCGCGGCGACGGAGGCGAAATCGAGACGGTAACGGTCGCCGCGCCAGAAACCGATCGCGTCGACGTCGACCGGCGCGGCGTGCATTTCCACCGAGCGCGGCAGCAGCGTCCCGCCGGGACGGAGCCAGGCGCGCGCCGCGTGCGCGGTGGCGCTGACGATCTGCTCGTCGAAACCGTTGTTGCCCATGATCTCGGTGACGATGACGTCGGCGCGCTCGTCGATTTGCGCATCGCGCGAACGGCGGTTGATGAAGACGATGCGGTCAGCCAAGCCGTTCGACGCCGCCAACTCGCGGGCCAGCTCGATCACCGGCAGCTCGTCGATGGCGTAGACGCGGCGCGCGCCGGCGCGGCAGGCGAAGAACGAGAGGATGCCGCTGCCGCAGCCGAGGTCGATCACGATGTCGCCGGGACGCACGGTGGCGGCGATGGCGCGCTCGTACGCGGAGGTGCGCTGCTCGTCGGCCAGCAGGCGGCGGTGGTAGTTCAGCAGCTCGACGACGGAGGCGTTCGAGAGCTTGCCGGAGAAGGTCACGCGCGCCTCGTCAGTTTGAGCGCGAGCGTGAGCCGCGTGCGCGGGCAGAGCCGCGACGGCGGCGTGCCGCGATGCTCGATGGAGGCGTCGAAGGCGACCATCCTTCCCGGCCGCGGCGAGACGGCGACGGCCGCCTCGCCGTCGCGATCGTAGAAGAGCGTCTCTCCTTCCCACTGCCGCGGCCACTCGGTGGCGAGATAGAGCAGCGCGGTGACGTCGCCGTCACGGGGCGAGTCGCGATGCGGCAGCAGTTGCTCGCCGAACGAAACCACGTTGCAGTACGTCCGCTGCACGAGGTAGTCGCCGCCGAAATGCGTCCGCACCACGCTCATCATCGGCTCGAAATACGGCTGCGACGGCGCGCTCGCGGCATCGAGCGGCACGACCCACGAGCGCTGCTCGCTGGCCGCGTCGTCGCCTTCGATGCGCCGCGCCGGCGCCAGATCGAACCACGCCACGAGATTCCGCAGCCGCTCGCCGGTCACGACGTCGTCGACGACGAGGATCTTCCGGCCGTCGACGTTCAGCTCGCGCATCCGGCGATGATAGCGACTCACGTCCCGACGCGACGGAAGAGACGTGCCATGCCGCGCAGCGCGCGCACGAGGTACATGGCCGCGAGCGGCCTCCGGCCGAACTGCTGGCGCATGTACGCGCGCGGCGGAAAGGCGAGTTGCCGGAGGCGCTGCAAGCGCTGGCGCAAGGGCAGCGCGCGGAGATTCGTGGCGGTGATGCGGGCGTAGGACGCGCCGCGGTCGAGGAAGACCCGCGACGGTTCCTGCTCGTCGATCGTGCCGAGAACTTCGCGGGCCGGTGTGAATCGCAGGCCGGTCCATTCCGCCGTGAGCTCGAGTGAGCGCTCGCAGACCGCCACCACCCGGGCGGCGGCGGCGCGGCGCCAGAACTCCGCCTGCTCGGCCGCGCTCATGGCCTGCCAGAGCAGGGCGATGTCGACCAGCCAGATCAGCCGGTCGCTGTCGTGATGGTGGGCCACGCGGTGGATGCAGGCCAGCAGCAGCGCGTCGGGATACGCGAGACCGCGCGCGCGCTCCGCGATGGCCGGCAGCGGCCGCGCGCGCGCGACGAGGTCTTCGTAGCGGAGTGCATCGGCGAAGACGGCGGAGTTGGTGATGGCGTGATGGATGTCGTAGGCGTGCTCGAAGCCGAAGCGGTCGCGGCGCACGAAGGTGGTCTGCCGCACGCCGTGATCGTCGCCGCTGGTGAGCCGCTCGTCGAAGCCCTGCGCCGCGAGCAGCGCGCGCACGCGTTCGCGATCGGCGTCGGCAATCAACAGATCTGTGTCGCCGCGCGGCCGCAGCTCCGGCCGTTCGTAGAGGTCGTACGCGAGCGCGCTTCCCTTCACGATCAGCGGCGCGACGCCGGCGTCCTCCAGCAGCTCCAGCAGCGAACGTAGGTCGCGCAGCCGCAACCCTTCCGTGGCCGCGGCGCCGAGCGCCTCGCGCTGCAGTTGCGGCAGCCGCGCCGCCGCGTAGACCAGCGGCACGACGCCATGCTCGCGCAGCGCGCGCAGCTCGCCGTCATCGAGCGGGTCGGGCCACACCGCGCGCTCGCCGCGCAGCGCCGCGCGCAGCGGCTCGCGCAGCCGCGCCGCGATCGGCGGCATATGGATGAAGTCCATGCCGCCCATTGTGCCGGAGGAGGTGCCTCGGAGCGCGCGCGATCGACGCGCGCGCTCCGGGCTGGAGGTGGGAACGTGGTTACTGAACGTTCAGCGCCGTGTCGTCGACGAGGAACGAAGTCTGGAGCGAGGAGTCTTCCGTGCCGTAGAAGCGGACGCGGATGGTCTGCCCCTTGTACGCGAGCAGGCTGAACGACTTCTGCGCGTACGTCGAGCTGGCGTTCAGATTCGAGTACGTGCCGAGCGTCGCCAGCACGGTGCCGGCGGAGTTGAGGACCTGCACCTGCAGCTTGTCGTACTGCGTGGTGGTGGTGGTCTCGGCGGTGGTGACGCGGAGGTAGAAGCTGAGCGTGGCGCTGGTGGCGGTCGACGGGATCGTCACCTGCTGATACGCGTAGTCGGTGTGGGCCGAGCCGTAGCCGCAGAGCCACGCCTTCCAAGAGCCGGTGCGCGCCGGAGCGGAGGTCGAGCTGTCGATCACGCCGGAGGTGATGGTCCAGTTGCCGTTGTTGCCCGACTCGAAGCCGGGGTTGAGCAGGAGCTGCGAGCCGGCCGGCGGCGGCGGCGGAGGCGTCGAGCCGCCGATGAAGCCGGTGTAGAGCAGCCGGTTCGGCGAGCCGGTGCCGCCGCCGACGACCACGCCGGTGGTCGAGTTGTTGATCAGCGCGCTCGCAACGGTCGACGGCGAAGCGGTCGTGTTGGTCGAGAGGTAGAGCGCCGCGGCGCCCGCGACGTGCGGCGTCGCCATCGACGTACCGCTGATGGTGTTCGTGGCGGTGTTGCTCGAGTACCACGACGAAGTGATGCTCACGCCCGGCGCGAAGATGTCGACGCAGGTGCCGTAGTTCGCCCACGACGCTTTCGTGTCGTTGCTGTCGGTGGCGCTGACGGTGATGGCGCTGGCCACGCGCGACGGCGAGCCCTGGCAGGCGTCGAGCGGATTGCCGGCCGCGTCGCCGTTGCCGGCGGCGACGGCGAAGGTCACGCCGTCGGCGACGGCGGCACTGACCGCGTCGTCGAGAGCCTGCGAGATACCGCCGCCGAGGGACATGTTGGCGACGGCGGGCTGCCCGGCCTGATGGTCGGAAGCGACCCAGTTCACGCCGGCGATGACGCCGGAGTTGGAGCCGGAGCCGTTGCAGTCGAGCACGCGCACGGCCACGAGGGTCACGCCCTTGGCCACGCCGTAGGTCGCGCCGCCGACGGTGCCGGAGACGTGCGTGCCGTGGCCGTTGCAGTCGGCCGCCGGGAGCGCGCCGTCGACGGCGTCATAACCATTGATGGCGCGTCCGCCGAACTCGCTGTGCGCGGTGTTGATGCCGGTGTCGATGATGTACGCCTTCACGCCCGAGCCGGTGGCGTTGTAGGTGTAGCTGCCGTCGAGCGGACGGTTGCGCTGGTCGATGCGGTCGAGACCCCACGTCGCGCCGCTCTGCGTCGTATCAATGGTCACGACGCTGTCTTCCTCGACGTACTTGACGCGAGGGTCCTGCGACATGCGCAGCGCGGCTTGCTCGGACATGTGCGCGGAGAAGCCTTTGATCGCGTTGTTGTAGACGTGATCTTTGCGGCCGCGGTTCATGTAGACGAGGTCGCTGGCGACGGCGTCGACGTCGTTCACGCGATCCTCGAGTACGACGATGTAGGAGTCGGCGATCTTGTCTTTTTTCGCTTTGACGATGCCGCCCTTTTTCGGTCCGCCGGCGACAGCCGGCAATGCCAGGAGAACCACCAGGAGAGAGAGCAGAGTCCGTTTCATTCCTTCAGCCCCTTTCGGTTGATTGCGGGCTGGCGGAAGAGCATGGACGCGGCCAACTGGCGTGCCGGAACTAAGTCATTGATTCCAAACGCGCTTGTGAAATCAACGAGTTGCGCGATGGGTCAACGCCTGCGCCGACTCTCCGAAGGTGCAGGGTCAATCTCTGCCAACCGCGCGCGAACTGACCCTGGGGTGGCGACTGGGGGACGACGAGGGGCCTCCGGCGGCCGGGGCCACAGGCCCCAGACCCCGTTTGGTTGGCCTAGCCTCCGCGACACTACCTGCCCAGCTCGCGACACTGTGTCGCGGAGGCTAGGCCAACCAATGGGGTCCGGGGCCCACGGCCCCGGCCGCCGGAGGCCTCCCGTCGTCCCTAGTCGAACATCCCCGGCCGGTATTCGGTGATGCGGCCGGTGAAGGCTGACGCGGCTACTGTGAGCGGTGATGCGAGCCACAGCTTGCCGGGGCCGGAGCGCCCTTTGTAATTGCGGTTGATTGCGCTCACCGTCACCTGCTCACCTGCTTCGCTCACGCCGGGACCGCAGCCGATGCAGGCGCCGCAGCCGGGATTGAGCACCGTCGCGCCGGCGCGCTCGAACGTCTCGAGCAGACCATTCTCGCGGGCGAAACGCTCCACCGCCTGCGAGCCGAACTGGATGAAGAACTGCACGCCGTCCGCGACCCGCAGACCGGCGTCGACCGCCTCCTTCGCCACCTGGTGATAGAAGAGGAAATCGTCGATCTTCCCGGCGGTGCAGGAGCCGGCGTACGCGATGTCGATCTTCACCTCGCCGATGTCGCCGATCGGTGCGCCGTTCGTCGGATCGGACGGAATGCCGCGATCGGGATCGCCCGGATGGGCGACCATCGGGCGGATTTCCGCGAGATTGATCGTGTGCACGCCGCCCGCGTACTCCGCATCGGGATCGGGCGAGACCGCGCGGGCGCGCAGCGACTCGACGTCGACGCCGGGACGCATCGCGGCGATCCACTCGAACGTCTTCTCGTCCGCCTCGACGATGGCCGTGCGCGCGGAGCACTCCGTGGCCATGTTCGCCAGCGTGGCGCGCTCGTCGAGCGACAGCGTGCGCAGCCCCGGTCCGGTGAACTCCATGATCCGATCGAGCGTGAGCTGCGGCTTCGCGTAGTGCAGCAGGATGTGCAGCATCACGTCTTTCGCGGTGACGTTCTCCTGCAGCGCGCCGGTGAGCTCGAAGCGGATGGACTCGGAGACCTCGCCGGTCGTGAAGCCGGAGTGCGCGAGATTCGCGTACTCCGTGGCGCCGACGCCCCAGGCCAGGGCGTTGTTCACGCCGCCCATGCAGGTGTGGCTGTCGGTGGCCTGAATGAAGTCGCCCGGATCGATGAACGCTTCGCGCGCCACCTCGTGGCAGATGCCGGGCGAGACGTTGTTCTTCGCCGAGAAGTCGCGGCACTGCGTGTGGCGCTGATAGTCGCGCTGCATGTCGCGCAGCGTCTGGATCTTGTCCATGAACGGGCGCATCTTCGCCACTTCGTCGGCGTAGATCAGATGGTCCTCGAAGACGGCAAACTTCTGCGGGTTGGCGATCTCGTAGTCGCGCCCATACTCCTGCTCGAGGAAGTAGTGCACCTGCGCGGTGGTGAACTCGTGCGTGTAGCCGCCGTCGACGTCGACGACGACCGCGTCTCCCGGCTTCACGTAGCGGCGGTCGTCGGAGACGCCGCGCATGTGCCGCGCGAGGATCTTCTCGCCCATCGTCATCGGCCGGCGCTGCGTGTCGGGCAGCGGCAGCTCGACCTCGCCGCGCGCGACCGCCTTCGAGAACGGGAAGAGCCCGCCCCACGCAATGATCAGTTTCGTGATCGGGTCGTAGCCCTCGGCGAACTCCGCCAGCGGCACGCCCTCGCCTTCCTGCAGCCGGCGCAGCATGTCGTGATCCGCCATCAGCAGGCCCTGGTTGATGTTGTTGCCCGCGTGAATCGGCGCGAACGACACCGCCACGGCGATGCGGATGCCGCTGAAGACCTCGCACTGCGTGGCCGTCTCGCGCGAGCTGCCGACGCCCTTTCGGTAGCCGGAGACGATCACCTCGAAGTTGCCGTTGCGGAGCGCGTCGGGCGGAAAGAGGCGCTCGCCGCCGACGATGAGGCCGGCGTACGCGTTGCGGGCGATGTCCTCCGGTTTGTAATCGAAACAAACCCAGGCCGGGGTCATGGCGTCTGTGTTGATGTCGTCGAGGAGATCCTCGACGCGGAGATCTTTCATATGCAGGTCGAGCTCGCCGCGCAACTGCTTGCGGATCAGCTCGGGATCTTTGGTCAGGAAGAGGACCCGTTTGCCGGGAGTGAGTCGAATGGTCTCGGGTGGCTTCATGTCGTCTCTTTCAACAGGCTGACTGCGCCGGCGATTCTAGTGCTTGCCGGAACGTCTCGCCGATGCTAATGTATTAGCACCATGTCAATGAAGAAGCACCGAACCGACATCGGCCAGCTCGGACGCCGCGAGCGCCAGATCATGGATGTGATCATCCGCCGCGGCCGCACCACCGCGGCCGAGGTGCGGGAGGATCTGGAGGATGCGCCGAGCTACTCCGCCGTGCGCGGGATGCTGCGGCTGCTCGAGGAGAAAGGGTTCGTGCGGCACGAATGGGACGGGCCGCGCTACGTCTATCTCCCGACCGCCGATCCCGACGACGTGCGCGAGTCGGCGGTGCGCCACCTGCTGCACACCTTCTTCAGCAACTCCGTCGAGTCGGCCGTGGCAGCGATGCTCGGCGCCTCGGAGACGCCGCCGAGCGACGAGGAGCTCCGCCGCCTCGGCAAACTGATCGAACAAGCGAGGAGAGCGCGCAAATGACCGACGCCGTGCTGCTGTTCCTGACCAAACTGACGCTGCTGTTCCTCCTCGGCGCCGCCTGCGCGGCGCTGCTGCGCGGCCGCTCCGCCGCCGCGCGCCACCTGGTGTGGGCGCTCACGCTCAGCGGCGCCGTGGCCCTCGCTCTGGTGACGCGCTTCGCGCCGCCGCTGCCGGTGGCCGTGCCGGACTGGCGCGCGCAAGCGAACGTGGTGACAACGCCAGCGACAACGCACGCGCCGCTCGCACCGTCGCCGGTCACCACCGCTCGCGCGCCACTCGCACCGCAACACGCAAGCATGCCGCGCGTGCCGGGCCTGCTTGCGCTCTGGCTCACCGGCGTCGCGGCGATGCTCCTGTGGCTCGCCGCCGGCCACCTCGCCGTGGCGCGCATCGCACGCAACGCGCGCATCGCCGGCGATGACTGGACGCCGCTCATCGACGATGCCGCCTCGCAGGTCGGCGTCACCGGCGGCGTACGCGTGGCGCTGAGCGACGCGGTGCACGTGCCGTTCACCTTCGGCTGGCGCCCGGTCGTGCTGCTGCCGTCCGAAGCCGATGCGTGGCCGGAGGCGCGCCGCCGCGCGGCGTTGCTGCACGAGCTCGCGCACGTCGCCCGCCACGACTATCTCGTCCACGTCCTCGGCGCGCTCGCCTGCGCGCTCTACTGGTTCCATCCCGCTGCCTGGTTCGCGCTGCGCCGGCTGCGCCGCGAAAGCGAACAGGCCACGGACGATCGCGTGATCGCGCGCGGCATGTTCGCGCACGACTACGCCGCGCAGCTCCTCGACGTCGCACGCGCGGCGCGAGGCCGCCGCTTCGCGCGGCTGGTATCGGTCGGCATGGCCTGCCCGTCGCACCTCGAGACGCGGCTGCGCGCACTGCTCGACGAGACGCGCCGCCGCGGCCCAGTCTCGCGAGGCTTGCTCGCCGCGGGACTCTGCGCGGTGGCGCTGCTGGTCGTGCCGCTGGCGATCGCGCGGCCGGAAGTGCGCGATCGTGCGAGTGCGGTGGAGCGCGCTGCGTCGCGACGCACCTTCGACTACGAACGCACCGTCGACGCGCGTCCGGGCGGCACGTTGGTGCTCGACCTCGACACCGGCGGCAACATCGACATCACCGGCAGCGACGATCCGCACGTCACGGTCGGCGCGATGCTGCGCGGCCGCGACGCCGCGCGGACGGTGGTCGACACGACTACCAGCGGCGGCGAGGTGCTCGTCACGGCCAAGTACGCGCGGCGCGAGCACGCCATGTCCACCTCGCACTCATTCACCATCCGCGTGCCGCGCCGCTTCGACGTGCGCATCGAGTCGTCCGGCGGCGAGATCGCCATCCGCGATGTCGAAGGAACGTTCTCCGGCAGCACCGGCGGCGGCGAGATCCGCCTGCGCAATCTGCGCGGCAGCGCGCACCTTTCCACCGGCGGCGGCCCGATCGTCGTCAGAGACTCGGTGCTCAGCGGCCGCGTCTCGACCGGCGGCGGACCGGTGCGGCTGATCCACGTGCGCGGCGGCCTGCGCGGCGACTCCGGCAGCGGGCAGAGCGAGAGCACCGGCGACGAGGACGACAATGATGATGCTGACGATGACGACAGAACCGACGTCGTCGACATCACCGATGTGGTCAATGCCGTGAACGCGGTCAACGCCGTCAATGCAGTCGACGTCATCGGCAGCGTCGACTCCGTCGCCGTCAACGAGTCGCTGGAGCCGGAACACGAATCGACGGAGCAGCGCGTCGATGCCGACGGCACCATCGAGATCCTGCGCGACGGCGGTCAGGTCGAGCTGGCCGAGGCGCCGCGCGGCGCGCGCATCCACACCGGCGGCGGACGCATCGTCGTCGGCCGCGCCGCCGGCCTGGTCAAAGCGACCACCGGCGGCGGCCGCATCGACATCGGTCCCGTCGCCGGCTCGGTGCAGGCCACCACTGGCTCCGGCCGCGTCGAGGTCACGCTCACCGACGCGAACGGCCAGGAGCAATCGGTCGACGTCACCACCGGCAACGGGCGCGTCATCGTCACGCTGCCGCGCGGCTTCGACGGCCGCTTCGACATCGAGACCGCCTACACGCGCGATCCGGTCGAGATCATCAGCGACTGGGACCTCGACCGCGACCCAGTCACCGGCTGGGACTCGAGCCACGGCACGCCGCGCCGCTTCGTCCGCGCGCACGGCAGCGCCGGCAGCGGCCGCGGAGTCGTGCGCGTGCGGGCCGTGAACGGCGACGTGACCATCCGCCGCGGCGACTGATCACCGCTCGCGCTTCATCCCCTTGCGGGCCCGGATCACGAAGTGGATCGGGCAGCCGACGAGGTTGAAGGCGTCGCGGAACTGATTTTCGAGATAGCGCCGATACGAAAAGTGCAGCGGCTCGTCGACGTTCGAGAAGAGCGCGAACGTCGGCGGCCCTGCCTTCAGTTGCGTGACGTAGTAGAAGCGCCGCGGCTTGCCGCGCACCGACGGCGGATTGTGCGCGGTGAGCGCGCGCTCGAGCACCGCGTTGAGCTCCGAGGTGCGGAAGCGGCGGCGGTAACCCTCGATGATCGTGTCGATGCGCGGAAAGATTTTTTCGACGCGGCGGCCGGTCTTCGCGGAGATGAACTCGAGCGGCGCGTACGAGAGGAACTTGAGGCGGAAGCGGAGCTGCTCCTCGAATTTCTTGTAGTCATCCTGCGCGTGCTCGCCGACGTCCCACTTGTTGACCAGCAGCAGCGCCGCCTTCCCTGCATCTTCGGCGTAGCCGGCCACGGTCGCATCCTGCGCGGTCGCGCCGTCGGTGGCGTCGATCATCACCAGCGCGATCTCGCAGCGCTCGATGGCCTTGCGCGCTGAGATCACCGCCAGCTTCTCCGCCTCGTCGGTGGTCTTCCCTTTGCGGCGGATGCCGGCCGTGTCGATGATCGTGTAGTGGCGGCCGTTGCGCGTCAGGTCGGAGTCGATGGCGTCGCGCGTGGTGCCGGAGATCGGCGAGACCACGGCGCGCTCTTCCTGCGTGAGGCGGTTCAGCAGCGACGACTTGCCGACGTTCGGACGGCCGATGATGGCCACGCGCACCGGCGCGTTCGCATCTTCCTCTTCATCCTCGACCGATTCGGGCGGCACGATCTCGGCGATCGCGTCGATCAGGTCGTCGACGCCGTCGCCATGCTCGGCCGACATCGGCATCACGCGCTCGAAGCCGAGCTCCCAGAATTCCGGAATGGCTTCTTCCGCGTCCTTGCGATCGGTCTTGTTCACGACCAGCACGGTCTTCGCCGCTTCGCTCCGGAGGTCCTGCGCGATGTCGCGATCCTCGGCCAGCAGTCCGGCCGCGCCGTCGACGACGAAGACGATGAAGTCGGCCTCGCCGAGCGCGCGCTGCGCCTGCTCGCGGATCTCGCCGGCGAACGCCGACATCGGCGAGTCGCCGTATTCGAGTCCGCCGGTGTCGGTGAGCCGGTAGCGGCGGCCGTCGTCGAGCGCGACGACGTCGGTGAGGCGGTCGCGCGTCATCCCCGGCAGATCGTGGATGAGCGCGCGGCGCTTGCCGGCCAGGCGGTTGAAGAGCGTCGACTTGCCGACGTTCGGCCGGCCGACGATGACGACGTGTTTCAGATTGCGATTTGCCATGCGAGGTACATCAGCAGCGCGCCGACGACAGTATTGAAAAAGTTCAGCACGCCGTTCGGTACGCCCTTCATGCGCTTCCGGTTCCAACTTCCGGCGATGCTCTCGATGTACGAGCCGAGGAACGCGCAGATCGCGACCGTGGCAATCATCCGCCACGAGAAATCGGCGACCTGTTCGAACATCGCGTCGACCGATTTCGTGGCGATCGCCGCCACCACCAATCCCGCGATCGCTCCCGCGAGCGTTCCTTCCACGCTGATCGCGCCCTCGGTGCCGACCGGCACGCGACGCAGCGTCAGCGGCAGGAAGGCGCGGCGTCCGGCGAGCTGCCCGATCTCCGAGGCGGTCGTGTCGGCGGCGGCGGTGGCGAGCGAAGCGATGCCCATGAACATCGGCAGCAGCTCGAGCTCGGTGTCGCCGTAGCGGCTGCGCGCGAGACGGGAGACGGCGATCGCGCAGATCGCGGCGACGCCGACGTTCGAGAAGGCGTGGCTGAAGCCGCGCCGTCCGCCGCTCTCCTGCGCCAGTCCGAGGCGCGCTTTCCGTCCGTAGCCGAGCTTCGTGGCCGAGGTGCCGATGACGAAGAAGACCAGCAGCGCCACGTATAGCGGCCAGCCGGCGCCCAGAATGATGATCGCGCCGAGGACGAAGCCGCCGAGCGCGCCGGAAACGTTGACGCTGTGGGCGAAGTAGCCGATCAGCGCCAGCACTCCGTTCACGATCAGCCACCACTGGGTGTGCGGCCAGACCGCGTACGGCGAGAGGACGTGAATGCCGGCGATGACGAGGGCGACGCTCGAGGC
This sequence comes from Thermoanaerobaculia bacterium, assembly GCA_036389275.1. GTDB lineage: Bacteria > Acidobacteriota > Thermoanaerobaculia > Gp7-AA8 > Gp7-AA8 > QHVT01. The sequence continues at coordinate 27,245 of DASVQE010000104.1, forward strand.
GAACGGCACCGTCACGTTGTCGTCGACGCCGAGCGGCAACGACTCGGCGATGGCGGCGGCGATGGCGGCGGTCAGCACCACCAGCGGCGCGTCGTACTGCATGTACCAGGCGGCGGCCAGCGCGGCCGCACTTCCGGCGATCAGGAAGGCCGCAAATCCACCGATGCTCTTGTCGCGATTCCACGGAAGTGCGGAGGTGCGGAAGGACTTCCCGACCAGCGTGGCCGTGCCGTCGCCGAACGCCAGCAGCGCCCAGCCGATGGCCGCATAGTGCAGCGCGTTGCGGAAGACCAGCACGAGGACGAGGACGGAGACGGGATAGAGCACCGTGCCGGCGTCGTAGCCGCGCTCGTGACGCGAGACGCGCGTGCCGACCAGCCGGTGCAGCAGCAGCCAGTTGCTCAGCACCGCCGCGACGCAGACGGCGGCCACCACCGGCCACGGCAGCAGCCGCAGCGTGAGCAGGCCGAAGCCGAAAGCGATGTGGAGCGACTTGCGGAGCAACTCGTTCGTCGCGTGCGGCATGCGACGCGCATCCTACAATGCGCGCCCGTGACTGCTCAGACCTCGCCTCGCGCCGCCGTGATCCTCGCCGGAGGTGCCGGCACCCGCCTCCGTCCGCTCAGCTCCGACGACAACCCGAAGCAGTTCCTCCGGCTGTTCGACGGCCGCTCGCTGCTGCAGCTCACCTGGTCGCGCCTCACACGCGTGGTGCCGGCCGAATCGATCTTCGTCTCAACCACGACCCAGTACGTCGACAAATGCCGCGAGCATCTGCCCGAGCTGCCGCCGGAGAACATCCTGGCCGAGCCGGCGCGCCGCAACACCGCGCCCGCCATCGCCCTTTGCACCTTCACGCTGGCCGAGCGCCTCGGCGATCCAACCGTGGCGTTCCTAGCCTCGGACCACTACATCGGCAACGAAGCGGAGTTCGCGCGCGTGCTCTCCCGCGCCTTCGATTTCGCCGAGCTGCACGACACGCTCATGACCATCGGTATCGAGCCGACCGAGCCGAATACCGGCTTCGGCTATCTCCGCGTCGGCGCGCCGCTCGCGGACGAAGTCCTCCGCGTGGAAGCCTTCACCGAGAAGCCCGACCGCGAGCGCGCCGAGGAGCTCGTGCGCAGCGGCCGCTACATCTGGAACGCCGGCATGTTCGCCTGGCGCGCGTCCATCTTCCGCCGCGAGCTCGAGCGCGCCGCGCCGGAGATCGCCCGCGTGTCGCAGGAGACGTACGAGTCGATGCCATCCATCTCCATCGATTACGCGCTGATGGAAAAAGCACCGGACGTGGCGACCATCCGCGGCGACTTCGAATGGTCGGACGTCGGATCGTTCGACGCGCTGCGGAAGGTGGGCGTCGACGTCGACGCGCTGCTGGCGCAGTGACGGGTACCGATCAGCGCGCGACCCGGAAGTAGACGTCGTAGTAGATCTCGCGGTGCGGCGCCGCACCTTGCAGGTGGCTCATCAGGCGGTACAGATTCCCGGCCGAGTCGCGCCGGTTCACGACGCTGTACGTCGTGTCGAGCGCGCGGACGGTCGACCGAGCGATCGGCAGGAGCTCGCCGGCGGCCGATGTCCCATCATGGTCGCTGTCGATCCACAACAGCAGGCGCGGCCAGATTGGATCGCGATCGTCAACGAGGCCGTCATGGCAACTCGGAGCCGTCGTCGATGGTGCGATTACGGTTGGCGTCGAGGGCGATGAAAGCCAACGGCGATCCGGGCGCCCGAACGTCCACGAGACGCGTGCTTCTCCCATCCGGCACGCACGAGCAGAGTCGGAAAACGGCTCATCGGCAACCTTCTTCGATCGCCTGCAGCGACTCGACGGTGCCGGGAACGACTCTACTCACGACGAGGAGGCTCGGCGCCACAGAGCGGTAGAGGAACTCGTCGAATTGGCGATGCCCGTAGATCGCGCGCATCCGCTCCAACGCATCGCGGCGCGTACTGCAGACGCGTCGCTCCACATCTGTCGAAGCGGTGGCACTGCTCCGCCGCGCGTGCAGCTCACGGAGCGCCGCCATGTGCGGTGCGGACGCGTTCTCGAGATTGCGCCAGAACTCGTCCGCGTCCCACTGCGCGCTCACGATGAAGTCGCGGCAAGAGTCGCGGACCTGCGGACGAACTTCGGAAGGTGCTTGCACGCCGCGAAGCAGTCCGTTCAGCAACTCGTACGGCAGGAAGAGCTCGGGATTCCTGCGCCCGTCGATCACGAACGCCGTCGCTGGATCGACGAAGGCTCCATTCGCAGCGCTGTCGTCGCGGAACCTTTGTACCCGCGCCGCGATCGCACTCCGCTCGAAACGCTCGCGCAACCGCTCCGAAAGGGGGCGGCTCGAGCCAGGAGGAGGAACAGCTTGCGCGGCGAGGGTGGCGGCGACTGTCGCGATGAGAGCGAATAGGCCGCGCAAGAACATGCTGTCACTCGTGCGCGAACGCTACGCGCTGAACAGCCGCGCCCCGTTCTCCCACAGGATCTTCCGCTCCACCGTCTCGCCGAAGGCGTGCTCGCGGAATGCCTCGACGTTCGCGCGCATCGAGGTCACGCCCGGCGACGGCCAGTCGGTGCCCCAGAGGGCGCGGTCGGCGATGTCGGCCAGGCGCGGGACGTAGCGCGGCAGCGATTTCGGCGGGATGCCGGAGAGATCGATGTGCACGTTCGGGTGGCGGCGCACCAGGAAGAACGCCGTCTCGCCGTAGAGCGGACGGCCGGCGTGCGCGAGGATGATCGGCAGGCGCGGGAAGTCGATGGCCACGTCATCGATCGGCATCGGGTCGGCGAAGACGTTGCGCGCGCGCGGAAAGATCGAGGTGCCGGTGTGAAACATCACCGGGACGCCGCGCTCCTCGCACTCGCGATAGATCTCCGCGAGCTGCCACAGCTCGCCGCGGTACGCGTTCGGCGAGAAGAGCTGATGCGGCGGATGGATCTTGATCATCCGGATGCCGAGGTCGAGGACGCGGCGGATCTCGCTCCGGACGTCGATCTCGTGCAACGGATTCACCGAGCCGACCGGGACGAGGCGGTCGCGATGGTCGCGCGTGAACTCCGCGATCCAGTCGTTCGCCTCGCGCGTGAAGCCCATCACGTCCGGCGAGACGTAGTTGATGCAGGCGATGCGGTCGACGCCTTCATCATCGAGGTAGCGCAGCAACGCATCGGGCGACGAGAGGATGTCTTTCACTCCGGCGTGCGACGCGTCGTCGATGAGCGGCAGCACCTCCGGCTTGAGCATCGTCCACGGCTGGACGTGCACGTGCACGTCGAAGATCACGCGAGCATCACCAGTCGCATGCACACCGCCGAAGCCGGACAGGCGTCCTGGAACTCGCGCGACGAGAGGAGCTGCGGATGCACTTCGTCGCGATCGATCGGCTTGAAGCCTCGCTTCCGAAAGTACGCCTCGGCCGTGGTGGTGAGCAGATAAAACTCTCGCAGGCCGCGCGAGGCAAGACGGTCAAGTAGTTGACGAACGATGCGCCGGCCGATGCCGTGACTGCGGTACGCCGGCTCGACGGCGACCGAGCGGATCAGCGCCGCGAACTGATACGCCTCGGCGCCGCCGCACGCGACCAGCCTGCCGCCGTCGCGCGCCACAAGGAACGTTTTCCAGTGATCGTCGACGCCGGCGGTCGGCAGTCCGCTCGTGGTCAGGAGCGCTTTGATCGCGTCGAGGTCCTGCGCGGTAGCCGGTGCAATCTCGATGTCGCTCATGGGCTCGGCGCCGATCATAAAACGAAAACGGCCGCGCACCGCGCGGCCGGGACATCACGCTCAGGTCGGCACTCGCGGCCGATCGGAGTGTTCAGGTCGTTTCGTCTCTCAGTGGCGTCCGCTCGTCGAGCTGCCGATGCTGCCCGAGTCGTTCTCCATGCTGCCGCTGCTGCTATCCCGGTTGCCGCGGCTGCTTCCCGAGTTGCTGCTGCCGAGGGTGTCGCTGCCGGAACGTCCCGACGACGAGCTCATGTCGCCCATGCCGGAGCGGCGCGACGATTCGTTTTCCATGCTGCTGGTGTCATTGCTTTCGTTTCGATTGCGCATGTTTCCTCCTTCCAGTTCTTCCGAGCGGCCGATGCTCTGGCCGAACTCGAGGCCCGAGGCGTTCTTCTCGCGCCCCTGTTCCTCCGAGGTGTGGCGGTTGATCTCACCAGCCTCGGTCGGGGTGGTGCGCTGACTGACGCGATCGCGTTCGCGGTTCTCCATCAATCCTCCTTTCACACGGGGAAAGGAAGTGCAACGGAGGTGCCCAGTCGACGCCTAAGTGACTGAACCGTAAGGGAATAAAGTCAGCGCAACTCGAAGACGGCGGTGATGAAGAAGGTCACTTCCTGCGATCCCGCCGCGACCGGAACGTCTTGCGCGACCTTCGCTTCCATCGCCATGGCCCGCATCATCGGCGGCGGCGGCGGCGGCTGTACGTTGTCGACCGTTCCCTCGGTGATGCGCAATGCGCGGCCGAGCGTGCGGCCGGCCGCCTGCGCGAGCAGCGCCGCTTTCGAACGCGCGTCGTCGACCGCGGCGCGCAGACCCTGGTCGCGGCCGCGTGCGGGATCGGAGACTTCGAAGTTGAGACCGGACGAGGTGTTCACGCCGGCGCCGATGGCAATGCCCAGAAGCCGTCCGGCGTCGGCGATCTTCGTGCTGCGCACGGTGATGCTGTTGGAGACCTGATAGCCGAGGATACGCGGCAGGCGGCCTTCCTGATAATCCTGCTGCGGATAGATGTTGAAGTTCGAAGTCTGGATGTCGCGCTCCTGCGCGCCCGCCTTGCGCAGCGCGGCGAGCACCGCGGCCACGCGGCGGTTGTTCTCCGCGACCGCATCATCGACTGTCGGCGCGACGCTCTGCACGCCGACGTTGAATGTGAAACGATCGGGCGTGACGTTCACGCGACCCGTTCCGCTCACGGTCACCGTCTCCGCCGCCGTCATGGCGTACGGCTGCTGCTGCGGCTGCGGCTGTGCGACTGCCGCCGTGGCGACCAACATCGTGAATAGAAATCTTTTCATGCAACCTCCTGGTTCTCCGCGCCGGACATCCGATGGCTGATCCGAACGACAAGGTGCCGGGGCAGGCCGAGGGACGATATTACGTCGATACGCAGTGCATCGACTGTGACCTCTGCCGCGAGACCTCGCCGGCGAACTTCACCCGCAACGACAACGAGTGTTTCTCCTACGTCTTCAAGCAGCCCGAGACGCCGGAGGAAGAGCTGTTGTGCAAGGACGCCCTCGACAACTGCCCAGTGGAAGCGATCGGCAACGACGGTTAGCGCGGTCAGTGCAGCTTCTTGTCGACGCTGACCTGCTCGTGCCAGTCGTCGGCGAGCAGCACCTCGATCAGCTCCTGCAGCTCTTCCATGTGAAACGGCTTGGTGAGCGCGGCGGTCATGTTGTTGCCTTTGGTGATGGTGAGGATGTCGCCTTTGCCCGAGGCCACGACCACCGGCGTCTGCTTCCCCTGCTGCACGTACCAGGCGATCCACTCTTCGCCGCTCATGCCGGGCAGGTTGAGGTCGAGCAGGATCAGTTTCGTGTCGGGGTTCGCGCTGAGCAGATTCATCCCTTCGACGGCGCCGGTGGCGGAGAGCACCTCGTAGCCGCGCTTCTGCAGGTACGACTTGTACAGAGAGAGGACCTCGGGATCGTCTTCGATCGCCAGGATCTTGTTGTGCGGCTTTCCGTTCGTGGTACGGCTATCCAGCATGGGATGCTCTCCTCGCCCGGCGCTCTTGCGAGTTCCGTGCTAACTGCTGAGCCACGGGAAGTCCGGCGCCGTGGCATCATCGCGGCGTGGGATTGGCGCTCTGGCTCGGCGGCGGTGTCCTCGCCTTTCTGCTTGCGAGGATCATTCCGTATGGACGCGAACAAACGCGCTGGAGCGAAGGGTTTGCGGCGCTGGCGGCGGCGCTGCTGCTCGGCTTCGCCGCGACGGCGCTCGACTTCGGCGGAGTGCGCGAGCCCGATTGGCGCGCCGGCCTCTTCGCGCTCCTCGGCGCGTTCGCGGCGGCGGGAGCGGTGCGACTGGCGCGGTCAGCGCGGCGCGCGTAGCACGCGGACGAGCGGCGCGGACTCGCCGCGGCGGATGCGCTCGACGGCGTCGCGCACGTCGTCGCGTAGCGCGCCCAAGTCGAGGCCGAAGGCGTTCGTCACCTCGCCCATGGCCCGCACTCCTTCTTCCAGCCGCTCGACGGCTGCTCGGCGCTGGCCGCGCGCGACGTGATGCAAGCCGGTGCTGATCTGCAGCAGCACTCGCACGAGCGGGACCTCGTCGCGCACCGCTTCGAAGTAGAGCTCCTCGAACGCGTCGCTGGCCTCGAGCGCGTCGCCGGCCGCCAGCAGTTCCAGCGCCGCGGTGAAACGTGGATCATCTTCGAGAGGCGGCGGCACGCGCTCCGATTGTAGACTCTGCCTTCCGTGCTGCGCGGCCTCTCCATCACCCTGATGCTGCTCGTCAATCTGCTGCTCTGGGGCACTCCGGTGCTCCTCGGCGGAGTAGTCAAGTTCTTTACCTTCGGTCCGATCCGCCGGAAGGTAATCGTCTTCCTCACCTCCCTCGGTGACCGCTGGGCGGCCGGCAACGACCGCATCTTCGACTCGATGCTCTCGACCCGCTGGGAGATCGCAGGCGTCGACGGCCTGCGCCGCGACGGCCGATACCTGATCGTCAGCAATCATGTGTCGTGGGTGGATATCTTCGCGGTCTTCCGCGCCTTCCACGGCCGCACGCCGTTCATCCGCTTCTTTCTCAAGCAGGAGCTGATCTGGTTCCCGATCGTCGGGCAGGCCTGCTGGGCGCTCGACTTCCCGTTCATGCGCCGCTACACGCCGGAGTATCTCGAGCGGCATCCGGAAAAACGCGGCACGGATCTGGAGACCACGCGCATCGCCTGCCGCCGCTACCGCAAGATCCCGGTGACGATCCTCAATTACGTCGAAGGAACGCGCTTCAGCCGCGACAAACATGAGGACCAGCAGTCGCCCTATCGCTATCTCCTGCGCCCGCGGCCCGGCGGCGTGAGCTTCGTCCTCGCCTCCCTCGGCGAACAGCTCGACGGCGTGATCGACGTGACGATCGTCTACCCGAAGCACGACGTGACCATGTGGTCGTTCGTCACGAACCGCGTCCCGCGGATCGTCGTCGACGCCCGCCTCCTCGACGTCCCGCCCGAATTCTTCTCACCGGCGATCACGGAAGCGGGCCAGGCGCGCGAACGGTTCAAGGTGTGGCTGGAGGAGGTGTGGCGCGAGAAAGACGCGAGGATCGCAAGGATGCTCGAGCCCCCTACTTTTTCTTGAACCCGACCGGCACGGCGACGTCGCCGCCGCTCGTTGACGCCGACAGCACCTCGGTCGTCGAGTCGAAGAGTTTGGAGTGGCCGGGGGCGGCGGCGGGTTCGCCTTTGCTTTCCTGGCGGCGCTTCATGGCGCGGCCGATCAGGCCGCCGACGATGCCGCCGCCGGAGGAGTCGTCGGAGGAGGCCTGCTGGCCGGGGGCGGCCACGCTCTCGAAGGTGAGAGTCGTGCGGATCGGATCGCCCTCGAATGACGAGCGCTTCGCGGCGAAGGCTTTCATCGCTTTGGCGAAGGTCGGGGTGGTGGCCATGAGCACGGCCATCTGCTGCATCTCGGCGGTGGCGTCGCCGTAGAGCTGCTTGAAGTATTTCTGGTTGAACGCGTTCAGCTCGCGCATGGCCGCCACTTTGGGGCCCATCCAGAGATCGGCGCGGAGGATGGCGCCGCCCGATTTCTCGATGGTCTTCCCTTTCTCGTGCACGGTGGCGGTGACGAGCACCTGCTTGGTGTCGTAGCCGTTGATCGTTTCCTTCTTGCCGGTGTCGCGCACGTCGAAGTCGACCTCGTACTCCGGTCCTTCGTTCTTCTTCGACGAGGCCTTATCGTCGTCGCGCTCCGCCTCGGCGCGCTTGCGGGCGTCTTCCATCTGCTTGCGCAGCTCGTCGAAGGTCACGACGCGATAGGTCTTCGAGTCGTAGTCGAGCTGGTAGATCTTCTCTTCGCCGAGGTCGACCAGCTCGCCGGACGAGCCATTGACGGTCAGGCGGCGGGAACCTTTGACCGAGGTCGTGCTGGTGATGCCTTCGCGCGCGGCGCGGCCGCCGAACACATTCACGATACCGCCGACGACGCCGCCGAAATGCACGGTGGTGTGCTGCTTGACCTGCCCGTCGGCAAGGCAGATCGAGGCGGTGAAGAGAGCGAGCACGGCTGCTGAGGTCCGGATCATGCGCTGATTGTAGCGCAGCACCTTGACGGTACGTTGGTACATACGTACCATGATCCCATGGTAGAAACGATCACCGTCGAGCGCGTGCAGACCGGCGTCCGGATGGAAAAGCGGCTGGTGAAGGTGCTCAAGGGGCTGGCCGAGTATCACGACATGAGTTTGGGCGACCTGCTCGAAGGCATCGTTCTGCACGCCTTCGAGGGAAAAGCGCCGTTCGGGCGGGAGTCGATGCAGAAGATCGGCGAGCTGAAGAAGATCTACGGCCTCGACCTCGACTCGGGCGCCAGCCACCGCCTCACCGAAGCGAGGAAACGTGGACGACCGTGAGTTCCTGGCGGCGTTCGAGGAGACCACCCTCGAGCCGTTCCACCACCGCGACCACGTGCGGGTGGCGTGGCTCTATCTGGCCGAGGCGCCGCTGCTCGAGGCGCTGAACCGCTTTGCGACGAATTTGCGGCGCTACGCGGCGGCGCGCGGCGCCGACCGCCTCTACCACGAGACCATCACCTGGGCGTTCCTCTTCCTGATCCACGAGCGGACGCAGCGCGCGCCGCGGACCACCTTCGACGACTTTGCCGTCGCGAACGCCGACCTCTTCGATTGGAGCCCGTCGCTGCTCGACCGTTACTACCGCGCGGAGACGCTCGCCTCCGAGCTGGCGCGCAACGCGTTCGTGATGCCGGATCTCCGTTGTTAGTTCGCACTTCAATGGTCGGGAAGCTTTTGCTCCTCTTCGCGACGTGCCTCGTCGGCGCGACGATCGCCGCCATCGCAGTCCTGGTACTCGCCGCCGGTGGTCATGGCTGGAACGCCTCTCTCGTTTCCGCGGCGATGATCGTCATCGGTCCGGCCGGAACTGCGGCTTGGCTCTTGAGGCATTCGCGATCGGGACGGTCGCTGGCAGCCATCAGCGTGGCGGCGTCGGCGGTCGTCGGTCTCGCCACGATCGTCCTCACTTCCCGCGAGGGTTGGAGCTATGTCGCGGAGGCGTGGCAGCACGTTCCAGGTTTTCTGCTCGTCTGGGCCGTGGCATTCGGGTCCCTTCAAATCCTTCCATTGGCCGCGCTCTTCCATCGGTCCGACTCCGCCACCACCCCCTGAATCCGCCAAGTACGAAGTTTTTCGTTGACCATACGAAACCTTTCGTATAGTCTGGCGTACATATCGACGGAGGCGCATCGAATGAACGTCACACTACCCCGACCCACCGATGCGGAGCTCGCCATCTTGCGCGTGCTCTGGGAGAGCGGACCGAGCACGGTTCGCGAAGTGCACGAGGCGCTCAGCGCCACGCACGACACCGGCTACACCACCGTCCTCAAACTCCTGCAGATCATGACCGAGAAAGGGCTCGTCGACCGCGACGAGTCGCAGCGCGCGCACGTCTACTCGTCGCGTCTGGGCGAGCAGCGCACGCAGCGCCAGCTCCTCGGCGACCTGATCGACCGCGCCTTCGGCGGCTCGCCGGCGAAGCTGGTCATGCAGGCCCTGCACGGAACGAAAGCGAGCGCGGAGGAGCTGACCGCCATCCGCCGCATGCTCGACCAGCTCGAAGGAGACTCGAAATGAACGCGATGGAGCTGCTCACCGGACCGCTCGCCCAAGCCATCGGCTGGGCTCTTCTGCATCTGTTGTGGGAGGCGACCATCGTCGCGGTGATCCTCGGCGCGGCGCTGATGCTGCTCTCGAAGCAGAGCGCCGGCGCGCGTTACGCCGCCTGCTGCGCGGCGCTGGCGATCGTCTTCGCGATGTTCGTGGCCACGGCGATCCGCGCGTACGACCCGGCCGTGGCGCCGGTGGTGACGCGCGCGACGCTGCTGTCGACGGTCGCGCATAGCGACGCGCCGGTGGTGCAGGCCATCGCCAAAGCGCCGACCTGGCGCGAGCGCGCCATGGTCTTCGTCGCATCGGCGCACCGCTCGCTGCCGCTCATCGTCGGCCTCTGGCTGGCCGGCGTGGCATTCTTCTCGGCGCGCCTGCTCGTGAGCTGGACGCGCGCCCGCAGACTGCTTCGCCGCGGAGCGCATGAGGCGCGCGCGGAATGGCTCGGCGCCGCCGCACGCATCTCGCAGGCGCTCGGCCTCCGCCGCGCGGTACGCCTCCTCGAATCGGCTGCGGTCGAAGTGCCGTCGGTGATCGGCTCGCTGCGTCCGGTGATCCTGCTGCCGGCGAGCACGCTCACCGGCCTGACTCCCGATCAGATCGAGATGGTGCTCGCGCACGAGCTCGCGCACATCCGCCGTCACGACTTTCTGGTGAACCTGCTGCAGGCATTCGTCGAGACGTTGATGTTTTATCACCCGGCAGTCTGGTGGATGTCGCAGCGTGCGCGCGTCGAGCGCGAAAACTGCTGCGATGACCTGGCCGTGGCGGTCTGCGGCAATCCGCTGCAGTACGCACGCGCTCTCACCCGCCTCGAAGAGCTGCGCGCCGACGCGCCGGTGATGGTGGTGGCGGCGAACGGCGGCTCGCTGTTCGAGCGCATCCGCCGCATCGCCACGCGGCGCTCGGAGCTGACCAGCACGACGCCGCGCTGGGCCGCTGCCGTGACGCTGCTCGCGCTGCTCGCGGCTGGCGCCGCCGTGCCGACGCTGCCCGCGCTCGCGCAGCGCGAGAAGGCCGCGAAGAAGAGCGAGCCGCGCAAGTCCGAGTCGAAAGAATCTCGCGCCGCCGCCGACGCGAAGGTGGACGTGATCGCACCGTCCGCCGCGCGCGCCGCCGCCGATGCCGACGCGCGACGCAGCAGCGATGTCGACGTCGACGTGAATGAAGACATCGACCTCGATCTCGACAACGATTACGAGTACGAGTACGAAGCGCCGGAGCCGCCGGAGCCGCCCGACGCGCCGGAGCCCGCGGTCGCGCCGCGCGTGCGGGTCTTTGCGCCGGACGCACCCGTGCCGCCGGGCGAGCCGAGCGCACCGCGTTTCGCACCTGCGGCGCCGCCCGCTCCGATGGCGCTGGCGATGATGGACGACGACGAGCGTGAGCGCGGCGAGCGTCACCGTTCGCGCTCGCGGAAGTTCGGCGAAGACGGCAAGCTGACGATCGACGAGCTGATCCAACTGCGCGCCGTCGGCGTCACGCCGGAGTACATCACCGAGATGCGCGGCCTCTTCCCGAACGTGCCGCTCGGCGACGTCGTCAGCGCGCGCGCTCTCGGCGTGACCTCCGAGTACGTCCGCAACATGCGTGCGGCCGGCCTGCAGGTCGACGACCTCGACGACGCGCGCGATCTCGCCGCGGTGGGCGTGCAGTCGGAGTGGCTCCGCGAGATGCGCGAGGCGGGCGTGAAGATCACGAGCACGCGCGACGCGAAGCAGATGCGCGCCGTGGGCGTGAATCCGCGCTTCGTCAAGCAGCTCGCCGAAGCCGGCTACTCCGATCTCTCGCCGCGCGAGCTCACCCGGCTGGCCGCACTCGGAATCAACGGCGATTTCATCCGGGAAATGTCGAAGTACCGCGACCACTAATCACGCAGTACCGCTGAAAAAGGAGAAACCGATGAAGCGCATTCTGACGCTCACGCTGGTCGTGTCTCTGGCTGCTGCCTCGAGCGCATTCGCCACGATCGAAGGTGCCTGGACGGCCACGCCGTCGAAGAAAGACTCCAGCCGCATCCAGCTCAACATCACCATGGAGCCGAACTCGAACAATGGCATGTCGATGCCTCTGTCGGCCTTCACCGGCCTGACCAGCGCGCAGGTGTACGGCAGCGCGCCGGGCGCCGTGCAGTTCCAGTTGCGGCGCGAGGCCGGCACGGCCACGTTCGACGGCTCGTTCCGCAACGGCTACGGCGCCGGCCAGCTCACGTTCACCGGCAACTCGCAATACGAACAGGCCATCCGCTCCCTCGGCATCGACTTCGATCTCGAGCGCCACGGCCGCACGCGCAATCCGGAGCGGATGCTCTTCGAGCTCGCGCTCTTCGACGTCTCCACCGACTACATCCGCACGATGAAGGCGCTCGGCTTCAACGAGACGCTCAACAAGTACCTGGAGATGCGCATCTTCGACATCACTCCGGAGTACGTGCACGAGATGGAGTCGCTCGGCTTCGGTAAGGCCACGGCGCGCGAGCTGATCGACTCGCGCATTCACCGCGTCACGCCGGAGTTCGTCCGCTCGATGCGCGCGGCCGGCTTCAATCTCACGCTGCGCCAATATCAGGAAGCGGGCATCCACGGCATGGACGTGGAGTTCGCGAACGAGATGCGCAAGTACGGCTACAACCGGCTCGACTTCAACGACCTGGTGGCCTTCCGCATCCACGGCGTCACGCCGAAGTTCATCGAGGAGCTGCGCACCCTCGGCTACACGAACGTCGACGCCGATGATCTCGTGGCCATGCGCATCCACGGCGTCACGCCCGACTTCATCCGCCGCGTGAACAACGCCGGCTACAAGAACGTGCCGGTGAGCAAGCTCGTGGAGATGCGCATCTTCAACGTCGATCCCGACATGCTGCGCAAGCTCGACGACGCGCAGCGCTCGCACTGAGAACGCAGGTTCCTCGGGACCGTTCGGACCCGAGGAACCTTTCGCTTCACTTCACATCCACCGCGGCCACGTAGCGGATCTCGCCTCCGCCCTGCACGAGGCGGAACGGATGGATCTCGAGCTGATCGTCGCCGCGCAGAACCACGACCACTCCGCGGCTGACACCCATCGGGCCGGCCGCGAAGTAGCGGACGCCGACGTGGTAGGTGCCGCGCTCGAGGCGGTCGGTGCGGATCACTTCGGGGCCGAGTCCCTGGGTGATGTCTTCGTAGAGCTCGAGGCCGGAGCGGCTCTCCTTGTGGCCGTAGTAGACCTCTTCGCCGCGCGGATCGACCACGTGCAGGTCGACGTCGTTCGCGTCGGTCTCCCATGCCAGCGTCACGCGCAAGGCGTCGCGGCGCGCGAGGTCGACGTCGTGAGCGCGGGCGCGGTCGGCGATCTCGTCGCGGCGCGCCGGCTCTTTGGCGATCCAGGCGCGGTAGACGTAGCCGAGCTCCTCGCGCAGCACGCGCTGCACGTTGCCGTACCACGCCGGGAAGTTGCGCTCGGTCGCTGACTCGAGCAGGCGCGCGGCCTCTTCGATCCGCCCATCGCGCCACAGCAGCAGTGCGAGGTGGCGATAGGAGTTGACGCGATCGGGACGCAGCTCGAGCGCGCGGCGCAGCGGCGTCTCGGCGACGCGCGCGCTGCCGGTGCGCAGCAGCAGCAGGCCTGCGCGCTGCAGCAGCTCCGGCTTCGACGGCGCGAGCTCGATGAGCGAGGCGAAGGCGCGCGCGGCCTCGCCGTCCTTGCCGAGGGCGTCGTCGGCATTGCCGAGAAGCTCGTAGACCTGCGGGTTCTCCGGATCGTACGGCTGCCAGCGGAGCGCGAGCTTGCGCAATGCGGACCATTCGCGCAGCGCCGCCAGCGTCTCGCCGAGCTGGTTGTACAGCTCGCGGTCGCGCGGATTGTCGCGCAGCTTCGCCTCGAGCTCGTCGATGCGCGCGCGCGGCGGCGGCGCGAGCTTCGTCCAGTCGGCGCCGGATGTCTTCTCCTCGATGCGGCGCGGCGCGGCGCGCTCGCGCGGCGGCGGAGGCGGCGCGACCGGCGGCGGCGGCGCGACCGGCGGCGGCGGAACGGACGGCGCCGGCGCCGCGGCGATCGACTCGGTCAGCGGCGCCGATCCGGCACGCGCCAACTCGTCGCGTTCGGCCGGCATCTGCTCCTGCGCCGCGTCGGCCGCATTCGCCACAGCACCTCCGACCACGCCTCCGACCACGCCGCCCACCACGCCGCCTTCGACTCCGCCGGAGACGCTGCCGACCACGCCCTCCGGCGCCGGCTGCGGTGTCGCGGCAGGCGCCGTCTGCACCACCGGCGGAGGCACCGGCATCGGCACGCGCTTGCTGGCGTCGACCGGCATCGGGCGCGGCGCACGCGGCGTCGGGATGCTCACGTCGCGGCGGTCGATACGGCCGATGCCGCCGGCGTCGATGGTCAGGATCGCGGCGAGCGCGCGGCGATCGAGGCCGAAGCGCTGGTAATCCCATTCGCTCTCGAGCACGAGCATGGTCGTGCGCGGGATGACCACGCGCTGCTCGGTGCTGATGCGCACCTGCTCGGTCGCCAGCGCGCGGCGCACCGCGTCGCTAGGCTCGGCGGCCTCGCGCTCGGCGAGATAGTCGAGATACGCGCGATAGGCCTCGCGCTCGAGCAGCGGCGCGAACGTGGAGGCATCGAGGCGCAGGGCGTCGGATGCCGACGCGCCGGCGCCGCCGAGCTGCACGGCCGGCTCGCTGCCCGCTTTCAACTTGCCGAGGACGAGCACTTCGTCGCCGGACGCGACATCGTCAAAGTGCGTCGGGTAGAGCCACTCGGCGGCGGGATCGGCGGCCTCGAACGACGCGCCGAGCGGACGGCGGAGATCGTTCGCGGCGGCGCGTGCGCGCACCTCGAGCGACTCGGTGAAGGGCAGGCGCACCACGCGGCCGCGGCGCGCGATCAGCGCCTTCGCGGTCGCGGAATCCTCGCGGCTGCCGAGGATCAGCGCGTGGATGGTGGCGCGCGGCGGGATTGCGGCGATGGCGGAATTGATCGCATTCGGGGCAGTTTCGCCAACGGTCGCGGCGAAGTCGCTGGCGATGACGATGGTGCGCGACGGATCGGCGGCGGCGTTGCGGGCGACGTCGCGCAGCAGCGCGGCGAGATCGGTGCCGCCGAGGAAAAGGCGGGCGCGGAGCAAATCGCCGATGCTGCGGGATAGCTCGGACGCGGTGCCGGTGGCGAGCGGCGCGAGCTCCTGGTCGAAGGCGACGACCTGCACGCGATCCTGCGGCGGCAGACCGACCAGCAACTGCTCGAGGGCGAGGATGCGGTGCGGCGCCGACTCCGCCGACGAGGCGGACGTGTCGACGTAGAACAGCCAGTTGCCGCTGGCGCTCGAGCGCGCCGAGGAAGCGACCGACGGGCGGAATGAGGCGAGGTAGAAATCACCGGCGCGGAGGATGCGCGTCCGCGGCGCATCGGCGGCGGCCTGCCAGGTCATGACGATGTCGCGGTCGGGCGTCCAGTCCCGCTCGTCGAACCGGGTCACTTCGGCCGTGCTGGTAGTCAGCTTCCCTTGCGTCTCTTCACCCGGCACGGGCGTGACGAAGCCGCGGAAGGTAAACTTGTTGACCTTCTGCATGCCGCGCAGCGGCAGCGTGTAGGTGCGCACGCCGGCGCGCATCGGCAGCAGGGTCGTGTACGACACCAGCAGCCGCACCGGCGCGTTCGCCTCGATCGGGAAGATGCGCGCGGAGAAGCGGTTGCCCTGGTCCTGCTCGAGCAGCGCCGGGTCGCGCATCTGGTGGAGGAACTGTTCGTAGACCTGGTTCGCGCGCAGCCGCTCGACGACTTCGCCTTCCATCAGCGCGCCGTTGATCTCCTTGGCGAAACGGCTGATGGCGGCGTTCGGCGGGAGCGTGCAGGTGAAGCGCCCTTCAATCCGATGCGACTGGGGATTGCGGAAGCGCAGCTCCAGCTCGGTGAGCGAGAGCATGCCGTGGATGGCGGTGCGCGCGGAGAGCTCCTCGAGGACGAGCTCCTGGCCGTCGGGATCGGCGAAGGTGATCGGCGGCGCCGGCGGCGCGGCCGGTTTGCCGGGCGGCGGCGGCAGAGGCGCTTTCTGCGCGATCTGCGCGAGCGGCGGAAGCGTCAGCGGGCGCGGCCCGGAAGTCGAGAGGAGTGCGAGAGCCGCGGCAGCGGCGAGCAAACGAGCATACATGGCCCATTAGACGCGGCAGCGCGTCAAAGCGAAACCGCCGCTAGCCAACGGGGACGACGGGGGGCCTCCGGCGGCCGGGGCCACGGGCCCCGGACCCCGTCTGTTGGCCTAGCCTCCGCGACACAGTGTGGCGAGCTTGGGAGGTCGTGTCGCGGAGGCTAGGCCAAACCAAATGGGGTCTGGGGCCCTCGGCCCCAGCCGCCGGAGGCCCCCGGTCGTTCCCCGGTTCCCTAGTGCCGTACCGCTCGCCGGCGCGACGGCGGCTGCCAGCCGAGGGCGATCACTTCAAAGTCCGATGCATGCAGTGCGGCGAAGGCGGGATTGAGCAGATCGTTGTCCCAGCGCGTGTCGTACGTCCCGGTCACGTACAGATCGCTCCCGTTGTCGGCCACGATCAGACCGTACGTCTTCATCGCCTCGAAAATCTTGCGCAGCGGCGGCGCGAAGCGCGAGAGATCCACGTTCGGCTTGAGGCGCAGGCGCGCGCCCATCGGCAAGGCGCCGGGTGTATCGCCGGCGCGGTGCGAGGCGGGAAAGACGTAGCCGTTCGTGCGCCGCACCGTGACCCGGAACGCGTGGCGGATCGGATCGGGACCGTACACCTCGTCGTAGCGCACCAGCCCCGGCAGGATCGCCAGCCCGGCGGCATCGGCGCTCGTCCATCCGTCGGGACGCCGCGCGTTCGAGTCGAGCGGAAAGATCGCGCCCGATCCCGCTTCCCACCGCGTGCCGCTCCAGTGCAGCGCGTACAGCTCGTAGAGAATGCGGTGATCGCGGTCGACCAGCAGCATGTGGCGGTCGCCGTCCGCGCGCGGATCGCTGCCGGCCAGCCCGCCTTCGATCCAGCGCTGCTGCGTCTTCGCCTCCTCCGGAATCGGATAGCCGGGCGGCCGTCCCGGCGCGGCGAAGTCGCTCTCGTCGTCGTACTCGAACGTCACCGGCACCAGCGGCTGACTGCCGGAAACGACGATGTATGGCATTCCATAGATCGGCGCTTCCGGATCTCCGCTCTCGCCTCCGAAATCCGGGTGCATGCCGCGCGACGCACCGATGTAATTGATGTACGCGGCGCTGTTCGGATCGACCGGAGCGGAGCGGATGTCGCTGTTCCACCAGTTCGACAGCGGGAAGAGCGGCAGCGGCCCCGGCAATGCGCCGCCGCGGACGGGCGCCTGGGCGGAAGCCGAAGTTGCGGCGGAGGCAATAAGCAGGGCGGCAAGGAGCGTTCGCACCGGACGATTCTCCAAGTGAGTGAACGCGAGCGAGTGTGGTCTGCATCACGGCGGCGGATGCCGCATTGATGGCAGATTGCGTCAGCTACAACTTCAGCAAGGGTCCACCCAGAAGAAAGGCCGGTCCATGAAGGCACGTCGTGTCGGCGCGATGGCGTCGTTTGCAGTGCTCGTTCTGTTCGTTGCCGCTCCCCATGCGAGCGCCGACAGCTTCACCCTCACCAGCTCGGGCGGCAACTGGAGCAACACGGCCATCTGGCAGCAGAACGGCCTGCCGGCGACGCGCACGCCCGGCTCGCTGGCCGGCACGCTCGACACCGTGGCCCTGGCTACGAGCCTCTACACCGTCACGCTCGACACCTCGACCATCGAGTCGGTCCTGCTGACCACGACCTGCACCACCTTCGGCAACTGCGTGCTCGACGTCGCCTCCGCCAACACGCTCAAGCTCAGCGCCGGCTCGACCATCGGCTCGAACGTGAACCTCAAGATCACCGGCGGCACGCTCGACGGCGGCACGCTCACGGTCTCCTCGGGCGCCGTGGTCGACTGGAGCTCCGGCACGATCCAGAACGGCACCCTCACCGTCGGCTTCGGCGCGCAGGTCAACGCCGCCGGCCCCGGCACGATGACGCTCAGCGGCGAGACCGCCACCCTCAACGGCTACTGGTACTACAGCGCCGGGCAGCAGGCCTTCAACGACGCCACGACCTTCACCGTCGGCAGCGGCGGCAACTACGAGCTGATCGAGAGCAACGGCATCTTCAGCAACGACTCGGCGAATTCGAGCATCACTGTCAACGCCGGCGGCGTCTTCCAGAAGACCGGCGGCAACTACGGGACGAACATCGACCCGACGCTCAACAACCACGGCACCGTCACCGTCTCCGTCTCCGTGCTGGCCATCAACAACGGCACGCACGACGGCACGTTCAACATGACCGCCAGCGGCACGGGCGTGTCGTTCAACGGCACCGAGACCTTCGACGAAGGCCTGATCCTGCAAGGAGCGGGACGGGCCGACCTGTTCGACACCATCACCATCAACGGCGTCGTCACCGCCACCAACCTCTACATCGACCGCTACGGATCGCTGCGCGGCGGCACGAGCGGCGTGCTCAACGTCTCCGGCCTCTTCGAGACGCACGGCGGCAGCTTCGTCAACGGCCTGACCGTCAACAACAACGGCACCTTCGACATCGCCGGCGACGCGAACACCGGCTTCAACACGAACGCCATCTTCAACAACAACGGCACGGTCACGATCAACCTGCTCGCGGCGGGCAACAACGTGGAGATCGACAGCGGCGCGGTCTTCAACAACGCCGCCGGCAAGACCGTCACCCTCACCGGCGACGTCGCCTTCTTGTCCGACGGCACCGGCGGCGCGCGCATCGCCAACGCCGGCACGTTCACGAAATCCTCCGGCTCGCAGATCGCCACCGTCGACGTCGAGTTCAACAACACCGGCAGCGTCTCGGTCATCAACGCCAGCGGCGGCCTCGCCTTCTCCCGCGGCGGCACGCACAGCGCCAGCAGCTTCCTGGTCGGCACCGGCTGCGCGGTCGGCTTCAGCGGCGGCACGCACTCGTTCGACAACGTCACCATCAGCGGCTCGACCGGCCTGGCCAAGTTCACCGGCGGGACCGCGACGGTCGGCCTCGGCGGACTGACCATCGGCGCGCAGACGCTGCAGAGCGGCGGCACGATCGGCGGCAGCGGCACGCTCTCGATCAACAACAAGTTCACCTGGAGCAGCGGCACGCAGAGCGGCAGCGGCAAGACCATCCTCGACACGTCCGCGCATACGTTCAGCGCCGCCGACGGCCCGCTGACGCTCACGGGGCGGCAGATCGAGAACAACGGCACCCTCACCTACGCGCCCGGCGGCGCGAACCTGCTCTCGATCAACAGCGGCGGGCAATTGATCAACAAGAACATCTTCAACCTCAGCGGCGACGTCACCATCACCAGCGACGGCGTGTCGATTCCGCTGATCGACAACCGCGCCAGCGGCACGCTGGAGAAAAACAGCGGCAGCGGCACCGCGCACATCTACGCGGCCGTCGACAACGCCGGCTCGGTCAACATCCCCAGCGGCCAGCTCGCCTTCAACGGCGGCGGCACGAACACCGGCACGATCAACATCCCGGCCGCGGCGAACGCGCTGCGCTTCGAGTTCGGCACCTACACCCTCGACGCCGGCACCGTCACCGGCATCAACGACCTCGGCTCGTTCCAGATCGCCGGCGGCACGGTGGACATCGGCAGCCCGCTGACGCTCAAGAACGTCGAGCTCTCGGGCGGCACGCTCGACGGCGACGTGCTCGACATCAGCGGCAAGCTGACCTGGACCGGCGGCTCGATCGCCGGCGCCAGCACCACGAACATCCTGCTCGGCGCGACGCTCGACCACACCGCGCCGACCACCACCACCACGCTGCAATACCGGACGCTGCACAACTACGGCACGTTCAACTACGCGCCCGGTTTGCAGGGGCTGATGCTCGACGGCAACGCCACGATCTCGAACGAGAGCGGCGGCGTCTTCGACATCAAGGGCGACGGCGCGCTGCTCAACGGCGGCGGCACGAACACGTTCTCGAACCTCTCCGGCGCGACGCTCAAGCGCACCGCCGGCACGAGCAGCACCGGCATGCGCTTCGACGTGCCGGTGAACAACAGCGGCACGATCAGCAACGAGGCGGGCGGCGGATCGATCATCTTCGCCGGCGGCGGCGCGACCACCGGCGGCACGATTTCCACCGCCACCAGCAGCGACCTGATCGACTTCTTCTCCGGCACCTTCTCGGTGAGCATGACCGGCAACGCGTTCACCGGCCCGGGCAGCGTCGAGGTGGTCGGCGGCACGCTGCAGGTCACGGCGAACGCGAACGCGAATACGACGCTGTCGGTCAAGAGCGGCACGCTCACCGTCACGAGTCCGAACACGTTTCAGATCTCGACGCTCAACTGGCAAGGCGGCACGATCGGCGGCAGCGGCACCAAGCGCGTCTTCGCCGGCTTCATCGACAACACCGCGCCGACGACGCTCGCCGGCGGCACGCTCACCTTCGCCGGCTCGAGCATGAACTACTCCGGCGACAGCACGAACTTTCTGACGGTCAACGGCGGCGCGACCTTCAACGTCGAGACCGGCGCCACGCTCAACCTCACCTCCGCCGGTACGCTCGGCGGGACCGGCACGCTGAGCGGCAGCGGCGGCACGATCGTGAAGATCAGCAGCGGCACGATGCACGTCGACACGCCGGTGAGCATCGCCACCGGCGGCACGATCGGCGCGACGGGCGGCATCCTGCAGCTCGACGGCGGCGGCACCATCAGCCGCCCGATCGACACCGGCGTCTCGGCCATGGTCGACTTCTCCGGCGGCACGTTCAACCTGAGCAGCGGCTCGATCCTCGGCAGCGGCTCGCTGCGGATCTCCGGCGCGACCGTGAACGCGAACGCCAACGTCACCGCTCCGAAGCTGCTCCTCACGGCCGGCTCGCTCGCCGGCAGCGGCGCGGTCAGCGTCGACGGCGGCACCTGGTCGGGCGGCGATCTCGATGGCAGCGCGACCTTCACCGTCAACGGCGGCAAGACGTTCGACCTCGAGAGCAACCTCACCACGAAGATGCTCCGCCGTCCGTTCACCAACAACGGCACGCTGCGCGTCATCACCTCGGCCACGACCGTAACCCTCGACGGCGCCACGCTGACGAACAACGGGACGATGGATCTGCAGCAGCCGATCGACTTCGCCTGGACGGGCGCGGCCGGCTCGCTGGTGGTCAACAACGGCGGCACGATGCAGCAGAGCGGCATCAACTCCGGCACGTTCCTGCACGCGCCGTTCAACAACAACGGCACCGTCACGATCAGCAACGGCAACTTCGATCTCCTCGGCAGCGGCACGCACAGCGGCTCCTTCACCGTCGGCACGAGCTGCGTGCTCGGCATCGACGGCACCTCGCAAGCCCTCGGCGTGCTCTCGTCCGTCAGCGGCGCCGGCCACGTGGTGATGGGCGCGACCGCCGCTACGGTCGACGGCGCCTTCAACCTCGGCGGAAAGCTCTTCCTCTCCGGCAGCGGCACGTTCAACAGCGCCTCCGGCGCGACCGCGGGCGCGCTCATCCTCAGCGGCACCCTCACCGGCTCGGCGAACCTCACGCTCACCTCCTCGATCGTGAGCTCGTGGGACGGCGGCACGATGAGCGGCAGCGGCACGACGTTCGTCAACGGCTCCGGCATCGACGTCACCGGCAACAACGGTCCGATGTACCTCGCCCGCGATCTCGAGATCGGCAACAGCTCGACGATGCTCTGGAACTCGCTCAACGGCCTGGCGCTCGAGAACGGCGTCACGCTGACGAACAACGGCACGCTCTCGCTGCTCAAGCCGGGCCCGATCCAGCAGGGCACCGGCGGCGGCTCGGTCGTCAACAACGGCACCACCACCCGCAACTCGTTCGGCGGCACGCTGCCGTTCGCACCGCCCTTCACCAACAACGGCACCGTGCAGCTCGTGTCGGGCAACATCAGCTTCGACGGCGGCTACACGCAGGACGCCGGCAGCACCGACGTCGGTGCCGCCACGACGCTCTCGTCGCCGCTCACCATCCCCTTGAACGGCGGCGTGCTCCAGGGCAGCGGCATCGTCGACGCGAACGTGAGCAACAGCGGCGGGAACGTGAAGCCGGGCACCAGCCCCGGCCTGCTGACGATCAACGGCAACTACGCGCAGGGCACCGGCGGCACGCTGACCGTGGAGCTCGGCGGCACGATCGCCGGCACCGACTACGACCGGCTCGCCGTGACCGGCAGCGCCACCCTCGGCGGCGCGCTCGTCGCCTCCTTCGTCAACAGCTTCACGCCGTCGAACGGCAACATCTTCGACGTCCTCACCTACAGCTCCGCCACCGGCACGTTCAACTCGGAGACGCTGCCGACGTTCCCCGGCGGCGGCACGATGACGTCGAGCTATCGGCCGACCAGCTACCGCCTCACCGCCAACTCCACCGCCACGCCGACGGGCGCGGACATGCAGGTCGTGCAGTCGCCGCCGCCGCCGTCCAGCGTGGCGCACGGCCAGAACGTCACCTTCACCTTCAACGTCACGAACAACGGTCCGTCGACGGCGACGAACGTCTCGTTCAGCGACACGCTGTCGGGCGCGCAGCTCGTCTCCGCGACCAGCACCGCCGGCACCTGCAGCGGCACCGCGCCGATCGTCTGCGCGATCGGAACGCTGAGCAGCGGCCAGGGCGCCGTCATCACCATCACCGCGAACGCGAACAGCACCGGCTCGATCTCGAACGCCGCCAGCGTCAGCGCCAGCGAGACCGATCCGAACACCGCCAACAACAACACCTCGGCGGCGCTCACCACCACCGTCAACGCCTCGGCCGATCTCGGCGTGACCGTCACCGACTCGCCCGATCCCGCCGCCTCCGGCGCGACCGTCACCTACAGCGTCGTGCTGTCGAACGGCGGACCCGACGCCGCCGCGAACACCCTGCTCTCCTTCTCGATGAGCAACGGCTCGATCACCAGCGTCTCCAGCGCTTCACTCACGTGCAGCGGCAGCGGCGCCTCCGCGAGCTGCAGCGCCGCCTCGCTTCCGACGGGCAGCTACGGCATCACCGTCACCGCGCAGGCAGGCTCCGGCCTGATGACGCTCACCGCCGGCGCGAGCTCCTCGACCAGCGATCCGTCGAGCGGCAACAACACCGCCTCGGCGCAGACGACCATCACCAGCGCCGCGACGTCGGCCGATCTCGGCGTGACGCTCACCGACTCGCCCGATCCGGTCGCCTCCGGCGCGACCGTTACCTACAGCGTCGCGCTGACGAACGGCGGACCCGACGCGGCCGCGAACACCCTGCTCTCCTTCTCGATCAGCAACGGCTCGATCACCGGCGTCACCAGCGGTTCGCTCACGTGCAGCGGCAGCGGCGCCTCGGCGAGCTGCAGCGCCGCGTCGCTTCCGACCGGCAGCTACAACATCACCGTCACCGCGCAGGCAGGCTCCGGCGTGATGACGCTGACCGCCGGCGCGAGCTCCTCGACCGCCGATCCGTCGACCGGCAACAACACCGCCTCGGCGCAGACGACGATCACCAGCACCGCCACCTCCGCCGATCTCGGCGTGACACTCACCGACTCGCCCGATCCGGCCACCTCCGGCACGACCGTCACCTACAACGTCGTGCTGACGAACGGCGGACCCGACGCGGCCGCGAACGCCGTGCTCTCCTTCTCGATCAGCAACGGCTCGATCACCAGCGTCACCAGCGCGTCGCTCACCTGCAACGGCAGCGGCGCCTCGGCGAGTTGCAGCGCCGCGTCGCTTCCGACGGGCAGCTACAACATCACCGTCACCGCGCAGGCAGGCTCCGGCGTGATGACGCTCACCGCAAGCGCGAGCTCCTCGACCGGCGATCCGTCGAACGCGAACAACACCGCCTCGGCGCAGACGACGATCACCAGCGCGAGCGCCGACGTGAAGGTGCTCAAGAGCGGACCGGCATCGGCCGAGGCGCTCGACAACGTGGTGTACACCATCACGGTCCACAACCTCGGCGCGGGCAGCGCGAGCAACGTCGT
The DNA here is from genome assembly GCA_036389275.1 of Thermoanaerobaculia bacterium. Classification (GTDB taxonomy): domain Bacteria; phylum Acidobacteriota; class Thermoanaerobaculia; order Gp7-AA8; family Gp7-AA8; genus QHVT01. The sequence continues at coordinate 51,084 of DASVQE010000104.1, forward strand.
GGTCAGCGACCCGACGCCGTCCGGACTGCAGTTCGTCTCGAACGTCGGCGCCTGCGCGAATGCCTTCCCCTGCAACCTCGGCACGCTGGCCGCCGGCCAGTCCGTCACCATCACCTCGACCTACCAGGTGATGCGCGAGGCGCGCGGCACGACCATCACCAACACCGCCAGCGTCACCAGCGCGAACGACACGAATCCGGCGAACGACAACGCCAGCGCCGTCACGGCGATCAACTGCAGCAACAACGCGCCGTCCATCGTGACGCCTGCTAACGGAACTACGGAAGTCCCCACTTCCGGATTTCTGCGCTGGAGCGTCGCCGGCGCCGACCGCTACGTCGTCTACCTCGGCCCGGCCGGCAGCGGCTGCACCACCGCCATCGGCGTCGTCACCGACGGCGAAGCGTTCGCGTACAGCGGCCTCGCCGGCGGCACCACCTACGAGTGGCGCGTCGAAGGGCAGGTCAACAACTGTCCGGTCGCGAGCAGCTCCTGCGCGACCTTCACCACCGCCAAGGGCTGCAGCGCGCCCGCCGCTCCGCTGCCGAGCGTGGTCGGCCAGACCACGTCCGCCAAGACGTACAGCGTGACGTGGGACGCCGTCCCCGGCGCCGCGCGCTACGAGATCGACGAAGCGACCAACGCCGACTTTGCCGGCGCCACCACCATCTCCACGACCAAGACCGAGCAGGCGTACAAGCACGACGTCGACGCCACGAGCGCCTTCTACTACCGCGTGCGCGCCTTCAACGAATGCGCGCCGGCGGGCGTGAGCTCGCCGACGGTGCGCGTGGTCATCGTGCCGGTCGAGCCGGTGCAGCAGACCGAGCCGCCCAGCGCCACCGTGCCGGCCGGCAGCACGGAAGTCGTCGTGCAGCAGGTCTTCATCCCCGGCCGTGAGAACGAGACGCTCTTCTACAGCGCCACCACCGATCGTCCGTGGCTGAGCGTCCGTCCGGACAGCGGCGTGCTGCCGCCGGAAGGCATCACCCTCGACGTCGTCGCCGATCCGCGCAACCTGCCGAACGGCACCTTCACCGCCAGCGTCATCGTCACGCTCAACACCAGCAGTGCGAGCCGCGTCACCACGAACGCCGTCACCTACGTGACCGTCCCGGTCTCGGTGAACCTCGTCACGCCGGTGACGCCGGTGCAGTCGAAGCCGAGCACCTCGCCGTACGCGCTGGTGATCCCGTCGGTCGGCCATCTCGACGGCATCGACTCGCACTGGCAGTCCGACGTGCGCGTCACCAACGCCGGCTTCCGCTCGGCGCGCTACGGCCTCACCTTCACGCCAACCGGCGGCACCGCCTCGGGCGTCAAGCAGACCGTCATCACCGTCGACGCCGGCGCGACCACCGCGCTCGACGACATCATCCGCAACTGGTACGGCGTCGGCGCATTCGGCGACGGCGCGAACGGCATGCTCGAGATCGTGCCGCTCGAAGATCCGCAGTCGACCGCGCTCGTCACCGTCGCCTCGAGCCGCACCTACAACGTCACCGGCAACGGCACTCTCGGCCAGTACATCCCGGCCCTGCCGTTCTCCGGCTTCGTCGGCCGCGCGCTGAACGGCGCGCTCCCGAACATCCTCAGCTTGCAGCAGATCGCGCAGTCGAAGTCCTTCCGCACGAACGTCGGCATCGCCGAAGCCTCCGGCAACGCGGTGTCGGTGCTGGTGAGCGTGTTCGATGACGCCGCGAAGAAAGTGCTCGAGCTGCCGCTGCAGCTCGGCGCGGGCGAACAGCGCCAGCTCAACGGCCTGCTCGCCGAGAACGGCATCGAGCTCGAAGACGGCCGCGTCGAAGTGCAGGTCACCGGCGGCGACGGCAAAGTCACCGCCTACGCTTCCGTCGTCGACAACCACACCGGCGATCCGCTGCTCGTGAGCGGCGCGCCGCTGGCCGCCGCCTCCGGCTCGACGCGCTACGTCCTGCCGGGCGCGGCGAACCTCGACAACTCCGTCGCCCACTGGCGCACCGACATGCGCGTCTTCAACTACGCGCCGTCGCAGCAGGCGGCCACGCTGACCTTCTTCCCGCTGGGCGGCGGCGCGCCGAAGAACGCCAGCGTCACGCTGAACGCCGGCCAGGTGCTCAAGCTCGACAACGTGATCCGCACGCTGTTCGGCAGCGAGAACACCGGCGGTGTGGTGCATCTCAACACCGAGGTGCCGTCGAGCCTCGTCGTCACCGGCCGCACCTACAACGACACGGAGAGCGGCACGTTCGGGCAGTTCATCCCGGCCGTGACGCCGCAGCAGGCCACGGGACTCGGCGGCCGCACGCTGCACATCCTGCAGGTCGAAGACTCGTCGCGCTACCGCACGAACATCGGCCTCGCGGAAGTGAGCGGCAAGCCGGTGACGGTCGAGCTGCAGATCGTGCTGCCCGACTCGAAGATCACCCCGACCGTGCAGATCGACCTGCAGCCGAACGAGTTCCGGCAGTTCGCGGTCATCCGCGATCTCGGCCTCGGCAACGTCTACAACGCGCGCGTGACGCTGCGCGTCGTCGGCGGCGCCGGCCGCGTCACCGCGTACGGCTCGGTCATCGACGAGCTCACCCAGGATCCCACCTACGTACCGGCGCAGTAGCGCCGCGCGAGCGAGTGGCGGAGCGACACGCTCCGTCACTCCTCGCGCACGCGGACGGCGCGGTAGCGCGGCTTGATCGATTCGTTGAGGTAGGTGCCGATCGACTCGGCGGCGATCAGCTCGCGATACGCGCGCGCCGGCACGTCGAGGTAGAAATAGCGTCGGCCGCTGCGGAAGCGCACCTCCAGCACGCGGTGCTCCGCGTCGTAGCCGACCGCGGCGACGGCGGAGGAGATGACGCGCTTCGTCCGCACATGACCGGCGAAGCCAGACGCGCAGACTCATTATTTCGAAGTCGCGCATGAGTGTCTGACCGCTCGCCTTGCGCGCGCGGCGGCGCGCGCCGATATTGACCGGATGCGAACACTCGTTTGCTCCGCCCTCGCACTCTCGCTGCTGCTCGCCGCCGATGCCGGCGCCGCCGGCTGGCCGCCGCCGCGCTCTCCCGTCGTGGCCGAGGCGGACGGCTACATCGACATCCCCGGCGCGGCCGTGCAGCCGCGGAAAGAGCACGTCTACAAAGCGGTCTTCAATGCCACCGCCGCGGCGGACGCGCCGTCGCATCTGATGCCGGCGCTGAACATGGCCGGCTCGGAGCTGAATGCCTTTGCCGTCGCGAAGGTGCCGTCGCGCAATGTGAAGTTCGTGGTGGTCTTCCACGGCGACGCCATCGACGGCATCCTCGACGACGCGCATTACCGCGCGAAATTCAACACGCCCAATCCGAACCTCAAAGTGCTGCACGAGATGAAGGCGGCCGGCGTGAAGCTCTACGTCTGCGGCCAGAACCTCGCCTTCGCGAACATCGATCCGAAGTCGATCGCCTCCGACGTCACGGTCGCCAGCGACGCGCTGATCGTGCTGATGGAGTACCAGAACGACGGCTACGCGCTCCTGAGCTTCTGATTCGGTGAAGCTGCTCATCCTCGGCGGCACCCGCTTCCTCGGCTATCACCTGGCCGAGGAAGCGCGGGCGCGGCGGCACGAGCTCACGCTCTTTCATCGCGGCCGGCACGCGCTCGCCGAGCCGCGCGGAGTCGAGACGATCCTCGGCGACCGCGAAACGGATCTCGGCTTGCTGCAAGGGCGCCGGTGGGATGCAGTCATCGACACCTCCGGCTACCTGCCGCGCACCATCGCCGCGTCGCTCGACGTCGAGCGCTATCTGTTCGTCTCTACCGTCTCCGTTTATGCCGACCGCGGCGTGGCCGGTCTCGACGAGAGCGCCGCGCTCGCGCGATTGAGCGCCGCGGAGCTGCAGCAGGCCGAATCCATCCATCCGTCAGGACCGATCTCCGCAACGACGTATGGAACGATGTATGGAGGTCTGAAAGTGTTGTGCGAGCAGCGCGTGCTGGAGGCGTTTCCGCAGCGCGCGCTCATCGTGCGGCCCGGCGTGATCGTCGGTCCCTACGACTACACCGACCGGATGACCTACTGGGTGGCGCGCATCGCCCGCGGCGGCGAAGTGCTCGCGCCGGCGCCTCCGCAGCGGCAGTTGCAACTCCTCGACGCGCGCGACCTCGCCCGCTGGCTGATTGAGCTGCTCGAGCGCGGCGCCACCGGCACGTACAACGCCACCGGTCCGGCCACGACCATGGGCGAGCTGCTCACGACCGCTCTTCGCGTCGCGCGAAGCGGCGCCACGCTCACCTGGGTCGACGAAGCGTTCCTGCTCGACGCGGGCGTTGTGCCGTGGGTCGATCTCCCGTTGTGGCTGGCCGAGGATGCGAAGCCGCATACGCGCGGCCTCATGGCCATCGACTCGCGCAAGGCCTTCGCCGCCGGACTGCGCTGCCGGCCGCTCGAGGAGACGATCGAGGACACGTTGCGGTGGAATCAGCGCGATCGTCCGCTGCGCACCGGCCTCACCGCGGAACGGGAGCGGGAGTTGCTGGCGCGATGGCATCAGAGAGGATGACCATGAACCTGTTGTTCGCCGCGCTCCTGCTCAACGCCGCCGTCGCCGCATCCGATTTTCACGTGCGACCAATCCCGCTGCCCGGCGCCTCCGAGCGCGGCATCGCCATGGACTATCTCGCCTTCGATCCCGCCACGAAACAACTGTGGGTGCCGGCCGGCAACACCGGCGCGGTCGACGTGCTCGACACGACCACTGGCAAGATGCGGCAGATCGGCGGACTGCCGACCGCGGAGCTCACCAGCGGCGAGCGGAAGCGCGTCGTCGGCCCGTCCTCCGCCTCCGTTGGCGACGGCGTGGTCTACGTCGGCAACCGCGCCGACTCCACCATCTGCGCCTTCGGCTCGCGCTCGCTCGCGCGCGTCCGTTGCGGCCGCGTCGACTCGATGCCCGACGGCGTCTCGTACGTCGCGCCGACGCGCGAGGTGTGGGTCACCACGCCGCGCGACCGCTCGATCCGCGTGCTCGACGCGCAGACGCTGCAGGAGAAAACGAAGCTCACCTTCGATGGAGATCCCGAGGGCTACGCGGTCGACGCGAGGCATGGGCGGTTCCTCACCAACCTCGAAGATCGCGACGAGACCCTCGCCGTCGACCTTCGCACGAGGAAAGTCGTCGCGCGCTGGAAGAGCGGCTGCGGCGAGGCTGGACCGCGCGGAATGGCGATGAGTCCCAGGGGCGAGTTGCTCTTCGTCGCCTGCACCGACAAGGTCGAGACCTTCAGCACCGGCAAGGCACCGGCGCTCCTCTCCTCCGCCGCCACCGGCAGCGGCGTCGACAGCATCGACTATGCACCGGCCACGCGCCTGCTCTACGCCGGCGCCGCGCGCAGCGGCGATCTCACCATCGTCGCCGTCGATCGCGCCGGCCGACTGCAGGCGGCGGCGCACGTCGTCACCGCCGCGGGCGCGCGCAACGGCGTCCTCGCATCGGACGGCACGCTCTACCTCGCTCACTCGCCGGGCAGCGAGCTGCTCGCGGTCTCGGCGAAGTGACTACGAGCCGCGCGCCACGCGGATCAGCGCTTCCATGTGCCCGATGTACTTTTCGAACGCGCGCTTGCCGGAGGCGGTCAGCGCGTACTCGGTGCGCGGCATCCGTCCCTCGAACGACTTGCGGCACGTCAGGTAACCCGCTTCTTCCAGCTTGCGCGCGTGCACGCTGACGTTGCCGTCGGTGGTCTTGAGGATCGACTTCAGCTCGTTGAAGCTGAGCGTCGGATTGACCGCCAGCGCGCTGACGATCGCCAGGCGCGTCTTCTCGTGAATGAGCCGGTCGAAGTCGGGGATCGACGTCTCGAGCGGCTGCCGGCGCGCGGCCGGCGCCTCGGTCGTCTGCTTTTTCACTGCTGCTGATCTAGCCACCGTAACTCCTTGCGATGATGAATCCGAAGATGAGATGCAGCCCGCCGAAGCCGGCGCCGAGGAGCGCGTTGGCGACGACGGGAGACACGAAACAGGCGGCGATGCCGAGGAACATGAAACAGACGCCCATCACCGGCACGACGCGGATCGAGAACGCGCCGCTGCTGACGAACGACGCGCCGTAGAGCAGCAGCCACGTTGCCGGCAGCGGCGCGTAAAGCTGCAGCGTGGCCAGCAGATACGTGAGCGCGGCGCCGGCCACGATCGGCGCGAAGTAACTGCTGAAAAAGCGCCGCGCCGGACCGCCGGTGAACGACACTCCGGCCCGCCGCGCCTTGCGCAGCATGGCCAGTCCGGCGATGACCGCCGCCACCACCGCCTCCGCGAGCCAGATCAGCAGCCACCGCCGCGACACCGCGTACGGATGCGCCGCGATGGCCGCCGCCAGCGCCGTCGCTCCGACCCCGACGCCGCCCCAACCGGGAATCGACGTGAACGCGCTGGCGCGCTCCATCGCCTCGCGGATGTAGCGGAGGTTGCTGAGCGCGTGCTCGTGAATCGGTGCCGGATCGGTCACGACCACATGATAGCGCAAAGCACTTTCCGGCGTTGATCGTTTAGAATAACCATCGTCAGTCCGCGATCGGAGGCCTCAACCCATGCGTCGTTTGTCTCTCGTTCTCTGTCTGTTCGTTTTCGCGACGAACGCTACCGCCGTGACCCTGCCGCCGGCGTCCGACGCCGCGCTCCTCGGGCGCGCGCACGCGGTCGTCTCCGGCACGGTGCTCGGCTCCGCCGCGCGCGAGATCGGCGGCCGCCTGATCGTCACCGACACGCGCCTCCGCGTCGACGAAGTGCTCAAGGGCAGCGTGCGCGGCGACGTCGTCACCATCACCGAGGTGGGCGGCTTCACCGCCGAGCGCGGCCTGGTCGTCCCCGGCTCCGCGGTCTACACGACAGGCCAGCGCGTGGTGGCGTTCCTCCGCGCGCGTGACGACGGCAGCTACTACACCGCGAACATGCAGCTCGGCGCCTTCCGCTTCGAAGGCGACGCGCTCGTGCGCGACGAAGACGAGCAGCGCAGCAGCCGTCCCGCCGCGGCGTTCCTCGACTTCGTGCGCGGCCACGCCGCGAGTCCCGATGCCGAGGCGGCGATGAAAAGCGCGCCGGTCGCGGTCAACGCCGCGCCGTCGTCCTACCTCCTCACCGGTGGCTCGCCGGCGCGCCCGATCCGCTGGCAAGGCTGCGAGTCCAACTGCTCGATCGGCTTCAAGATCGGCGGCGGCGCACAGGCCGGCGTGACCGACACCGTCGGCGGCGCGGAGAACGCGCTCGCCGCCTGGACCGACGATCCGAACTCCAACGTCAACCTCAGCCTCGACGGCATCAGCGCCAGCACCGTCATGGCCGACGACGCCAGCGACGAGAACCAGATCCTCACCAACTACACCGGCAGCGTGCCCGGCTTCTGCGACGGCGGCCTCGCCTGCGCCGCGGTCTACTTCAACCCGCCGGGACACACCTTCCGCGGCGAGCAGTTCTACTCGATCGAGGAAGCGGACGTCTGCCTGCTGGCGGTGAGCATGTCGCAGTCGACGTACGAGGCCGTGCTCGCGCACGAGATCGGCCACGCCCTCGGCTTCGCCCACTCGCCGAGCGGCGGCAATCTGATGAGCAACCCGACGCCGACGAACCTCGGCGCCACGCTCCGCCCGTACGACCACGACGCCATGGCCGACGTCTACGGCAGCGGCGTGGCCTGCAGCGCGCCGGCGGTCACGAACGCCACCGGCGACGGCAGCGTCACCTTCGGCTCGACGCGCACGCTCAGCGTCACCGCCACCGGCACCGCGCCGCTGCATTACCAGTGGTACAACGCCACCAGCGGCATCCAGCAGAACCCGGTCGGCGACGACTCCTCGCAGTTCACCACGCCCTCGATCACCGAGACGCAGAGCTACTGGGTGCGCGTCACCAACACCTGCGGCAGCGCGCCGAGCCGCACCTTCACCGTCGTGCCGGCGGAGTGCAACAAGCCGGCGATCACGCAGCAGTCGCAGAGCCAGCGCGTCAACCCCGGCTCGAAAGTGACGCTCGCCCTCACCGCCACCGGCGACGGCCCGCTCACCTATCAGTGGTTCGAGTCGAGCACCGCCGGCGACACCTCGAAGCAGGTCGCCTCGACCGCGCAATTCACGACGCCCGCGCTCAACGCGACCACCTCCTACTGGGCGCGCGTGACGAACAACTGCGGCCACGCCGACAGCACCGTCGTCACCATCACCGTCGGCGCGCAGTGCGTGCAGCCGACCATCACCTCGCAGCCGAACAGCCAGCAGATCCTCGTCGGCGGCACGGCCACGCTCTCGGTCACCGCGGCCGGCGACGCGCCATTCACCTATCAGTGGTTCGAGGGCGATGCGCCGGTCGACAACAAGCCGCTGGTCGGCAAGACCTCGTCGAGCGTGACCATCGGTCCGGTGACGACGGCCGGCACGACCAAGTACTGGGTGCGCGTCGGCAACGCCTGCGGCACGATCAACAGCCAGAACGCCGCCGTGACGGCGACCTGCGCCACCGTGACCGCGCCGGAGATCGCCGCGCCGGCGATCTCGCTCGCTTCCCTCGGCTACTTCGTTTCGTGGAGCGGCGATCTCGCGCTGACGCCGAAGTTCGAGCTGCAGGAATCGGCCTCGCCCGACTTTTCCTCGCCGACGACCTACACCGTCACCGGCGCCCTCGGCCGCACCATCGCCGCGCACAACGACCTGAGCGCCGACGCGCGCTTCTACTACCGCGTGCGCGCCTTCTCCGCCTGCACGAATCAGCCGACCGCCTACTCCGCCGTCGTCTCGACCTTCGTCACGCGCCCGCTGCCCGCCGACGGCAAGGACTTCGCGCTGTCGATTCCGGTCGGCACGAACCAGCCGCTCACGCAGAACTATCTCGTCCCCGGCTTCGGCGACAAGGCCACGAACGACGATCACTTCGCCATCACCACCGACGCGCCGTGGCTGACGGTCTTCCCGTCGTCCGGCGCGCTCGCCGCCGGCGGCACGACGGTGCAGCTCACCATCGATCCGACGCAGCTCGGCGTCGGCTCGACCACTGCAACGATTTCTGTGCAGCGCACGCAAGGCGCCGGCAAGGGGCCGCAGAGCAACGCCACCTCGACGCTCAACCTGCCGTTCTCGGTCAGCCTGGTCACGCCGGTCTCGCCCGTCGGCCGCGACACCACGCCGCCTCCCGGCACGCTGCTCATTCCGGCCGTGGCGCACGCCGACGGCATCAGCACGCCGTTCCGCTCCGACATCCGCATCGTGAACTCCGCCGCGGAAGCGGTGACGTACGACCTGAGCTTCACGCCGTCCGGCACGAACGGCACGACCAGCGGCAAGAAGACCAGCGTGGTGATCCCGGCGAACGCCACCCTCGGACTCGATGACGTGGTGAAGGCGTGGTACGGCGCCGGCGTGGCCGGCGAGCTCGGACTCGGCACGCTGGAGATCCGTCCGATGTCGACGGCCAGCGGCGCCAGCCCCAATCCGCTGCAGACCTTCGCCTCCAGCCGCACCTTCAGCGTCAACAGCCTCGGCACGCTCGGCCAGTTCATCCCGGCCATTCCGCTGACGTCGTTCATCGGCGATGTCGCCCGCGATCCGCTGGCGAAGATCAGCCTCCAGCAGATCTCGCAGAGCGCGAGCTACCGCACCAACCTCGGCTTCGTGGAAGGCTCCGGCTCGCCCGTCGATCTCGTCGCGCGCGTGCTCGACAGCCAGAGTCGCGAGCTGGCGAAGACGGACATCCATCTGGACGCCTATCAGCACATGCCGACGTCCATCCCTGCATTATTCGGGAACCTCGCCTTCGACGACGGGCGCCTCGAGGTGCAGGTGGTCTCGCCGAGCGGCAAGGCCACGGCGTACGCGTCGGTGCTCGACAACTCCACGACCGATCCGCTGCTGGTCTTCCCGGTGCAGGCCGGCCGCGTCTCGGCCAGCCGCTACGTCGTCCCCGGCGTCGCGGAGATCAACAACTTCCACACCGACATGCGCGTCTTCAACGCCTCGTCCAATCCGGTCCAGGCCACGCTGACGTTCTATCCGCTCAGCGGCCCGTCGCCCGCGCCGATCACGCTCGATCTCGCCGCCGGCGAGACGCGCGCGGTCAACGAGGTGCTGCCGACGCTCTGGCAGATCAACGGCAACGGCGGCGCGGTCGCGGTGACGACGCCGAATCCGAGCCCGCTGGTCGTGACCGCGCGCACGTTCAGCCGCGATGCGAAGAACGGAACGTACGGGCAGTTCATCCCTGGCGTGACCGCCAGCGACGCCGTCGGCGCCGGCGAGCGCGCGCTGCAGGTGCTGCAGCTCGAGGAGTCGGCGCAGTACCGCACGAACCTCGGCCTGGTCGAAGTGACCGGCAACCCGGTCACGTTCGAGCTCACCGCCTACGTGAACGGCGGCAAGATCACCGCCGCCGTGACCGACTCGATGCAAGGCAACGAGTTCCGCCAGATCGGCCACATCCTCCAGGCCCTCGGCTTCGACACCGCCTACAACGGCCGCGTCAGCGTCCGCGTCATCGAAGGCACCGGCCGCCTGGCCGCGTACGGATCGGTGGTGGATAACCGGACGCTGGATCCGACTTACGTGCCGGCGCAGTAGGGTGTAAGGCGGTTCCTCGGTTCCTCGGGTTCCTCGGTTCCTCGGGAGTGGTTGGGCTCACTCCCCCGAGGAACCGAGGAACCGAGGAACCGAGGAACGTCATATCCAAACATCATTCTCCGCCGTCAACGCACCGCTCTCCGCATCCCCCGTATTCACCGTGCCGGCGGGCTCGATCAGGAGGATCTTGCATTCGCGGTCGGCGTACGGCTTGTGCTCTTTCCCTTTCGGGACGACGAACAGCTCGCCGGGGCGCAGGGTGACGTGGCCGTCGCGGAAGTCGATGCGCAGCTCGCCTTCGATGACCAGGAAGGTCTCGTCCGTGTCGGCGTGCGAGTGCCAGACGAAATCGCCTTCGACGCGCGCGAGCTTGAACTGATAGTCGTTCATCTGCGCGATCACCTTCGGGCGGAACTGTTCCGAGAAGCGGCCGAACTTCTCCGCGAGCGAGATCGCCTCGTACTGCATGCGCTCCGCCATTCCTTTCACTCCGCGGCGGCGGCGCGGTCGACGAACCACCACGACTCGATCTCGCCGCGTGTGGCCAGCGCCACCGGATGGGCGACGCCGTTGCGCACGTCGCGCACGATCGGCGCCTTCGACGCGCCGGCCGCCAGCACCATCCGCAGCGACGCCGCGCGGATCACTGGCAGCGTCAGCGTGACGCGCCACTGCTCGAGGCGCGACACGTAGACCGCGGCGGCGATGCGGTCGTCGACCTCCAGCACCGGCGTGTCCGGAAAGAGCGACGCCGTGTGTCCATCGTCGCCGCAGCCGAGGAGCACGATGTCGAGCGACTGCAACCCGCGCGAGTGCCACTCCTCTTCGAACGCGCCCGCGCTCTCGTTGGGATCTTCGAACTCCGTACGGAAGCGGAGGAAGCGGTGCGACGGCGGGAGGCCGTTCGCGAACAGCGTCCGCTCGATCATCGCCGCGTTCGACTGCGGATCGCTCAGCGGCACGTAACGCTCGTCGACGACCACCCAGGTGATCGGCGTCTGCGCGAGTTGCTCCTGCCACGGCGGCGACGCCAGCAGCTCGTAGAGCGGCCGCGGCGTCGAGCCGCCGGAGAGCGCGATCGAGGCCGGCTCGCCGGCGCGCAGCCGCTGCGCGATCGTGCGCGCGGCGGCGGCGAGCAGTTCCTCCGTCGAATCGAAGATGCGCAGGTTCATGCCACGCGCCGCGCCACGTCGTGCGCGATACCGAGCGTCTTCACGTAGACCCGGTCCGCCTGCGGATTCTTCAGCAGCCGCACGATCAGATCGTCGATGCCGCGTCCGAGCGCGCGCGTGACGCAGTCGAGCGCGAGCTCATCTCCGCAGTTGCCCACCACCACGCGCCGCTCGCGATCGCCGCGCACCACCGCCGTCGAGCCGTCGCCGAACTGCAGCTCGACCGAGAGGATCCCTTCACCCTTGCCTTCGCTGACGAACTCGAACGCCACCTCGTAGCCGAGTTGCGCGGTGAGCCACGACACGAACAGCACCGCCTCCGAGAGCGGCCCGATCTTCGCCGCGCCGCCGGAGATCACCCTGACTTTGGCGATGGCTCGCATGCGCTCGCGCATCCCCGGCGGATCGAACATCGCCGCCGTGGCCGAGCGCCACTCCTCGACGCGCGCCCAGTTCAGATCGGCCGGCGCGGTGGTGGTCTTGTCGGCGATGCGGAACACCAGCGCGAAATCCTCGGCACTGTCGAACTGCGACGAGTCGACGATCAGCCGGTCGGCCGGATCGAGCAGCGTGTCGACGTACGACGGCCGCTCGTTCGGCAGATCGCCGAGCCACCAGACCGCCACCGGCATATCCGGCAGCAGCAGCGAGGCCACGAGAGGCGGCACGTGCGCGACGCGCTCGCCCGAGGCCACGATCGACACTTCCTCCGAACAGACCTGCCGCCCGCCGCCGATCATGTGGCAGTTGGTGGAGATGTACGAGGTCATCTCGCCTGCGCCCCCGTGCCGATCAACGTTGGGATCGGCGCGCACGACGATGGTCCGCTGCGGCACCGAGGCGCTGGCGCGGCCGAGGGTCTCGGTGGCGAACGCGTGCTGCTCGCTCGTCCACGTGTGCGCCACCACGTTCCAGAGCGCCGCGCGCGTAACGGCCTGGTTCTCGTCCTGCTCGTCGTCGCCGCGCTCGTCGCGCCAGATGTCGGCCAGGCGCTTCTCGATCGTGTGCGCGTTCACGCGCACGTCGTCGCCGGCGATTGCTTGATCGCTCACGGCCTTCGCCATTTGCGTCCGTCTCCTTCGATCAGCGTGTCCGCTTCCTCGGGGCCCCACGTGCCGGCCGGATAGAAATGCGGCGGGCGCGGGTCCTGCTCCCAACGCTCCAGCAGCGGATCGAGCCACGCCCAGGCGGTCTCGATCTCGTCGCGGCGCGCGAACAGCGTCGCGTCGCCGAGCATCGTCTCCAGCAGCAGTCGCTCGTACGCCTCCGGCGGCTCGGCGCCGAACGACGTCGCGTAGCGGAACTCCATCGTCACCGGCGCCGTGCGCACGTTCGGCCCCGGCAGCTTCGAGTCGAACTTCAGCGAGATCCCTTCGTCCGGCTGAATGCGGATGGCCAGCACGTTCGGCTGCGTCTTGAGGCCGAGGCGGCTGAACAGCGGATACGGCGCCTGGCGGAAATGGATGGAGATGTCGGTGACGCGCTTGGGCATCCGCTTGCCGGCGCGCAGATAGAACGGCACGTCCGCCCAGCGCCAGTTGTCGACGAAGACCTTCAGCGCCGCGTACGTCTCGACGCGCGACTGCGGATCGACCTTCTCTTCCTCGCGATACGCCGGCGCCTCTTCGCCGAGGACCGAGCCGGCCGCGTACTGCCCGCGCACCGCCTCGCGGATGGGGCGGAGCGCGCGCAGCACCTTCACCTTCTCGTCGCGGACCGCGTTCGCCTCGAACGCCACCGGCGGCTCCATGCCCACCAGCGACACGAGCTGCAGCATGTGGTTCTGGATGATGTCGCGGGTGATGCCGGCGGACTCGAAGTAGCTGCCGCGCTTCTCCACGCCGATCGACTCGGCCACGGTGAGCTGGACATGGTCAATATATTGACGATTCCAGAACGGCTCGAAGATGCCGTTGGCGAAGCGCAGCACGAGCAGGTTCTGCACCGTCTCCTTGCCGAGATAGTGATCGATGCGGAACACCTGCCGCTCGCGGAACGTCGACACCGCCACCCGGTTGAGCTCTTTGGCCGACTCGTAGTCGTGGCCGAACGGCTTCTCGATGATGGCCCGCGTGTACGGCTTGCCGCTCTCCGGATCGCAGACCATGTCCTCTTTGCCGAGGAACTCGGCGATCTGGGCGAAGAACTGCGGCGGCACGGCCAGGTAGTAGATGCGCCGGCCGCCGGTGCCGCGGCTGCCGTCGAACTCCGCCAGGCGCTCGCGCAGCCGCACGTACGCGTTCGGATCGCCGAACTCGCCTTGCACGTAGAAGAGGCCGCGCGCGAACGGTTCCCAGATGGCGTCGTCGACCGGCCGCGTGCGCGCGTGCTCGTCGCACGCTTTGCGCATGGCCTCGCGGAACGCGTCGTCGGTCATCTCCTGCCGCGCCAGTCCGATGATGGTCTGTCCGGGCGGCAGCAGGCCGTCGTGCGCGAGCGAGTAGAGGCCGGGGATCAGCTTGCGCTGCGTCAGATCGCCCGAGGCGCCGAAGATCACCAGACACGACGGATCGGGTACGCGCTCCTGCTCGAGGCCCTCGCGCAGAGGATTGGGCTCCAGTGCCGCTGCTGTCATAGGCGTGAATTGTAGAGCGCTCGCCGCGCGCGCTCCTCTGATATTCTCGCGCGCCATGACCTGGCAATACGTGCCGCGCGTCGCGGTGGTCCGCGGCCTCCGGACACCCTTCGCGAAATCCGGCACTCATTACGCCCGTCTCTCCGCCCTCGACCTCGGCAAGCTGGTGGTCGCGGAGCTGGTGCAGCGCAGCGGCATCGATCCCAACGCGGTGCAGGAGATCGTCTTCGGCAACGTCATCCCGTCGGTGAAGGCGCCGAACATCGCCCGCGAGATCGTCCTCGGCACCGGGCTGCCGCGCAAGATCCCCGGCTTCGCGGTCGGCAAGGCGTGCGCGTCGGCGAACCAGGCCATCACCGCCGCCGCCGACATGATCGCCCTCGGCCACGCCGACACCGTCATCGCCGGCGGCGCGGAGTCGCTCTCCGACGTGCCGATCCTCTTCTCGAAAAACTTCTCCGAGGCGCTGGTCTCGGCGAGCAAACAGAAAAGCGTCGGCGGAAAGCTCGGCGCCTTTTCGAAGGTGCGCCCGAAAGACCTCGCGCCCGACACACCTGCCATCGCCGAGTCGACCACCGGCCTGACCATGGGCGAGTCGGCCGAGAAGATGGCCAAGGCCAACGGCATCTCGCGCGAGGCGCAGGACCGCTTTGCGCTGCAAAGTCATCATCGCGCCGCGGCGGCGACGGCCAGCGGACGCTTCGCCGACGAGGTCATGACGGTGGTCGTGCCGCCCGGCTACGACAACATCGTCGAGACGGACAATCTCATCCGCGCCGATACGACGCTGGAGAGCCTCTCGAAACTGCGGCCGGTGTTCGACCGGAAGTTCGGCACCATCACCGCCGGCAATGCCTCGCCGCTCACCGACGGCGCCGCGGCGGTGCTGCTGATGTCGGAAGAGAAGGTGAAAGCCCTCGGCATCAAGCCGCTCGGTTTCATCCGGAGCTATGCCTACGCCGCGACCGATCCGTTCGATCAGTTGCTGCAGGGTCCCGTCTTCGCGCTGCCGATGGCGCTCGAGCGCGCGAAGATCAAGCTCGAGGACATCGGCGTGATCGAGATGCACGAGGCCTTCGCCGCGCAGGTGCTCTCGAACATCCAGTGGCTCGGCTCGAAGAAGATCGCGCAGGAGAAGCTCGGCCGCAACGAGCCGGTCGGCGACATCGATCCGGAGCGGATCAATCTCACCGGCGGCTCGATCGCGCTCGGACATCCGTTCGGCGCGACCGGCGCGCGCATCGTCACGACGGTCTGCAACGAGCTGCAGCGCAGCGGCCAGCAGTACGGGCTCGTCACCGTCTGCGCCGCCGGCGGCATCGGCGTGGCCATGGTGCTCGAGCGGGAGTGACGCGCGCCGCGGCCGCGCTGCTGGCGGTGTGCGCGCTGATGGCGATCTGCGCGCTGCTGCTGCACTGCGATCCGTCGCGCGAGCGCGGCCAGCCCGCCGATGCGGCGACGCCGCCCGCGCCCGACCGCCGCTTCCTGATCATCGGCACCTACCGCGCGCCGCGCGCGTCGCTCACCATCGACGTCGGTCCGGACGACGAGTACCGCGCGCACGTGACGGTGGACGGCGGCCCGACGGTGATCGCCACGCCGGTCACGCTCGACACCAGCTCGGAATGCCGCCGCCTCCTCTTCGACGCCGGCCCGCCATACGACGCACATTTCTCCGGCTGCCACGGCGCAGTCGCGATCGTCGGCGCGTTCACGTACCCCGACGGTCACAAGCTGCGCGTGTATCTGAAGCGGCGTTGAAGTGGGGACGACGAGAGGCCTCCGGCGGCTGGGGCCACGGGCCCCAGCCGCCGGAGGCCCCTCGTCGTCCCCCTACAAAGGCAGCCAGTACGAGAACTTGATCAGGAACACGTCGTGCGACGGCGCGGTCGGGATCGCGCGCAGGTCGCGGCCGAAGCGGAAGTCGCCGGCCGGCACGACGTCGGCGCGGTTCTCGTTCCAGACCACGTAGAGCGCGGAGCCGGGGCGGTACTCCCAGCGCATCACCGCGCTGCCGCGCACGCTGCGGAAATTGAAGTCCGGATCGGCGGAAGTACGGACGTACGGAATGTAGTCGGCGCTGCGCGCGCGCGCGAGCTGCTGGAAGTCGTGATAGTCGCCGGCGGCGATGAACGGCTGCAGGTAGAGCTGAAACGAGAGCCGCGAGCTGAGCGTCCAGTCGACGCGCGTGCCGAGCTCGAACGAGCGCTGCTCGAGCTGCGAGAACACGTAGCTGCGCCCGTACGTCGCCGCCGCCGTCGCATCGGCAAAGTCCTCGACGTACTGATGCTCGTCGTGCTGGCTCAGGTAATACGGCGAGAGGCTGAAGATCAGATTCGAGGCCGGACGATAGTTCACCGTCACGCCGCCGGCGCGCGTGTGCGAGCCGTCGCGATTGCCGGTGAGATGGGCGGAGAGGCTGAAGTAGACCGGCTTGCGGTCGTCGCTGCCGAGGCTGAGGTCCGACGACCACTGCGCCTCGGTGCGCACCAGCGGACCGCCGCGCGTCGCCTCATCGGAAAACGCGCGCGGCACGACGAACAGCGAGGCGCGGTAGTTCCAGTAATTCTGCAGCGTCGCGAAGTGATCCGCGAAGATCCCATGCTCGATCGTCACGCCGCCGAAGTTGCGGTTGTGCCACGTCCCGAACCACACCTGCCGCTCGCGGAAACGCTTCGACGGATGATCGTTCACGTACTGCATCAGCGCGTGCGCGGAGATCATGTCGGAGCGCAGCAGGAAGCCGACGTCGTTGGTCTCGTAGCCGGGCGACGACGCCATCACCTGCACGTTCGGCCGCCAGAGGCCGGTCTGCTTCGAGGCCATCAGCCGTCCGCCCCAGCCGTCCAGCGAGGTGCGGTTCGGATCGAACTCGACGTGCGTGGCGTCGGGCCGCTGATACGCGTGCGCCGGCGCGCGCTGCGTGCGCGCGATCGCGGTGGTGCTGCCGTCGACGCGCGTGGCCGCGCCCTGCCACTCCAGGATCCACTCCTTCTTGAAGAAGCGCGTGTAGCCGTCGGTGCCGGCGGTGTAGGCGTTCGCGCGCAGCGTGTCGAGGTCGTTGGGCAGGCGACGGTTGACGGAGTTGAAGAGGAAGCCGACGCGCGCGTCGCCGCCGCGCAGCTCCTTCATCGTGCGCGACACGAAGTAGTTCGTCATCGGCTCCACCTGCCGCCGTCCGAACTCCGTGCCGCGCTGGAAGCGCGCGCGCTCGGCGTCGGTGAGCGCGTCGAGCACGCCGATGGTCCAGCCGCGTCCGAGCTTGCCGGTGACCTTCGCCGCGCCGAGGATCGTCGTCTCGGACGGTGCGGCAACATAGTCGGCGTCGATGCCGGCCTGCGGCGAGCGGCCGATGCGGCGCGAGTAGAAGAGCTGCGGCGGGAAGGTGAAGTTGAAGTGCGAGGTGGCCGGCGAGTCGCCGAAGTCGAAGATGTTCAGCCCTTCGGTGAAGAACGGACGCCGCTCCGGATAGAACGTCTCGAACTGGCTGAGGTTCACCACCGCCGGATCGACTTCGACCTGCCCGAAATCAGGATTGATCGTGCCGGTCAGCGTCAGCGTCGACGTCAGCGCGTACTTGAGATCGAGACCGCCGTCGACCCGCTGCTCGCGCGTGTCGAGGAACGGATTTGCGCGGTCGGCGCGCGTCTGGATGTCGGAGCGCGTCACCGCGTACGGCACCAGCTCCAGCGGCCGCTCGCGGCGGATGCCCTCGATCCCTTCGAGATCGGCAAAGTGCGAGACGAAGCCGGTCTGTCCTTTCGGCGTGTTGACCACGCGGGCGACCTCGTTGCGGCGCACCGTGCGCCGGGTGATGTTGATGCCCCACACCTGCCGCGGCAGGTCGGGAAAGCGGAGCTGCGAGAACGGGATGCGCAGCTCGGCCGTCCAGCCGCCGGGGACGATCTTCGTGGCCGACTGCCACACCGCGTCCCAGCTCCCGTCTTCGCTCGTGTCGTTGAAGAGGATCGAGTCGACCTGCACGTTCGCCGGCGAGATGGTGAAGGCGGCACCGGAGAGGCGGTCGTGCTGCGAATCGATGTTGAACGAGAGAAAGTCGTACTGCCCGAACGAGTCGCGCCGCATCAGCAGCGCGGTCGGTTTGCCGGGATCGTCGGCGCGCGCGGCGAAGTAGATGGCCTCGTCGTCATAGACGATGCGCACGCTGGTGTGCATCGTCGAAGGCTGGGTGTCGTCGGGATCGTGCTGCGTAAAGTCGGTGAACTCCGGCGCGCTCTGCCACGCCGCGTCGGTGAGGTCGCCGTCGATCTTCGGCGAGACGGCGGCGCGGACGGCGTGCAGCACCGGCCGCTCCGGCCAGTTCGCGGCGCGCACGATCGGTGTGAACAGCAGCAGGGTCAGGGCGATGGTCGCTCGCATCGTTGGTGCGCCGCAGGGTAGCGCAACCGAAAGACGCGCGGCGTTGCGGAAGTGTTAGCGTCCCGGCTCAATCGAGGACGCGTCGCGCCGCTTCCAGAGCGAGAGCACCAGGCCGACGATGGTGAGGGCGATCATCACCCGCGTCACCAGCGTGCCGGGCGCGCGGTTGCGCACCATCGGCACGAAGTAGAGCGCGAGCTGCACCAGGGCGAAGTTCAACAGGAGGATGCCGTACATCAGCGGCACGCCGCTGCGGTAGCGCACCAGCACGATCACGCAGAGGAGCGAGATCAGCAGACGCGCCACGGAGTAGAGGCCGAACATCGCCACGATGTTCTGCGCCGCCGCGGCCGGGTAGGTCGTCAGCGGAATGCCGTCGGCGCGCTGGACGGTCGAGTAGCCGTCGAAGAGGATCATCACGCTCTGCAGCGAGCGGACGAGCACGAGCAATCCGAACAGCCAGAGGGCGGCCTTCTGGCCGCGATAGTCGTTGTCGAGTGTGCGCGGAAGAAACATGCACACACGGTACGCGCCCGCCGCGACGATGCCTATGACACGTCGCATCAAAAGCGTTACCGTAGAGATCACACCATGTCCGATGCGAGATCCCATGCGACGGTTGCGGCAGGCTTCGCCCGCGGGCTGCTCGATTTCGCGCAGTCGCGCGGCGTCTCGCCGGCCGCGCTGTGCGCGCGTGCGCTGATCGACGAGAGCGCGCTGCGCGATCCCGACGGCCGCATTCCGCTGGCGCGCTACGCCGCGCTGATGCGCGCGGCGCAGGAGCTCTGCGGCGATCCCGCCGTGGCGTTGCACCTCGGCGACTCGCCGTACGCCGACAGCGCCATCGGCTGCATGATCGGCGGCTTCGCCGAAAGCGGCGCCGAAGGGTTCGCGCTCTGGAACCGCTACTCGCGCCTCAACGTCGACGTCGATGCCGAAGATGGCGGCGAACGGTTCGCCCTGACCCGCGACGGCGGCCAGCTCTGGATCGTCGACCGGCGCGCCGGCGCGAACGCCTTTCCGGAGCTGAGCGAGCTCACCTTCTCCTGCCTCGTGGCCACGGCGCGGCGGCACATGGGCGAGCAGCACTTCGTGCGCGCCGTCCATTTCACGCACGCGGCGCCGTCGTATCGCGACGAGTACGAGCGCGTCTTCCGCATCCCGGTCGTGTTCGGGAGCGAGCGCAACGCGATGCTCCTCGGCGACGACTCCTGGCTCACCGAGCGGCCGCCCACGGCGTCGCGCGTGGTGCTCGACTTCGTGAGCGCGCGCGCCGACGAGCTGCTCGACGCACTCGAGAGCAACCGCTCCACCGCCGGCCGCGTCGAGAGCGCGCTCGCGCCGATGCTGCAGACGCGCGAGGTCACCATGGACGCGATCGCGCGCACGCTCGGCCTCAGCCGGCAGACGCTCTTCCGCAGATTGCGCGCCGAAGGAACCACCTTCGAGCGCGTGCTCGACACGCTGCGCCACAAGCTCGCCCTGCACTACCTCGGCGATCGGAAGATCTCCGTCACCGAGACCGCCTATCTGGTCGGCTTCTCCGACCGCGCCGCCTTCTCCCGCGCCTTCAAGCGCTGGACCGGCTGCAGCCCGCGCGCGCTGCCTGTACACTCGGCGCATGCCGGAAGTGATCCGCGCCGTCTGTCCTCATGATTGTCCCGATACCTGCTCGATGGTCGTCACCGTCGAGGATGGACGGGCCGTGCGCATCGCCGGCGATCGCGAGCATCCCTTCACGCAGGGATTTCTCTGCACGAAGGTCTCGAAGTACCTCGAGCGCACCTATCACGACGGCCGCCTGCTGCATCCGCTGATCCGCAGCGGCGCGAAAGGCAGCGGCGCGTTCCACCGCGCGTCGTGGGACGAAGCACTCGACCTGATCGCCGCGAACCTGCAACGCGTGATCGACACGTACGGCAGCGAAGCAATCCTTCCCTACTCCTACGCAGGAACGATGGGATTGATCCAGGGTGAGTCGATGGACCGCCGCTTCTTCCACCGCATCGGCGCGTCGCTGCTGGAGCGGACCATCTGCGCGACTGCGGGCGCCGAGGCGCTGAATGTGACGTATGGCACGCGCATGGGACCCGATCCCGAATCGGTCGGCGAAGCGAAGCTGATCGTGCTCTGGGGCACGAACACGCTCACCTCGAATCCGCATCTCTGGCCGTTCGTGCGGAAGGCGAAAGAGCGCGGCGCCACGACCATCTGCATCGATCCGCTGCGCACGCGCACGGCGGCAGCATGCGACGAGCACATCGCCATCCGCCCCGGCACCGACGCCGCGCTGGCGCTCTCGATGATGCACGTCCTCTTCCGCGACGGCCTCGACGACCGCGGCTACCTCGAGGAGATGACCCTCGGATGGGAAGGTCTGCGCGAGCGCGTGCTGCGCGATTACGCACCGGAGCGCGTGGCGAAGATCTGCCGCATCGACGCCGCCACGATCGAGTCGCTGGCAACGCGCTACGGCACCACGCGTCCGACCTTCATCCGCGTGAACTACGGACTGCAGCGCCACGGCGGCGGCGGCTCCGCGGTGCGCGCGATCTCGCTGCTGCCGGCGGTCACCGGCGCGTGGAACGACGTCGGCGGCGGCGTGCTCCTCTCCACCTCCGGCACGTTCGACCTCAACCTCGCCGCGTTGCATCGTCCCGATCTGATCCGCCCCGGCACGCGCAGCATCAACATGTCGCGGCTCGGCGAGGCGCTGACCGAGAAGAACGTGCACGCGATGATCGTCTACAACTCCAACCCCGGCGCCGTCGCGCCCGACCGCGAGCGCGTGCTGGCCGGCATGCGGCGCGACGATCTCTTCACCGTCGTCCTCGAGCACTTCCAGACCGACACCGCCGACTACGCCGACGTGGTCCTGCCGGCCACGACGCAGCTCGAGCATGACGATCTGCACAAGGCCTATGGCCATCTCTACGTGATGTACAACCGCCGCGCGATCGAGCCGCTCGGTGAGGCGCTGCCGAACTCGGAGATCTTCCGCCGCATCGCCGCGCGCATGGGTCTCGATCATCCGGAGCTGCGCGAGTCGGATGAGGAGATGATGCGGCAGGCGCTGCAGGGACTGCCGTTCACGCTCGAAGAGCTGCGCGAGCGTTCCTCGATCCGCCTCGACGTACCGCGGCCGCACGTGCCGTATCGCCGCGGCGCGAAGCTGCCGACGCCGAGCGGCAAGATCGAGATCGCCTCGGCCAGCGCGGCCGCGTACGGCGTCGATCTGCTGCCGGACTACGTGCCGCCGTACGAGTCGGAGGAGCGCGATCCGGAGCTGGTGCGCCGCTATCCGCTCGCGCTGATCTCGCCGCCGGCGCACTCGTTTCTCAACTCGACCTTCGTCAACGTCGCCTCGCTGCGCCGCGCGGCCGGCAAGCCGATGCTGGAGATTCACGCCGACGACGCGCGCGCCCGCGGGATCGAGGGCGGCGAGAGAGTGGCCATCTACAACGATCGCGGGACGTTCACGGCCGAGGCCGTGATCACCGATCGCGTGCGGCCGGGAGTCGTCTCCGCGCCGTCGGTGTGGTGGCCGAAGCTCACCGACGATCGCAACAACGCCAACCACACCACCTCACAGGCGGTGACGGACATCGGCGGCGGCGCGACGTTCTACGACAATCAGGTCGACGTGAGGCGGACATGAAACAGTTCCTCGCTTACGGCGCGCTGGTCGGATGGTGCGTGGCTCTCGTCGCCGCGCGGATGCTGCGCGCGCACTCGCACGCGTTTCTCTTCCTCGTCTGGAATCTGATCCTCGGCGTGATTCCGCTCGGCGCCAGCCTGCTCCTCGACGCACTGCACCGCCGCCGCGCGCACGTCGCGCTGCAGGCGTTCCCGTTCGCGGTATGGCTGGCCTTCCTGCCGAATGCGCCCTACCTCGTCACCGATCTCGTGCACCTCGCGCCGCGCGACCCGGTGCCGTTCTGGTTCGACACGCTTCTCCTCGGCTCCTGCGCGGTCACCGGACTGCTCCTCGGCTACGCGTCCGTGGCCATCGTGCAGCGCGTGGTGGCCGCGCGCTTCCGCGCCCTCGGCGGCTGGACGGTGGCCATTGGCGCGCTGGTGCTCTCCGCCTTCGGCATGTACCTCGGCCGCTTCGTGCGCTGGAACAGTTGGGAGATCGTCACGAACCCGCGGCCGCTCTTCGTCGACGTCGCCCATCGCCTGCTCAATCCGCAGCAGCATCCGCGCACGTACCTCGTCACGGCGCTCTTCGGCGTGACCCTCGTCCTCGGCTATCTCGCCGTGCACGCAGTGGCCGACACGCTGTCGCGGACGCGCGCCTAACTCAGTACACTGCGCGCGATGCCCTACGTCTTCTCCATCGGCCTGGTGGTCGTGATCTGGGCCACGATCGTCTTTCTGAACGAACGCCACGGCCTGCTGAGCTGCGACCGCTTTCCGAGCAGCGCCGCGAAGTGGTTCGCCTACGCCTGGCTGGCGCTCTTCATGGGACTGCTGGCGGCGCTGGTGACCAGCTCGGCGCTCTCGCCCGCGACAGTCAAGCAGTTGACCAATACGCCCTTCTACGCGCTCTTCACCCTGCACCTGATCCTGGTGCTCTTCCTCCTCGGCTGGTGGCTCGCCTCCGGCCGTCCGCCGCTGCGCGAGTTCCTCAACATCCGTCACGAGCGGCCGGCGGAAGTGGTGGCCATCGGCGTCTCCGTCGGCGTCGGCGGCTGGCTGGTCACGCTGCTGCTGGCGCTGCTCGTCGCGCTGCTGCTGCGCGCCACCGGTCTGCTCGAGAACGCGCCCGAACCGCCGGCGATGATCGGTTGGATGGCGCGGCTCGCGCTCTGGAAGAAAGCGCTCATCGTGCTGTCGGCGGCGACGGTGGAAGAGGCGTTCTTCCGCTCGTTCCTGCAGAAGCGCATCGGCCTGGTCGCCTCGACGCTGCTCTTCGCGCTGGCGCATTTCACGTACGGCAATCCGCTGATGCTGATCGGCGTGACCATCGTCTCGATCGTGATCAGCCTCGCCTTCTACCGGACCAAGAACGTCGTGCCGGGCATGATCGCGCACGGCGTGTTCGATGCGGTGCAGCTCTTCGTCATCGTGCCGATGGCGGTGAAGCTGATGGGCCTCGGGGGCTGAGCGTGTCCGCATACGCGGAGGTCGTGCAGCGGCTGCAGAGCGAAGAGCGGATCGCGCGCGAGGACGTGCGCCGCTGGATCGACTCGGGCGATCTGCTCACCTGGAGCGCCGTCTATGCGCTCGACCCGACGCGCATCACACCGGAGCTCACCGCCGAGGAACAGTTGGACTTCATGCGCCGCTACCTGTTGCGGTGCCTCGTCGAGAACCCGTCGCCCGGCGACTACCTGCACGGCGGCTTCGAGGCGGCGTGGGAGCTCGCGGCGTGTCTCAAGCAGTGGCACCAGCGCGGCGGCAAGGGTCCGGCGGCGGTGCGCGGCGTTGCCATCGAGCTCGAGAAGCTCTACCGCGGCGGCGATCCGGCGCTGCAGAACCGCATCCTCTGCGGCGTCCTCGAACATGCGTTCGAAGAGCCGGCCGTGCGGCGCTACTTCAGCGGCTGGCAGCGCGACATCGAATTGCGCGAGATCTACCGGCTGGCCCTCGAATGGGGCGAGGCGCACGAGCCTTAGCTACTGCTCGCTCACCACGACGCCGTCGCCTTCGAAGCGGATCTTGAACCCGGCCGGACCTTCCGTCTCGATCATCACGTTCTCCATCGCCTTATCGTCGACGACGGTCGGGATGACGTTGCCGGTCCAGGCCACGAGCGCCTTCGAGGAGATCGACAGCGGATATTCGCGCGTGACGCGCAGCGTGAGCGGCTCGATGGAGGTCGAGATGGCCAGCGAGCCTTTGCCGAAGATCTTCACCGTGTCGATCTTCCGCTGGTACGACTGGTCGTAGATCGGCTCGACGCGGTAGGTCAGCGAGTCCTCGAGCGCGAGGAGATTGCTGCCCTCGACGTAGATGAATTCGTCGTTGAGGTCGAGCAGGAACGTCTTCCGCCCTTTCTCGTAGACGAAGATCTTCCCCTGGCCGACGGCCTTCACGAGCGTCTGCGCGGTCGTGCCGAGGAGACCCGACTCCGCCACGAATTTGAGATTGCCGGAGTAGCTCGACACCGTGCCGCGCTTGCAGTGGACGCTGCGCGCGAAGTTGATCTCGAGGAAGCCGTTCTCGTGCAGGGTGAAGGTGCGCGAAGCGCCTTCGATCTTCCGGGCGACGTCGATCTTCTTCGCCTCGACATGCTGCGGCTCGTCGACCGCGTCCTGCAGCTTGCGCGCGGCGGTGACGGCGGCGTTGTCCTGCGGAGGTGCTACAGGTGTAGCAGGTCGTGCTACAGGTGTAGCAGGTGGTGCTACAGGTGTAGCAGGTGGCGGCGCGACGCGCGGCGTCTCCACCGTCCCCGGCTGGGTGCGGGCGGCGAGCTGCTCCGGCGTCAGCGCGTGGATCTTGGCGGTCGTCACCGAGGGCGGCGCCATCGGCGCGGCAGGCGCGGGACGCGGCGCCGGAGCTGCCGCCGGCGCTGCAGGCGCAGGTGCCGGTGCCGGCGGCGCGATCGGCCGCATCTCCGCCTCCACCTCCCGCACCAGCTTGTCGGCGCCGGCGAAGCGGAGGTGCTCGAGCGCCAGTCCGAATTTCTTCTTCTGCCGGTACAGCAGGCCGAGGTAGAGGTGCGACTTCGCGTAATTCGGCCGCAGCTCCACGGCGCGGCGGAGGAACTGCTCCGCCTCCTCCTGCTTGCCTTGTTTGAACAGGATCAGGCCGAGGTTCGAGTGGAGGATGAAGACGTTCGGGTTTTCCTTGATGAGCCTTCGGTAGATGACCTCGGCCTCGGGGAACGCGTTCGTCTTGAAATACACCAGGCCGAGGAGATTGAGCACGTCGGCGTCGTCGGGACGAAGCCGTTGCGCCGCCTCGAGCTCGCGGCGCGCCTCCGCATAGCGGCCTTCCTGAAACGCTTCACGGCCGCGGTTGTAATGCAGGAGGAAGACGCCTTGATCGAAGGGCGGCGCAACCGCTGGATCGCGCTCGGGCATGCGGCGCGATTGTAGCCCACGGGCGCGGGCCTCGCTGTCACGGAGCGGTCAGCGGGTGCCGAGATACTTCATACCCGGCAGCATGGCCACGGTCATGCGCGGCACGAGCTGCGCGCTGAAGCCGCCGCGCAGTTTCGGTCCGCCGCGCCGCGCCGCGAACGTCACCGCGGCGGCGCCGCCGCCGTACGGCCGGCCGTAGTAGACCGTCAGCGCGCGCTTGACGTACGTCGACGTCTCCCGATACGGCGGAATGCCGCCGTACTTGAGCACCGCGTTCTCGCCGGCATTGAAGGCCGCCAGCACGCGCGGCAGGTCGTCGGGAAAGAGCGTCAGCAGGTACGACAGGTATTGAATCCCGCCGTGGATGTTCTGCTCCGGATCGTGGACCTTCGACACCTTGAAGCGTCTGGCCGTCTCCGGCATCAACTGCATCAGGCCGCGCGCGCCTTTGTTCGAGACGCACAGCGGATTGAAGTCCGACTCGACCTGAATGACCGCCCGCACGAGCGTCGGATCGACGTTGTACTTTGCGGCGTAGCGCTCGATGATCGGGTCGTAGCGCGTATGGCGGTCGTGCTTCGAGACCAGCCAGTGCCAGTCGCCGCTGCCGGCCGGCGCGCGGCCGACGTTGTAGATCACCTTCTTGCCGTCGCCTTTGACGGCGAGGCGGACGTCGGCGTTCGCGATCGACGCGATCAGCAGCCCGCCCAACACCACGCTCGTCACCCGCATTGCCCATCGATCGTAGCACACGCCACAATGCGCCCATGTCGCTGCGCAATGCCCAAGAGGAAGTCGACGCCTGGATCTCGCAATTCGAGGAAGGCTACTTCGCGCCGCTGCCGATGCTGGCCCGCCTCACCGAAGAAGTGGGCGAGCTCGCGCGCGCGCTCATGCATCGCTACGGCGGCAAGAAGCCGAAGGAAGGAGAAGCGCCGGGCGACGTGGCGGACGAGATCGCTGATGCGATGTTCGTATTGATCTGTCTCGCCAATTCGCTCGACATCGATCTCGACGAGGCCTTCGCGAGGATGATGGCGAAGTACCGCACGCGCGACGCCGAGCGCTGGACGCGGCGCTGATTTTTACGATTTTCGGCCGTTTTTTCGAAAAATCCGCTATCATTGTTTCCATCCAAAAAACAGGTATTCCAATCACCGGCCGAGGAGACTCTATGGACGGCTTGTTGCGATCGCTCATCAAGACAGTGCGACGCCGTTTGCGCGCGGATGAAGAAGTCACCGTCGAGGCGGTGACGAAAGAGCTCGGATATACGCGCCAGTACATCTCCGGCCGTTTCCACCGGCTCACCGGCCGTCTGCTCAGCCAGTTCCTCAAGGAAAAGCGGCTGGAGAAAGCGGCCCGGCTGCTCAAGGCCGGCAACGTGCGCGTCTCACAGGTCGCGCGCCGCTGCGGCTTCGACTCGGAGAACTACTTCCGCCAGCAGTTCCGCATCCGCTACGGCATGTCGCCGCGGCAGTTCCGCACGAACGGAAACCTGCGGAGCGCTCCGCGCCGCGCGCCGGTCGCGATCGCGGTGTAGCTCAGCGGAACAGCAGCCACCAGATCGCCGAGACGACTGCCCACCAGATTGCAAAGGGCAGCAGAATCAGGCCGAGGCAGCCGTACTCCTTCAGCCGCTCCGACCCGTTCGCGTTGACGTACGCGCTGATGAAGCGCGCGAAGCGGAGGCCGAGGTTCCACCGCACGGTGCCGGGCGCGGGACCGAAACCGTCGTAGGCGGCGGCCTCGCGCGCGGCGAGCGCGTCGACGTCGAAGGCGTGCAGTGGCGGCGGCTGGCGCGACACGCCGCGCGCGGCGAGCAGCTCCTCGACCTCACTGAAGCCGCGCATCTGCGCCAGCCGCATCGCCGTCATGCCGCTCTCGAGCTGCACGTGCGGATCGGCGCCCGCTTCGAGTAGCAGCTTCGCCGCTTCCGTGACGCGGGCGGTGACCCGGTTCCGCACGTACAGCGGCTGATCGACGTCGGGCAGATCGGCGTGCTGCAGCAGATAGAGCAGCGGCGTCATGCCGCTGGCGGTGCGCTCGTCGATGTCGCCGACGCCTTTCTGCAGCACGACGCGCAACAGGTCGGGATCGAGCGTGGCCTCGTGCAGCGGATGCGGCTTCGCCTGCGAGGCGATGCGCATGCGTTTCTTCGTGGCCGCGCCGGCAGCGAACCAGAACGCGGCGAAGGAGACGACGGCGCAGATGCCGAGAAAGTGTGCGTACTCGACGTGAAGGCCCGTCACGCTTCCGAATCGTACGCCGCTTCCAGCCAGAGGTAGCGCAGCGTGTTGCGATCGGTCGTGCGCGTGTGCAGCACGTAGCCGGCGAATCGCAGCGCGCGTTTGACCGCGGAGTTGCGCTTCGCGCGCTCCTCGAGATGCTTGCGATGTTCCTCGGCCGTGGCGAAGGTCACCGAGCGGAGCACGTTCGCCAGGCGGATGACCGTTCCCTGCACCGCCACGTCGCCGCGCCGCAGCAGATGCCGCCGGTGCAGCAGGCGCAGCTCGCCGCTGTCGATGCCGATGCGCAGCGGCTGTCCCGCATAGACCGGCACGCTGCGGATGCGAAAGCCCCACGCCCGTGCAGCCTCGGCGGCGGCGAGGATCTCCGCCGCGAGCGCGTCGTCGATGGTCTCGCGCTCGCGCACGATCAGAATCCAGTCGCAGGTGGCCGCGTCGACGGCGCGATTGAGCTCGGCGCGATGCTTGTCGAGCGGATCGCGCGGCGCGACGTCGAGCACGAGCTGCTCGAGTCTCGTGAAGCGCGTGGTCAGCGGCGCGAGGTCCTCGGCATGCACGTGCCCAAGGGTGACGACCGCCAGTTCCATCTAGTCGGCGACGTCTTCGCGCACGCGCACGATGCGCGTGGCGCGGCCGGTGGTCTCGTCGACGTCGATCAGCGCGCCGGAGAGACGGATGTCGCGCTTGGCCACTTCGAGCTTGCGCGGCGTGTTCATCAGAAAGCGGTGCAGCGCCTCGTCGGGACGGAAGCCGATCACCGAGTCGTACGCGCCGGTCATGCCGACGTCGGTCTGGTACGCGGTGCCGTTCGGCAAAATGCGCTCGTCGGCGGTCGGCACATGCGTGTGCGTGCCGAGGACGGCGGAGACGCGGCCGTCGAGATAGCGCCCGAAGGCCTGTTTCTCCGAGGTGGCCTCGCCGTGGATGTCGACGATGATCACCTTCGGCTTGCCGCCGAGCTCCGCGAGCTCGCGGTCGGCGCAGTGGAACGGGTTGTCGATCGGCGGCATGAAGACGTTGCCCATGAACTGCAGCACGGCCACGTCGACGCCGCCCGCGGTCTGGCGGATGACTTTCCCTCTCCCCGGATTTCCGGAAGGATAGTTTGCCGGACGGATGACTTGCGGATAGTCGTCGTAGGCGTCGACGAAATCCTTCTTGTCCCAGATGTGATTGCCGGAGGTGTAGGCGTTAATCGGGAGGTCGCCGAGCTCCTCGATGATGGCCTCGGTCACACCGAAGCCGCCGGCCGCATTCTCGATGTTG
>DASVQE010000105.1:0-36926 GCA_036389275.1 Thermoanaerobaculia bacterium
TCCTCGGAGTTCCTCGGAGTTCCTCGGAGTTCCTCGGAGTAACACCAATCCGCTCCGAGGAACTCCGACTCACCCGAGGAGCCGAGGAGCCGAGGAGCCGAGGACCCCATCCACTCCGAGGAACTCCGAGGAACCCGAGGAACTCCGAGGAACTGGTCCAGCATCAATTCTGCGTCGGATCCGCCGTTCTCCGATACGGCGCCAGAAACTGCAGGCTCTCGATGCGGTTGGAGAGCTCGTTTCCGATCTCCTCGGCGCGGGCGATGATGTCCGCCGTTTCGAGCAGCTTCTGCTTTTGCTCGACGTCGAGGTTGAGGGACATGATCAAGGCGTTGGCGAGCGCGTCAAGGCTGACGGTTTCGATCTCCGGCACGGCGGTCTGGTCGGGGAGGTACTGCAGGTATTGCCGTGAGAGACCGGCCAGCC
This sequence comes from Thermoanaerobaculia bacterium, assembly GCA_036389275.1. Lineage (GTDB taxonomy): Bacteria > Acidobacteriota > Thermoanaerobaculia > Gp7-AA8 > Gp7-AA8 > QHVT01. The sequence continues at coordinate 427 of DASVQE010000105.1, forward strand.
ATTCGCGCTGCGCGGAGGCCTGCGCGGCGTCGCGCTCGCGCTCCGGCTCGGCCACGACGCGCGCGGTGCGGTACGGCACGCGCTCCACTTCGTCGACCACGCGGAAGCGCACGTCGCCGCGCACCACGATGTTGTAGCGCCCGTCGTCGAGCGGCACCGCCTGCTCGATCGTGCCGAGGGTGCCGCACTCGAAGACGGGAGGCGCGTCGAAATACGCAGACTCCCAACCGGGGCGCAGCAGGATGATCCCGATGCGCTGATCGCCTTCGATCGCATCCTTCACCATCTGCCGGTAGCGCGGCTCGAAGATGTGCAGCGGCAGACGCGTGTGCGGAAAGAAGACGATGTTCGGCAGCGGGAACAGCGGCAGCAGAAACTCGCCCTCGGGCAGCGGCGTCATCGCCGAAAAACTCTAACAGAACCACGCCGCGGTCAGCCGGGCCACCTCGTCGCGCGAGCCTCGCGTGCGCCGCAGGAACAGCTCGGCGATGCCGCTGCCGCGCAGCGCGAACAGCGCCGCGTCGAGCAGCGCCGGACGCGAGAGCAGCGTCGCCGCGCGCCGGCTCCAGGCGATGCGCGCCGCGAAGAAGCGGTGATGCCGCGTGCGGTACTCCGTCTCGATGGCCGCGCGCTGCGCCGGCGTCTCGACGAGCCGCAGCAGCAGCGGCGCGGCGAGCAGCGCCGACTGGACGGCCATGGCCATCCCGTTGCCGGTCAGCGGATCGATGACGCCCGAGGCGTCGCCGACGAGGAAGACGCCGCCCTCGACCGCCGAACGTGCACGAAAGATCACCGGCTCCGATGCAAGAAAGTGCTCCTGTGCCGGCGTATGTGCAGCGAACAGCGCCTGCAATGTGCGCTCTTCTGCACGAATGCCGTCCACAAATGCCGGCCAGCCGCCTTTGTGCCCGGCCAGCCGGCTGGCGTGCACCAGGCCGCAGATATTCGTCAGTCCCGCTTCTACTGCGTTCACGCCGAGATAGCCGCGGGCGAACGAATGCAGCTCGATCGTGTCGCGCGCGTGCGTGCCGCGGTAGTGGCGCTTGAAACCGAAGTTGCGATCCTTCACATGCACGAACGAGCGGCGGAGCTGCTGGTCGAAACGTCCCCAGCGGCCCCACGCTCCTACCACCACTTTCGCCCGCGGCAGCTCGGAGACCGTCTCGGTGTGAATGCGCGCGCCGCTCGCGGCGGCGGTGCGCACGAGCAGGTCGTCGAAGAAGAGCCGCGAGACTCCGCGCGCGGCGTGCGGCAGTGCGAAGTCGTAGGTGGCGTGCCGGGCGACGATGCGTCCGCGGGTGATGCGCGGCGCGCCGGCGGCGTCGATGGCGTCGACCACGCCGAGCGGATCGAGCACCGGCAGCGCGTCGTACGAGAGAAACTCGCCGCACAACTTGTCGCGCGGAAACGCGTCGCGGTCGTACAGCGCCACGGCGACGCCGCGCCGAGCCAGCAGCGCCGCCAGCGTCGCGCCGGCGGGACCGGCGCCGATGATGGCGACGTCTACTTCCACAACAGAATCGCCAGCCGGAACGGAAAGACGCGCACCACGTCGCGCCGCGCCGCCGGCACCGCCTCCGCGACCCGCCGCGCCTCGTCGAGCGTGTAGCCCTGGCGCACGGAGGCCGGAGCGTCGGCGCGCGTGATGCGCCCGACCAGCCGCAACGCGCCGAGGAGCAGCACGAAGAGCAGCGGCGCATAGTGACGGCGCGTGTCGTTCACGGCCACGCCTTTGCGCGCGACGCGCAGCGACTCGCGCAGGATCGTCCCGTTCTCCTCCGGCGAGAAGTGATGAAAGAAATGCGCGGACGTCACCACGTCGACCGCGCCGTCGCGGAACGGCAATCGCTGCGCGTCGCCCACCACGCGCCGCACGCGCGAGCCGTCGCGCGCGTAGAGCAGATGATCGATCTTGAAATCGAGTCCGATGCGCAGCGGCACGTCGGCGAGCGGCTCGAGCGTGTCCGACGTGCCGGTGCCGATGTCGAGGATCGAGCGCGGCTCGAAGCGGCGCAGGAGCCGTTTGTAGATGGCCACGCCGCCGAGCCAGCGGTTGATGCGCTGCAGGTCGCGCAGCGAGCGCTCCATGTCGGCGCGCGGCGCGTCGTGCTCGTCGAGCAGCTCGTGCGAGGGCGACCGGCGCGGCGTGAACATCGCCTCAGACTCGCTTCAACACCAGTGCCGAGTTCTTCGAGCCGAAGGCGATGGTGTTGCAAACGGCCACGTCGATGTGCGCATGGCGGCCGACGTCCGGCACGTAGTCGAGATCGCACTCCGGGTCGGGCGTGTCGAGGTTGATCGTCGGCGGAAGGACGTCGCTGCGGAACGCCATCAGTGTGGCAGCGACGCCGGCCGCGCCGCAGGCGCCCTGCGGATGTCCGATCATCGACTTCGTCGCCGAGCCGGCGAGCCGCGCGGCATGTTTGCCGAAGGCGCGCTTGACCGCGCGCGTCTCGATGCGATCGTTCAGATCCGTCGAGGTGCCGTGATAGTTCACGTAGCCGACCTCGGTCGGATCGACGGCCGCGTCGCGCATGGCCAGCAGCATCGCCCGCGCCGGCTCTTCGCCCGACTCGTCCATGCGCACGCGGTGATAGGCGTCGCAGGTCGAGCCGTAGCCGGCCACCTCGGCGTAGATGTGCGCGCCGCGCTCGCGCGCCGTCGACTCCCGTTCCATCACGAACATCCAGGAGCCCTCGGCCAGCACGAATCCATCGCGATTTCCGGTGAACGGACGCGAGCCCGCCGAGGGATCGTCGTTGTGCGTGTTCGTCACGATGCGCATCATGCAGAACCCGGTCATCACACCCTCGGTGATCGTCGCGTCGGCGCCGCCGGTGACGACGTAGTCGCAGACGCCGAGCTTCAGATTGCGATACGCGTAGCCGATGGCGTCGGTCGACGACGTGCAGCCGGTCGAGATCAGATGGGAGAACCCGTGAAGGTCGTACGCCATCGAGATCTCAGAGGCGATCGTGCCGATCGTGCCCGACGGAACGGAGTAAACCGAGGCCTGCTTCGTGGCGCCTTTGAACCAGAGCTCGTACATCCGCTCGCTGAACTCCACCGCGCCGCCGCCGGAGCCGAGCATCACCCCGATGGTGCGGCGTCCCTCGAGATCGAGCGCGGCGGGATCGAGGCGCGCGTCGCGCAGCGCTTCGTCCGTCGCGGCGATGGCCAGCGGCACCACGCGCGAGACGTGGCGGAGATTCTTCGGATCGACCCACCGTGACGGGTCGAAATCGACTTCGCCGGCGATGCGGCACGGCAGCGACGAGGCGTCGAACTGCGTGATGGCGCGGACGCCGCTGCGCCCGAGGGCCGTCGCCTCGAAGTAGCGCTCGCGCCCGATGCCGTTCGGACTGAGCGCGCCGATTCCGGTGATGACGATGCGTTCGTTGGTCATTCTGGAGTTAGAGTGTTGCGCACCACCGGAGGTCACGATGCGACAGACAGTCCTCGGCGCGTTCTTCCTTTCTCTCTTCGTCGTCTCCGCCGCGCACGCGCAGGCGGCTGATCCCGCCGCGGACGCGATCGCCCGTCGTGCCCTCGACGTGCTCGCCGGCCCGGCCTGGGAGAAGGCCCGCTATTTCAGCTTCACGTTCAACGTCGAGCGCGAAGGAAAGATTGCCGCGTCGTACGCGCAGCAGTGGGACCGCTGGACCGGCGACTATCGCGTCAGCGGCAAGAACCGCGAGGGCGACGACGTGCGCGTGGTGATGAACATCAACACCAAGCAGGGACGCGCCTGGAAGAACGGCCAGCCGGTGGCGGACGCGGCCGAGCTGCTGAACTTCGGTTACCGCCGCTTCATCAACGACACCTACTGGCTGCTGATGGGCTTCAAGACTTTCGACCCCGGCGTGCATCGCCAGGCGGCAGGCGAGAAGACTGATGCGTGCGGGCGCGTCTACGACACGGTGCGGCTCTCGTTCGACAAGGTCGGCCTCACGCCGGGTGACGTGTACTGGATGTGGGTGAATCGCGACAGCGGCCTCGTCGATCAATGGCACATGAAGCTCGAAGGCTCGAAGCCGGAAGAGGAGCCGAGCGTGGTCCTCTTCCGCGACTATCGCCGTTTCGGCGGCCTGCTGATCTCGACGCGCCGCGAGATCGCGGGCAAGAACCAGTTCATCCGGCTGGACGATCTGGTGGTGGCGACGGAAGTGCCGGCGGGAACGTTCCAATAAGTTCCGCCGGCGCGGTTCCGTGTTACCATACTTCCGTCCGAAATGGTCTCCCTCGCGATTCATCTGCTGGGTGAATTGTCTGCGCTCGATTACCGCGGCAACGCTTTGTCGATCGGCAACCGGCGCACGCAGGCACTCGTGATCTATCTCGCCTTGCGCGTCGGCGCGAAGACGTCGATGCGCGAGATCGCCTCGCTGCTGTTCGGCGATCCCGATGCGCTCGCGGACGTGCGCGGCGTGGTGACGGACCTTCACTACGCGCTGCGCTATCTGCCGCCGGACGTGCTGCTCGACGACGGCGTCGACATCCGCTTCAACCGCGAGACCGTGAGCGTCGACGCCATCCGCTTCAACGATCTCATCGCCGCGCAGTCGATCAACTCCGTGCGGAAGGCGGCGGAGATCTATCGCGGCAACCTGCTCGAGAACTACGCCAGCGGCATCCGCACGTTCGACCAGTGGCTGGACGAGCGGCGGCAGACCTATTCGCGCGCGGCACTGGCGATCTTCGGCTCGCTGCTGACCGCGCAGATCCGCGCCGGCTGGTGGGAAGAAGCGGTGGAGACGGCGGGACGGCTGCTCTCGCTCGATCCGTCGCAGGAAGTCGTGCATCGCACGCTGATGCGGCTGCAGCTCGAACAGGGACGTCCCGACGCGGCGCTGCGGCGCTATCACGAATGCGCCGACCTGTTGCGGCGCGACTACGGCCGCGTGCCGGAGGCGGAGACGGAGCGGCTGCGGCGCGAGATCGAGACGGCGCTGGAAGCGACGCCGGCGCCGCGCGAGGTCACGCGCAATCACGATGCGCCGGTGTTGGTGCTGGTGGTCGAGGACGACCTGGTGTCATCGGCGCTGATCGAAGGGTTTCTCGCGGCGGACGGCTACGAAGTGGTCACCGTCGCCGACGGCGGAGCGGCGCTGCTCGAGCTCGGGCGGCGGCGCTTCGACCTGCTCATCCTCGACATCAACGTCCCGACGCTGAACGGGCTGAAAGTCTTCGAGATCATGCTGCAGAAGCACATCGAGACGCCGGCGCTCTTCATCACCGGCATCGACGGCCTCGAGGTCGAGACGCAGAGCCTGGAGATGGGCGCGGCCGGATTCCTGCGCAAGCCGGTCCGAAAAGAAGTGCTGCTGCCGAAGATCCGTGGCATTCTTCAGCGCAGCCATCGCGACGCGGTCGGCTCGCGCGGCGAATAGCCGCGGGCGCGCACCGGCGCGGGCGCCGTGAGCTCAATGGGTTCCGACATCGCAGTCGATGCTGCCGCCGTCGAAGCGCAGCGCCGCGAGCGCACCTGGCGCCTCGCTGCCGTCGAGCTGCCGCGGCTGCGCGTGATCGGCTCGCTGCTGCTGTCGGCGGCGGTCTGGCTGAACAACCGCTTCCTGCTCGACGGCGCGGCGCATACGCGCGACTGGGCGCTCGCCACGGTCGTGCTGGCGGCGTACGCCGGCGTCTCGTGGGCGATCGTCGCGTTTTTCCTGCGTCGCGCGAAGCCGCGCGATCTCACGCCGCAGGTGCTGGCCGGCGATCTGGTGATGTGGACGATCGCCATCTATTTTTCGGGCGCGGAGCGGAGCGTGCTCTTTTTCGTGCTGCTGCTGCGCGTGGCCGATCAGACGCAGACGACGTTCCGCCGCGCCGCCTCGTACGCGCTCTTCGCCGTCTCCTGCTACGCGTCGATGCTGCTCTGGATCGCCGCGGTCGACGATCGTCCGCTCGCGGTGTCCGCTGCGGCGACGCGCCTGGCGTTCCTGCTCTTCGCCGGCTTCTACATCGCCCTCGCCGCGCGGACGGCGGAGTCGCGGCGCAGGCAGCTCACGCGCGCGGTGCGGATGTCGCGCGGCCTGATCCGCCGGCTCGAGCAGCAGTCGCTGGAGCTGCGCGAGGCGCACGCGCGGGCCGAGGAGGCGAGCGCGGCGAAGAGCGAATTCGTGGCGAACATGTCGCACGAGATGCGCACGCCGCTGCAGGGCGTGATCGGCATGCTGCAACTGGCCATCGCCGACGCGACCTCGCCGGCCACGATCCGCCGGCTCGACACCGCGCGCCGCTCCGCGGAGACGCTGCTGGCGATGATCGAGGACGTGCTCGATTTCTCGCGCATCGAGGCGCGCAAGCTCGAGCTCGAGCCGGTCTACTTTCCGTTGCGCCAGATGCTGGCCGACACGATGAAGTCCCTCGGTGTGATCGCCGCGTCGAAGCGCCTCACGCTGTCGTACGTCGTGCAGCAGGACGTGCCCGAGACGGTCTGGGGCGATCCGCTGCGGCTGCGGCAGGTGCTGGTGAATCTCGTCGGCAACGCCATCAAGTTCACTCACGAAGGGGAGATCGCCGTCTACGTGTCGCGCGCGGCGGCGAAGGTGCGCTTCGACGTGCGCGACACCGGCATCGGCATCGCCCCGGCGCTGCGGCAGAAGATCTTCGAGCCGTTCACGCAAGCCGATGCGTCCGCGTCCCGGCGTTACGGCGGCGCGGGTCTCGGCCTCTCGATCGTGGCGCGGCTGCTCGACGCCATGGGCGGGACGGTGGAAGTGGATAGCGAGCAAGGGGCGGGCAGCGTGTTCTCCTTCATCGTGCCGCTCGCCGCCGATGCCGTCGGCGCGGCGCCGCAGCGCAAGCCGTGGGAGAGCGCGCTGGCCGGACGCTCGGTGCTGGTGATCGAGCCGGCGGAGATCGCGCGCGCGACGATCGCCGAGATTCTCCGCAGCCGCGGCATTTTCGCCAGCGCGTTCGCGCGCGCGGCCGACGCGCCCGACGGCCGCTTCGCCTGTGCCGTCACCGCCGATCCGACAGTCGCCGTCGAGCCGAAAATCGTGATCATCTCGCCGGCGGAGCAGAGCGACGCTCCGTTCAGCGTGACCCGTCCCGTGGCCGAGCGCGAGCTGCTCGACGCGATCGGCGTCGCCCTCGGGCTCACCACGGAGAGCGCGGAGTACACGCTCGAAGCGCCGGCAGCCGCAGCCGAGTCGCTGCGCATTCTGCTGGTCGAAGACAACGAGGTGAGTCTGCAGGTGGTCGACGAGTTGCTGCGCCGCCTCGGCCACGATGTGCTCGCGGTCGGCGACGGCGAAGCGGCGCTGGCGACGGCGGCGGCGCGGCCGTTCGATCTGATTTTCATGGATGTGCAACTGCCCGGCATCGACGGCATGGAGGCGACGCGCCGGCTGCGCGAGCGCGGCGTCCAGACGCCGATCGTCGCGCTGACCGCGCACTCCGGACGCGACGATCGCGACCGCTGTCTCGCCGCCGGGATGAATCAGGTGCTCACCAAGCCGGTCGATGCAACGCAGCTCGCCGCCGCCATCCGCACGGCGACTGACGTTGAGTCGTCGCTGCTCGAGCTGGTCGGCGGCAACGCCGCGTTGCTCGATAAGGTGCGCGCCGCGTTCGCGCGGCAGACGCCGGAGCTGCTCGATGCGATGCGCAATGCGATCGCGCGCGAAGACGCAGCCGCACTCGCACGTCACGCGCACAAGCTCAAGGGTTCGCTCAGCAATTTCCCGCGCCGCTCCGCAACGACGCTCTGCGCCGATCTCGAATCGGCCGCGCGAGCCGGCGATCTAGCCCGCGCCGCAATGCTGCTGCCGCAACTCGAATCCGCGGTCGGGGCGCTCGCGCAGGATCTCGCGTGAGCGGAACGGGGAACGACGAGGGGCCTCCGGCGGCGGGGGCCGCGGGCCCCAGACCCCATTTGGTTGGCCTAGCCTCCGCGACACTGCCTTCCGAGCTCGCCATATTGTGTCGCGGAGGCTAGGCCAACCAACGGGGTCTGGGGCCCGTGGCCCCAGCCGCCGGAGGCCCCCGGTCGTTCCCCCGACCCACTCACTCGCGATTCTTCTCGACGATCGCCAGCAGGATCATGATGAAGCCGGCCAGGCGGAGGAGATAGAACACCGTCTGGTCCTCCATCGTTTCGCGCGTGAGCGAGATGGCCAGCCGCTGCACCGCGAAGATGGCGAAGGCGGCGGCGAACAGTGCGAAGAGGCGATCGTGCGAGGTACGCCAGAAGCGGAGAAAGTAGAGCGCGGCGACCGCGTAACCCATCACCACCGCGCCGGCGAGCACTCCGTTCATCGCGTCTCCCACACCAGCCCGTACAGCAGCAGCGAGATGCCGACGAACGCCGGCACGAGCCGCCAGGTGGAGAGATCGACCGCCGGCAGGAGGCGCACGTCGATCAGCAGCAGCAGGTTGTTGAGGGCGAGCCCGGCAAAACAGAACGCGCTCCAGAAGAGCAGCCGCGCGCGCGAGCGGCGATAGCCGCGCAGGAGCAGCACCGCGCAAAGAGCGCTGGTGAGGAAGCAGAGGACGTAGACGAGATCGGCGAACAGGCTCATCACTTCTTCAATCGGAACGCGTCGGCGAAACTGTGCAGCGGGTCGGCCGTCGTTGCGTCGCCCGCCTTCATCAGAGTTTGGACCAGGACATCGCGATCGGTGCGATGGATCTCCGCGAGCTCGTGCAACAGCCTCTCCGTCTCCGCGTCCGCGGTGACGGCACGGTATCGCGGAACGGCCGACGGCTCGAAGGCGATCATGCCGCTGGAGGCGAGGAGAAAGAGACGCATGGCCGTCGACTCCGGCGGCGTCGAGAGCTGCGCGGCCACTTCCGGCGCCGTCCAGGAGCGCTCCGGCTCGGCGCGCAGCAGAAGGATCACGTCGATCTGCTCCAACGATGCGAGGCGCTGCTCGAGGAAGACGCGCAGTGCAGGCGAGAGGACTGCCAAGCGCTGCCGAGCGCTTGCAAGTCGACAGCCAGAGGGATTGCTTCAATATAATCGGCGCGTGGAACAGGCCACGCGCGACGCCGAAGCGATTCTGAACCGCATCCGGCAACTCGTCCGGACGCTGCGCTCGTTCGATCGCGACGCGCAATCGCGCTACGGCCTCGGCGCGGCGCAGATGTTCATCCTGCACGTGCTGCGGCAGGAGGACAACCTCACCGTCGGCGAGCTGGCCGAGCGCACGGCGACGGACCAGAGCTCGGCGTCGCTGGCGGTCTCGCGCCTCGTCGAACAAGGGCACGTGCAGCGCGAGCCCGATCCCGTCGACCGCCGCCAGGTGCGGCTCTCGCTCACGCGCAAAGGACGGACGCTGGTGCGCCGCGCGCCGCCGGCCACGCAGCAAGGCATGATCGCCAGCGTGGCGAAGATGTCCGCGGCCGACCGCCGCCGCTTCATCGCGCTGCTCGATCAACTGCTCGACGGCATGGGCGCCGACCAGAGCCAGCCGCCGATGTTCTTCGAGGACGAGCCGCAGCGCTGACGCTCAGTCGTCGAGCTCCGCCATCCGGTCCTCGGGCTCCGAGCCGCGCATCGTCTCGTACGCGAACGTGAGTTGCCGCCGCCGCGCGTCGTCGGCACCACGCGCGAGCTCGATCACGAACAGATCGGCGTCGTACACCAGCCGCGTCGCGCGCAGCACGCGCGCGTTGCCGCTGCGCACCGCCGCCGCCACCGACTCGTTCACCGCGATCTGCGCGAGCAGCGGGATGAGCACGAAGAGCAGCGCGGCCGGCAACGAGAACCGCTGCTGCCGCGCGTAGCGAACGTAGACCCACGCCGCGGCGAACGTGAGCAGGCCGAGAAATCCCAATCCGTACAGGAACGCGCCGATGATGATGAACGGCAACAGGGCGATGCCGAGCAGAGTCGCCACGATGGCCGCGGCGTAGAGCATGCCGCCGACGAGGCGCGAGACGCCGCGCGTCACGGCGACGATCACCAGCAGCGCCGCCAGCAGCGTGGCGGTGTAGCCGAACATGCGGTAGCGGCCGAGGAACGCCGTCTCCGACGAGATGATTCCGGAGACGCGGAAGACGATCGGGTCGAGGACGAGACAGAGGATCGGGGCGACCGCGCCGAGGAGCAGATGCGTCGCGCGGGCGGCAGGAGAAGGCGGCATCGCTCCCGATTCTACGCGCGGCGGCGAGGTTGCCGCCGCCGCGCGTGAGGAACGATTACTGCGCCGGGATGTACGTCGGGTCCTGGGTGCGGTTGTCGATGTTCGAGGCGTAGGCGATCACGGCGCCGCTGCCGCCGACGACGCGCACGCTCACGCGCGCGTTCGTCACGTCGGCGAAGCCGAGGCTCGTCAGCAGCGATCCGATCTGCCGGAACTCGTTCGCGGCCAGGTCGATGGTGGTCGACTCGGTGCGGCCATCCGCTGTCGCGGTGATCTCGACGCGCGCGTCGTGGCCGCCGACCTCGGCGAGGCCGACGTTCGTGCGGAAGCGCACCGACTGATCGACGTGCAGCAGCTCGATGGCGCGTCCGCCGAGCCGCGCGGCGTCGTCGATCGTCACCGCCGGGATGAACTGCCCGTACGTGCCGCCGCCGTCCGGGCGGCGATCGTACGTGCGCGCGCTGACGACGAGGCTCGAGGCGGTGGACGTCGTCACATGCAGCGCGCCGCCGCTGTTGGTCGCGCCGAAGAGCGTCTCGAGGATGTTGTCGTACGTCTGCACGACGTGCGGCGCGAGCGTCGCGCTGCGCACGATCGCGCTGCCGCCGCCCTGCGGGTAGTACGTGAGCGTCGCCGCGGCCGAGGCGTTGCCGGCGTTGTAGATGCGCACGTCGCTGCGCCAGGTATTCGTCGGCGTGGTGAGATGCGCCACGCCCGGCACGACGTAGCGCGTGGCGGCGATCGACGCCGGCACGACGCCCGGAACGAGCAGCGGATCGTTGCTGTAGTTGTCGACCACCGACGCGTACGCGGCGACGCTGCCCTGCGGCGAGGTGACTTCCACCTCGACGCGCGCGTCGTCGGCGCGCACCGCGTGCTGCGTCAGCAGCGCATCGAGCTGGCGGTGCTCGAACGGCTCGAGCGACACCGCCTCCTCGGCCAGTTGCGCGCCCTGGTCGTCGAAGATGCGCACGACCACGTTTGCGCCGGCGCCGGAGCCTTCCACCAGGCCGACGTTCGTGCGGTATGCATCCGACTGCGCGACCTGCTGCAGCGAGACGGCGTTGCCGGCCGTGGCGAATTGCGAAGTCGGCACCGCGCCGATGAACTGGCCGTACGTGCCGTTGCTCGTGGCGTTGTAGGTGCGGCTGCTGATGATGGCGATCGGCGCGGAGCCGGCCGGCCGCACTTCGAGCGCGCCGGTGGCGCTCTCGCCGAGGACGCCGTAGCCGAAGATGCGGCGCACCACGTCGCCGAGGGCCATCGTGCCGTGCGCGGCGACGCTCATGCGGGAATGACGTCCTTCCGTACGTCCATCAGTGCGCGACGGGGTGAAGAAGAGGTCGTACGCCGCTTCGGAGTCGGACGGGTTGTAGATGCGCAGGTCGGAGCGCCAGAGCGAGTTGATGCCGCCCGCGTGCGCGACCGCGGGCACGACCGACGACGCCGCGCCGCTCGCGCTCTTGCCGCCTTCATCCATCGATTCCATTGCATAGAGCGAGACCGGATAGGCGGCGAGCGTCGTGCCGTCGGCGGAGCGGACGGTGACGGTGGCGGTGCTGACGCCGGCCGGCAACTCGCCGGGGCGGACGGTGAAGCGGAGCGTGGTGCCGTCGGGCGCGATGGTGCCGGACGACGGCGTGACGGTGAGCCACGGCACGTTCGAGGTGGCGGTGAAGCCGGCCGAGCGCGTCGTGGCGAGGCCTTGCGGCGTGCGGACCAGTGCCGGCTGCTCGATGAGGTCGGCCGCGCCGCGCTCGACGACGAGATCGAACTCGCCGTCGGTCGGCGCTCCCGGCGGCTGCACGACCACGCGCGCGATGCGCGAGAAGTCGTTGGTGCAGGCGCCGACGGCGCGCACGCGGTAGAAGAACGCGGTGGGGACGCTGACCTCGTGGCGGAACGCGGCGGAGGTGCCGCTGACGGTCGTCGAGGTCGCGCCGGCAAAGTCGGCGCTGGCCGCTTCCTGGATGACGTACGAGGTCGCGCCGCCGGCTTCGCTCCAGCGGATGTGATACGTCGCCTTGCTCATCGTCTCGACGACGGCGGAGATGTTCGGCTTCTCGCACGTGGTGGTGAACTTCACGCAGGAGCTCTGCACGAGCGGGCAGCCGTCGCGATGCGCGACCACGCGCCACTCGTACTGCTTGCCCGGCTCGAGTCCGGAGTAGGCGATGCGGGTCTCGCTGGTGAAGCCGAGGAACGTGCTGCAGCCGCTGCCGGCCGCTCCGAGGTAGACGTCGAACTCCGTCGCACCCTCGGCCGACCACGTCAGCTCGCCCGACACGCCGCCGCTGCCCGACGGCGCCATCTGCGAGACGCTCGGGCAGGCGCCGATGGTGGCGGTGATGCTGGCGGCGTTGTTCGTGTCGTCCGACTCGGTGGTGGTGCTGGTGACGCTCGCGCTCAGCGTGTACGCGCCGCTCGCCGCTTCGGTGTCGGCGGTGACGCGCATCTCAATGGTGCGGGTCTGGTTCGCGGCGAGCGTGCCGAGCGCGCACGGGATCGACGCGCACGTGGTCTGCGGCACCGCCATCCAGCCGGCCGGCGCGGTGAAGTTCAGCGAGACGTTCGCCGCCTGCGCCGGGCCGGAGTTGGTGACGGTAATGACGAACGTTTCGACGTGGCCGGCGCCGGTCGATGCCGGTCCGGCGATCGAGACCTCGAGGTCGGGGAAGCCGCCGACGGTGAAGGCGTTGCTGGTGCCGCTCTCGCTGCCGCCGCTGCGCGTGGCGGTGATGGTGAAGGTGCCGGGGAGACTCGGCGAGCCGAAGGCGACGGTGTGATTGGCGAGCACGCCCGCGGTGAATGCGGACGTGGCGCCGGCTCCGCTCGACAGCGGACCGTTCGAAGTGATGGCGGCGGTGCCGGTGAAGGCGCTCGCGAGATTGTTGAAGGCGTCGCGCGCGGTGATGCGGATGGCGAACGGCTCGGAGACCATCTGTCCGCCGACCGCGCCGCCGCCGAAGCCTTCGACGTCGAAGTGGTGCAGCGCGGCGGCGTTGACGGTGAAGGCGTTCGACGCGCCGACGTGCGCGCCGCTGGCGACTTGCAGCGTGGTGTTCGGTTGCGCCGAGGTGATGGTGAGCGGCTGCGCGGCGAGCACGCCGTTCACGAACGAGGCGCTCGTCACCGGCGCACCGGTGAGCGTGCCGTTGGAGGTGATGGTGACGCTGCCGTTGAACGAGGCGGCGGTGTTGTTGAACGCGTCCTGCGCCGTCAGGCCGAGGTTGAACGGCACGCCGGCGGTTTGCGCGGCGACGTTGCCGACCGCGAAGTGATCGACCGCCGCGGCGTTGACGGTGAAGGCGTTCGACGCGCCGTTGTGCGCGCCGTCGGTGATGCTGACCACCGTGGTCGCCTGGGCGGAGGTGATGGTCAGCGGCTGCGCGGCGAGCACGCCGCTCACGAAGGTAGCGCTGGTCACCGGCGCGGCGATCAGCGTGCCGTTCGAGGTCACGCTCACGGTGCCGGTGAAGGAAGTCGCGGTGTTGTTGAACGCATCCTGCGCGGTCGCGGCGAGGTTGAACGGTACGCCGGCCGTTTGCGCGGCGACGTTGCCGACCGCGAAGTGATCGACCGCGGCGGCGTTGACGGTGAAGGCGTTCGAGGTGCCGTTGTGCGTGCCGTCGCTGACGCTGACGGTCGTGCCGGATTGGGCGGAGGTGATGGTCAGCGGCTGCGCGGCGAGCACGCCGTTGACGAACGCACCGCTCGTCACCGGCGCGCTGGTGAGGGTGCCGCTGGAGGTGATGGTGGTCGTGCCGGCGAACGTCGGGACGGTGTTGCCGTACGCGTCCTGCGCGGTGATGGCCGCGTTGAAGGCGACGCCGGCGGTCTGCGTCGCGAGGTTGCCGATGGCGAAGCGATCGAGCGCGGCGGCGTTCACGGTGATGCTCGCGCCGTCGTTGCGCGTGCCGTCGCTCGCGGTGAGCGTCTGCGCGCCGGCGGTGGTGAGGACGATGCCGCCGAAGGTGTAGATCCCGCCGTCCGCACTGACGTACGGATGGCTGGACGGCAGTGTGGCATTGCCGTCGGTGCTGGTGAGCGTGACCGTGCCGTTGTACGCAGGCGTGACGTTGTCGTAGGCGTCGTAGGCGGTGACGGTGGCGCCGAATGCATCGCCGGCGATCGTCGTCGACGGCGCGCTGATGACCAGATGATCGGTCGCCGCCGGCGACACGTTGACCGAGGCGGTGCCGGTGATCGTCGACGACGTCGCCGTCACCGACTGCGCGCCGGCCGTGCGGAGCGTCGTCGCGGCGGTGTAGGTGCGCGTGCCGGCGGTGAGCGTCGCATCCGCGGGCAGCGTGGCGTTGGTATCGCTCGAGGTGAGCGTGACCGTGCCGGCGAAGGCAGGCGTGAGGTTGTTCCAGGCGTCGCGCGCATCGACGGTGAGATCGAAGGCGCTGCCGGCCACCGATGACGCCGGCGCGGTGACATCAAAGTGCGTCGTCGCGCCCGGATCGACGGTGAAGGGCGCGCTGTTCGCGGAGAGCAGCGTCGCGCCGGCGGTGGCGGCGGCGGTGAGGACGACGCCCGACTCCGCGATGCGGTAGGTGACGCCGCTGATCGTCACGCTGCTGCTGCCGGTCGGGATCATGCCGGTGAGCGTGCCGCCGAGCGCGCCGGTGCCGTTCGCCAGCGTGAGGCCGATGCTGGTGTTGGCCGGAACGCCGGCCGGATCGCCGACCGAGTCGACGGCGCGCACCACCACGTCGAAGGCGCTGTCGGCGTTCGGGTTCGTGCCGCCGTTGACCGACACGACCTGCAGCGCCACCGCTTTTGCGTGCAGCGTAAAGTCGCCGAACTGCGTCACGCCGCCGGCGACGGCGGCGTGGGTGAGCGTGCTCACCGCGGCCGGCGGATAGCTCCAGCCGTTGTTGTAGTTGCCGAGGGCGTAGGCGAGCTCGTTGCCGGCGACGTCGCCGGCCAGATAGTTGAAGGTGAGGTCGGCGCTGCTGATGCCGCCGTTCGCCAGCACCCAGTAACGCTGCAGCGCGTTCGCGGTCGGCGAGGCGGGATGCTGCGCCTGCACCGCTCGCGCGGTGAAGGTGGCCGGGAACGAGCCGGCCGCCGCAGTCACGGTGACGGGCGAGTAGCCGTTCGCGGTGCCGACTTCGAACGTCTTCGCGCCGATGGCGGTGAAGACCTTGGCGAAGTTGCCGAGCACGTGGCCGCTCGTGCGCGAGACCGAGCCGCTGCCGAGAAGCGTCAGCGTGTTCGCGCCGGCGTCGACGTTGCCGCTGGTGAGCGTGAGCGTGCCGGCGATCGTGGCGTTCGTCGCCAGCGTCAGGCCGGCGGCGTTGTTGATCGTCAGATTCGTGAAGGCGATCGGATCGGCCGAGCCGCTGAAGGTCTGCGCCGCGCTGCCGCTCGCGATCACCGTACCGGTCGAGGTGAAGGTGCCGTTGTCGACGAAGTCGCCGAGGAGATGCAGCGTGCCGCTCGTGGTGAGCGTCTTGCCGCTGTTGATCGTGAGCGTGTTCGCCACCGGGAAGTTTCCGAGCAGCGTCACCGACGAGTCGACGATCACGTTCGGGAAGTAGTTGTTCGGGTTGTACGAGCCGACCGTCTGCGACGAGCCGTTGAAGCGGAACGTCGAGTTGGCGCTGAGTGTGCCGTCGAGGTTCGCGCCGCTGTCGAAGTTCCCCTGGATGTTGAAGCTTCCGGCTCCGGTGATGCGGATGAGCTGCGTCGGCGGATTTCCGGGGAACGTGGCGTTGCCGGCGACGTTCACGGTGCCGGCGACGATCGAGAGGATCGCCGAGCGGTTGCCGGCGCCGTTCAGTTCGAGGCCGCCGAGGCTCAGCGTGCCGTTGCCGACACTCATCGTCGAGTCGACGCCCGAAGTCGATGGCGCGTTGATCTTCAGCAGACCGGCCACGGTGAGCGTGACGCCGTCGCTCAGCGCGACGGTCGTATCGGCGGTCGCGGTGGCGAACGTCAGCGAGCTCGCCGCGGCGTCGGCGGTCACGGTGACGGTGTGGCCGCTGGAGATGGTGACGTCGTCACCCGCGGCCGGCACGCACTCGCCGACCCACGTCGACGACGCGTTCCAGTTGCCGCTCGCCTTCGTCGTGTACGTGCAGACGCCGGTGGCGGTGAAGTCCTGTGTGAGCGAGGCCGCGCTGGCGGTGAGCGTGTTCGTGCCGGCCACCGCGCCGAGCGTCCAGCTCGTGACCGTGGCCACGCCGGAGCTGCTCGTCGACTGCGTGCCGCCGGTGACGCTGCCGCTGCCGGCGGCGGGCGTGAAGGTGACGCTCACGCCGGAGACCGGATTGCCAAAGGCGTCGACGAGCGTGACCGACGGATCGACGGCGACCGTCGCGCCGGCGGTGGCGCTCTGCCCGTCGCCCGCGGTCTTGGTCATCGTCGCCGGCGCGCCGGCGCTGACGGTGAAGGAGCTGCTCGTGACGCTGCCGAGTCCCGTCGCGGAGGCGCTGAGCGTCTTCGCGCCGGCGGCGTCGATCTCGAGATCGCTGTAGGTGGCGATGCCGCTGCCGGCGATGTCGACGGCGGTCGTGCCGAGGAGCGTGCCGCTGCCGCTCTGGCGCACCATCGTCACCACCTTCGACGCGCCGAGTCCGGCGGTCGAGTCGTTGCCGTACGCGTCGCGCGAGCGCACCACCGGCTGCGTGCCGAACGGCGCGCCGGCGGTGGCGTTGCCCGGCTGCTGCGTGAAGACCAGCACCGACGCCGCGGCCGGTGCGACGGTGAAGCTGTTCGAGGTGGCGCCGGTGAGGCCGGAGCTCGTCGCGCCGAGCGTCTTGGCGCCGGCGGTGTCGATGCGCAGGCCGGTGAAGGCGAGCGTGCCGGGCGTCGCGCCGTTCAGTCCGACGTCGCCCGCGGCGGTGCCCTGCAGCGTCCCGCTGCCGGTGGCGATGGCGACGGTGACGGTCTGGTGATGGGCGAGATTGCGGGTCGAGGCGTTGCCGTAGGCGTCGAACGTCTTGAGCACCGGCTGCGAGCCGAATGCCGCGCCGGCGGTGGCGTTGCCCGGCTGCGTCGAGAAGCCGAGGGCGGTGGCGTCGTTGGCGTCGATGGTCACGCTGCCGCTGCCGGCGATGGAGGCGGTGACGGTGTCGGTGGCGGTGACGCTCTGCGCGCCGGCGCTCTTGAGCGTGAAGGCGCTCGTGAACGTGTGCGCGCCGTTGTCGCCGGCGACGAAGGTGTAGTTCGCCGGCAGCAGCGGCGCGTTCGTGTCGCTGGTGGTGAAGTGGATCGTGCCGTTGTAGGCGGTGGCGATGTTGCCGAACGGATCCTTCGCCGTGACCGTGCCGCTGAAGGCGACACCGGCCAGCGACGACGCGGCCGGGACCACGGTGAGCTGCGACGCCGCGGCGGCGCCCACGGCGATGCTGCCGGTGGTGGCGTTGCGCGTGCCGTCGTTGGCGGTGATCGTGCGCGTGCCGGCGGTCTTGAGCGTGGCGCTGAAGAGATGCGTCCCGCCGTCGCCGGCGACGAAGGTGTAATTCGACGGCAGCACCGCCGCGCCGTCGGTGCTGGTGAAGGCGACCGTGCCGGTGTAGCTCGTGGCGATGTTGTTGAAGGCGTCTTTCGCCGTGACCGTCACGCCGATGGCGCTGCCGGCCGTGGCGGTGCCCGGCGCGGAGATGGTCAATGTGTTGACCGTCGCCGCGCTGACGGCGATGTTGCCGCTGGTGGCGTTGCGCGTGCCGTCGCCCACGCCGACGGTCTGTGTGCCGGCCGTGCGCAGCGTGACGTTAAAGCCGCGCGTGCCGTTGTCGGCGGCGACGAAGGTGTAGTTCGACGGCAGCACGCGGTTCGAGTCGCTGCTCGAGAAGCTCACCGTGCCGGTGTAGCCGGTGGCGGTGTTGCCGAAGGCGTCCTTCGCCGTAACGGTTACGCTGAAGGCGCTGCCGGCCGTCGCCGCCGGCGGCGCGGAGATGGTCAATGTGTTGACTGTCGCAGGATTGACGGTGACGCTGGCGCTGCCGGCGATCGCCGGCGAGACCGTGTCGGCCGCGGTGATGCTCTGCGCGCCGGCGGTCTTGAGCGTGGCGCTGAAGAGGTGCGCGCCGTTGTCGCCCGCCACGAAGGTGTAGTCGGAAGGCAGCACCGCGCTCGCATCGGCGGAGGTGAAGTGGACGGTGCCGCTGTAGCCGGTGGCGATGTTGTTGAACGCGTCCTTTGCCGTGACCGTCACGCTCACGGCGTTGCCGGCGGTGCTGCTCGCCGGCGCGCTCACCGTCAGCGTCGCCGCCGCATCGGGCGAGACGGTGATGGCGGCGGTGGTGCCGGCGATCGTGGCGGTGACGGTGTCGGTGGCGGTGACGGTGCGGCTGCCGGAGGTCTTCAGCGTGACGCTGAAGACGTGCACGCCGGCGTCGCCGCCGGTGAAGGTGTAGTTCGCCGGCAGCACGGCCGCGCCGTCGGTGGAGGTGAAGTGCACCGTGCCCGTGTAGCCGGTGGCGACGTTGCCGACGCTGTCGCGCGCCGTGACGGTCACGGTGAGGCCGGCGCCCGCGGTTGCGTTCGTCGTCGACGGCGTGACGGTGAGCGTCGTCGCCGCGCCGGGGTTGATGGTCACGGAGCTCGAGGTGACGCCGGTCAATCCGCTGGCGCTGAAGTCGACGGCGATGCTCTCGCCGGCGGTGTTGTAGCGCAGGTTGCTGAACGTGGCCACGCCCGCCGCCGCGGCCACGCTGGTCGTGCCGGCAAGCGCCGTCGTGCCGCTGCCGCTGTTGCGCGTGGCGGTGATGGTGGTGGTGTCGGAGCCGCGGACGTTGCCGTACGCATCCTCGATGCGCACCTGCGGCGCCGGCGAGAAGGCCGCGCCGGCGGTGGCACTCGACGGCGGCTGGATCACCATGGCCAGGCGATTGGCGGCGCCCGGCGAGACGGTGAAGCTCGACGACGCCGCCGAGCCGGCGCCGCTCACGCCGAGGGTGAAGGTGCCGGCGTTGTTGATCTGCAGGTCCGTTGCCGTGACGGTACCGTTGCCGGCGCCCGTGCCGATGTCGCGCACGGTCGTGCCGAGGAGCGTGCCGCTGCCGGAGGCGATGGAGAAGGTGATGGGGACGCTCGGCGCGAGGCCGCTCGTCGAGAGGTTGTCGAAGGCGTCGGCGGTCTTCACGACCGGCTGCGGCGCGAGCAGCGCGCCGGCGGTCGACGCGCCGGGCGAGGTGGTGAAGAGGAGCTTCGAGGCCGCGGCCGCGGAGACGGCGATGCTGTTCGAGCTCGTGCCGGTGAGCGCGCCGCTGGTGAAGGCGAGCGTGATGGTCTCGGCTTTGTTGTACGAGAGGTTGCTGAACGTGGCCACGCCGAGCGAGGCGGTGGCGCTGAGCGTGCCCTGCAGCGTGGCCGTGCCGCCGCTGGCGGCCGCGCTCACGGAGGTGACGCTGTCGTTCGCGCGGAGATTGCCGAACTGGTCGAGGACGCGTACCGCCGGCTGGGTGGCGAAGGCGACGCCCGCGGTCGCCGTCGCAGAAGGCTGCTGTTGGATCGCCAGGTGATGCGCGGCGCCGAAGGTCATCGAGAGCGTCCCGAAGTTCGTGGTGCCGGAGAGTCCGGCGATGTTCGCCGTGGTGCTGCCGATCCTGATGTTGCCGCTGCCGAGGCCCGGCGTGTTGTTCGTCATCAGTCCGTCGATCGGACGCACCTGCAGGTTGCTGATGGTCAGCGTGTCGGTTTTGTTGGTGCCGCCGATGGTCATGGTGACGGTCACGACGGAGGCGGTGACGTTGATCGACTGCGAGGAGATGTTGCGGCCGTTGGCAGCGGCGACGCCGCCGACGCCGGGATTGAAGGTCCAGCCGCTCGGCGGGTTCAGTCCGAGGGTGACGTTGGTGCCGACCGCAAAGTCGGTGTCCGCACCCTCGGCGATGGTGATCGGGCCAATGTTCGTGTACGCGGGCGACGTCGCATTTGCGGCGCGGTCGGCGCTGACGTTCAAGCCGCCGGCCGCCGGTGTCACCGTGACGTTCGCGAATGCGGACGCGGCGGCGAGGACGAGCAGCAGGAGGATGGCAAGGCGGTGCAGACGGAACATGGTGGTTCTCCTCACGAAACGGCTTCGATGCGCGGAACGCGCGGCGGCGGAAGTGGACAGTCGACGATGCGGAGGGTCTCGATGGTGACGGCGGTGGCGAAGTTGCCATCCGCTTCGGCGTCGCTGCGCGCGACGACGCCGCGGCATTCGAGCGCGGCGGGCGCGTCGAACAGGCCGCCGTAGGTGACGGTCACGGCCAGCTCGATGCGCGAGCCGACCGCGTACGCCACCGGCGCGAGGAAGAGCACCGCGTCGACGCTCATGTTGCACGTGACGCCGCGCGTCTCTCCGATCTGCACCGGCAGAGAAACGTCGTATCGCGGCGCCGAGCGCCGCTCCTGACTATTGGACATGGACGATTACGGCTTGGACCCGCCGCGCCGACAGTATGGTGCGCGGCAACCGCGTACACCATCCATCGGGAGGTGGTGACGCCTATATCGAAAGTTGTAGGCCGCACCCGGATCGCGACCCGCTATCCTCGGCGCGATGGACTCCGGTCCGCTGCAGTCGGGGCGCGGCGAGCGCACCATCGCCGCCGGGCGTTTGATGCTCGCCGTCTTCGCCTTCGTGGCGCTGGAGCTCGACCGCGAGCTCGCCGCGGCACCGCTGCGCCTGTTCGTCGGATGCGCAGTCGTGTACGCGGTGGCGCTGGCGATCGCCGCGTGGCGCGCGCCGCTGCGCGTCGCCGCCGCGCGCATGCTCCTGCACGCGTCGGATTTTCTGCTCTTCTCGGCGCTGATCCAGATCACGCACGCGTCGGTGAGCCCGTTCTTCGTCTTCTTTCTCTTCTCGCTCTTCAGCGCGATGCTGCGCTTCGGCGTGCGCGGGACGCTGCTCACCGCGGGCGCGGCGATCCTGACGTACGTCACGATGGCGCTGTTCGACGAGCGGATGCGCGCGGAGCCGGGCTACCTGATCGTGCGCGTGGCGGCGCTGAGCGTGATCACGATGCTGCTGGTCTACATCGGCGCGTTTCACGAACGGGTGCGCGAAGAGCTGGCGCGGCTGGCGTCGTGGCCGCGCGGACATGCGGAGGAGCGGAGGCCGCTGGTGGTGGAGACGCTGGCGCTCGCGGCCGACGTGCTGCACGTGCCGCGCGCGCTGCTGGTGTGGGACGAAGGTGAGGAAGAGCCGTGGGTGTGGGCGGCGCTGCACGACGGCGCGGAGACGGCGCTGACGCGCGAGCCGCCGGAGCTGGCGGAGACGCTCGTGGCGGCGCCGCTGCGCGAGTCGACGTTTCTCTGGCGCGACGCCGCACGCGAAGCGGTGGTGCTGCGCGGCGACGCGCCGCCGCCGCGGATCGAGGCGCTGTCGCCGCCGGCGCGCGAGCGTTTCCGCATCACCTCGGCGCTGTCGACGCCGCTGCGCGGCGAGACGGTGGAAGGACGGCTGTTCTTCCTCGACCGCACCGACTTCAGCTTCGACGACGTCGCGCTGGCGGAGCTGGTGAGCCGCCTCGCCGCCACGCGCATCGATCAGTGGAACGTGAGCGAGCGCGTGCGCCGCGCGGCGGTGGGTGAGGAGCGCATCCGCGTCGCCCGCGATCTACACGATGGCCTGCTGCAGTCGCTCACCGGCGTGGCGCTGCAGCTCGAAGCCATCCATCGCATGCTCGATGACGGCGACGTCGATCTGCGCGAGCGGCTGCGCGGCGTGCAGGAGCTCATCGCCAGCGATCAGCGCGAGCTGCGCGAGCTGATCACCGATCTCCGTCCGCGGAGCGCGCCGTCGCGCACCGCCGCCCTCGGCCCGCGGCTGGCCGAGCTCGCGCAGCGCTTCCGGCGACAGTGGGACGTCGACGTGGAAGTGTCGGTCGAGCCGCCGTATCCGACGCTGCCCGACGACGTCGCCGCGGAGATCTACAGCATCGTCAGCGAAGGCGTGGCGAACGCCGCGCGACACGCGGGCGCGACGCGCATCGAGGCGCATGTACGGACTTATGGAGGTGCGGTGGAAATCCGCGTGTCCGACGACGGCCACGGCTTCCCGTTCGAAGGGACATACGACCTCGCCGCGCTCGACGAGCTGCGCCGCGGTCCGGTCACGCTCAAGGAGCGCGTCGCTTCGCTGGGCGGCAATCTCTCGCTCGAGACCTCGAAGCAGGGAACGACCATCGACATCCGTCTCTGACGGCGCGGCCGCGGCGTTCTGGTACGCTTCGTAACACTCCATGCCGGTTCGAATTCTCGTCGCCGACGATCATCCGATCGTGCTCGAGGGCCTCGCCCAGCTCTTCTCCACCGACCCGGAGCTGGAGGTGGTGGTGCGGTGCGCGAGCGGCGACGAGGTGCTGCCGGCCATCCGCCGCGAACGGCCCGACGTGGCCATCCTCGACGTGCGCATGCCGGGCCGCAGCGGCCTGGAGATCCTGCGCGAGGTGGCGGCGAAGAAGATCGCCGTGCGGGTGGTGCTGCTGTCCGGACAGTTGTCGGATGCGGAGACGCTCGACGCGGTGCGGCTCGGCGTGGCCGGGATTGTGTTGAAGGAGGCGGCGCCGCGCGCACTGCTGCAGTGCGTGCGCAACGTCGCCGCCGGCGAGCAGTGGCTCGATCAGAAAACCATCCACTCCGCGCTCGACAAGATGCTCCGCCGCGAAGCCGGCGTCGAGAAAGCGGCGCGCCTGCTCACGCGGCGCGAGCTCGACATCGTGCGCATGGTGGCCACCGGCCTGCGCAACAAGGAGATCGGCGAGAAGCTCTCGATCTCCGAAGGCACGGTGAAGATGCACCTTCACTCGATCTACGAGAAACTCTCGATTTCCGGACGTGTGGAGCTCAGTAATTACGCACGCGACCACGATCTGGTCTGAGCGTCAGGCGAAGAGCTCGAAGGCGGCGTCGTCGTCACGAGCGCCGGCGCGCATGCGCGCGCGCAGGATGTCGGACGGGCTGAGAAAGCCGACCACGCAGCGCGACGCGCCGCCGTCGATGACCACGCAGCGGTCGACGCCGCTGAGGCGCATGCGGCGGACGACCTGCAGCAGCGGCTCGCCGTCGGTGACGACGAGCGGCGCCGGTTCCATCACGTCGCGCACGAAGGCCTCGCCGCCATGCGCATCCTGCAGCGCTTCGCGCGAGACGAGACCGGCGAGCCGCAAGCCGTCGTCGACGACGGGATAGAGGCGGTGCGGCGCGCCGGCGGCGACGCGCAGCGCATCGGCGATCGGCGCATCGACGCCGAGGGTCAGCGGCGCCGGCGTCATCGCCTCGGCCGCGGTCACGCGCACGAGCGGATCGGCGGCCTGCTCCGCCTCGTCGAAACCTTCGTCGATCATCTGCTGCTCGACCACGCTCAAACGGGAGATGCGCCGCGAGATCGACACCGCCAGCGACACGCCGAGCATCACCGGGATCATCAGGTCGTAGTCGCGGGTGAGCTCGAGCACGATCACCACCGCCGCGATCGGCGTGCGCAACAGGCCGGCGAACGCCGCGCCCATGCCGACGATCGCGTACGACTCGACGTCGATCTCCGCGCCGGGAAACAGCAGCCGCGCGGAGTGGCCGGTGGCCGCGCCCATGGCCGCGCCGATGAAGAGCGACGGCGCAAACGAGCCGCCGAGGAGGCCGGCGCTGATGGCGATGACGAAGGCGACGGTCTTCACGCCGAAGGCGAGCGCGGTATGCGAGGCGTCGGAGCCGCCGTGCAGCCAGAGCGACATCGGCTCGTAGCCGACGCCGAGGATCGACGGCGCGACGAGGCCGGCGGCGCCGACGAGCAGTCCGGCGCAGGCGGCGCGCACGACCGGCGACGGCATGCGCGCCGCCCACCACGGCTTCAGGCGATGCGCGGCGGCGATGGCGCAGCCGGAGACGACGCCGGCGATGACGCCGACGGCGGCGAAGCCGAGGAGCTCGCGCGCGTCGTGCCACGTGGCGCGCGGCGCCGAGAGGATCGGATGGCCGCCGAGGAGCGCGCGCTCGACGACCGACGCGGCGACGGCGCCGACCAGCACGCCTCCGAGCAGGCCGCGGTTCGCGGTGCCGAAGACTTCCTCGAGCGCGAAGACCACGCCCGTCATCGGCGCGTTGAAAACGGCGGAGATCCCGGCGGCGACGCCGACCGGGATCATGCCGCGCACGATGCGCGGCGGCAGGCGCAGCCAGCGGCTGATCGCCGCCGCGACGCCGCTCGTCACCACCACGATCGGTCCTTCCGGCCCGAGCGGCGCGCCCGCGCCGAGCGAGACCGGCGTGGCCAGGAACGTCGCGGCGATGGTGCGCGGGCCGATCACGGTCGCGTCGGCGTTGTAGGCCATGCGCACGCGGGCGAGGTTCGCGCCGACCGCGCGCGGCGCGAAGCGGCGCACAGCGACGGCGATCAGCGCGAAGACGACCGGCGGCGTCACCAGCAGGAGCACGATGCGCGCGACGCCGTCCTGCCGCAGCGCGACGCCGATCAGCAGCTCGCGCGCGAGCTCGACGTAGCGATGAAAGGCGACGGCGAGCACGCCGCCGAGCGCGCTCACGCAGACGATGGTCACCAGCAGAAAGCGGCGGGCGAAAAAGCGCAGCCGCGCGCCGGAGGCCATCACCGGTACCACGTCACGATGGTCAGCCGCTCGCCGCTGGTGACGGGCGTGACTTCGTGCGTGGTCTCGGGCGGAAACGCGACCAGGCGGCCGGCCGCCGGTTCGACGGGGTAGCGCGCCTGCCAGTCGGGATACTTGCCGTGGAAGGTGAGCTCGCCGCCGCCGTAGTTTCCCGGGTTGAGAAAGACCACCACGGAGACGCGGCGGTGCAGGGTGTCGTCGTGGATCAGCGGCGTGTTGCCGTCCTGATGGGCGACGAAGAAGTCGCCTTCGCGATAGCGGAGGAACTGCGGCTCTTCGAACGATTGCAGCGGGCGCTCAAAGTGCGCGGCCAGGGTCTCTCGCGCCTCTTCGAAGCGCGCCGCGACGAGCTCGCGCGTCTCGCCGCCGACGTCGACGCGCACGGTGCTGCGCACGCGCGCGTCGACTGCCGTCGCACCGCCATAGATTCGCGCCGCCGCTCCTTCGGCGGCGTTCACCTCGGCGACGACGCGCGCCACGAGCCCGGAATCGAGGAAGCGGTCAATGGTAAACGTGTTGACCATCTTCGGCGTTCTTCAGATGGAACGAGAGCGACTCGAGGTTGATGCGCAGGTCGACCGATTTCACCTTCACGTTCGGGCGCAGCCGGAGCTGCACCGGCGCGAAGTTGAGAATGGCGCGGATGCCGGCGTCCGCCAGCGCGTCGTAGACCTGCTGCGCCGCGTGCGGCGGCACGGCGATGATGCCGATTTCCACCCGGTTCCGCCGCACCACCTCGGAGAGGTCGTCGTACGCCACCACCTGGATGCCTTCGCGCGAGGCGCGGCCGTGCTTCGACGGGTCGGCGTCGACCAGCGCGGCGATGTGGAAGCCGTCGCTGTTGAAGCCGGCGTAGTCGGCCAGGGCCATGCCGAGGTTGCCGGCGCCGACGATCACGGCATTGCGCGTGCGGTCGATGCCGAGGGTCTCCACGAGCTGCTGCTTGAGCCGCGAGACGTCGTAGCCGACGCCGCGCGTGCCGAACTCGCCGAAGCAGGCCAGGTCTTTGCGGATCTGCGCGGAGTTGAGATGAAAGCGCTCGGCCAGCTCGTGCGAGGAGACGGTCTTCTGTCCCTGCGACTCGAGGAAGACGAGACAGCGAAGGTAGACGGAGAGCCGGCCGGTGGTCAGCTCCGAGATCGTTTCCCGCTCGCTGGTCCCGTTCCGCTGGCTCATCGTAGGGTGGCTTGCTGCAACAACCCGTGCGCGGCGGCGCCCGCGGCCGCGAAGAGCGGCGACGGGAAGAGGCCGATCACGAGGATCCCGACTACGGCGATGGTGAGCGCGCCGAGCGCGAAGACGCCGCCGCCCGACTGCACTTCGTAGCCTTCGGCCGCCTCCTTCATGTAGAGGTAGTAGACGACGCGCAGGTAGTAGTAGACCGAGGTGATGCTGGTCAGGATGCCGATCAGCGCCACCACGGTGTGACCCGACTCGATGGCGGTCTTGAAGATGTAGAACTTCGAGATGAAGCCGGCCGTCGGCGGCAGGCCGGAGAGCGAGAACATGCAGATGGCGAGGGCGAAGCCGTAGAACTTGCGGCGGAAGCCGAGGCCGGCGATGTCGTCGAGCGTGTGCGGATCGTTCTCGTTCTTGATCAGCAGCGAGACCACGCCGAACGCGCCGATGTTCATCAGCGCGTAGGTGAGCGTGTAGACCGCGATCGCTGCGACGGAGTCTTCGTGCACCGTCAGCATGGCGATCATCATGTAGCCGACGTGGGCGATGCCGGAGTAGGCGAGCATGCGCTTGAGATCGCGCTGCACGATGGCCACGGCGTTGCCGACGATCATCGAGAGCACCGACAGCGTCGCCACCATCGACATCCACGACACCTGCGGCAGCATCGGGGTCATGGCGTTGAAGACGCGGATCAGGGCGATGAGCGTGGCCGCTTTCGGCGCGACGGAGAGCCAGCCGGCCACCGGCGTTGGCGCGCCTTGATAGACGTCGGGCGCCCACGGATGGAACGGCGCCAGCGCGAGCTTGAAGCCGAAGCCGGCCATGAGCAGGACGAAGGCGACGGTGAGCAGCGGCGTGGACGGATTCGCGGCGAACCAGCGCCCCATCGCCGCGACGTTGGTCGAGCCGGTGGCGCCGTAGAAGAGCGCCGTGCCGTAGAGGATGAAGCCCGTGGCGAACGCGCCCATCAGAAAGTACTTCACGCTCGCTTCGTTCGACACCGGCATGCGGCGATGGAAGCCGACCAGCACGAAGATGCAGATCGAGAGGATCTCCAGGCCGAGAATCACCAGCAGCAGGTCGAGACCCTTGGCCATCATCATCATGCCGACCGTGCCCCACTGCAGGAGCGCGTAGAACTCGCCCGCCTCGATCTCTTCGCGGGCCAGGTAGTCGCGCGCGAAGAGCGTGACCAGCATGCCGGCCAGCAGGAAGACGAGGTCGAAGAGGATGGTGATGGCGCTGATCTCGTACGTGCCGCCGAAGAAGGTTCCCGGCGTCACCCAGAGCCGCTCGGCCCAGGCGGTGGCGAGGAAGATGATGAGGGCCAGCGGCGCCAGCGCGCCTTTTGCGCGCGGCGCAAAGACGCCGAAGAGGATCATCAGCATGCCGCCCACCGAGAGGATCAGCTCCGGCAGGATGGCAGTCATCCATCCCGGCTCGAGGAGTGGATGCAGCGTCACTGCGCACCTCCGGCCAGCATCGGCGCATCGGTGCGCTCGCCGTTGATGGTGGCGATCAGGTGTTTCACCGACGGCTCCATCTTCTTCAGAAACGTGTTCGGGTGGACGCCGATCCAGACCATCAGCACGATCAGCGGCACCACCGCGGCGAGCTCGTTCCAGGCGATGTCGGGAATGACCCGGTTCTCCTCATGCGTGATCGGGCCGAAGAAGACTTTCTGCACGAGCCAGAGCAGGTAGATCGCGGCGAGGATGACGCCCGTCGCGGCGAGCACCGCGGCGGTGGGGCTCGACTGGAAGGTGCCGGCCAGGATCAGGAACTCGCCGATGAAGCCGTTCAGCCCCGGCAGTCCGACGGACGAGAGCACGGCGATGACGAAGAGCGTCGTGTAGAGCGGCATGGTGCGGCCGATGCCGCCGTAGTCGGCGAGCAGGCGCGTGTGCCGCCGCTCGTAGATCACGCCGACCAGCAGAAAGAGCGCGCCGGTGGAGAGGCCGTGATTGACCATCTGCAGGATCGAGCCTTCGATGGCGGTCTGATTCATGGCGAAGATGCCGAGCACGCAGAAGCCGAGGTGCGAGACCGAGGAGTAGGCCACGAGCTTCTTCATGTCGGGCTGCACCCAGGCCACGAGCGCGCCGTAGATGATGCCGATCACCGAGAGCGTCAGCAGCAGCGGCGCGTACTGCATCGACGATTGCGGGAAGAACGGAAGGACGAATCGAAGGAAGCCGTACGTCCCCATCTTCAGCATCACGCCGGCGAGGATGATCGAGCCGCCGGTCGGCGCCTCGACGTGTGCGTCGGGCAGCCAGGTGTGCAGCGGGAAGAGCGGGACCTTGATGGCGAAAGCGAGAGAGAAGGCGAAGAAGAGAAGCGTCTGCGCCGTCGCCGTGAGCTGCGTGCCGTAGAGCTCCACGATCGAGAAGGTGGGCAGCTCGTTCGGATGCTGGTGCCAGTTCTGGAAGACGAGATAGATGATGGCCAGCAGCATCAGCAGCGAGCCGGCGATGGTGAAGAGGAAGAATTTGATGGCGGCGTAGATGCGGTTCGCGCCGCCCCAGACGCCGATCACCAGATACATCGGCAGGAGCATCAGCTCGAAGAAGACGTAGAAGAGGAGCAGGTCGGTGGCGACGAAGGCGCCGATCATGGCCGTCTCCATCACCAGGAAGGCGATGACGTACTCCTTCGGATGCTTGTGCACGGCGTTCCAGGAGGAGAGGAAGATCAGCGGCGTGAGGAAGGTCGTGAGCAGGACCAGCCAGAGCGTGATGCCGTCGACGCCGAGGGCGTACCGGATACCCCACTGGGGTATCCAGTTGAGGGTCTCCACGAACTGGAAGCCGGCCTCACCTTCTTCCCAGCCGCGCCAGAGGCCGAGGGAGATGATGAAGACGGCCGCGGACCAGAACAGCCCCCACCCCTTGATGGCGATGACCGCGGTGCGCGGGAAAAAGGCCAGCACGACCGCGGCCGCGATCGGGACCCAGAGCAGTAGCGACAGTATCGGCATAGGTCTCAATGAAGTGCTGAGTGCTCAGTGCTAAGTGCTGGCACGCGCTGCGTGGCGCAACCACGCATCACGCGACAGCACTTGGCACTCAGCACTCAGCACCTTTCTCTTTCACACGAAGAATGCGATGAACACGACCACCCCGAGGAAGAACATCAGCGCGTAGTTGCGCACGTTGCCGGTCTGGAAGAAGCGCATCAGATCGCCGAAGCCGCGCACGATGAAGCCGAGCATGGCGGCGATGCCGTCGATGACCGCGTCGACGCCGCGCCAGAAGAAGCGCGACAGCGCGGCCAGCGGACGGACGATGATCGCGGCGTAGAGCTCGTCGACGTACCACTTGTTCTCGATGGCGCGAGCGACGCCCGGCGCGCGCGCGGCGAAGGCGGCGTCGCTGGCGAGCTGCTTGTCCTTGTAGAGGCTGCGCGCCACCAGCCAGCCGGCGATGGCCACCGCCGTCGAGATCGCGGCGACGAGCAGCTCCTGCGCGAACGGGATCTCGATGATGTGATGCGCGCCTTCGACTTCCGGCACCACCGAGTGCAGCCAGCTCGCGAGACTCGGCCCGTGCCAGACGCCGTGCGGCAGCGAGAGCAGTCCGCCGAAGATCGAGAGCGCCGCCAGAATCCACAGCGGGATGGTCATCGACGCGGGCGATTCATGGAGGTGATGTTCCTGCTCGTGCGTTCCTCGGAAGTCCCCAAAGAACGTCAGATACAGAAGTCTGTACATGTAGAACGCCGTACAGAAGGCAGCGAGCGTCCCGAGGAGCCAGACCAGTTTGCCGACCAGCGGAAAGTACGGCGTGGCCCACGCCGAGGCGAGGATCTCGTCCTTCGAGAAGAAGCCGGCCGCCAGCGGCAGGCCGGCGATGGCGTAGGTGGCGATGGCGAAGGTGCGGTAGGTCTGCGGGATCTTCGTGCGCAGACCGCCCATGTTGCGGATGTCCTGCTCGCCGCTCATGGCGTGAATGACCGAGCCGGAGCCGAGGAAGAGACAGGCCTTGAAGAAGGCGTGCGTCACCAGGTGAAACACGCCGCCGCTGAATGAGCCGACGCCGACGCCGATGAACATGAAGCCGAGCTGCGAGACGGTCGAGTAGGCGAGGACTTTCTTGATGTCGAACTGCCGCAGGCCGATGGTGGCGGCGAAGAGCGCCGTCAGTCCGCCGATCAGCGCCACGACCATCATCGCCTGCGGCGCGAGGCGATAGAGCACGTTCGAGCGGGCGATCATGTAGACGCCTGCGGTGACCATCGTGGCCGCGTGGATGAGCGCGGAGACGGGCGTGGGGCCGGCCATGGCGTCCGGCAGCCAGACGTAGAGCGGGATCTGCGCGGACTTGCCGCACGCACCGAGGAAGAGCAGCAGGCAGATGGCCGGCAGGAGCCACGAGGCGAGCCCGCCCGCGGCGGCGCGCTGCTGCACGGCGGCGAAGTCGACGCTGCCGAGGTAGGCGAGCATGAGGAACATCGCCACGAGAAAACCGAAGTCGCCGATGCGGTTGACGATGAAGGCCTTCTTGCCGGCGGCGGGCGCGTAGTCGGTCTCGTAGTAGAAGCCGATCAGCAGGTACGAGCAGAGACCGACGCCTTCCCACCCGACGAACATGAACAGGTAGCTGCTCCCGAGGATCAGGATCAGCATCGCCGCGAGGAAGAGGTTGAGGTAGGCGAAGTAGCGCCAGTAACCCTCTTCGTGATGCATGTAGCCGACGGAGTAGACGTGGATGAGGAAGCCGACCCACGTCACGACCATCAGCATGACGATGGAGAGCGGATCGAGCTGGAAGGCGATGTCGGCGGCGACGTTGCCCGAGTGGAACCAGTTGTAGACGAGATTGACGTGCCGCTCGCCATGCTCGTAGACGGCGTTGTACTGCACGACCGCGATCGTGCCGGCGATCGCCGCCGCCAGCGACGCGCCGAGCGCCACCGCCGTGACGAACCCCTTACCGGCGCGCTTGCCGAACAGTCCGTTCAGCAGGAAGCCAACAAACGGCAGGAGCGGGATCAGCCAGAGATTGTTGAGCATCGTTGCGCGGAACGATGAACGATGAACGATGAACGATGAACCGAGGCGCGAGCCCGTTCATCGTTCATCGTTCATCGTTCATCGCTCATCATTCTCCTCACACGTCCGGTGCGAGGAGAACCGCGCACCGAACTAACTTTCCTTGTTCCTCTCGACCCAGTCATCCGAGGATGCGGGATCGAGCTCCCAGCGCTGCTTGTCGCGGGCGCGTTCCTTCTCGCCCACTTTCAGCTCTTCGTCGTCGGCGTAGGTGATGCCGAGAGCCTCGCCCATTTCCTGGACGTTGTTCTGTCCCGGAGTGGGCATGCTGCCGGCCACCGCTTCGTCGCCCTGCGACTCAGCCATGTCCCAGCGGGCGTCGATGTCGCCGGCCGAGAGGCTCGGGTCGACGGAACCGCTGTTCTCGCGCAGCCGCTGGGCCAGCTTCTCCGAACCGCTCCGCACATCCACCGGCGGCGGCTCGATGCCGTCGTCCAGACCGTTGCGGTTGCGGTCCTGCCGTTCGTTCTCGTCCCAGTCAATGAGCTTTTCAGTCTTGTCCATCGTTCACTCCTTGTACGGAGCTGAACAATGCGACCGCTGTGCCGGAGCACAAGGTGCTGAGTGCTAAGTACTAAGTGCTAAGTGCTGAAAAACGGCGAAGCCAGCACTTAGCACTTAGCACTTAGCACCTGATTTACCAATGCATCAGATTCGCTTCGTCGACGTCGATGGTGTCCCGGTGATGGAAAAGGGAGATGAAGATGGCGAGCCCGACCGCGGCTTCGGCCGCCGCCACCGCCATGATGAAAAAGACGAAGATCAGCCCGTGCACCTGATGGAACTGCCTGGCGTAGGCGAGGAACGTCAGGTTCACCGCGTTCACCATGAGCTCGATCGACATGAAAATCGTGATGCCGTTCTTGCGCGTCAGCACGCCGCAGACGCCGATGGTGAAGAGGATGGCGCTGAGGATCAGGAACCAGTGCGTCGGGATCATCGCGGCAGCTCCTCGCCGATGGCTGCGCGTCCGCCCTTGATGCTGCGGCCGCTGAGGATCAGCGCGCCGACGATGGCCGCGAGCAGCAGGATCGACACCATCTCGAACGGGAAGACGTAGCTCTCGAAGATGGCCACGCCGAGGACTCTGGCGTTGGCGATGAACGGCCCGGACGGCAGCGCGGCGAAGACGGCGTACTTGCAGAGGAAGTAGACCAGGCCGATGCCGAAGGCGGCCGAGGTCGTGTAGCCGAGGAACTGCTGCACCGGCCGCGTGGACGGCTCCGGCGCGTGCTGCAGATTGAGCAGCATGATCACGAAGAGGAACAGCACCATGATCGCGCCGGCGTAGACGATCACCTGCAGCGCGGCCAGGAACGGCGCCTCGAGCAGCACGTACATCACCGCCAGGGCGAAGAACGACGCCACCAGCGAAAGTGCGCCGACCACCGGATTGCGGTGCAGCACGACCACGAGCGCGAAGAGGACGGCCACCGCGGCAAAGAAGAAAAAGACCACGATCTCCGACACTAGAGCCAACCTCCGGCGATGAACGCGGCCACGATGACGATGTTCAGCAGGGCCAGCGGCAGGAAGACCTTCCAGCCGAGGCGCATGAGGATGTCGTACTTGAGCCGGGGAATGGTCCAGCGCACCCAGACGAAGATGAACATCAGCAGGCCGACCTTGGCCAGGAACATCAGGAACGACAGCGCGAACGCCCACCAGGTGGCCGGCTCGTTCCACCAGGGGATGTCCCAGCCGCCGAGGTACAGCGTGGCGATCAGCGCGGCCATGGTGCCCATCGACATATATTCCGCCATGAAAAAGAGTGCGAATTTCATGGATGAATATTCTGTATGGTATCCCGCCACCAATTCTGCCTCCGCCTCGGCGAAGTCGAACGGCAGGCGGTTCGTCTCGGCAAAGCCGGAGACGGTGAAGATCAGGAAGCTGAGCCACATCGCCGGCGAGAAGATGTTCCAGGCCGGCAGGCGGACGGTGTCGAAGAGCACGAACGTCCCGGCCTGGTGCCAGACCACGTCGGTGAGGCGCAGCGAGCCGGCCACCAGCAGCACGCTCACCGCGGCCAGCGTCAGCGAGAGCTCGTACGAGATCATCTGCGCCGAGGCGCGGATCCCGCCGAAGAGCGAATACTTGTTGTTCGAGGCCCAGCCGGCGGTGGTGATGCCGTAGACCGCCAGCGAGGCCAGGGCGAAGACGACCAGGATGCCGACGCTGACGTCCGCCACGACCGGCTCGAACCAGCGGCCTCCGGCGAACCAGGTGCGGCCGAACCAATGCTTCTCCGGCAGGGTGAAGCCGCGGCCCCACGGCACGACGGCGATGGTGGTGAGCGCCGGCAGCAGTCCGAAGGCGGGCGCGATGGTGTAGAGCCACTTGTGCGCACGCGCCGGGATGATGTCTTCCTTCAGGATGAACTTGAGCGCGTCGGCGAACGACTGCAGCAGGCCGAGCGGCCCGACGCGGTTCGGCCCCGGGCGGTCCTGAATCAGCGCGCTGCCGCGGCGCTCGATCCAGACCATGATCGGGGTGATGTTCAGCCAGAGCCCGAGCACGATGGCGATCTTGAGGATCGTCAGCAGCACGTCGGTGAGGTCGAACGCGTGCGCCATCAGGCCGAGACCTCCGCAAGCTCCGGCATCTGCGCGCGCAGCGTGGCGAAGATGTCGAGGACGTCGGCGCTGCGGAACGCCTCGTCCTCGGGGAAGAGGCGCGCGCCGATGCGCCGCAGCGACTCGAGATCGGTGGCGGCCTGTCCCTTCGGCGGGAAGGCCTGATGAATGCGCTGCACGCGGCCCTGCAGGTTGGTGTAGGTGCCGTCTTTCTCCGGATGGATGGCGCCGGGGATGACCACGTCGGCCACGTCGTTGAGCGGATGGTTGGCGTCCCAGGCGTGGACGATCAGGAACTTCGCCTTGCGGAGGTTGGCGATGACGGCCGGGTCGGAGGCGCGGTCGCTGAAGCTCGCGTCGCAGATGTAGAGGAGGTCGATGCCGTCCGCGCCGTTGGTCAAGATGTTGTCCATCTCGGCGTCGCCGACCACCGCCCGCACGCCGCGGTAATTCGGCCCGCCCTGCGTGCCGAGGAGCCACTCGGTGCGCGACTTCATCTTGATCGGGCCGATGGGATCGACCATGACGGCGATCTTCGCCCCGACTTTGTCGAAGAGCGTTTTGGCCATCCACGCTTCCTCGTTGGTCATCTGTGCGGAGGCGATGACGAAGACGTTTTGCGCGCCGCGGAAACCCGCTTCGACGGCGTCGAGCGCTTCGTCCCACGCGGCGATGCCGAGGTAGTCGTCTTCGTTGCGCACCTTCGGCACGACCACCCGGTCGGTCTCGTAACGCTCGTACGAGAAGCGGCCGTAGTCGCAGAGCCAGTGGTCGTTGACCTCCGGATTGACGCGCGGCCGGTAGCGGAAGACCTGCCCGTTGCGATGGCCGATGAAGAGATTGCAGCCGACGTCGCAGCCGTTGCAGATCGAGTCGGTGGAGTCGAGGTTCCAGACGCGGTTCTCGAAGCGGAACTCGCGCGGCGTGAGCGCGCCGGTCGGGCAGATGTCGGTCACGCAGGCGCTCATCCAGTTGTCGAGCGGCGTGCCGGGAAAGACGCCCACCTCCGTCGACGCGCCGCGCTTGAAGAAGGCCAGCTCGCTCGTGCCGGTGATCTCCGCGGTGAAGCGGATGCAGCGCGTGCAGTGGATGCAGCGGTTCATGTTCTGGATCACGTGCGGGCCGATGGCCGTGCGATCCATGCCGGGGTAGGTGCGTTTGAACTCGCCGTAGCGCGAGGTGACCGAGCCGTAGTTGAAGGAGTAGTCCTGCAGCGGGCACTCGCCGGCCTTGTCGCAGATGGGGCAGTCGAGCGGATGGTTGATGAGCAGAAACTCCATCTGCCCTTTGCGCGCCTTGTCGACCTTGTCGTTCCAGACGTGGACTTTCATCCCGTCCTTGACCGGCGTGGCGCAGCCGGCCTGCAGTTTCGGCATGCCTTCCACTTCGACGAGGCACATGCGGCACTGGCCGACGATGCTCAGCGAAGGGTGGTAGCAGAAGTGCGGAACGTGGATGTCGGCCGCCTTGGCGGCTTCGATGACGTTGATGCCATCCTGCACTTCGACTTCGTTTCCGTCGATGGTAACTTTAGCCATAGGTGCTTTGCTGATGCAGATTGAGCGCCGCGCGACGCGGCGTGAAACATTTCACAAGCATCGATGAGGAATCAAGTGAGAAAAGACATCGCCGTTGCCGCTGTGGCCGTACTGATCGTCCTCGCCGTCTGCTTCGGGCTGGCCGCCGCGCAGCCGAATCTGCCTCCGGTGGTCTCGCAGCCGTTCGTGCCGGCGGCCGACGGTTCGTCGTCAACGTCCAAAGCAGTCAGCGGCAAGGTGGTCATGCGCGTCAACGGCGAGGCGGTGACGCAGCGCGAGTTCGAGGCCTTTCTCTCCAGCGCGCCGGCGGAGTCGCGGTCGTTCTATGCCACACCCGCGGGCAAGCGGGCCATGGCCGACGAGCTGGTGAAGCTGAAGTCTCTCGAACAGGAGGCCCGCCGCCTCGGCGTCACCAGCGATCCGGCAGTGCAGACGCAGATCGACATCGCCCGCTCGCAGATCACCGCCGGCAAGGCGCTCGAGAAGCTGATCAAGGACACGATGGAGATGCGCATCCGCGGCGAGTACGAGCGGCAGCGCAAGGTGGTGATCAATCTGCGCCACATCCTGGTGGCGGTGCAGGGCGGGCAGATCCCGGCGCGCAACGGGGCCGCGCTTCCGGAAGCGGCGGCGATGCAGAAGGCGGCCGCACTCGCGACGCGCATCCGCGGCGGCGCCGATTTCGCCGAGGTGGCGCGCGCGCAGTCGGATCACGCCGAGACGGCGCAGCGCGGCGGCTCGCTGGGTCCGACGCGCATGGAGATGCTGCCGCCGGAGATCGCCGCGGTCGTGTCGCGGCTCAAGCCGGGCGAGGTGAGCGATCCGGTGCGCACGCAGCTCGGCGTGCACATCTTCCAGGTGACGGAGCCGACGCTCGAGGAGCTGCGGCCGCTGCTCTCGCAGCAGATGCAGCAGCAGGCGATCGAGGAGACGGTGTCGCGGCTGCAGCGCGCGGCGAAGGTCGATCTCGATCCGTCGTATTTTCCGCCCGCCGCACCCCGCGGCGCGTCGCCGAAAGCAGGGTCTTAGGCGTACACTCACACGCATCCCCATGAGCCGCCGCATTCTCGTCGTCGAGGACAACGACATGAACATGCAGCTCGTCGAGTTTCTCCTCGAAGAGGGCGGCTATGAGATCGTCAAGGCGACCAGCGGCGAAGAGGCTCTCGCCGTCACCCGCGACGGCGCGCCCGACCTCGTATTGATGGATATCCACCTGCCAGGCATGGACGGCCTATCCGTGGTCCGAGCGATGAAGTCAGATGAGCGGATGCGCCGCGTACCGATCCTCGCGCTGACCGCGCACGCCATGCGCGGCGATAAGGACCGCTTCCTCGAAGCAGGCTGCGACGGGTACATCTCCAAGCCGATCGACGTGAAGACCTTCATCGCTTCGATTCAGCAGTATCTGGGGTGAGGGGCTTCAGGGAACGACGAGGGGCCTCCGGCGGCTGGGGCCGAGGGCCCCAGACCCCATTGATTGGCCT